>QCTJ01000001.1 GCA_003211205.1 Synechococcus sp. AG-673-F03
CGATTCAGGTTGCCAAAATGTCTCCAGTAACCCAGTACCGAACCCGTGATGGATGCGAGGCGATGTAGTCGTCCACTGCAGCCTCAGCAGTCTGGTCATTGGCCTGCAACAGCAAATCCGACATCTCCTGATCGGGCAGATGAAAGCGAGTCAGGAAGCCGGCCACATCTTGCATGTCCAAATCCAGCTGAGGACGACCGAGCGCGTGAATCCACTCAATCCCACCAAACAGCCGTTGTGGATCCTGAAGGAAACGCAACCCATAACGGGCGAACATCCAATGCGGTGTCCAGCTGGTGACCAGCACCCACCGTTGCTGGCGGATGGCCTGATCAAGCACCGCCGTCATTGCAGCACTGCTTGACGCCACAAGCTCCAGATCGTTGAGGCGATAGCTCTTGAGTGCTTCCACCGAGGCCTGATTCAAACCCGAGCCAGGATCAATCCCCTGCACGCGGTTGTCGAACCGTGACGCCAGGGAAGGATCACGTAAATCAGGAATCGCAGAGAGCTCCGAAGCAGGCACGTAATCCGGCACCACCCAGCCCAGGCGGCCTGAATACATCGAGCCGAAGTCGACCACCCGATCGCGCACCCGCCGGTAATAGTCACGGTGCGTCAACGGCAACCATGCCATCAGCATCAGATCCAGATCACCGCGAGCGATGGAGGCGTACTGAATGCCGATGTCGGCCAGAACACGCTCAACGTTCACGTCGTAAGCCTGTTGGATCACCCTCTGAGCAATGAGGCTCACCACCTCAGCGTCAGCCCAGGGTGACCAACCAAGGCGCAGTGTTGGTCTTGCAGATGCGGAACTGGGCAGCGAACTGCGGGAGCCCTCCACACCTCCCTGACCATCAGGGGCTGAAGAGCTCACCGAGGCGGATGGTGCACTGAGCCTGACCAGGCTGGCTGCGGAAATCCCCGCAACCCCCAGGCCTCCGAGCAGAAAAGCCCGTCGCCTGATCCGTCGACCGCTCATGACGACCTCCAAAGAGACTTCCAGGCGCGCAGGCGCTCTTGAAGTGATGATCCAGGCTGACCAGCAAAGCTCTGACTAAGACGGTCAAGAATCACCGCCAAAATCACCACGGCGATCCCCCCTTCAAACCCCATTCCCACATCAAGCTGCTGAATCCCACGCAACACCACATCACCGAGACCGCCACCTCCGATCATCGAAGCGATCACGACCATCGAAAGTGACAGCATGATCGTCTGATTGACCCCGGTCATCACGGTGGGAATGGCACTGGGCATCTGCACCTTCCAGAGCAATTGGCGATCGCTGCAGCCGAAGGAGCAACCGGCTTCGATGAGGTCATCCGGAACCTGAACGATTCCCAGATGCGTGAGCCGGACCACCGGCGGCATGGCGAAGATCAGAGTGGCCAGAATCGAAGGAACTGCACCCGTGCTGAACAACATCACTGCTGGAATCAGATAAACAAAAGCAGGCATCGTCTGCATCAGATCCAAACAGGGACGCACCAGCCTCCAGACCAGTCGTGAACGTGCTGAGAGAATGCCCAGCGGAAGGCCGATCAACAGGGCCAGGCCGGAGGCTGTGAGCACCAGCGAAAGGGTTGCGATCATCTCGCTCCAAAGCGCCATGGCGAGCACGAGATTGAAGCCAAGCAGAACGAACAGCGCGAACCCACCATTCACTCGCCAGAACCCCAGCACCGCGGTAATCAGAGCGAACAACCAGGCCGGTGGCCACTCCAACACCATTTCAGTAACAGAGACCAGGGCCAACACCGACACCTTGATCAGATCAAACAATCCCTGGGCATTGGCCAACAACCACTCAACAGAAAGATCGATCGCCTGACCAAGCCAACCGGCTTGATGAGCAGCAGCAAGGCTCAGCGTCAATCGCCTGCCTCCATTGCGAGCAGCAACTGACGCGTGCTGATCACGCCCAGCAGCCGTTTGTCGTCATCCAGCACGGGCACTGGCTCAGCACTGGTTGCCACCACATCAATGGCAGCCTTCACCGATGTGCCTGTCGACAACGTCTTGATGGCAGCCATGTCGACCCAGCCGAGACCAGGTCGAATTAGACCGCGGAAATACTGCAGACGATCCGTCACATACATCGTGACTCCCCCCTCATCAGGCAGAGGTTCGCCCACATCGCAAATACTCAGATGAGGAGGAGGCTGCACAATCGCTTCCACTGTCAGAACGGACGCCACATCAACGTCGCGGAAAAAGCGTTTGACCTCATCATTGGCTGGATGCTGCAGCAACCGCTGAGCGGTATTGCACTGCAGTAGCCGCCCGGCCTGCATCAAGGCGATCCGGTCACCGATCCTGATCGCCTCATCAAGATCATGGGAAATGAACACCACCGTGCGACGGTGCTCTGCCTGCAGGTCCAGCAACAGATCCTGCATGTCCTTACGGATCAAGGGGTCCAAGGCAGAGAAGGCCTCATCCATCAGCAAAATCGGCGGATCAAGGGCCAGTGCCCTTGCCAAACCGACCCTTTGCTGCATACCGCCGGACAGCTCACGTGGTCTTTTGCGGGCCTCTGCGGCCAGCCCTACTCGCTCAAGAGCCTGCATGGCGCGATCAGTCCTCGCCTTGGGAGCCATGCCCGCAACCTCAAGACCAAAAGCAGCATTTTCAAGCACGTTGCGATGGGGGAAGAGCGCGAACGACTGAAACACCATCGCCATCTGATGACGACGCAGCTCCGCGAGCTGATGTGCCGTCATCGAGTTCAGCGAACATCCCTTGACAGTCACCTCCCCCTCGCAGGGAGAGATCAAACCATTCAGCATCCTCAGCAAAGTGGATTTACCTGAACCGGAAAGACCCATCACCACAAAGATCTCGCCGGCGCGAACCTCCAACGAAACATCCTGGACAGCAGCCCTCACGCCACGACTGGCATGAAGCTCCTCAGGATCCGCACCTGAGCGCAGCTGCTCAATCAACTCTGCTGAGGATCTGCCAAACAGCTTCCAGACCGACTTGATGGAGATCTCTGACTGCACTTCAGAGCCTCCGCCCAAGCCTGAGCTGCTTATAGCAGTGGCCTGACCTGCTGAGCAGCGGTCAGTCACCATCCGTTTTCCACAAAGCCTTCATCTGCGTAGCTGACAGCTTCAAACGCCGTGATTAGGTTGCGAATTGAGCCCGTTCGCAACGTCGATACAGCTCAGAGGGTCGGTAACGAGCTGCCAGACAGCGCCGCTGCTGTCCTTCGCACCGCCCCGCGCAGTAGAGGAGCCGACCGGCATGACCACACTCAGAAGCCAGCCTTCAGCGGAATCCGGTGATGCGCAACGCTTCGGACAGCGACCCGAACGTGTCCGGGAAACAGATCATTATCAGCAGGAATACATTGAACAGTTCGCAGACCGCTGGGATCGCCTGATTGATTGGGATGCCCGGGAAGAAGCTGAAGGCAACTTCTTTGTGCGCTTACTGCACGAGCACGGCGCCCGCTCGGTCCTGGATGTAGCGACAGGCACGGGCTTCCATTCCGTCCGTCTTCTACGCGAGGGCTTCGATGTGGTGAGCGTGGATGGCAGCCCCAACATGCTTGCCCGTGCCTTCAAAAACGCACGGGAACGCGATCTGCTGATGCGCACGGTTCATGCGGACTGGCGCTTCCTCAACCGCGACATTCACGGCGAGTACGACGCCGTGATCTGCCTGGGCAACTCATTCACCCACCTATTCCGCGAGCGGGATCGTCGCAAGGCCTTGGCCGAGTACTACGCGGTGCTCAAGCACAACGGCATTCTGATTCTTGATCACCGCAACTATGACCGCCTGCTGGAGGGAACCTCCACAAGCGGCAAGAGCAATGTCTACTGCGGTAAAGACGTCGAAGTGGGACCGGAACACGTCGACGATGGACTGGCCCGTTTCCGTTATGCCTTCAGCGATGGCAGCACCTATCACCTGAACATGTTCCCGCTGCGGCACGGCTACGTGCGGCGTCTGATGCGAGAGGTGGGATTCCAGAGGATCACCAGCTACGGCGACTATCAACGCGGCCACGATGATCCCGACTTCTACGTGCATGTCGCTGAGAAGGAATATCTGTTCGACACCGACATCACAGCGATCTGAGAGATGGCGAGCAACTATTCCGAAGCAGCCAGCACCGCGGCCAACTACTACGACAGTGATGATGCCGATCGGTTTTATGCAGGCATTTGGGGCGGCGAGGACATTCACATCGGCCTTTATGAGAGTGCGGAGGAGCCGATCGCAACCGCAAGCCGTCGCACTGTCGACGCGCTGATCGCTTTGATCGGTCAGCCTCTTCCCCCGAACGAAGCAACCACCCTGAGGGTGGTGGACTTCGGGTCTGGCTACGGGGGAGCAGCCAGGCGACTCTGCAGCAACCCTGGAATCAAGGTGGATGCCATCAACATCTCTGCGGTTGAGAACAACCGACATCGGCTGCTCAATCAAGAGGCCGGCCTCTCTGAGCGCATCACCGTTCACGATGCTTCCTTCGAGGCAGTCCCCCTCCCCGATGGCTGCGCCGATGTGATTTGGAGTCAGGACGCGATTCTCCACTCCGGTGACCGCAGGACGGTGATGCAGGAAGCAGCACGTTTGCTGAAACCTGGCGGCGTGATGGTGATGACCGACCCCATGGCAGCCGATGGTGTCAATGCTGATTCACTCACGGCGATTCTCGGTCGCATTCACCTTGCGGATCTCGGATCACCAGAGCGGTATCACCGCTGGGGTACCGAGGCAGGGCTAACGCGGACGGCATGGCATGAGCGCACAGCGATGCTGATCGAGCACTACAACAGGGTCCGCCTGGAGTTGCGCCGCCGCCGTGAGGAATTGGAAAGCAGCATCACACCGGGGTATCTGGAGCGGATGGACGCCGGACTGGGCCATTGGGTTGATGGTGGCCAGTCAGGCAAACTCAGCTGGGGCTTGATGCGTTTCAGTAAACCCCTGAACTGATGGAGCCAATCTCAGAGCAGACCCCAGCATCGAGCCACTCGCCGATGGAGGTCGTGAATCAACTGATTCAGGACTGGAGCCTCGAACCACATCCAGAGGGTGGATGGTTCCGTGAGCTGTATCGCAGCTCATCACGGGTCACCCGTGCCGATGGCCAGCAACGGACAGCCATCAGCAGCATCCTCTACCTGCTGGATGCAGGGTCCAGAAGCCGCTGGCATGCAGTCCATCAGGCCGATGAGGTCTGGACCCATCTCCAGGGAACACCCCTGAGTCTCTGGACTCTTGAACCGGAGGGAGGCCAAGCCGTGCAGCATGTGCTCTCGATGCACAATCCTGTTCATGTGGTGCCAGCAGGCCACTGGATGGCGGCGCGCTCGGAGGGGCAGTACTCCCTGGTGAGCTGCTGTGTCGGACCGGGTTTCGACTTCAACGACTTCGAGATGCTTCGGGACAGGCCGGCTTCTGAACAGCCTTCAGGGGCCCTCAGCGAGCTGATCTGAGCTCTCTTACGCTCAAACGAGAGAAGGCATTCCATTGGGCAGCAGTTTCGGCACCCTGTTCCGCATCAGCACCTTCGGCGAGTCCCATGGCGGCGGGGTCGGCGTGATCCTGGAGGGTTGCCCGCCACGACTGGAACTCGACGTGCCAGCGATTCAGGCCGAACTGGACCGGCGTAAGCCAGGCCAGAGCAAAATCACCACACCGCGCAAGGAAGCCGATCAGGTGGAGATCCTGAGTGGTGTCATAGATGGCATGACACTGGGCACACCGATTGCCATGGTTGTCCGCAACAAAGACCAGCGGCCCCAGGATTACCAGGAGATGGAGGTTGCCTTTCGACCCTCCCACGCCGATGCCACCTATCAAGCGAAGTACGGCATTCAGGCGCGCAGCGGCGGCGGCAGGGCATCGGCGCGCGAAACGATCGGTCGCGTAGCTGCTGGTGCCATTGCCAGGCAGTTGCTGAACAAGGTCCATGGCACGGAGGTCGTGGGCTGGGTCCGGCGCATTCATGACCTCGAAGCCACGGTGGACATCAATGCGGTGAACCGCGAAGCCGTGGAAGCCAACATCGTGCGATGTCCGGATGCTGTGATGGCTGATCGGATGATCGAACGGATTGAGGCGATCGGCCGCGAGGGCGACTCCTGTGGAGGTCTGATCGAATGCGTTGTACGCAGGCCTCCCGTAGGCCTCGGAATGCCTGTGTTCGACAAGCTGGAAGCGGATCTGGCCAAGGCGGTGATGTCACTACCTGCAACCAAAGGGTTCGAAATCGGCTCAGGTTTCGCCGGCACACGGCTGAAAGGAAGCGAGCACAACGATGCCTTTCTGCCCAGCGACGAAGGCCGGCTGCGCACAGCCACCAACAATTCCGGCGGAATTCAGGGAGGCATCAGCAACGGTGAACCGATTGTGATCCGGGTGGCCTTCAAGCCAACCGCAACGATCCGCAAAGAGCAGCAAACGATCAACGACCGCGGACAGGCCACCACCCTCGCCGCGAAGGGTCGACATGACCCGTGTGTGCTGCCCAGAGCCGTGCCGATGGTGGAGGCCATGGTAAATCTGGTCCTGGCCGACCACCTGCTTAGACAGCAGGGTCAGTGCAGCCTCTGGTGAGGCTGCACTTGGAGATTCAGCTGCGAGCCGGAGACGGAATGCCGCTGCCGCTCCCCAGCTGAGCTGCGGCCTTGGCCATGCGTCCGGCCACCGACCCGGATGCCGATGCCTTAGTGGCCTTGCGGGCACGACGAGCCGAACGTGGCTTACTTGCAGTGCTCACTGTTGTCGACGTTGTCGTCGTCTTTTTGGCGGCTCTCGTCGCGGTCGGCTTGCGTGAAGCGGATTTCTTCACAGAAGTCTTGGCGACTGCAGCTTTCGCTGCTGGAGCCTTAGCCGTGGAAGCCTTCACGGCAGCACGCTTTTTGGCAGCGGGCTTTTTGGCAGCAGGTTTCTTGGCCGCAGTCTTATTAGCGGCAGGCTTTTTGGCAGTCGACTGACGTGCAGGCTTACCGGTGGACTGGCGGTTGCGATGGCTCAACACCATCACCCACTCCTCATCGCTGAGTGAAGAGGGTTTGCTGCCATGGGCATTGGCCAGCTTGGCGGCCTTTTCAATGTCCTGAATGAGATTGACCCAGGAGGTTGAGAAACGCTTGTCGGACTGCGAGCGAGCCCCGCTTTCGACCAGGGTCTCCACGACGCCGGAGGCGGTGACCTTCTTGCGACGTCGATTGAAAATTTCCTTCTGCAACTGAGCGATCAAAGCATCAGCTTTGTCACTCAACTTGATGGATAGCTGAGACATCGTTCCTGAAACATCTCTCTTATCTGTAGCAGATGGGTCTCATCGCTACCACTCATGCGCCAATCCAGGCAGCAAGGGAGGGATCAAAATCCTTGTTTTCGAACACAGTTCGACCAAGCGCGATGGCGTCATATCCAGCGTCGAGCCAGGAGTAGAGGTCACCGGCACGCAAGCCTCCAGCGGCAATCATGAAAGGGAGATTCCCCATCGGCGCAGCGATCTGACGATAAAAGCTGCGCCCAAGAACGCTTGCCGGAAACAACTTCACCAAACGGCAACCCAGATCACAGGCTTGCCTGATCTCTGAGGGAGACATCACACCGGGGACCAACAAAAAATCAAGCTGCTTCGCTCTTTGCTGTAACTCCCGATCCAACAGCGGCGACATGGCGTAGCTGAATCCAAGCTCAGCCACCTGCTGCAGAGCCGATTGCTGCGTGATCGATGCTGCTCCAAGGGACAGAAAGGGGTGACGAGACCTCGCTGCGATCACAAGATCAGGCCAGCGGGGATGATCAATCCATGCGATCTCTACATGCTGAACACCCGCCTCCACCAGCTGATCGAGCTGACGGCAGAGACGGGTGGTGAAAAAAACTCCCTCCAGATCAATGGGTTCTGGACGCAAAACAACCAGAAGGGGTTGGATCCGCAACGAGCGAATCAACCCCAGATCAGTTTCAGACGTATTCGGCAATACGGACATCGCTGCGGATCAGCAGTTCCTGGAACTCTTCTGCATCCACAGTTTCCTGGTCCACAAGCATGTCTGCGAGCTCTTCGAGCACAGCGCGATTGTCGACAAGAACCTTGGTTGCACGCCTATAGGCCAGAGCAACAAGATCAGAAACTTCCTCGTCGATGGTTGCCGCAGTGTCTTCCGAGAAGTCACGCTCAGCCGCGATATCACGTCCGAGGAACATGCCTCCCTGAGAACGACCAAGAGCCACCGGACCCAGCTTGTCGCTCATCCCGAAGCGGGTAATCATCTGTCTTGCAGTTGAAGCAACCTGCTGGAGGTCATTGGAAGCACCTGTGGTGACCTCGTCTTCTCCGTAGACGATCTCTTCGGCAACACGACCACCGAGCGCAACGGCCATCTGGTTCTGCAGGTAGGTACGTGAATAAAGGCCCGACTCCATCCGTTCCTCACTAGGAGTGAAGAAGGTCAGACCACCGGCATTTCCACGCGGAATGATCGAGATCTTCTGAACCGGGTCGTAATCAGGCATGAGGGCACCAACCAGAGCATGACCAGCCTCGTGATAGGCAACGAGACGCTTACGGCGATCACTCATCACGCTGTCTTTTTTCTCAGGACCAGCCATTACCCGCTCGATAGCGTCACTGATCTCGTCATTACTGACTTCGCTCAAATCACGCCTGGCAGCAAGAATTGCTGCTTCGTTCAGCAGGTTGGCCAGGTCGGCGCCCGTGTAGCCAGGAGTTCTGCGGGCTACCTTATCGAGGTCGACATCTTTGGACAGCGTCTTGCCACGGGCATGAACCCCAAGGATTTGTAGACGACCTGCGTAGTCGGGTCGATCCACCGTGACCTGACGGTCAAAACGTCCAGGACGCATCAGAGCTGAGTCGAGGACATCCGGACGGTTGGTGGCCGCAACAATGATGATTCCGGTATTGCCCTCGAAACCATCCATTTCGGTGAGCAACTGATTCAGTGTCTGTTCACGCTCGTCATTGCCACCACCCATGCCAGCTCCACGCTGACGGCCGACCGCATCAATTTCGTCGATGAAGATGATGCAGGGTGCATTCTTCTTCGCCTGTTCAAAAAGATCGCGGACACGGCTCGCACCAACGCCAACAAACATCTCGACAAACTCCGAACCGGAGATCGAGAAGAAAGGAACGCTGGCTTCACCAGCCACAGCTTTGGCCAAAAGAGTCTTACCGGTACCTGGAGGGCCCACCAGCAGAACACCTTTAGGGATCGTGGCTCCTACAGCAGTGAAGCGATCAGGGTTCTTAAGGAAGTCAACGACTTCTGTGAGTTCGAGCTTGGCTCCTTCAACACCCGCAACGTCGCCAAAAGTGGTTTGCGTGGATGGCTCCATTTGTACGCGAGCCTTGCTTTTGCCAAAGTTCATTGCCTGGTTACCACCGCCGCCGCCGGACTGCGCACGACGGAAGAGGAAAAACAAACCACCCAGCAGCAACAAGGGGAAGATCAGGCTTGAAGCGGCCTGCTGCCAAGCCCCGGGCTGGCGGGAGGGCTGAACCGCGATATCAACGTTGTGATCGGTGAGCAGCTTGAGGAGGTCCTTGTCGGGCGCGAGATTCACCTCAGCGCGCCGACCATCAGTCTCGACAATCTGAGCAGTACCACGATCCGGGGAAAGGAGCACTCGGCTGATCTGATCTTCCTGGACCCTCTCCACAAAATCGCTGTAGCGAAGTGAGCGTGCCTCGGGTTGAGGGTTGCCGGCACCACCAAAGAAAGCCGGTGCGATTACAACGATCGCGAGCACGAGAAGGGCACCAAGGCCAATGTTTCGCCAACGTTTGTTCAAGGGTCTTCCGCCTCTGATGAAGGAATGTTAATAGGTAGTTGAGAGTTCAGGTGGACCGGAGTACATCCACGACGCTCTTGAAAGCGAACCACTCGGGGATCTCTTCACCGCTGCGCAGCATCTTGCGGAACTGAGTGCCGCTGAGCTTCTTCACGTGCAGCCCTCTGGCCTCGGCGTGTTCTGCGGTGACGTAACCCTCCTCCTCCGTGTAGACGAGGTTGAGAGAGGGCACGGTCTCCATGGTGAGTTCAGGCGCGCACTCCTTGGCAAAGTTCTGAGCGTCGTAGGGACCGTAGAAGTCATCACCGCTCAGGGAAGACTTACAGCCGGCCATGTCACGCCCAATGATGAAATGGGTGCAGCCGTAATTACGGCGAATGATCATGTGCTGCAAGGCCTCACGAGGGCCTGCCATATGCATGGCGTAGGGCAGGTAAGCCCAGCGGATCCGAGCGTTATTCACCTCGGCAGCAAGTCGCTCATAGGTCTGGAATCGCACAGCACCAGGGATGTCATCCTGCTGGGTGGGACCGCAGGTTGGATGCACAAGCACCACTGCGTTTTCACTGACGTTGCTGGCATGCAGGGCTCGAGTGAATAGCTCGTAATGGGCTCTGTGGATAGGATTACGGCATTGGAAGGCCACAACGTCCTCCCCTGCGGGAAGGCCTGCGCGGACCTCAGCTGGCGTTTTGCAAGGAAACACACGCGAAGGCAGTTCAAGGCCCTGAATCCGACCACCGAGGTAGAAACGGCGACGCTCTGTGGCGATCATGCGCACAGCCGGATGTTCCAGGGATGTGGTGCCATAGCAACCCTTGGCCTCGATGACCTTGTCTGGCTCCCACTTGTCCTCAACAGTGAGCACACCAAGGTCCTGGCCCTTATAAGTGAACAGAATCTTCTGCCCGACCGTGATGTCCTCACGGTCGGTGTCCATCACGATCGGCAGTCCGAACAGATACCCCGAGGTGGTGCGGTTCCCGGCCACAACTGCGTCGTAATCGGCCTGGTGCATGAAACCCCTTTCAGGGGAGAAGCCCCCGACCACCAGCAGTTCAACGTCACAAGCATTGCGATCGGAGCATTCGATGCTGCTGCTGGCTGAAGCCTTGACTGCAGCTTTGTCACCCTCCGGAACCATCAAATCAACCAGGGTGCCGCCATAGGGAGCGATCACACCGGTCTGAGAGGAAGGGGTGCTGGCAGTCATGACAGGCCGGATGGATTGGGAAGACGGCGCGATTCTCCCAGACAACAGCCTGCGGCTTCATCGAAAAGGGGTCACAACAAAAAAGGGGCCGAAGCCCCTTGTTGCTGATCAAACTGTCTTGAAGTAATCAGGCCTCTTCGAGCTGGCCGAAAAGCTCTCCGGTGATTTTGACGTCCACAGTCTCTCTGCTGCCCATATCAGAGTCGGAAGGCTGAATGGCGGAAAACACGCCAGCGAATTCGCCGGTTTCGGGATCAACACGTGTTATGGACAGGCTCATCACACCCTGGCCATCGATGTACTGCTTCTTGTTCTCTTGCTCGAGCTCCTGGTAATCACCGCCGAGACCAATCAGACCCTGGGGGTAGTCCACACCAGTTGTGAGTGAACGGCCTTTGGGGTCAAGGAAGTTGCTGGTGCGGTAGCTCGGTGTGCGGTACTCGCCTTCAAAATCGGTGCTGGTGGTGATGGCTGCACCTTCCGCATCGACCTTCAAATTTTTGCTTGAAAACGTGAAAGGAAACTCCTCTCCGCCTGGGACCAGAACGGTGATGGCCTGGAAGTCGATGCCACCCTCCTCCGTGAAGGAAATGCCTTTCTCACTGACAACGAGGTCCCCGTAGACCTGGTCAAGACTGGAGGTGTAGCGGGTGAGGATCTTGCCCTCAACGAACTTGGCTTCCTGACGCTTGTTGGCAGGCTCACCTTTGACGAAGACCTGGCTGGGATGCATGCAGATGGCAGTCAGCTGATAGTCGTTGCCGGGAGTCAGCGGAATGGAACCACGTGCGGATTCAGGCAGCGTGGGGCAATCATTCGCCCTGCCGGTGTTACGGATGTCGTCGTAGGTGATGTTCGAGCGATCAACTGCCTGAGCATCTCCGCTGCAGGCAGTGACGAAGGTCAGACAGAAAGCCAGCACAAGGGCCAGCAGAGGACGGATGCGCATGGAGGGGAAGCCGAAACGCCGGCTGTTGACGAAGTCCACCGGACAGGCGGATCTTACAGGTGTCAAACGGCCGCACCGGCTTGCCTTTTGCACGTCTCAACAACGTGAAGTGTTCTCCATGCAGCGCGACGGCAGTGAAATCATCCAGGAGAAGCTGCAGCCGGCGCTGAAAACACTCCGAGAACTTTCAGAACATCATCGAGACGATCCCGAGTATTTGCTCCTGCTTCAACGTGATCTGGAAGCCCTCCACAGAGACATCCAGGACGATGCGTTTCAGGCAAGCCTTCCAGAAGACCGCCAAAAACTGTTCGCTCTGCTTAAAACGATGGAACGCAGCGGCGGCTGGCCCTCTATCCCGCGACTGCAACTGCGCACGTTCATCGGCCTTGTGGAGCAGGGTCCCGCCGATATGGCTGCTTGATCAACAGGCCTGTTTGATCTCTGACAGTCGATCCAGCAAGCGATGAGACAACACGAGCTTGTCTTCGAGAGGACAGATCTGATGACGATCGCCTGGACCGAGAAGCCAGCCGGCGTTCTGATCACTGTCAAGCCCCTGACCGAGGCGGTCGACAGGATTGACCATCAACAGATCACAGCCCTTGGCCTGAAACTTTCGGCGGCCGAGCTCAAGCAGTTGCTCATCGGTTCCTGTCAGGGCGGCAAAACCCAGAACAGACTGACCCGCGGGGCGCCTGCTCACCAGTGAATGAAGCAGATCAGGCACTGGCTCCCAACCAGCCTCCAGCGACTCAATCAGTTGGTGTTTCGGCAGCTTCCCAACACCAGTGGAACTGGTTCGGCGCAAATCAGCGACAGCCGCGCACATCAACACCGCATCTGCTTTCGGCTGCAGCTGTTGGATCCTGTCGTCCATGGCGGCACTTCCCACCACTGCATGACACTGCAGGCCTTCCAGCCAGGATGGCGGAACTTGCAGCGGGCCATGAACCAAATCAACGGTGGCACCGCGCAGATGAGCGGCCTGAGCCAACAGAACACCCATGCGGCCACTGCTGCGGTTGGAGAGAACACGTACACAGTCCAAAGCCTCCAAAGTCGGACCGGCGCTCACCAGCACATGCCTCCCGCGCCAGTCGGCTTTGAGGCGGCCCTCAGCATCGGCTTGCAAGAGGGCACTTTCGGCAGCCAGTTCTATCCTGACTGGGTCAGCCATGCGGCCCGTGCCTAGACGGTCACAGGCGAGCAGACCGCCCTCAGGCGCCAGGGGCAGCACTCGAGGATCATCAAGCAGAAGGCCCCAGTTGCGCTGCACGGCAGGGTGGGTCCACATGGCTGTGTTCATCGCTGGCGCCGCCAGAACTGGGCACTCACAAGCCAGCAGGAGACTGGCCAGCAGTCCCTCGCCATCACCCTGCACCCAACGGGACAGTGATGTTGCACTGAGCGGGGCCACCACCACAAGATCCGCCCATTCAGCCAGTTCGATATGCAGTGGGCGCAGACATGCAGGGTCCCACTGGTCGGCGTCCTGCAGACAGGGATGACGACTGAGCGTTGCCAGAGCCACTGGGCTCACTAAACGGGCAGCACTTGCAGTGAGCACACAGCGGACCTGAGCCCCCGCCTGCACAAGCGCACTGACCAGCAGCGGAGTCTTGACAGCCGCAATACTCCCTGAGGCAGCGACCAGCACCCGTCGTCCCTTCAGTAGCCCCGGCATTGGCTCAGTCCTCGTCGAAGGGTTCCTGATCGATCAAATGGGCGTATGGAGCGGTGAGCTCCGGTCGATGAATGGCGAGGGATCTCAATAGATGCCAGTCATTCAGGCCTTCAAAGGGAGTTAGGTAGTCGTCGTACTCCAAACGGCGCGCCAGTGTCGCAACGGATGCCTCATCAAAAGAAGCCAATTGCTCCGGAGTGATCAGCATGCAGGCACGAAGCACTAATGATCATTTTGCCTTCGAGTGCGTTGGAAAACCGGCGCTAGGTTGATCTGCCCGGGGACTTAGCTCAGCTGGTAGAGCGCTGCGATCGCACCGCAGAGGTCAGGGGTTCGAATCCCCTATTCTCCATCGGGACTTATGAGATCAAGGTTGAATTGGAGTGCTGATGCAGAACAGTCGCTCAAGGAAGTTCCTTTTTTTGTGCGACCAGCCGTTCGCCGCAGAATTGAATCGATGGCACAGGAGTGCCAGCTCGACTGCATCGATTCAGCGTTTTACGCCGAAGCCAGGGCGAAATTTGCGAAACGCTGAATCATGATCAGGCCCACGCTTGGCTACCGACGGGCGAGCAGACCTTCACTGCTGATGGCGCTCAGCATCACGGCCTGTCTTTCAGTGCTCGTCAGACCGTCCGCTCTTTTGACCTACGGGCTGATTCTTCTGGCAGGTGGCCTTTCCCGCCGCTGATTAACGCTGTTGAGAGCGTTCATTCAGGCCATGCGGTAAAAGAGAGGTTGAGAAAGCCCCTATTGATGTCTCAGTCGAAAAGAGAACAGGTAGTGAGCCATCTGCGCTACATCCGCCAAGAACTCCGTGAAATGCATCAGGGCGTCATGGAAGACGGCCTCCTGCCAGAAGCCGGCGAAGTGCGAGGCGTGATGGCCCAAATGGAAGCGCTACTTGAACTGCTCGAAGGCAAAAGCTCTCGCAAAGCAAAAGCTGAATCCGACTGAATCTTGAGGTCTCCACTTGCCAAGCAGAGCTGTTCAGGCTTTTCTACGAAAATAACCACGTCCTCAACCGGACAATTTTGGGCTTTTTGCATCAAAAGCCTCAATATGTAGCGGTTGACAAAGGCAATCACCCCATAAATGGTGTATACATTGAACGGCAGGGTTTCGGGCCGGGTGATGGGGATCATCGGTTGTTATCCCTGCCTCTCTTTCAAGAGGTTGCCAAGTTGACAGCCCGTCTTCAAGCAACACGCCTTCAGCGAACAGTCGGAGAAGCCGCGACCAGGTTGGACCTGTGGGCGACCAATCCATGGCGACGTACGTCACTACTGCTCATCGCTCTAACAGCAAGTTTCATGATCGGAAACGGCGTTGCTTCCGTCTCTGGTGCTCTCAATCTGATGGACCCTTTGGCAGCGATGCTCACCGTGGGGCTGATGGAACTCATGGTGCGGGCAAGAAGACACTGGGCCAAAGATCGCGACAGTCACTTAGGTCGACAATTGCTCGACATGACGCGAATTGGGCTGCTTTATGGCCTCTTACTGGAGGGATTCAAGTTGCTTTAAACCGCTCCAAGTCATTGAAAGCGCAGACAAAACTGTTCGACATCCATACGCTGAATCCAGATCGTCAAGCTTGCATCCATGGCTGGAGAGCATTACTACCTCGAGCTGGATCCACCGGAAGATCGCCTGCGACATGCGCCTCACGTGGTGATTGTGGGCGGCGGATTTGCGGGTGTTCGTGCCTGCAAGGCACTGGCCAAGGCAGACGTCCGCATCACCCTGATCGACAAACGCAACTTCAATCTTTTCCAGCCTCTGCTCTATCAGGTTGCGACGGGACTGGTCTCCAGTGGTGATGTAGCGACCCCACTGAGACAGCTGGTTGGACGCCAAAACAATGTGCAGGTCCTGCTTGGTGAAGTCACTGAGATCAAGGCTGAAGACAAGCAGATCATCTTCAGCGGCAAGGCTTACAGCTATGACCACCTTGTGCTGGCAACAGGTTCGGGAAGCACCTTCTTCGGTCATGAAGAGTGGCGGACCTTTGCCCCACCGATGAAAATTCTTGAACACGCCGAGGAGATTCGGCGACGTCTGCTGATGGCCATGGAGCAGGCCGAACAGACTCCTGACCCTGAGGCACGTCGTTTCCTGCAGACCGTCGTGATCGTTGGAGGAGGGCCCTCCGGTTGCGAAATGGCTGGAGCCGCTTCGGAGCTGATGCGCAATGCCATGCGCAAGGAATTCCGCCAGCTGAATCTGGAAGACACGAGGATCGTTGTGGTCGACCCAGGCGACCGCGTACTGAGAGCGATGCCGGAAGATCTATCTCAGGCTGCACAGAAAACCCTGTCTGCTCTCGGTGTGGAGTTTCTGTTCAAAGGGCGTGTGCAGAGCATGCAACCCGGTGAAGTGATTGTGGGAACACCCGATGGTGAGCTCAAGCTGCAGGCAGCCACAGTGATATGGACCGCCGGAGTACGGCCATCTCATCTGGGCCGCATGTTGGCGGATTCCGTGGGCTGCAAGACGGACCGTGCCGGCCGCGTGATCGTAGAGCCAGATTTCTCCATGAAGGATCATCCCGAGATCCGGGTGGTGGGCGATCTCTGCTGCTACAAGCACACTCGAGATGGAAATCAGCTGCCTGGAATGGCAGGACCTGCAACCCAGGCCGGAGGGTTTGTGGGCAAAGACATCGCCGCAATTGTGGCCGGAGGATCACGGCCGAACTTCAGCTGGTTTGATTTCGGCAGCATGGCCGTACTGGACCGTGTCGATGCGGTCGCAGACTTGCGTGGATTCAAATTCAAGGGCGGTCTTGGCTGGCTGCTTTGGGCCGCTGCTCACCTCGCCTTCATGCCCAATGAGGAGAATCGCTTCTCATTGCTCCTGAAATGGATCTTTGCGGTGGTCTCTCAGGCCAGAGCTTCGATGTTGCTGACGGGCATGCCTAGTCAGCACATGGGCTTGGACGCACCGGATGCTGCGTTCCCGATGGCACCAGGAGTAGGCCCATCCATCTCAGAGCCCGGAGCAGCACTGCGGGCAGCGATGGACTACTACTCCAATCAGGTTTCCGGTCTTTCGCCTCAACCCAAAGCAGGAGAGTTCACAGAGGATTCCGCCGCTGCCATCAAATAAAGCAAGGCCATCCTGATTGGGATTCCATTGCTCACCTGACTCTCCACCAGGTTGGCGTTCAGGTCATCAAGCAGGGCCCCACTCATCTCGACCCCCCGGTTGACCGGGCCAGGGTGAAGTACCGGGATTGAGGCTCCGCATCGAGCCAATCGCTCATGGCTGAGACCGTAATCACGGTGGTAACGATCAAGCCCACTGAGCAGGTGCTGACGCATGCGTTCCTTCTGCAAGCGCAGGGTCATCACCGCATCCGCCCCCTTGAGTGCGGTATGTAGGTCGCGGCAGATCGTCAGCGACCCGCGCTTGTCAACAGGATCGGTGGCCTGGCCTGGAGGTGGTTCAGCGAGGAAATCGGCGAACGCATCTGGTAGCAAAGTGGGCGGACCGCAGAGCACGACCTCTGCACCACAAGCCGTCAAAGCCCAGAGATTCGAGCGCGCCACACGTGAGTGCAGGATGTCTCCCACGATCACAATCCGACGACCTCGCAAAGCCTCGGGGCGGGGATTGCTGGCATCAAAGTGATGAGCAAGCGTGTAGAGATCCAGCAGTCCTTGACTGGGGTGGCTGTGCAGGCCATCACCGGCATTGAGGATCACGGTGCGCTCACCCGTGCGCTCCAAAGCTTCAGCCAGCTGCCGAGGCACACCAGTACAGCGGTGCCTCACCACCAGCATGTCGGCGCCCATCGCCACATAGGTGCGGGCGGTATCGAGCAGTGATTCCCCCTTGCTGAGCGAACTGCTGGAGGGCGAAAAACTAGAGACGTCTGCAGAAAGGCGCTTGGCAGCCAGCTCGAAACTGCTGCGGGTCCGCGTGCTGGGCTCAAAAAAGAGGGTGGCCACCAAGCGACCCTGCAGCGCAGGCAGGCGACGAGCACCTGTGGCCGGCATCGATCTGAAGCGATGGGCCAACTCCAGAACAGTCGCGAAGTCCTCTAACGAAAAGGCCGCGAGATCAAGGATGTGTCGGTGTGTCCAGGCGCTCAACTGGCCTCACCTCACTGATTCTCATCGTAGAGGCGCACAGCTCAGCTGCCCAGCCTGGGTTGGGTCGCAAGGCTTCACTGGGTTTCGGGGAACGATCCCCGCGAGCCCGTTTGCTAACGCTGCGACTGGCCTGCAGGTACCAGCGCAAAGGCAGCTCTTCGGCCTGACTGATTCCGATCCGGGTGGTAGTGACCACAGCAGGTTCGCTCAGCTCGGCGGGGCGAGAGGCCAACCAGAGATCACCGCCTCCCCAGACCGACAAAGCATCACAACGGCGATCGATTCCGAAACGCCGGGCCAACAGGCCCGGTCCGGCCGCAACCCGTTCGGGTTCATCGGGAAGCGCCACAGCCCTCAACAACACTCCGTTCGCCCAGTCAGGACGGTCGGTCACCACATTCACGCAGTGATGAACGCCATAGCTCACGTACACGTAGAACCGACCAGGCTCACCAAACAGCGTTTCGTTCTGCGGTGAACGGCGGCGGTAACCGTGACAGGCAGGCTCATCCTGCGAATACGCCTCCGTTTCCACAATCACGCCCCAAAGCAAACATCCATCTGTCTGACGTTTCACCAGCCGGCAACCCACCAGCTCAGGTCCCACCACCTCTGCAGGGCGGCAGAAGAAGGATTTGGGTAGAGCTGGGAAATCTTGAGTGATGGTCTGGCTGGCTGTGGGAGTGGCTGGAGCGACAGCGTCAATGCGCTTCCTGCAGCTTCGCAGTGGAGAATCCGGTGCTTAGGCCGATTCCAAAAACTCCGAATCATTTGGCGATTGACCACATAATGGCCCCCGCCCGAGGTGTCAGGGCAACCGCAAGCGCGCGCAAAACCTGGCAGCCTGAAAGCATTGGTCACTGTCACGGATGAATCCTGCGCTTCAGCAACGGCGTGAGTTCTGCTTTCTGGTGCTCGTCGGGCTGTTTCTAGGGACGCTGGGCATGCTCAACATCCTTGGCCTGACCCGCTTCCTCGAACTAGGGCACATTGGCTCCTGGCCAGTTGTGGTGGCCGTTGGTGCCCTGCCTTATCCGATCACCTTTCTCTGCACGGATCTGATCAGTGAGCTCTGGGGCGAGAAGAGGGCCGCGCAGGTGGTTTGGGTTGGCCTATTGCTCAACGGCTGGGTCGTGCTGATCCTTTGGCTGGGAGGAATTTTGCCAGGCGTGGAGGGCGCACCTGATGCAACCTTCTTCGAAATCCAACGCCTGGCATTCGGATCAGTCATCGCCTCCATGGCTGCCTATCTGACGGCTCAGTTCGTCGATGTGCGCATGTTCCATTTCTGGAAAAGGGTGAGCAATGGCAAGGCACTGTGGCTGCGCAACAACGGCTCCACGCTGGTGAGCCAATTGGTGGACACCAGCGCTGTAGTGCTGATCAGCCATTACGCCTCCGGCGTTCTCCCCGTGCGTCCGGGTGAACCGGTGGCTCCGCAACTGATCTCGTTCATCGCCAGCGGCTATCTGTTCAAGTCGGCCGCTGCACTGGCGGACACCCTGCCGTTCATCTGGATCACTGGTCGACTGAGACAGTGGCTTGAGATCCCCCACAGCGGCAGTGAGATCGGGGGCGATGACGATCCCTGCATGCAAGTGATGACAAGCACCAATCCGCTGTCAGGCTTGGAGAAACCGATCTAACGCCATGGATGCCGCACTCTCCGGTTTCAACCTGGGTACTGTGTTGCTGTTCAGCTGCGGCTTCTTCGTGGTGGCCACGTTCTTGTTCGGCACCTTGGGCGGCTACTACAACACCGATCAGTACGACGGCAAAGGCACAGCTCACTAAATCCAGCTCTCAGGATCGACTATCAAGCCAACGCGACGCTCGGCATGCCTTCCATCCTCCCCGGCCCCGCCGCCAGCAACGACACCATTCGCCTGGCCCTGCAGAGCTGGCCTGACGTTGATCAGTACCTGCAGAGCTGCAAAGGAATCATTGTTCCGCTTGGATCCACTGAGCAACACGGCCCGACGGGAGCCATCGGCACCGACGCCCTGACTGCCGAGGCCGTAGCGCTTGAGCTCGGACGGCTGAGCGGCGTCCTGGTGACACCGGTGCAGGCTTTCGGCATGGCCGAACACCATCTGGGGTTTGCAGGCACCATGAGCCTTCAGCCCGCAACCTTGCTGGCTGTGATGCATGACCTTGTGATCTCACTGGCCACTCATGGCTTCGAGCGGATCCTGGTGGTGAACGGTCATGGCGGCAACATCGCCACAAGCAAGGCAGCCTTCGCTCAGGCCTATGGCACCGCCGCAAGCCGCGGCCTGGAGGTTGCCCCACGCTTGCGTTGCAGGCTGGCGAACTGGTTCATGGCCGGTCCGGTGGTGAGGCGAGCCCGTGAGCTCTACGGCGACCGCGAAGGACAGCACGCCACCCCCAGCGAGATTGCCGTCACCCTGCATCTCCACGACAGCCTGATCAGCAAGCAGAGGTCGCTGCCAGATCCAGCACCCTGCGGATCGATTCATGGGCCTGCGGACTTCCGCCGGCGCTACCCGGACGGCCGCATGGGATCAGACCCTTTTCTGGCCAGACCAGAACACGGCCAGGAGCTGTTGAACACGGCAGCGAAGGCGTTGCGCGAGGATCTGGAAACTTTTCTCGCCGCTGCATGAACAAGATCACCGCCGACGACGTGCGCAAGGTGGCCCATCTGGCCCGCCTCGATCTACCTGAAGAGAAAATCACGACCTACACAGGGCAGCTCGAGCGCATTCTCGATTATGTGGATCAGCTCCAAGGTGTGGACACAGAAGGTGTTCCTCCCACCACCCGTGCGGTGGAGGTGGTCAATGCCACCAGAACAGACAAGGTGGAACCCACTCAGGTAAGAGAAGAACTTTTGGAACAGGCACCTTTAAGAGAAGGAGACTTCTTCCGAGTGCCCAAAATTCTGGCTGAATGATCAGCGAGAGGAGGAACGCTTTGACTCGGTTTTGATCGCAATCTGGTTGACAAATCCCAGCCAGGACCTCTGCAAGCGTCGCAAAGGCATGAATCTGGCGACACGGCGCATTTTTCCCCTGCGGCGTTTATGGCTGCGAACACCAACAAGAATGTCGTAGAGGAAGTTGTATCCATCGCGGCGCGTTTCAAAAATCCCCAGCCGCTGTGGGGAGCCTTTGGAATCAAGCAAAGGCTTTGTGGCTTCATAAGCAGGTTTGTAATCAAACCAGGGGATGGAGGGCCAGAGGTGATGGATCAAGTGATAGTTCTGACCCATGATCAACCAATTCATGAGCCGACCTGGATAAATCCTGGAGTTTTTCCAGCGATTACGTGACGTAAAAGGTCGGTGGGGCAAGTAATCAAAAAACAGCCCCAGAGTCACTCCCACCATCAGAGCTGGAGCAAACCAGCAGTTGAATATGAAAGGAAGAAATTGAAATTTGGCCGCAGCAAGAACAATCACCAGAAACACACTGCGCTCGAGACCCCACTGCATCAATTCCCAACGCTTCCACAATCTGCGCTGAAAGAAAAACCACTCATGATAAAAGAATCGAGGAGCAATTAACCACAGAGGTCCGAAGGTGCTCACGATGTGATCAGGATCATTGTGGGGATCGTTCACATGGGCGTGGTGCTCGAGATGAACCCTGGTGAAAACAGGGAAACTGAAGCCGAGCAAGAGTGCTGAGCCATGCCCCATGGCCTGATTGATCCAGGAAACCGGATGCGCAGATTTATGGCAGGCGTCATGGATGACGGTGCCTTCTAAGTGCAGAGCCAGAAAACCTGTTGCCAACAGCACAGGCAGGGGCCATCCCGCTGCAAACCAACCCCAGACAGTAAGTGCGGCCAGCACATAACCACCAAAAAACAACACCACTGTGAGGTTCAAGGGTGCAGGTGGTGCCAGGAATTCCCTCGGCACAGAGCGCAGGCGAGTCTCAGCGCCTTGCGTTGCAGGTTGTCCGAGAGCCTGTGTCATCAACGAGGGGAGATTGGCTGACCGCAGTAAGTGGAACCAAATTAGGGAAACGGATGCCCACCGGGGGACTTGAACCCCCACGACCGAAGCCACTGGTACCTAAAACCAGCGCGTCTACCAATTCCGCCAGATGGGCAGGTTGCAACTCTAGGCAGACAACCAGAATGCACCCAGACATGCTGCTTCCTTGATGCTGGCCACAATCGCTGGAGACCTTTGTCTGCTGTTGGGCCTGGCAGTACTGCTGCTGCCATTGCTCGCCACGGAACTGAGTCGACCCAGAGACGGGATCTGGGGAGGCATTGTGCTGCTGCTCGGCCTGGTGTTGGTCACCAGTAGTGACCGCCTGCGCGGCGCACCGATGCTCGCCGTCATCTGCAGCGCGTTGCTGATCAGTCGACTCGGCGCAGAAGTCGCCCAATCACGCTGGCAACGACTCAGCCAAGAGGAGCAACAGCGACTGCGCTCAAAAGAACGTTGGGCGACGAGCGCGCAACAGCTCAGCACGTCCGTCACCACACTCCTGACCAATCTGCAGGCTGCACTCGGCAGCCTGAAACCAGAACCACCTGCTGACAATCGTGAAGAGGGCAGTAGCCGCAGCGGCAAACGCTGGGTTCGTCCGGAGGACTCCAATCAGCCAGACACCCCGGAGGACGCTCTTTCAACAACTCTAGAGAAGCCCAAGGAGGCAACAGCACCCAACTTGGCCAGCGAGGACGGATAATTCCGTCTGCAGCTGCCCAACCGTGAGCAAGGAGACGCGCGACGCCAACGCCGAAGGACGTCCCTCCTACAAGGACACGCTCAACCTGCTGCAGACCAGCTTCGGCATGCGCGCCAATGCCGTGAAGCGGGAACCAGAGCTGCAGTCATTCTGGACTGAGAACGGGATCGACCTGAAGCTGGGCCTGCAGAACTCAGGGCCGATCTTCACCCTGCACGACGGACCGCCTTACGCCAATGGCCCCCTGCATATGGGCCATGCCTTGAACAAGGTGCTCAAGGATGTGATCAACAAATATCAGATCCTGCGAGGACGCAAGGTTCGTTACATCCCTGGCTGGGACTGCCATGGCCTGCCGATCGAACTGAAGGTGCTGCAGTCGATGGATCAGGATCAGCGCCAGGCGCTCACACCGATCAAACTGCGCAAAAAGGCCGCCGCCTACGCCCGCAAGCAGGTAGACGGCCAGATGAAAGGGTTTCAGCGCTGGGGGATCTGGGCCGACTGGCAAGAGCCCTACCTCACCCTGCAGAAGAACTACGAAGCCGCCCAGATCAGGGTCTTCGGCGAAATGGTGCTCAAAGGGCACATCTATAGGGGTCTCAAACCGGTGCATTGGAGCCCCAGCTCGCAGACAGCACTGGCGGAGGCAGAGCTCGAGTACCCCGATGGCCACACCAGCCCCAGCGTCTACGTCGCCTTCCCGGCGGTTGAACTACCCGCACCGCTGCGCGACGCCCTCAGCACAGAGGGCATCGAATTGCCCGGTGATGCCGACGCACTCGGGAAGACCCTTCAGGTGGCGATCTGGACCACAACCCCCTGGACGCTTCCGGCCAACCTGGCGGTCTCCGTCAATGAACGCCTGGACTATGCCCTCGTCGACGATGGCGAGGGGCGGCTGCTTGTGGTGGCCGCTGACCTGATCGACTCCCTCGCCACAACGCTGGAGCGACCACTAGTCCGCAAAGCCACGGTGAAGGGAGCGCTGCTTTCCGGACTGACGTACCGCCATCCCTTGCTGGACCGCACCAGCCCCGTTGTGATCGGCGGTGAATACATCACGACGGAATCGGGCACAGGCCTCGTGCACACGGCACCAGGCCATGGAGTCGACGACTTTCACACAGGCCAGAAAAATGGCCTAGCTGTTCTGTGCCCTGTCGACGAAGCTGGCACGCTCACGGACGAGGCGGGACCCTTCGCCGGTCTCAATGTCCTGAAGGAGGCCAACCCAGTGATCATCGACGCGCTCGAGACGGCAGGAGCACTGCTGAAGCAGGAGGCCTACGGACACCGCTACCCCTATGACTGGCGCACCAAAAAGCCCACGATCTTCCGTGCCACCGAACAGTGGTTCGCCTCCGTCGATGGCTTCCGTCAGCAGGCCCTGGATTCCATCGATCGAGTCGAGTGGACACCCGCTTCAGGTCGAAACCGCATCGAGGCGATGGTCAAGGAACGGGGCGACTGGTGCATCTCCCGACAGCGCACCTGGGGTGTGCCGATCCCCGTCTTCTACAACCGCAGTGGAGGCGACGTCCTACTCAACGCCGACACCCTCGCGCACATCGAAGGGCTGATCGCCGAACACGGTGCCGATGTGTGGTGGGAAAAAGACGAAGCTGATCTTCTGCCTCCCGCCTATGCCGATCAGGCTGAGCAATGGCGCAAAGGCACCGACACCATGGATGTGTGGTTCGACTCCGGCTCCAGTTGGGCCGCAGTCTCCAGCCAACAAGAGGGCCTTGGCTATCCCGCCGATCTTTACCTGGAGGGCTCCGACCAACATCGCGGCTGGTTCCAGAGCTCATTGCTGACATCAGTGGCAGTCAATGGTCATGCCCCCTACCAGCGAGTGCTCACCCACGGTTTCGCCTTGGATGAAAAAGGTCGCAAGATGAGTAAATCGTTGGGCAACGTTGTTGACCCGATGGTGATCATCGAGGGCGGCAAGAACCAGAAGCAAGAACCTGCCTACGGCGCTGATGTGCTGCGCCTGTGGGTGAGCTCGGTTGACTACTCCGCTGATGTGCCGATCGGTGCCGGCATCCTTCGCCAACTCGCGGATGTCTACCGCAAGGTGCGCAACACCAGCCGCTACTTACTGGGCAACCTCCACGACTTCAATCCAGCCGACGACGCCATTCCTGTGGAGAAGCTGCCATTGCTGGACCGCTGGATGCTGCAGCGAACTGCGGAGGTGATGGATGAGATCACGGAAGCGTTCGAGAGCTATGAATTCTTCCGCTTCTTCCAACTACTGCAGAACTTCTGCGTGACCGACCTGTCGAACTTTTATCTCGACATCGCCAAGGACAGGCTCTATGTGAGCGCACCCTCCGACCGACGACGAAGGAGCTGTCAGACCGTGATGTCGCTGATCATCGAACGACTGGCTGGTCTGATCGCTCCTGTGCTGTGCCACATGGCCGAGGACATCTGGCAGAACCTGCCCTACGAGGTGGAGGAGACATCGATTTTCCAGCGCGGTTGGCCAACTGTTCCAGCCGACTGGCGCGATCCCAGCCTCAGTGAACCGATCCAGCGATTGCGCGAGCTGCGTGCTGCGGTGAACAGAGTTCTGGAGGACTGCCGAAGCAGACAGGAACTGGGGGCATCGCTGGAGGCAGCCGTCAGAATCGAAACTCGCAACCCAGAGCTGGAGTCAGCCCTCAACTGGTTGAACGAGAACGGCGATGCGGAGGCTGATGGTCTGCGCGACTGGCTGCTGGTCTCTCAGCTGCAATTAGGAGGAGAGCCCTGGGCCGAACTCCTCGCCGACCAGAAAGACGACACCGCGATCATCGAGGTGAGCAGAGCCCGTGGGATCAAATGCGAACGCTGTTGGCACTACGAGAGTGATGTGGGCCAGCACAACCAGCATCCAACCCTGTGCGGGCGCTGTTGCAATGTTCTGAATCGTCGCTGATCACCAGCTGGCCTGAGCCAGCAGGTCTTCCGGATTCACAGGCCCGACAAGCCTGGTTTCACCGGAGGGGTCCAGCGGGCCCTGCAGCAATTCCGCCCAATCCAAGCGCGTGCCATCGGGGAGAACCGATGCATCTGGATCGAAGGCTGTGGGATGGGTGGTGCTGCTGCTGAAGCCACGAAAGATCAACAGTTCAAACGGCTCATCCAACACAAACCCGTGCAACCTCACCACCCGATCAGGGCTCAGACGCGTGCGCTCTTCCATCTCCTGAACGAGGGCGGTGAATTCCATGATCAGAAATCCCCGGCGACCCGTCCCTGCTTGGGAAGACGCACCAGAGCCCACTGCAGCAGACCGACGACGTAAGCCACCAGAGCCACATAGCCGATGAAGGCCGCCACGGCCATCGTCCACTCACCACCGAAGACGAAGTCGAACACACGCTCAGCGACTCGATGCAGCCCCTGGGGCGCCTCCAGCCAAAGCCGACAGGAATCGGTCTCGAGCTGACGGGTGCAACCCAGTGCCGAACCCGACATCACGGCGGCGAACAAGGCGAAGAGTGTGAGGGCCCATCGCCAGACCCGCACCGTGAACGGCAGCGCGCGCCCCGGAGGACTATCG
Organism: Synechococcus sp. AG-673-F03; assembly: GCA_003211205.1. GTDB lineage: Bacteria > Cyanobacteriota > Cyanobacteriia > PCC-6307 > Cyanobiaceae > Synechococcus_C. The sequence goes on from QCTJ01000001.1 coordinate 25,988, forward strand.
GCCAGCTCCTCATTGAGGTCAACCCAGAACCATAGAGACGCAGCCATCAGCAGAGGCGCCAGAAATGCCGTGAAATATCCGATCGGCCGTTGATCAGTCAGCAACAGCACGCTGATCGCCAGCAGACTTGCCACTTTCCAGTAGATCCCGAGCAACCTCACCAAGGCAGGGTCGCGTCGAAGCCCCGACCAGATCAGAAGCACAAGCGGAATGCCCAGAGCAATCGTCGCCCCGAGGCGATAGGTGAGCCACACCAGGGTGCGTGTTGTGAAATCGGACACCGGCCAGGGACATCAGAGGGCCATTATCACGGTCATCTAGCAGGTCGACAGGATTGGTAAGGTCCAATCCATGGTTCCGTTCAATCCTCTCGACTGGTTCCAGAGCCGCGGGCTGCAGGCTCAATGCCGACATGCCCTTTCCAGAAAGCCTTCTCTTGAAGATGCTGCAAGGGAAGTCACCAGTGCTCTGGGCTCGAATGAGGCCGATCTGGCCCTCGTGTTCATCTCGAGTCATTTCGCGAGCGATCTGACCCGCCTACTGCCGCTGCTGCAAAAACGCCTGAACGCCAAACACTGGCTCGGATGTCTGGGCGGTGGTGTCGTTGGCACCACAACCTCAGGCGAAGCCCATGAAGTGGAACGCACGCCAGCACTCAGCGTCAGTCTCCTAAACCTTCCTGGAGCTGAACTGAACAGCTTCTGTCTCGACAGCAGCCAACTGCCCGATCTTGATGGAGCCGCCCAGAACTGGCAGGACTGGGTGGGGGTGAACCCTGACCACAGCCGTTCAATGCTGCTGCTGCTCGATCCCGGCTGTCATGCCATCAACGATCTCGTGAGCGGACTGGATTACGCCTACCCCGGCATCGCCAAAGTCGGAGGCATCGCCGTACCTCACAACGCCGATCATGGTTCTCTGCTCTATGGAGATCAGGTCATCGATGGAGCGGTAGGCCTGAGCATCGGCGGCACCTGGAGCCTGGATCCAGTGGTCGCCCAGGGATGCCGACCGATTGGACCGGTCTTCGCCATCGAACAGGCTCAACGCAACGTTCTGCTCGAACTGAGCGACGGTGATCGCAGAGCCAGTCCAGTGACCTGCTTACAGCGCGTGCTTGCCGATCTCAGCGCCGAAGACAGGGAATTGGTGCAGCACTCACTATTTCTGGGTGTGGAGCGAGAGCAATTCATTGCCGATGCCATGCTCGCTGGCCTGAATCAGGGTGGCGTCTCAGCTGATCGCCCCGAAAGGTCCTTTCTGGTGCGCAATCTGATCGGCGTGGATCCACGCAACGGCGCGGTTGCCGTTGCCGATCGCGTGCGTGCCGGACAAAAAGTGCAGTTCCAGTTGCGTGAAGCGCAGGCCTCAAGACAGGAAGCCCACCAGCTGTTGCAGACCAGACGCGATCAAGGCAGCGACGCCACACCGTTAATGGGACTCCTCTTCGCCTGTCTGGGCCGGGGCAACGGCTTGTTTGGCAGCCCCGATTGCGATGTCAGCATCGCTCGCGATGTCTTTCCACAACTTCCAGTTGCCGGCAGCTTCTGCAACGGCGAAATCGGCCCCCTCGGAGGAGCCACGCATTTTCATGGCTACACCGCCTGCTGGGGCCTGTTGCGCTGCGATCCTTCCGAAAGTGCAACGCGATCCTGATGCGGCAGCACGTCAATCCCCTCAGCCGCTTCTTTCAGCTGCCTCTGGAATTGCCCGGTCCCGATCAGCTGTTTGACATCGCCAATCGCCCCATCCATTTGGACATCGGCTGCGCCCGGGGCGTCTTTCTACTGGAGCTTTCAGCACTGAAACCAGACTGGAATCATCTGGCTGTGGAAATCAGGCGTCCGCTCGTGCTGGCAGCCCAGCGTGACCGCGACAAACTCGAACGTCACAATCTCCATTACCTCTTTTGCAATGCCAACATCAGCCTTGAGGGCTGGCTTGCGGAGCTGACCGCGGATCAGCTGCAGCTCGTGAGCATCCAGTTTCCGGATCCCTGGTTCAAGCGGCGACACCGCAAGCGCCGGGTGATGCAACCCTCGCTACTGCTCGCCATCGCTGCCGCTCTCAGTCCCAGTCGCGAGCTTTTTCTGCAAAGCGATGTTCTTGAAGTGGTGGAACCGATGGTCACACTGGTCGAACTGAGCGGTTGCTTCGACCGCCCCGACGAAGACACGCGTCCCTGGCGCACCAACAACCCTCTACCGGTGCCGACCGAACGCGAACGCTACGTGCAAGAGCAGGGCCTTCCTGCCTACAGAGTGCTTTACCGGCGCAACGAACAGCCACTGCCAGAGCTGGAAGAACTTGAGATCGCCTGGCAACGGGTCGATAATCCCGCTGATGTTCCTCTCAATCACTGATGGCTGAGGCTTCGGCCCCGACCCCTTGGTTGCTGCGCTGGCAAGGACTACTACCAGGTTCAGCGGCACAGCAGAAGCGCCTAAGCGATCTGGCGGGGATCGTCCTGATCCTGCTGATGGCCGGACTTCCAGTCCTCACGCGTGCTGGTCTGGGCCTGATCGTGCTGGCCTGCGGAGCCCTTTGGGTGCTCTGGTCACTCACCAGAACTCCCGCTCACATCGGCTCGATCAGTGGCTGGCTGCTGCTGTTCCTGGCTGTGGCCGTGCTGGCCACAGGTCTTTCACCGGTACCGAGCGCCGCCGCCAAAGGTCTGCTCAAGCTGATCAGCTACCTCGGGGTCTATGCCCTGATGCGCCAGCTACTGAATGTCAGGCCTGAGTGGTGGGACCGCTTGGTGGCGGCCTTGCTGGGCGGATCTCTGCTGAGCAGCCTGCTGGCATTACGCCAGCTGTATGCCCCCACAGAGGAATTGGCTCGCTGGGCCGATCCCAACTCGGTGGCGGAGGGCACCCTCCGCATCTACGGGCCACTGGGCAATCCCAATCTCCTGGCGGGGTACCTAGTGCCAATCCTGCCCATTGCCGTCGTGGCAATGATTCGCTGGCGTGGCTGGGGGGCCAGGCTCTACGCAGCCACAGCAATGATCCTCGGCTGCGCTTCAACACTGTTCAGCTATAGCCGCGGTGGCTGGCTTGGAATTGTGGCTTCAGTCGGTGTGCTGATGCTGCTCCTGCTGCTTCGGTACATCCGAAACTGGCCAGCGCTCTGGCGACGGCTTCTTCCCCTGGCCCTGCTCGTCATTACTGGCGTGGTACTGGCCGTTGCCGCCACACAGGTGGAACCGATCCGCACCCGAGTCGCCAGCCTGCTGGCAGGTCGAGGCGACAGTTCCAACAATTTCCGGATCAACGTCTGGCTCGCGGCGATCGATATGATCCAAGACCGTCCTTGGCTGGGCATCGGCCCTGGCAATGCAGCCTTTAACAGCGTTTACCCCCTTTACCAGCAACCGAAATTCAACGCTCTCAGTGCCTATTCAGTGCCGCTTGAAATCTTGGTTGAGAACGGCATCCCTGGCCTGCTCGCCTGTCTGGGGCTAGGGGTTGCCAGCCTTCGTAATGGTTGGCGTGCCCTGACTGCAGACGCAGAGCTTGCTCTTCCCTGCCTGGGCTGCCTCGCAGCCATCGCTGGTCTGCTGATCCAGGGTGCCGCCGACACCATCTTCTTCCGTCCCGAAGTGCAAATCAGCGGCTGGTTTTGCCTGGCCACCCTGAGCCAAATGCGCCGAGAGCCTTGAACAAGCAAGTTCCCATCTTGGCTGGATTTGATGCCGGACAGACCCAATGCCGTTGCCGATTGAGTGCTTGGGAGGACGGCAAACTTCGAACGGTCGGCGATGGTTCAGGGCCAGGAGTGAGCCATCTGGATGCTGCTGACGGAGAAGAGCGCTTTCGTTCTGCCATCCGCTTCAGCCTCGACAGAGCCCGACTCGACTGGGCTCAGCGATGCGGTCGGGATGCCAACAAGTCAGAGCCAATCTTTGCTGCAGCCATTGGAGCCAGTGGCATCGAGGCTGGAACGCCCCTGCAGGAGAGGGGCGGAGCGCTACTCGCTTCAGAACTGCAACTGCCCGAAGCGCGCTGTCTGGCAACCGGCGATGAACGCACCGCCTTGCGAGGCGCATTCCCCGATCAGGCAGGCATCGTGCTGATCAGCGGCACCGGAATGATCGTGGTGGGCCGCAACGCCAACGGTCGCGAGCATCGTTGCGGTGGCTGGGGCTGGCGTCTGGATGGCGCAGGCTCCGCCTTCGATATCGGCCACGAGGCGCTTCAACTCAGCGTGAAGATGGCCGATGGCCGTGCTCCTGATGGGACCCTGCGCCAACGGCTCTGGGATGCGCTGAGCTGTCGCAGCGCCGCCGACCTCAAAGCACTCGTGGTCAGCCCAAACCATGGGGTTGCCGACCAAGCGAGGCTGGCACCGCTGGTCGACGAAGCAGCCGCACAAGGGGATTACGCTGCTCGGGCAATCCTGCAACGATCTGCCTCCGCACTCGCTCAGGCAGCAGCAGCCACCGCGAAGGCACTCGATCTACACACACCATCACTAGCTGCACGCGGGGGAGCACTGGAGCACTTGGCGGAGTTCCGCCACCTCGTTCACCAAACAGTGTTCGACTTACTGCCAGGGAGCAAATGGCCATCGGCATCAGGGGATGCCTGTGATGGTGCGCTGGCCTGCGCGATGGATCGTTCCCCCCTTAAGCCGCATTGAGATGGCGGTCGGCCGCTTCAGCCAGGCGACCGGTCCAGCGTTCGACAACATCCGCTTCGGCTGCTTCCACCATCACCCGCAATAGAGGCTCGGTACCGCTTGCGCGTACCAGCACCCTGCCGTCTTCGGCCATCGAGCGTTCTGCTTCGTCGACTAGCTCTCGCAGAGGCGCGCACTCGGCCCACCCTTTGCGACGGGCGAGGTCTGTCACCCTGACATTCACCAACTTCTGTGGATAGGCCTGGAAGCTGCGATCTAGCCAGTCAGCGAGAGTCATCTGCTGGCCATGGCAAAGGCTGGCGAGCTGAAGCGCCGTAAGAACCCCATCACCAGCGAGTCCATGGGCAGAAGAGAGGATGTGGCCGGATTGTTCCCCACCCAGGGCTGCACCACTGCTCACCATGGCCGCGTGCACATGCTGATCGCCGACAGGAGTCCGCTCTAACTGCCCCCCTCTGGCCTGCCAGGCCCGCTCAAATCCGAGGTTGGACATCACCGTGGCCACCAGGCGCTGATCAGGCAGAGCACCGCTGTCTTGAAGCACAGACCCCCAGAGATAAAGCACATGGTCACCATCAACCACGCGACCACGACCATCCACTGCAAGCATCCGATCGGCATCACCGTCGAAGGCGAAGCCCATGGCCGCACCGCGTTCGATCACCGCCTCGCGCAGCGGGCCGAGATGGGTCGATCCACAGCCCACATTGATGCGTTCACCGTCGGCTGTGCCATGCAGCACGGTGAGGTCGGCCCCAAGTGCGCGGAAGACCTCTGCACCGCAGGCGGTTGCTGAACCCCAGCACAGATCGAGCACGATCGGTACCCCATCCAGACGTTGATGCTGAACACTGCTCAGCAGACTGTCGCGATAGTGCTGCAGCAATTCAGCGCGGTGGCTTGCAGCGCCACATCCGCTGATCGGCCCAGCAGCATCAGCCTCCCCACGCAGACCGGATTCGATGCGGCGTTGCAACTCGGAGCCCAGCTTGCTGCCGTCTGGCCCAAACACCTTGATGCCGTTGTCTTCAGGCGGATTGTGACTTGCCGAAACCATCAACCCGCCTGATGCCTGAAAGCGTCGGATCAGACCGGGAACCGCCGGTGTGGGGCAAAGGCCAAGAGTCCAGACCTCACGACCTGCAGCAGTCAGACCGGCGGTCAGAGCGGCCACAACCATCGAACCGCTGCATCGGGAATCCATCCCGATCAGAACGGGACCATCCGGCGGCAAGACACGACCACACCAGAAACCCACCTGCAACGCCAGAGCGGGTGTGATCGCCGTACCGACACGGCCCCGCAGACCATCAGTTCCGAAACTGACCTCGGGGGACTGAAGTGAACCGAGCGGATGGGCGACGGAAGAGGCCATAAGGTCTCATTTGTGGACTGAACCTTAAGAGCCCTGAGACAGCCGATCACTGAACCAGTGACAGGGCCACAGCCGCACGATGCCGATCAGCTCCAGCGCTGAGGCACAAGCAGCAGGGCTGCCAGTTCCAGCAGAGCCCATAAACCCATCAGCAGCACCACCCAGCCAGGCAACCACTGCAAGGGCCAGAGCCAGCGCAGGCCCCAAACCACAAAAGCCAGCCCTAATGCCACAACCAGGCGCAAGCGTTGGCGCCGGCCAGGTCGCGGTTGCCGACGCTGAGCAACCATCCAGTTCGATCCTGCTGGGCACAGAATGCCAGCAGTTTCCAGCCACGGCTTGAACACTCGAGAGACCCGCGGACCGCTACTTCTTGGCGGCACCACGCTTCTGACTGTTCTGGCGATCTTGGGTGGCCGCGCCCTCTTGCGCAGTCAGCACCATCCGATCACACCAGAGCTGAGTGACGCGCAGCTCTGGACGCACTACCGCTGGTCCGCGAGCCCTGACCAGCGGCGCGAAGCCGCCCTGATGCTGGCCAGCCGCAGCGGCGATTCTCCGCAAAGGCGCAGCCACCTCCTCACCGGCCAGGGCTGGGGGCCAGCTCCAATGGCCGCTGTGGCCTTGAAACAACAAGCTCTGGCGGCAAAGTCACTGGGCCCCGATCAGGAGGAGCAACAACACTGGCGGGATCTACTCCGACGTTTCCCAACGTCAACGGCCAGTGCCGATGCCCGCTATCACCTTGCTGATCACCAACCGCAACTGAAGCAGGAGCTGCTCAGACTTCAACCCGCCCATCCAGCCGCTCTGGCGGCCGCCGCGGAACTGCCGGACGACGCCGACCAGGCCTTGGTGCAATCCAGTGCTCTTCATTTGGCCCGATGGGGAGCGAACTGGCCTGGGGCGCAACGGCTGCTTCGCAAGGCCTGTGGTGCCATCACAGGCGAAGGACTTGAGCAGCAGCAGCGTCTGCAACTGGCAGCGGCACTGGCTGAGCTGGGTGATGGCCAGTCCGCTGAACTTTGCCTACAGGGAACACCCCTGGCACCGTCTCAGGCACTGTCGATCGGGCGCACACTGCTTCGAGGCAATGAGGAACAACAGCAACGCGGTGAAGCGATGTTGCTGCAACTGGCCAAGGATCATCCGGACAGCCAGGAGGCACTGAACTCAGCAGCGCTGCTGAGCGAGCCTTTGCGTCCGAAACAGGCATTGATCGATGCTTTGCCTGAATCTCTCCAGCAGCGATCGGCCGATGTGGCCGCAGCCCGGGTTCGTCTCGCAGGGGGCGAAGGAGGGCTGGTCGTGCTGCAACGCTGGCCAGGCCATCCAGCCAGTTGGCAACTGCAGTGGGACCTCGCTCGCGAAGCACTGCTCAGAGGTCAATGGGAACAGGCACGGTCATGGCTGACTGCGATCAGCGCGGAACAACTGCCTGACCCCCTGCGTGCGCGCCAGCAATTCTGGCTGGGGATGTGCATGGACAAGCTCGGAGATCGCAAAGGTGGCCAAGAGATCTGGCAGTCGCTGACGCGTCAGCAGCCACCCGGCTATTACACCTGGCGAGCTCAGGCCAGGCTGGGATCTGGAAACCTGCCGGCTCTCTCGGGCAACAAGGTCCTCCCAGCCACAGAGGCTGACCGTTTGAACTCTGTTCAAAGCTGGATCCCTCTCAACAGCGGCAGTCGCTTGGTTGACCAGCTCTGGCGCCTTGAGATGCATCAGGAAGCCTGGGAAACCTGGCGCAGCGAAGTCAGCAATACCAATCCATCCCCCCAACAACTTCTACTGGAGGGACGACTTCGGCTGGGGGTGAATGACCACTGGACCGGTCTCAGCCGACTATGGCGGGCCAGTCTGCGACTGGTGTCCCCAGCCTGCGAGACACGTCAGGTACTGCACAACAGCCTTCATCCCCGACCGCTCCTGCCTCTGTTACTGGCAGCTTCAGAGCAAGAAGAGGTGCGATTGGAGCTGCTACTGGCTGTTGCGCGTCAGGAATCTCGGTTTTCCCCTGGTGTGGCTTCACCCGTTGGTGCCGTGGGACTGTTGCAACTGATGCCGACCACTGCAGCCGAAGTGGCGGGCGAAAAGCTGAGTGCCGCTCAATTGCGCGAAGCAGACCGCAATGCAGTTCTCGGGGCTCGCTATTTACGAGGTCTCCTGGACCAATGGCAGGGCAACCCCTGGCTGACGGTGGCCAGCTACAACGCCGGGCCTGGGGCAGCGGAATCTTGGGTCAGTGATGAACTGAATAAAGACCCTGAGCTGTGGGTCGAACGCATTCCATACCCTGAAACCCGTCTTTACACCAAGAAGGTGCTCGGCAATCTCTGGGCGTACCTGAACAACAGCTCAGGCAACGATGCCAACACTGATCGCTGCACCCAGTGAACTCGGGGGATTGGGCAGATCATGGCCAATCCAGATGCCTCCGATCACGATCACTGCAAGCCAAAACGCCATCAGCTGTGGAGGTGGAACCACTTTGATGCGACTGAGGTCGAGGCGTGCCAGCAATGTGGCGGACCCCAGAATCAAGACATCCGACAACAAGCTCAGGCTGAGAACGTAGAGCCCCACAGTGATTAACAGCGTGAGCGTGACCACCAGGCTGAGAACGCGACTCGACGCCATCAGCGTTGAAAGCTGACGGAGCAGTAAATCGGGCATGGTGCAGACCACCACCACCACGACCGCCTGGATCATCTCCAACGCCCAGAACGTGCTCACCGAAATCGAATGGGCATCAGCCAGCCAAGCCTCCTGGATCGCCCAGTGATGGCCCAGGAACAGCGACACCACGAAGAGAACGATCAGCAGCGGAGCCCGAAGCGGTAACAGCAGGAAACGCAAGACGGACATCGGCTTGGAGGCAGATTCGCGGCGGACAAACGTCGATCAACGACGCGATCATCTGCGATCGGACGCTAGCAACAGCAAGCGGTTTGTCCTGTCAGAGTGGTGGCATTGACGTCAGTCCGCGATGACCGACAGCGCTTCAAGCTCCAGCCTCAGCACCCTGCAGAAAGTTCTACTGCTGGTCTCAGCTCTGGTCCTCGCTGTCAGCCTTTTCCTGGTGCGCAACGGCGGTTCAATCGAATCGCCACTTGATCAGCTCGCCAGACGCTCGTTGTCGCCAGAAGTGGCACTCAGCAACGGTCGGCCGACAATCCTCGAGTTCTATGCCGACTGGTGTGAAGTCTGCCGAGAAATGGCTCCAGCGATGCTGGAGGTTGAACAAAGCCACAGTTCCGACCTGGATGTGGTTCTCGTCAATATCGACAATCCGCGCTGGCTTGACCTGACCGATCGCTACGACGTCACTGGGATCCCTCAGCTGAACCTGTTCTCCGCAGACGGCACAATGCGGGGCCGCTCGCTCGGAGCACGCAATGAAACCGAGCTGAATTCAATCGCCAATGCCTTGATCGACGGCAGCCCAATTCCAGATCTTGCCGGCGTAGGCAGCACGAATGCTCGTCCTGAGATCGCCTTGGCGGATTCCACCGGTCCAAGAAGCCACTCCTAAATCCACTCGATGCTGACCGGAGAGGCGATGATCGACCGAACATCCCGTACCCGAAACCTCAAAACCTCATGGATTCCCGCTTCCGGGTCGAACTGATCGCCGCCACGCCCAATCCTCAACAGAGCGTGTATGCAGGCATGCACCAGGACTACAGCGAAGGGTTCGTGGTTATGGAACGCGACCAGTGGCCGAACGAAACGAGGGCTGGAGAAATTTGCATCAAGCGGTTGCTGGGTGGAATGAAGGGCCACTACGGCCCACTGGAACATGCTCAGATCGTGTTGAACGTTGGCTGGTTCCCTCACTCGGTGATGCAGCAAGCGCGAACGCACCGAGTGGGCGTGAGCTTTGATGTGCAATCAATGCGTTACACCGGCGAGCGGATCTGCAGAGCGGCTGAAGGGGAACTCGATCTCGAGGAAGTGTTCTACCTGCGTCCGGTCGGGGAGTACCGAGACCGACTGGGCAAGAAATACACCTACGTCGATGAGCAACGACTCATCGATCTCAAACTCTGCCAACAAGCCGCGGAGCGCTATCGCGATCTGTTGCGCGAAGGCTTTTCCGAGGAGCATGCCCGAGGAATCCTCCCGTTTGACTACCGACAGCACTTTGTTGTCAGCTTCAGTCTGCGAGCCTTCCTTCACTTCCTAGACCTGCGTTCCAAACTCGACGCGCAACAGGAAATCAGGGAACTTTGCGACCTGATGTGGCCCCATCTTCAGAACTGGGCACCTGAGTTTGCTGACTGGTACGAGAAAAACCGCTTGCACAAGGCACGCCTGGCGCCCTGAATCGAAGCACGATCGCAACCAGCCCGACTTAAACCTTGGCCAGTGTAACCCGCTCGGGTTGATGCTGGTATTTACCCTGCCGATCGCTATAAGTGGTGTCGCAGGGATCGCCTTCAAAGAACAACAGCTGACAGATGCCTTCATTGGCATAGATGCGGCAGTCAGCTCCCGAACTGTTACTGAATTCAAGCGTGAGATGCCCCTCCCAGCTGGCTTCAGCAGGTGTGGTGTTCACGATGATTCCTAGCCGCGCATAGGTGCTCTTGCCGAGGCAAATCACGGTGATGTTCGGCGGAACTTTCATCTTTTCAAGAGCCACACCCAGGCCGTAGGAATGGGCTGGAAGGATGAAATAGTCACCATCGTCATCATGGTGAAGCTCGGTTGGTTCAAGGTTTCCAGGATTGAACCGCTTGGGGTTCATCACGGTTCCAGGAACATGCTTGAAGATCAGAAATTCCTGAGGTGACAAACGCAGGTCGTAGCCGTATGAGGAACATCCGAAGCTGAGCACAGGTGCCAGCTTTTGCTCAGGATCGAGATGGCGGATCAACCCTTTCTGGAAGGGCTCGAGCATGCCAGAGGCAGCCTGTTCCGTGATCCAACGGTCATTTTTGAGCATCAGAAACCCCTGCGCAGTTCCGTCACTTGATCGGCCAAACCCATGAGAGAGTCCGGAATCGACGGTCCTGTGATGATCACATCCATCGAACCAGGACGTGCATCCAGGCTGTCACGCACCTCAGCTTCGTTGAGGTAGCCAAGAGCAATGGCCAAGCCAAGTTCATCCAGCACCAACTGATCAAGATCGCCGCTGGCCAGGTGGCGGCGACAGATCTGCCAGACCGCTTGGACAGCATCCACAGTTGTGGGGTCAGCTGTACTGGCCTGATCCGAAAGACATCCCATCACTGCAGGTCTCATCCAGACCATGCGATCGCAGAGCGTGATCGCCGCATCAGGCCCCTGAGCAACGCCACCTTTAAGGAACTGCATCACTGCAACACGACTGCCAAGCCCAGCAGAACGCAAGGCCTGACTCAGCACTGTGCCGAAACTTCCTCGATAAGGAGCGGTATGCACCTGCAACTGCCCTTCAGGGGCTACCAGATGCAAGGGCTGCTGTGGCTGGAGCGATGGCAGGGGATGCAAACCCGCACGGTTCAGAACCCGATGATCGGCACCGCTCTGCTGGCGGGGTCGATGGCTTGGGCTCAGGCTGGCGGTCATCTCGGTCGCTTCCATCGTGACTGGAATCGAATCGATCCAGCGGAATTTGAATCTAGCGGCGAAAGCGCAAATCACAATCCCTTTGACACCATCCCTGGTGTCTCTACTCCAACTGGCAGGCTCAAGATCCCGATCCTGTTCCCCATGAGCGAGACCCAGCGCAACGATGGCCGAGAACCCGCCGACCTCAGGGCCTTCTCAATCGACTGGGATCCCATGGGTTTCGCTCTGAGCTCCGTGATCATGCGCACCGGGCGCACAACGGTTCTCTGCAGCGTTTGCCAGGAAGACGGCGTCCCTCGCTGGCGACGGGATCAAGGCCTGGGGTGGCTCAGCGCTGAATATCGCCTGCTGCCGGGATCCACCCCTGATCGTCAGCGCAGGGAGCTGATGAAACTGTCAGGACGCACCCAGGAGATCCAGCGCCTGATCGGCCGCAGCCTTCGAGCGGCAATCGACATGAAGGCGTTGGGTGAGAACACCCTGCTGATCGACTGCGATGTTATTCAGGCGGATGCGGGAACGCGGACTGCGGCGATTACTGGGGCATGGCTCGCTCTGCAAAAGGCCTGCGAGCGCCTACTTACACAAGGTCGCATCAGCACCAATCCGGTCATCAACCAGGTGGCGGCTGTCTCTGTGGGACTGATCGAGGGGCATGCTCTGCTGGACTTGGACTACAGCGAAGACAGCCGGGCCGATGTGGATCTCAATGTGGTGATGAACAATTCCGGCGATCTATTGGAGTTGCAAGGCACTGCCGAAGGTGCACCATTCAGTCGCAAGCAGCTCAACAGCCTGCTGGACCTTGCCGAACCAGGGTTGAAGCAGCTCATGGCTGCACAGCTGGATGCACTGCATGAGGACTGAGCCAGGAGAACCGTGTTCGTTGCTACAGGGTGACCGCGCATCGCTCCTTAACTTCCCCGCATTGATGCGTTGGTCATGGCCGAAGTGATGCGCGGCTTTAGTCGGACTGCTCCCCAACCTGGGCGATCCGCAGAAACAAGCCTCACCAATGCGCCCAACCCCGCCAGCCGCACCCTGCTGGAAGTGATCCGTGATCTGGAAGGTGCCAGCACCGAAATGGTGGAACGGAACAAGACCATCTTTTTTCCAGGAGACCCGGCCGAGCGCGTCTATCTGATCCGACGAGGAGCTGTTCGTTTATCGAGGGTTTATGAGTCGGGGGAAGAGATCACCGTTGCCCTGCTGAGAGAAAACAGCCTGTTTGGCGTTCTCTCACTCCTCACCGGCCATCGCTCCGATCGGTTTTATCACTCCGTGGCCTTCACCAGAGTGGAAATGGTCACAGCCCCAGCAAGCTCCGTTCGCCAGGCGATCGAAGCGAACACCAGCGTGGGATTGCTTTTACTTCAGGGTCTCTCCAGCCGAATTCTGCAAACGGAGACGATGATTGAAACCCTCACGCACAGGGACATGTCCTCCCGTTTAGTGAGTTTTCTACTTGTCCTCTGCAGGGACTTCGGGATGCCTGGCCCCCAGGGCATCACCATTGACCTGCGTTTGTCCCATCAGGCCATCGCTGAAGCGATCGGATCCACGCGTGTCACGATCACGCGTCTGCTTGGCGATCTACGCAATTCAGGCCTGGTCGAAATTGACCGCAAGAAGATCACTGTTCTGGATCCGATTGCACTGGCCAAACGTTTCAGTTAACCCCGCGACAGGTGAAGATGGGCAGCACCTCAGCGGCCTGCCGCATGTTTGACGCACCGTGACCGGCTGGCTGCTGCTGCTTTCCCTACTGATCCTCGGGGGGGTTCTCTCCACTCTTGGAGACCGACTGGGTTCGAGGGTCGGCAAAGCCCGGCTGAGCCTTTTCGGTCTTCGCCCACGTCAAACCGCGGTGGTGATCACTGTGCTCACGGGCAGCCTGATCAGTGCCTTGTCGCTCGGGATGATGCTGCTGGTGAGCCGTCAGCTGCGCGTTGGTCTGTTTGAACTCAATGACCTCGAAGCCCGCCTCCGCAGCAGCCGCTCAGACCTGAAGGGAAGCCGCAAGGCTCAGCGCAAGGCCCGGCAGCAACTCGCAGAGGCTCGGACCGATGAAATCAAAGCCAGAAAGATCCTGGCGGATGCGCAGGCTCGAGCCCGGGAGCTGCGCAGCACACTTCAACCCCTTCAGGAGCAGACGCGCCGACTGGAGGCCGAACGGCAGAGACTCAGCCAGGACGTGCGCAACCGCGATGCGGAAATCCAACGCACGGATGATGAACTTCAAGCGGTGCGTCAACGCATCAGCTCAGGCGAAGCAGAGCTCCAGCAACTGGAGAAGAACCTGATAGCGCTGCGGCGTGGAGATGTGGCGATCAGCAGTGGCCAGCCGCTGGCCACAGTCACACTCATGCTGGATCGCCCTGATCAAGCCCGGCAAGTGATTGACCAGGTGCTGCGAGAAGCCAATCTGCAGGCTTTTCAGAAGGTTCTGCCTGGACAGGTGCCTGATCGTCAGATCATCCTCGTGCCCCGCCAGGACATTGAAAGGCTGGAACAAGCCATCCGAAAGCCTGGCACCTGGGTGGTGCTACTGCGCTCAGCGGCCAATGTGTTGAGGGGTGAGAGCGTGGTTTACGCCTTCCCGGATGTACGTCCCAATGTGGCCATCACCATGGAGGGAGAAGTTCTGGCCAGAACCACTGTTGCCGGGCAGGACACCAATCCAGAGGCGGTGCAAAACCGCATCAACCTGCTGCTGGCATCGACTCTGGCGGAAGTGCGCCGAAGAGGGTCCCTGAGCCAAGGCCTTCAATTTGATGCCAACGCCGTCAACAGGCTCGCCAGGGAGCTGACCGAACGCAGCGGTGGACGGGTTGAACTTCAGGCCGTTGCGGTGCGACGCAGTGAAACCGCCGATCCCATTGCCATCGAGCTGCGTCCAAGCCGCCCACTACGTCCAACATCAACACTCCAGGACGACAGTCCATGAGCAGGATCGTCTCGGTTGACCCAGGGCGCAACAAGTGCGGCCTGGTCCTTGTCGATTGCACCAGAGACTGCGTCATCGAAGGGCAGGTCGTTGCAACTGAAGCAGTGCTGGACACCCTGCAGTGCTGGAGGCAGGACGCACCGATTGAATTTTTGGCGCTGGGGAATGGCACAGCCAGCAACAGTTTGAGAGACCAACTTCCTGAAGATCTTCCCGTCAGAGTGGTGGATGAGCGCGGCACCACACTTCAGGCACGCAAGCGCTACTGGCAGCTGTGGCCCCCAAGGGGATGGCGGCGATTGATTCCCCAAGGCCTGCTGATTCCACCCAGCAAACTGGATGCCGTTGCAGCCCTGGTCATTCTTGAATCGGAGCTCGGCCGCAAGATCCTGTGGCCTGGACCCGCCCCACTCAGAAACGGGCCCGCACAGTGAAGCTGTAGTCACCACCGGCTTCCAACCTGTAGTCGGATTTCACAAGAAAGCGAAGCAACGCGTCCTGGATCAAGGCTCTGCCCAGGGAGGGCTCCACACTCAGCTCACCACGATCAAACAACCAGTGAAAAGTCCAGGTGAAGCCACCCGCCTGAACCTCTCCCTGCAGACACTTGTCTCGGAAGCTGTGCTGGTGCACCCGAAGATGAGCCGTCGTGACAGGCAGGCGTGCCATCAGGCCGGATCGCCATCAAGATCAGGCACCAGATTCACAGCATTGATGGCGTTCCCAGCACGATCCAGGCCTTGTCGCTGAATGTGATCAAGGCCGGACAACACTTCCCTCAGCACGTCTTGAAGCAGAGGTTCCTCAGACCGATTGAACTGACCAAGAACATGGGAGACCGTGCGAGCACGACGTTCCTCTGGAGTGCGCCCAGGAGCACCGATTCCAATGCGAAGGCGAGCGAAATCCTGTGTGCCGAGATGCTGAATGGTGCTTTTCAAGCCGTTATGTCCACCGGCACCACCGCGCGCACGCAGGCGCAACCGTCCTAGCGGCAAGTCCATGTCATCGACGAGCACGATCAGCTGATGAATCCCTAGATCAAACCAATCCAATGCCGCACGGATCGAACGCCCACTGTCATTCATGTAGGTCTGTGGCATCAGCAGCCTGAGTCGAGCGCTACCGGAACCGACATCAGCGAGATCACCCTGAAGCTTTGACATCGCCTTGAAATGACCACCATCACGAGTTGTCAGCAACTCAAGTGCCATAAATCCGACGTTATGTCGTGTCGATGCATATTTTTCACCGGGATTGCCCAGTCCGACCACCAGACGGAGGTCACCACGCTCGATCACCGGTCAGTCCTCAGAAGCCTTTGGCGATGACGCAGGATCTGACGGCGAGGATGGTGGAAGTTCCTCTGGATCAGCCATCGCTTTGCTGATTTCGCGTTCGAATTCTTTAGAGGCTGTTTGAAAACCCTTCAGTGTTTTACCAAGTGTCCGGCCAAATTCAGGCAGACGCTTCGGTCCGAACACCAAAAGCGCGACGGCTCCGATGACGGCCATCTCAGGAAGTCCGATGCCGAAGATGTTCATGGCAGGTGATGAGCGGACCGAATCAGGCGCCGCCGTTCCAGTTCACGTTGATTCCTTCAAGGATCAGAGACTGGTTGTAGAGCTGAAGGATGACCAGCAGAAAAACCAGAAACAGCACCATGAAAATGCCCATGACAGGGGTTGTACCCCATCCGGGGACAACCTTGCCGTACTCGGAGTTGAGGGGACGGAGCAGATCGCCTAAACGAGTGCGTTGTGCCATAGCGGCCCTGAGGTCTCGGGTGAAGTTCAGTTCCGATACTGTAAGGGCCCCGGCCCTGAAGAGGGTCGATCCTGTCGCGAGATTTGATGGAAAGCTCTTCACCGGCGCTGTCTGTATCGATTGCCGTGCTGACTGCCTTGTTCGGACTCACCGGTTTTGGTGTCTACACCGCCTTTGGTCCGCCGTCGAAACAACTTGATGATCCCTTCGATGACCATGACGACTGAGGGGCCAAGCGCAGCTCTTGCAATGCTCCAGGAGTGATTGTTGTGGTCTGTTGTCCACCCTCAATCAACCAGCCCTGGTGACCGGGCGACCAGGTCACCCTTGCGCTACCGGGGTTTAGCAGCTGTACGAGAACCGCATTTTGGACAGCATCAGCTGAGTGATCCGGTCGGATCGAAACCGGAATCAGCTGCTGAGGCAGAGCAGGGAATCCACACCAGCGATCACAGGAATCGATCGGTCCCAGCCAACCCGGTTCACGAAAGCGAATCGCCGCCTGCGCAAGGCCATCGCGAAACCACCCCCTTGAAGCAGGCATCAGTGCCAGGCGATGACGATGTAGTCGCTGATCCGCTGATGGATCAGGCCAAGTCGGACCGCGAAGCAGTGAGATTCCCAGATGATGCGGGCCGGCATCGACCCCCTGAGGACCGTCAAGCAAAACGCCAAGTCCACCACCCGGGCCTGCTTCCTCACTGGCCAACCAGGAAATCACAGGAACCTCCCAGCGAGCATGCTCGCTGGGCGTCAAGGCGACAGCGGGTCGTTCGATCACGCCGCCGCTGGTGTCCGCAGCCCAGCGCACCGCTCGCCTGGCAAGTGGACAGACCATGCGAAGCAGTTCATGGGTCTGATGCCAGTCGATGGTCACTTGCAGTTCAACGGAGGGACTGTCGGCTCGCAGCAGCACATCCATGCGCAGCGCACTGCTTTCGATCGAGCTGCGCAGCACGACCCTGGCCACTAGCGGGCCCTGCTCCACCAGCTCCAGCTGCCAGTCAGCAGCCATCGGCAGTAGATGCTGCGGATAATCCACCGCCAGATCCCAGGCATCCCAGAACTCACCCCGATCGCGGTAGCGCCGGAACTGCACTGGTTCCGAGAGCTGATCAATACCTTGCTCGTCCTGCAGGCGCGTCAGTCCCCTGTGGTCCAGCTCAAGCGTGAGCAGACCGTTGCAAAGTCGCCAGCTCTGCTCGGCGACGACCTGAACCCAAACCTGATTGCGCACAACAGGAGCAGCTGTCGCAGAGGCTGACGCAACGGCTGGTGAATCTCGATGACACTCCAGAGGCAGTGCCATCACCCCCTGAGCCTCGGGCAACTGCACCCACAGATCCCCGCCTGGAGCCACTTGTGAAGGCAGGCTATTGCCCTCACATGACCACCGACCTCGCGGCAGCCGCACCAGTGGAGACCAGCGCTGCAGTGGCTGAAGCCCGCACCATGCCCAGCGTTGACAACCATTGGCAGGCGATGAGCCCGCAGGCGACACGCGACTGAGCAACTGATGGAGACCGGCAGTCCGAAGCACTGCGGCACGTCGGCGGGCAGCTCGCCACTGGGGCTCCGCCTGATCAAACACTTCAGGGACCGATGTTCCGGGGAGGATGTCGTGAAACTGCTGGAACAGCAAGACTTGCCAGTCCCTCCTGTGCGTGGGTTGAGCTCCAAGGGCCTCCACCAGATCAGCCTCCCTCAGCAACCGCTCAAGGGTGCGGTTATGTCGTTTCTGATCCGGGCGTGATGTAGCACAACCCCGGTGCAATTCCAGGTACAACTCATCCTTCCAGACAGGTAACGACGGCCTGAGCGGCTCCAATTGCTTGAGGTACTGACGAACCGTTCCGGCTCGGCGCGGGGCTACTTGTGGATGGTCTTGCCAGAGCTGCATCTCCTCCAGCATTTCCCAGGTCGGTCCACCGCCGTGGTCACCCACACCCGGCACCCACAGCGCCTGATCCACACCTGTTTCGACCTGGAACCGCTGCTGTTCCTGCTGCATGGCCAAAGGATCGGCATCCGTGCCGATGCCTGGCAACATCAACGCCAACAGCTCCGCACCTCCACGGCCACGCCAGCGGAACACTCGATGCGGGAAGCGGTTAGTGGCATTCCAGGCCAGCTTGTGCGTGCAGAACCAGCGCACGCCTGTGGCACGAGCAACGGCCGGCAGCCCGCAAGCAAATCCGAAACTGTCCGGTAACCAGGCCAAGTCATGTCGCCACTCAGGGAACAATCTCTGACTGGTCTCCTGACCCAATGAAAATTGCCGCCAGAGTGAGGCCGTGCTCACCAGAACACAGTCGGTTTCAACCCAAGGACCGTTGATCGGCTCCCAACGACCCAGACGACTGGCCTGCTGAATACGTGCAAACAGCGCAGGGCGGTGGCGCTCCATCCACTCATACAGAGCCGGGGTCGAGTGGGCGAAATGCAGATCCGGGCAGAGCTCCATCAAGTGCAAAGCGGAGTGGAACGTGCGTTCCGCCGCCTGCCAGGTGTCAGCAACAGGCCATAACCAGGCCAGATCCAGATGAGCGTGACCGACCCAGTGAAGCCCACCAGTGGCATGAGCCTGCCCTGCGAGGTGTTGATCAACCTGAGCCAGCGCCTCAGTGGACAGCGGATCGCAATCAAGCCACGACTCAGGCAGCGACTGTGCCTTGATGCCTGAGAGGTCAAGAGCCTGAGGGAGCAGACATCCCTGGGGATCAACAGCGGGAACTGCGGGCTCCCGAACCAGATCACTGGTGATCAGTGCGCCATCGTCATGACAAGGACTGCGCAGCTCCAGAAGCAACCTCAGGCCTGCTCCCTGCCTCCAGTTCACCGGCAGCTTCCAGCGGCAACGGGTGTCGAACAAGTCTCCTTCATGCACAAGAACCCCGTCCACCCAGAGACGCACCTGGTCTGCCCACCAACTGAGAACAAGCCTTTCAAGGCTGTCCTCGCAGTACTGCCAGTGCTTTGGCCAGGGGATGGTCTGCTCAATTCGCAACCAGACACCCCCTCTTGGCCAGATCAACAGTCCACGCTTCGCCCAGTCAGGTCGATGCTGAGCTCCCCAAGGCTCTTCAAGGACGGAATGCCTGCCGAAATCACCGCATCGATGCCAAAAAGGGAGCAAATCGAGGCGGCTGCGACTTCGAAACGTTTCAATCCACGCCATTCGCCGGGGATTGAGAGGGGGCTGCATCGTGATCTCCCAACCTTGACCCATAGGATGATGGCGCTCTCCCAGACGCCGGTCGGTCTCCATGCTCGCCCTCAAGATCTCCGTTTACTCGGTCGTCTTCTTTTTTATCGGGATCTTCGTCTTTGGTTTCTTGGCGAGTGACCCGACTCGCACCCCGAGTCGCAAGGACCTGGAAGATTGAGTGCAGAAGTGATCTGAACGCACACCGTTCAGGGGTCACGACGAACACTGGTCATGCCAGGTCTCAGGCTGCGGATGCTCATGTGAGGATCAGCGGCCTCTCCTAAGCGGATTTGCCAGCTTACCGGTCTCCCATCACGATCACGGGACTTCTGGCTGTGGCTGCAGTCCTTAGTTGTCCAGCACGATCAGAAGGTTTTGAAGACCTGGTCGAGTTCGGAGTGATTCCTCCCACACTCGTTGAATCGCCTGCTGATGGCGATCGTGAGGCTTTAACAATCGAAGATGAGCCAGAAAAGGTTGCAGAACCTGGTTCAGTAGTTCAACCTCCACCCGAATTACGCCTGAGGGCTGACCGCCAGAGCTACGACGCCAGGCGTCAACTGTTGATCGTCGAAGGCAACGTAAGTGCTGTGATCAATGGCGGCGTGCTGCAGGCGGATCGCCTGGAGTTCGACACGACGTTCAACAGCCTCTTTGCTCGAGGCAGTGTTCGTTACCGCAAGGGTTCGCAGTATTTCCAGGCCAGCAGCCTGCGGTTCAGCTTGATCCAGGGCAGCGGCTCGATGGAGGACGTTTACGGCGTTCTCGATCTCGATACCGCTGCCGTTGATTTCAACCCACTGTCAAGCAATCAAATAAGCCCAGCTCCATACGCAACGCCAGCACGCCAGATCCCAATAGAGGATGCAAGCCAAGACAGGTTGTTGCCAGTGCTCTCGAGCACTGGGCTCAGATTCCCGACTGCCATTGACATCGAGCTCGACGCGTTCACTGCCAATCGGATCAGCCCCCAGGGTGATGGTTCGGGCTTCTGGGACCAGAAACAGCCATTGCTAAGCGATGCTTGGCTTGTTCCGGACACCAACAGACCAAAGAGCAATGCCAGTGAAGGCATGGCTTGTCCGCCGGCAATCCCACCCATTCCCGACTGGCATCCGCACCCTTGGGCCGTCACCGCCTGGGGCGGACAGATGATTGACTCCAACTTTGGCGACACATTCCTGTTCAACGGACGAATGCGTCCTGAGTATCTCCTGGGCATCAGCATGCAGAAACGCATCTGGCGAGCAGGGCCGTTGCAACTTGAGCTCGAAGCCGATCTGTTCGCCCACCAGGCCTACAAACAGCAGGGTGGCCCATTCAATCAGAACGTTCCCAACGCGAACACCCCAGCCCAGACTTTTGGAGAAGGCATCCTTGGCCTTGGCGCCCGCCTATGGGTTCAACCATGGCTCAACCTTGGATTCGTCGAAGGCATCAGCTACAACTCTGCGGTTAGTAATTACGAGCGCACCTACCGCGAAAATTACGCGAATCTGCTCAATTACCTAGCTTTTGAACTTGAAGCGGCGGTGTCTCCTGAGTTGTCCATGGTGGGGCGCATTCACCACCGCTCTGGTGCCTTCGGGAATTACAGCGGAGTGAAGGAAGGGAGCAACGCGTACTTGATTGGAGTGCGCTACAGATGGGGTCAGGACCAACCTGAGCCGGTCAGTCCTGAAGCACCGCCGCCGCAAGGTTGCCCAGATTCCGACCGCGCTGCGCGGATCCGATCACAGAGTCTGAGCGAACAACTCGAAGACATCACCCTGGGGAATCCTGTGCGTGAGTCAGCTGCGAACTCTGCTTCTGCAGATGTCGCAAGGGATCCAGCGCACTCCGATGAATCGAGCCTTTCTCCAGCGGAGCAGGAGAAACTGCGCAGCGAGGCCATCGATCAACGGATCAGCAGTATCCAGCTACAGCAGAGACTAGTGATTGAACAAAGAAGAGGTGTCAATAAGAACCTCCGCAACAGCGAAGTGCTGAGTGCCAATCGCTACGGAGGAGTGAAACCTTCTCAACTCAAAACCCGCGGGAAGACAAAGTTCATCACAGGAGAAATCAGCCGTTGGCGAATCCAGGCAGCCCAGATGCAATTCACTCCTGAGGGCTGGACTGCCGACCGAATGAGCTTCACCAATGACCCCTTCACACCTGCTCAGACTCGAATCGATGCAGAGGATGTCGTGGCTAGAGAGGAAGAAAATGGAGACATCCTGATTAAAAGCCAACGCAATCGCCTCATCGTTGAGGAACGTCTCTCCATTCCAGTTTCAAGGACCCAACGCATCCAGAAACAAGAAGAGGTAGAAAACCGCTGGGTACTAAGCATCGATAACGACGATCGCAGTGGTTTCTTCGTTGGACGCGATCTCAAGTCCATCAAACTCTCGAACAACATCACCCTCGATCTGCAACCTCAGTTCCTGCTGCAGCGGGCAATTGACGGCAACAACAAGAGCTACATGAAACCAGGCGTATCCATCGACAGCTCAAAGGTCACACAAAGCAATGCCATCGGTGATCTGTTCGGCCTGGAAGCCGAAATAAATGGAACTGTAATGGGCTTGAACGTCGAGGCGGAAGCCGATATCAGCACATTCAACCCCAGCAATTTCATCAACGGCAGCCGTTTCTCGGGCGATATCAATCGCTTCATCAACCTGCCCTTGCTTGGCGAGGTGAAGACCCGGTTCTTCGGCGCCTATCGGTTCCGCGCCTGGAACGGCTCACTTGGAGACACTGATGTTTACAGCGCCTACGGCGCATTCGTGGAGAAGAAGGGCTACTGGGGATGGGGCAAGCTCTCAAACAATTACATCTGGCGCTTTGGCCTTGGTAACTACCAGGCGGAGAGCTTCACCAGCACCAACCTCATCGACACCACTCGCGCCAATTTCTACGGGTCAATGAACAGCAGCTATCCACTTTGGCGCGGAAATCCGGCAGAGCTAACACCGGAAGCGGCCTACCGCTACTCGCCAGTCGCCATCGTGCCTGGCCTAACTTTACTCACGAATGTGAACACAACCATTGCCGCTTTTGGTGACGGCAAAAGCCAGAGCACTGTCAGCATCAGTGGAGGACCAACGCTCACTCTGGGCACGTTCAGCAAGCCTTTTCTTGACTACACCCAGCTATCGATCGCCGGTGGAGGCACACTGAAACAGGGAGACAGCCCGTTTGAATTCGATCAGTCGGTGGATCTCGCAACTCTGGGCATCGGACTCACCCAACAGATTGCCGGGCCTCTGCTTCTCAATGCAGGGGTTGGAGTAAATGTGGATCCAGCCTCCAAGTTTTACGGCAATGTGATCAACTCGAACATCGAGCTGCGCTGGCAGCGTCGCAGTTATGACTTTGGTTTCTACTACAACCCTTATGAAGGCATCGGTGGTTTCCGCTTCCGCCTGAATGACTTCAACTTCACAGGAACAGGACTGCCATTCATCCCCTACACACCACGCAATCTGCCCAACGAACTGGAAAGACGACCGTTCTGAATAGAGCCAGGTTTAGTTCGGACCACCCCCATAAATTAAATGGCTACCGGTGAGGTCTGCTCCTGCAAACCGCATTCCATCGGTACGCACATCTGGCGCATACGCATTAATCACCACAGCTCCTCGCAGATCAGCGCGACGCAGGTCGGTTCTGGAGAGATCAGCATTACTGAGTTGCGCGCCTTGCAGGTCAGCGCCATCGAGACGGGCACCACTCAGATCTGCCCCTTCAAGGTTGGCTTCCCGCAAATCGGCGTTTCTGAGATCAGCATCACGAAGGTCAGCACCGATCAGGTGAGCACCCTGCAAACGAGCCGATCGCAGATCACAGCCGTAACAGGCACCGCTGATCAGCAATTGCTCTCTAGCAGATCCATGAGGCTGCACGAGGAATGGCTGAACAGGTTCAGCCTTCGTCGCAGCGATAGGAATCAGTATGCTTATAAGCAGGACATTGGTGAGCTGAACAGGTCTGAACTGATTCATGGCCGCAGCGCCTCTGTCTCAGTCTTAGACAATCTGGTCCCTCTCTGCCGTGGACCATGCATCACAAGGTCTCAGCAAGCTCAAAAACCATTCAGATAGGGGAGTGCCGCCATTGTGCGGGTCAGCTCAACATCTCTTGCCACGAGTTGGCCCGTGGCATCCCACTGGCCGGTACGAAGCATGTCCAGAGAACCTGAAGCCAGAGAAATGGTCTGCGACGTTGATCCATCACTGAACGTGAGGGCCTGAAGATCGAGCGTCCATTCAGCAGTGGGGTCCACTGCTACCGCATCCTGAAGAGCGCGGATCTGATCAGGAGTGGCCGTGGCACAGGGAATTCCCAAAGCGAGGCAATTGCCTTGAAAAATTTCGGCATAGCTCACACCCAGAACGGCACGGATCCCCCAGCGCATCAGTGCCTGCGGCGCATGTTCACGACTTGAACCACAGCCAAAATTGTCGTTCACAACCAGAATCGAAGCCCCTTGATGCACCGCCTGGTCAAACGGGTGTTCACCGGCCAGTTCCTTGCGGTCATCGGCAAAAGCCTGTTCCCCAAGAGCTTCAAAGCTCACACACTTAAGAAAGCGGGCTGGAATGATCCGGTCGGTATCGATGTCATCACCCCTAAGCACAAGGCCTCGGCCCGACACATGGCCGATTGGGCCTTGAGGGAAGGCGATGGTCTCAGTCATCACAGAACAATCAACGTGGGGAGAAAAGTCAGCGGTGGAATGGAACTGAATGCGATGCACGCTCAGCTCAGCTGGCGCACATCGCTCACTCGACCGGCGATAGCAGCAGCGGCCACCATCGCGGGACTCATCAACAGAGTCCTGCCACTGGCGGAGCCCTGACGACCCTTGAAGTTGCGGTTGCTTGAACTCGCACTGATCTGGCTGCCCTCAAGACGGTCAGGGTTCATGGCCAGACACATGGAACAGCCCGGCTCACGCCACTCAAAACCTGCCTCGCGAAACACCTCATCGAGGCCTTCCTTTATCGCGGCACGAGCCACCTGTTCTGAGCCAGGCACCACAAAGGCCTTGATTCCCTCAGCAACGTGCCGACCGCGAGCCACAGCAGCCGCGGCCTGAAGATCACTGAGGCGACCGTTGGTGCAACTGCCAATGAAACAGACATCAACAGGTACTCCTTCAATCGGCTGTCCTGGAGCCAGGTCCATATAGCGATAGGCCTCTTCGGCAATCGGGCGGTCGGCCGGATCAAGCTGCTCAGAGACCGGAACGCGTTCATCAACACCAATGCCCTGACCTGGTGTGATCCCCCAGGTCACCGTGGGCGCGATGGCAGCCGCATCGAAGTGAATTTCATCATCGAAGGTCGCATCATCGTTCGACGCGAGTGAGCTCCACCAGGCAACAGCACGGTCCCAAATATCTGCTACTGGAGCCTCGGCGCGACCCTTCAGGTAATCAAAAGTGATCTGATCAGGATTGACGTACCCGCAGCGTGCACCTCCCTCAATTGCCATGTTGCAGAGGGTCATCCGCTCCTCCATGGAGAGAACCTCAATCGCAGGCCCTGCAAATTCGTAGGCGTAACCGACGCCGGCCTTCACCCCCAGAGTGCGAATCACATGGAGGATCAGATCCTTGGCGAAGACACCATCCGTGAGTCGGTTCCCCACCCAGATGCGACGCACCTTCAACTTGCTAATGGCCAGGCTCTGACTGGCGAGCACATCACGCACTTGGCTCGTGCCAATACCGAAAGCAATCGCCCCGAATGCTCCATGCGTGGAGGTATGGGAATCACCGCAAGCAACAGTCATTCCTGGCTGGGTGAAGCCCAGTTCAGGTGCAATCACATGCACAATTCCCTGCCGACCACTCCCCAACCCGTTGAGTGTGATGCCGTGACGCGCGCAATTGCGCTCGAGGGTGCTGAGCATCTCCTCGGCCATAGGATCCGAAAACGGTCGCTCCTGACTGATGGTGGGAACGATGTGATCGACAGTGGCAACTGTGCGTTCTGGGCAGCGCACGGGAAGGCCCTTTTCATCCAAGGCCGCGAAGGCCTGAGGACTCGTGACCTCATGAATCAGATGGAGGCCAATGAACAGCTGCGTGGCACCTCCGGGAAGATCCGCGACGCAATGCAGATCCCAGACCTTGTCGTAGAGGGTTCCGCTGCTCATCTGATGTCAGCCGTCGGCAGTTAACACTAATCGCCGACATCCATTACCCAGCCTCCATCAGACGCAACCGCAATCGATTGAGAGCCTCTCCAACGCTCACGGTCTGGACCCAGTCTCGTCCGCGCGTTTCACCGAGACGGATGGGCTGACTGAAACAACCATCGGGACCGGCAACGGCGATGTACACCAAGCCAACCGGCTTCTCCTCCGAACCACCAGCAGGGCCGGCAATGCCCGTCACCGCCATCGACCAGTCGCTTCCCGTGACGCGTCGTGCACCCTCCGCCATGGCTTGAGCCACAGGATCACTGACCGCCCCGAACTGCTCAAGAAGCTCAGCTGATACGCCAAGAAGACTTTGTTTCAGGGCATTCGAGTAGGCGATCACTCCGCCCAGCAGAACATCAGAGGATCCTGGGATCGCCGTGAGTTCGGCCCCCAAACCACCGCCGGTGCAGGATTCGGCAACCGAGAGGGTACGTTGCTGCTTGCGCAACTGTTCAAGAACCACCGACGCCAGCGACTGATCATCACAACCAAAACAAAGCGAGCCGGTGCGCTGACGCAGTTCTGCTTCGGTGGCATCCAGCAGCCGCAGCGACTCTGCTTCGGAAGTGGCGTGAGCTGTGACGCGCAGTTTGACCTCACCACGACCCGCATAGGGCGCCACCGTGGGGTTGCTCTGATCCAGTAGATCTTGAAGCTGTTCAGCCAGGGTGGATTCACCAATGCCCCAGAAACGCAGTAATCGACTTTTGAACACACCTTTTGACAGCCCCGAGCGTTGAAACCAGGGCACTGCCGTGGCCTGCCACATGCTCCGCATCTCAATGGGGACCCCAGGGAAGGTGAGCACTGTGAATCCCTCAATCGGGGACCAAATCATTCCTGGAGCCGTTCCATTGATATTGGGCAGCACATCCGCACCACGCGGCAGCAGAGCCTGCCGGCGCGTCTCGGCTCCAGGAGTACGACCGCGACTGCGCGCTTTGGTTGTGATGTCGTCCCAGACCTCGGGACGCTCGTCCAACGGCGTGGAAAACGCTGCTGCAATAGCTTCCGTCGTCAAATCGTCGGGCGTTGGGCCCAATCCACCCGTGGTGATCAACACCCGCGAACGACGCGAGATGGCCTGCACTTCAGCGATCAAGCGATCACGGTTGTCACCCACCACCGTCTGACGGAAGTGCGGCAATCCAAGAGCTGCCAGTTGCTCAGCCAGCCAGCGTGCATTGCCGTTGACAATGTTGCCGAGCAGCAGCTCAGTCCCAATGCAGAGAATCTCGACCCCGGAAGGAGGGGACGCATCAGCCACGGGAATCCGAGCAGCACGACTGGGTGCATCCTTCCTGAGGCTCTTGATCTGTCGCCTCGAGGAAAAGGTCGCTTTGGCGATGTCGCTGGATCACCATCACGGTTCCCACGAGAATTGCCGTGGCCAATCCCAGCCAGAGAAACCGCATTTCCACATTGGCCACCACCATGGAGATGGAGGCCAACCATTGCGTGAACACATAGATCAGCAGAACGGTGCGGCGGTGACTGAAACCCGCGCGCAGTAACCGGTGGTGAAGATGGCGACGATCGGGATAAAAGGGCGAACGACCTGAGCGCAGGCGGCCCATGATCACCGCAGACATATCCGCCAAAGGCAGGGAGAGAATCAGCAAAGGCAGAAGCAAGCTGACCGTGGTCACTCCTTTGGCGGGACCGACGATGCTGATTGCCGCGAGGCTGAATCCCAGGAAATAGGAGCCACCGTCGCCCATGAAAATCCGGGCCGGATTGAAATTGTGTCGCAGGAATCCGAAACAGCACCCAGCCAGTGCTGCAGCCAGGAAAGCCGCGGCCACCTGATGCAGAGAAAAGCTGACGGACACCAGGCCGATCGCAGCAATACCGGCGACACCGGCCGCGAGTCCATCGAGGCCATCCAACCAGTTGATCGCATTGGTGATGCCAACAAGCCAGATCACCGTGGCTAAAAGGCTGATCACATCCGGAAGGATAACGGCTTCGGCACTGCTGGAGAGCCAGGGAAGGTCAATCGCGCCGATCTGAACACCCTGCGACCAGACCACCACAGCCACAGCTACTTGACCGGCCAATCTCGGCCAGGGAGACAGAGAAAAGAGGTCATCCGCCAGGCCGATCACGAAAAAGCACAGTGATCCAGCCAAGGTTGTCCAGATGAGCTGGTCGCGAGCCGGTGTCAACATCCCGAACCCCCCGAACAACCAGGTGAGACCAAGCGCCAAACAGAACCCCAGCACCATGGCAATGCCGCCGAGACGCACCATCGGAACACTGTGCTGTTTCCGAGCGTCGGGAGTATCAGTGAAGCCGTGCCTGAGTCCTAGCCGCCTCACCAATGGCGCAATTGCTGTTGTGATCAACGTCGACGTGACGAAGATCCCGACAGCAACGGCGAGGGGAGTACTCGCGAGAGTCAAACAAAACTCCGGAGGTGGCGACCAGGATGAGGCCGAAACATCAGGATCCTAGGCAGACCTCTATGAAGGATCCAGTGCTCCTTAGTCCAGTCAGGCAAGCGCCGGCTCCGCGGCGGCGGCGTAAAGGGGAAAACGGCTGCAAAGGCTGGCAACCGTCTGGAGACAACGAGCCTGAATGGCATCGTCCTCAGGATTGAGCAGTCGATCAGCGATCACATCCGCCACTTCACGGAAGGCAGCGACATCAAAGCCCCGTGTGGTGAGAGCTGCAGTACCCAGGCGCAGGCCGCTGGTCACGAAGGGTGATTCAGGGTCAAAGGGAACGGTGTTCTTGTTGGCGGTGATGTGGACATCACTCACGAGCAGATCCGCGACCTTTCCGGTCATGCCGATTCCCCTTAGATCAAGAAGAACCACATGGTTCTCGGTGCCACCGCTCACCACATCAATGCCGCGCTCGATCAAGCGCTCCGCCAGAGCGGCAGCATTGGCGACCACCTGCTGGCTGTACGACTTAAACGAGGGCAGCAACGCCTCTCTAAAGGCGACTGCCTTCGCAGCGATGACATGCTCTAAAGGGCCGCCCTGAGTACCGGGGAAAACGGCTTTATCGAATTTCTTGGCGAACTCAGCATCACGGCAAAGGATTAAGCCGCCACGGGGGCCGCGCAAAGTTTTGTGCGTAGTGGTCGTCACAACATCGCAATGGGGGACAGGGCTGGGATGAACACCCGCTGCTACAAGCCCGGCGATATGGGCCATGTCTGCCAGCAGATAGGCGCCCACCTCATCGGCGATCGCGCGGAAGGCGGCGAAATCGATGATGCGGGGATAAGCGGAATACCCACACACAATCAGTTTTGGCTTCTTCTCAAGAGCCAACGCTCGGATCGACTCCATATCAAGGCACTGGGTTTGCTTGTCCACGCCGTACTGAACGACGTTGAACCACTTACCGCTGACGTTGACCGGAGAACCATGGGTGAGATGGCCCCCATGGGAGAGGTCGAGACCCATGATCGTGTCGCCGGGCTGAAGCAGTGCCAGAAACACAGCAAAGTTCGCCTGAGCACCACTGTGAGGCTGAACGTTGGCCCAGGCTGCACCGAACAACTGCTTGGCACGCTCGATCGCAAGCTCTTCGACCGCATCAACATGCTCACAACCGCCGTAATAGCGTTTGCTAGGCAACCCTTCGGCGTACTTATTAGTGAGCACGGAGCCCTGAGCTTCCATCACCGCCCTTGACGCAAAGTTCTCGGAGGCAATCAGCTCGAGATGAGTCTCCTGACGCTTCTGCTCCTGATCAATCAGACCGGCAATGGCCGGGTCGGACGACGCCAGGGATGCATTGATCGGGACCGAAGCGAAATCCGCCATGCGTCGCAATATTGCTTTGCCCAAATCGTAAGCAACGAGCCCTGCAGTGACGTGACATGACAGGACGTGAGCAAAAAAAAACTGCCCTGAGGCAGTTTCACAAACGCGCCTGGAGAGATTCGAACTCCCGACCCTCTGATCCGTAGTCAGATGCTCTAATCCGCTGAGCTACAAGCGCTTGCGTCACACCATCTGACCCCACGAAGGTGCCGTTCGTCAACTGCGGTACATCCGCGCGCCAGAATCGTTGCAGTGCAACGACACTTCCCAATGCCCATCCGCTGGTACGGCACCGGTGACAACACAGATCCCCTATATAGGCACTACAGCCGGATTGTGAATTTCACACTGCATGCGGGGGCTTTCATCGCACTAAGCAGCGGTCTGTGGTTTGTGCAGTCGATGAGACATCCCTGGAATCACCTTGATCTCTTCACTGAAATCTGGTTTGTCGCCCTGTTGATCCACCTAGCTGTAGTGGTCAAGCGACGTCCTCCTGCGGATGCGGACAGCCGTGAATCCTGACGGCACGATGGTTCAAGACACCTTCTCGCCATGACCCTGGATGCAGCTGACCTGAAAGACCTCTCTGCAGCCCTGAGTGAACGGCTCTATCTACAGATTGCTGGCTGGCATCTCTACCTCGGAGATGCTGGCTTAGCGGAGACTCTGGCGATTGAATGCAGTGCCCTACTGGACCAGGGTCCAGCCGTCTGCGCTCGACGCGCACTTGAGGCCGTGCAAGTTCCCATCGGTGCTGGAAGCAGCCGACTGCCGTTGGCCCGCTTGTTGCCGTCCTCGCAACTTTCCGAGCTGGAGCAGATTCTCGAGGACCACTGCCGATAAGGTTGCTGACCTTCAGGGAGTGAGCGTGCTCATCATCGAGGTCACCAATGCCCGCGACGTGGTGCGTCAGCGCATCGGCCGCCTGGGTGAGCGCCTAATCGGCAAAGTGGTCGATCCGGAAGCACAAGTGGAAAAGGCTCTGATTCAGGAGATCGACACTGCTTTCCGGGAGTTCGGAATCGAGGCAAGGATTCTGTCCGTACAAGGTCCTCAGTTGGTGGGACGCCAGCACATCGAGCTCCCCATCCAGGTTCGTGAAGAGCGAGAGGTGCGTCTCAACGACGCCTGAAACGGCTGGCAATCCCACGGCTGATCTCACTTACCTCAGAGACAGACAGGGCCTGAGCGCACAGCACAAACAGCAGCAATCCCAACGCACCGGAAAGACCCACCTGGAACATTCGGCCAACGAAGTTCTCGTGCCAGGCAACGCCAAGGCTGAGCGCCCAGGCCGCCAGTCCTGCGGCCACTGCCGCAAGGGTGAGCTTGAGTGCGTCGAGCCCCCACTCAAGCAGCGGCAATCCACCCAGTCGCTTCTGCAGCGCCAAGAGCAATGCAAGACAAGTGAGCAGATTGATCAGAACAGTGGCCAGCACCAACCCTGGAGCCCCAAGATTGATCGGGAACTGAGGCCCCCAAGGGGAAGGGCCACCCACAAGCGCCCAGTCAAAAAGCACATTGAGGCCGATCCCCGCCATGGAGAGGCGGAAAGGGGTTGTTCCATCGCCAAGTGCATAAAAAACACGAACCAGCACATCCCGGCCGAGATAAGCCGGCATGCCGATCCCATAAGCCATCAGCAGACCGGTCACCAGCTGCACGGCCTGCTGATCAAACGCGCCACGTTCATAGACAAGGGCGACGATGGGCGTCGACAGAGCCAGAAACAAGGCCCCAAGCGGCAGCATCGAAGCGGTCGACAGCATTAGTCCCTGACGGATCCTGGCGATCAGCTGCAGCCGATCTTCGGCAGCTGTGAGTCTTGAGAACGTGGGCAGCAATGGCACCAGCAGAGCATTGGAGATCAGGCCCAATGGGGTCTGGACCAACAGATTCGAGTAGCTCAGGCCTGCTGCCGCACCAAGGATGCCTGAAGCAAAAAACATGTCGGTGAACACATTGATCTGCAGCATTCCCGAAGACAACGTGGCGGGGCCCATCACCCGCCAGACCTCGCGCACGCCGGGATGACTCCAGTCCCAGGACAGACGCAGGCGCGCCATCCCCTGACGGGCTAGGGCCGGCAGCTGCAGCAACCACTGCAGCAAAGCCCCGACCAGTGTGGAGAGTGCCAGGACCACGCCACCCCAGAGGGCATTCACAGGCAGGGCGGTCTCGGCCCCGAGCTGCCACCACAGCAGGCCCACCCCAAGAACGAGAGCCACGCTCGACATCAGCGGTGAGATGGCGGGGATCCAGAACTCATCGGCAGCATTCAGCGACCCGAAGCCAAGTCCGATCAGACCTGCCAGCAGTGCCATGGGAGCCATCACCTGCAACTGCGCCACGGCGATCTGATGCAGATCCGAGGGCAATCCAGGACCCACAAGCGTGATCAGTGGATCGGCAGCGAGCACCAGCACCGCAGTGACCACGAGCAGCAAGGCACTCACGGTGGTGTTGAGGGTGGCCAGGATATGGGCCCCTTCCTCACGCGGCCGGCGGCTGAGCACACTGACCATGGCGCTGTGAAAAGGGCCGTTGATCCCTCCCAGCAGAATCAGCAGAAAACCGGGAAGGATGTAGGCGTAGCTATAGGCGTCATAGGCCGCACCAACTCCGAACGCCGCAGCAATCACCAGCTGACGGATCAGCCCTCCAGCTTTGCTGAGCAAGGTGCCATAGGTGACCACCAGAGCGATGCGCTTGAGAGATCTCCCCATCGATGCCTGCTGAACCATGCCGTCAATGAAAGAGATCTTCGGACCATCGCCAGGCACCATGGCGCCAGTCAGCCCGCCTCCATGACCGGCACCCCTCTGCTTGAGTTCACTCCTCTAACGGAGGGAGTGCTGATAAAGCGCTACAAGCGCTTTCTCGCCGATGTGGAACTCAAGGACGGGTCAGTGGTGACGGCGCACTGTGCCAACACCGGACCGATGACCGGCGTGCTCCACCCTGGAGGTCGGGTGAGGATGCGATACGCCCCTTCCCCCAAGCGCAAACTGGCCTGGACCTGGGAACAGGCTGAAGTACCAAGCGCTGATGGGACCTCCTGTTGGGTCGGAATCAATACGGCTCTCCCCAATCGGCTGATCAGAGCCGCCATTGAGGCCGGTTGCCTACGCAACACCCTGGGGCCGATCGCGGGGATCCGCGCTGAAGTGCCCTACGGCGAGAACCGCCGCAGTCGTATCGATCTGCTGCTCACTCCCGAAGAGGCGGCCCCTGATCCACGCCCGATCTACCTGGAGGTGAAAAACACCACATGGTGCGATGGGCCGCTGGCTCTGTTCCCCGACACAGTCACCGAACGGGGTCAAAAGCACCTGCAGGAGCTGATGGCTGTGCTTCCTGATGCACGTGGGGTGCTAGTGCCCTGCCTGAGCCGCCCCGATGTGTCGTGTTTTGCCCCGGGGGACAGCGCTGATCCGCGCTACGGCGAGCTGTTCCGTGAGGCATCCAAAGCAGGTGTTGAGGTAGTGCCCTGTGCCTTCAGCTTCGAGATCGATCGAATCCTGTGGGAGGGCCAGCGCCCTGTCCAGGCGAGCCAATCAGCGATTCGGTAGCAACGGCGACTCGAGAAGTGTTCACTATTGAGCAATTTGTCCAAGTCTGAT
The DNA here is from genome assembly GCA_003211205.1 of Synechococcus sp. AG-673-F03. Lineage (GTDB taxonomy): Bacteria > Cyanobacteriota > Cyanobacteriia > PCC-6307 > Cyanobiaceae > Synechococcus_C. Next base: position 59,100 of record QCTJ01000001.1, read on the forward strand.
GGTCTCTATCAAGACTGTCTGAACTGCAGTTTCGCTTTCTTTCCATGACAACTGCTCTGCATCCGCCATCGCGGCGGCGCAAAGCGCGCCTCCAAGAGGCAAGCCTGATCGAAGGTCCAATGCTTCTCCTTCAGAGCATTCGGGGCTTCAAATCCAATCGCTCAATGCTTTGGCTGGGCTGCGTGCCCTTGGCATTATTTGGGCTTGGCATCTTCAACCTTTCGGCACGCGCCGCCGAAATGCCAGCACTCAGTGCTCAGTTTCTCGCCAACAATCTCTGGCTTCTGGTCGCGACCATTCTCGTGATCTTCATGAATGCTGGCTTCGCAATGGTCGAAGCAGGCATGTGTCGTCAAAAAAATGCCGTCAATATCCTCGCCAAAAATCTGTTTGTGTTCGCACTGGCTGTAACCGCTTACTGGTTCTGCGGTTATTCATTGATGTATGGAGATCCGGTTGCAGCCGGGTGGCTTTACTTCAACAGCTTGTTTTTTGATCCAACTGTCACTCCCGAGATCATTGCCTCAGATGGTCTTGTCCCGACAGTTGATTTCCTATTCCAGTCTGCCTTTGCCGGAACTGCAGCGACGATCGTTTCCGGTTTGGTCGCTGAACGGGTCAAGTTTGGTGAGTTCGTGATTTTTGCGCTGGTTCTCACAGCGGTCATCTATCCGATCTCTGGCTCATGGCAGTGGAACGGAGGCTGGCTGTCTGAGCTGGGCTTCATTGATTTCGCAGGCTCTTCGATCGTTCACTCCGTTGGCGCCTGGGCAGGCGTGGTCGGAGCGATGTTGCTCGGACCACGTATCGGCAAGTACGTGAATGGCAAAACCCAAGCCATGCCTGGTCACAACATGGCCATTGCAACTCTCGGCGCCCTGATCCTCTGGATTGGCTGGTACGGATTCAACCCCGGCTCAGAACTGCAGATGGATCAGTACGTGGCCTATGTGGCAGTCACCACAACATTGGCTGCTGCAGGGGGAGCAATCGGGGCAACCGTGATCTCAACTCTCACATCGGGCAAGCCTGACCTCACCATGATCATCAACGGCATCCTCGCCGGCCTGGTGAGCATTACGGCCGGTTGCGGCAACATGACCATGGTCGGCTCCTGGGTGGCAGGTCTGATCGGCGGCATCATCGTGGTGTTTTCCGTTGCAGCTCTTGACGCTGCAGGAATTGACGATCCGGTCGGTGCATTTTCAGTTCACGGCGTTTGTGGTGTCTGGGGCACCGTTGTGGTCGGACTCTGGGGCGTCAAAGGCATGTCTCCAGAAGACTTCTCGGTGGGAATCGGCCTGTTCAATGGCGGCGGTTTCTCACAACTTGGAATCCAGGCACTCGGTGCAGGTGCTTATGCCATCTGGGCTCTTGTGACCTGCTGGATCGCCTGGAGCGTGATTGGCACCTTGTTCGGCGGCATCCGCGTAACCGAAGAAGAGGAAATTAATGGCCTCGACATCGGTGAACACGGAATGGAGGCGTATCCCGATTTCGCCTCTGCTGGCAACTGAAGTCCTCCTGAAGGACTATTTACCCCGGTCCACAGGGACCGGGGTTTTTTCTTGGTTTTGTCAGTACGGGCATCAGCAAAAGACAGCTCCCACTCACAGCCCATAGAGTCATCGCACTGCCGCAGCGGCCATGGATACCCACGCCTTCAAGCGCTCTCTTCATAATTCCGACCGCTACAACCGTCGAGGTTTCGGGCGCGCTGAAGAGGTGGCTGGAAGCCTGGAACAGGCCTACCAGAGCAGCCTGATCGGATCCATCCGAGAAAATGGCTATCAACTCAGCCATGGACGCTTGAATGTTCGATTGGCTGAAGCCTTTGGTTTCTGCTGGGGAGTGGAGCGGGCCGTCGCCATGGCGTACGAGACGCGCAAGCACTATCCGAGTGAACGGCTGTGGATCACCAATGAAATCATCCACAACCCTTCGGTGAATGATCATCTCCGCAAGATGAATGTCCATTTCATTCCTGTCGACCAGGGAGTGAAGGACTTCTCAGGTGTGGAATATGGCGATGTGGTGATTCTTCCTGCTTTCGGGGCCACCGTGCAGGAAATGCAATTGCTCAATGATCGTGGCTGCCACATCGTTGACACCACATGTCCCTGGGTGTCCAAGGTTTGGAACACCGTGGAAAAGCACAAGAAGCATGTGTTCACCTCGATTATTCACGGGAAGGTGAAACACGAAGAGACTCTCGCCACCAGCTCCTTTGCCGGGACGTATCTCGTGCTTCTGGATCTGGAGGAAGCTCAGTTCGTCGCTGATTACATCCTCGGGAACGGTGATCGAGACAGCTTCATGGCCCGTTTTGCCAATGCCTGTTCTCCTGGCTTCGACCCGGACCGAGACCTGCAACGTGTCGGTGTCGCCAACCAGACCACCATGCTGAAAAGCGAAACAGAGGAAATCGGTAGGCTGTTCGAACGCACGATGCTGACCAAGTTCGGTCCTATCCAACTGAACGAACACTTTCTGGCCTTCAACACCATCTGCGACGCAACCCAAGAGAGACAAGACGCGATGTTCTCCCTCGTCGACGAACCCCTTGATCTCATGGTCGTGATCGGCGGGTACAACTCCTCCAACACCACCCACCTTCAGGAAATTGCCATCAGTCGTGGCATCCGTTCGTTCCACATCGACACACCGGAGCGAATCAGCGAGGACAACAGCATCGAGCACAAACCACTCGGCGAAGACTTAACCCGTGACACCGACTTTTTACCGAGTGGGCCGATCACGGTTGGCATCACGTCTGGAGCTTCAACCCCTGATCGGGTGGTAGAGCACGTGATCCAACGCATGATCGCCATCAGCGACGCAGATTGATCGCCGAGAAGCTTTACATTGATTCATCACAGCAACACCCCTGATCGGGGCTCGTCCGTCCTGCTCTTGTCGAGACCATCCGACGAAGCCCTACGTCACCAGGAAGACGTGGACCCACAGGTGCGTTGCTATCGCAGCCACTTCAGTGACCGCATGGAAATGCGGGCAGATCCCGACACGATTGCGACATATCTGGATCAACACCAGGGCTGGTTCCGCAGGTGTGCGTCGCCCATGGAGGTCGAAGCTCTCGATCCCCAGGCTTATGCGCTGACCCTTGGACGCTTTGGGAATTTCGGCTTCGAAGTGGAGCCGACCATCGGCCTACGACTGTTGCCGCGCCAAGAGAGGAGTTACGCGATTGAAACCGTTGCCCTTCCAGATCACGATCCAGCTCTGGCTAAGTTGTACGACGTTGATTTTCAGGCCAATCTGAGCCTGGTTGACCAACCTGTAAACGACTTGGAGCATGATCAAACGTGGGTGAACTGGTCTCTGGATCTCACCGTCTGGATTGCACTTCCCAGAGTGATCACCATGCTCCCCAATGGCCTGGTTCAGTCCAGCGGCGACCACCTACTGCGCCAGATCGTGCGCCAGATTTCACGCCGACTGACCTGGAAAGTTCAGGAGGATTTCCACGCCACTCATGCACTGGCATGCCCTCCAAGACAAAGGGCTGCTTTCTGATAGGTGATTCAACAGAATCAGCCGCAATGATTGACCAAATCAACGACAGATAGAAAAAGCTCAATATTGATTGGCCCTTGCCAAAATTTCGGCCAAAAGCTTTAAGCTACACGTCATTCACTGAACATTAGTCATTCTTAAAAATAGGCAATCGTTGTCGCTACTAAACGGAATTGATCAAGCGTGAAGCCGTGGAGCTTCCCTAAAAGCGCTCTCAACAATCCTTCAGAGCGATCCCCAAAACCCCTAATTCAGACGATCTGATTTGTTGCAAATTGTGAAAACACCCATATGTTATCTTTTTTACTTCTCGACCAATTAGCAATGGCATTGTCAGGGTTTGAGATTGCCGTAGGCGGCCTCGCTTCCATTCCAGTGTTGGGCGGCCTGGTCCTACTCGGATACAAAGCTTTCGGCGAGAAAAACCTCGATACCTCCAAGCTAAAACCCAAAAAACCAGCAGCTGCTGACAAGAAACCCGCACCTGCTGCCGGCAAAAAAGCTGCACCTGCTGCAGAGAAGAAAACTGCTCCCGCCGCTGATAAAAAAGCCGCACCGGCTGCTGACAAAAAAGCTGCTCCCGCCGCCGATAAAAAAACCGCACCTGCTGCTGACAAAAAAGCCGCTCCTGCTGCTGATAAGACAGCTGGTTCAACAGAGGGATGAATGCCATCCAGGCAATTCCTCCTTGGCCTCTCAATGCAGCATCTTTTAAATCAGAAGACGCAGATTAAGTCATTAAAACAGAGATAAATTCATCAAAACACGACTCAAGTCGCCAAAAGTTTATAGCGATTTGCATTCTCCAATCTCCACCACCGATTCAGCCATTCATGGGACAACCGTGATCATTGGATCGCACTGAAGACAAAAAAGATGCGTGAATGAATTCATTGGCGACTAAGATCAAAGTGCAATGATGCACAAACATGGGTGACTGGAGTCAGCAGCTTCTGGAGCTGAATTTCCAAAAAGAAACAAAAGAAGATGGTTCGACCTCTTATACGCTCATCACTGGACATCGACGAGACTATTACTGGACAAAAATCACTGTGAAGCAGGTCGGCTCACCGACGCCCGATGCATGGCAAGTGACCTGCGCAAGATCAGAGATTCGAATTGGTCTCTGGAAAATTCATAATACGACTCAAGACATCAGCGTCGTCGTTCACACAAGTGCTCAAAAAATGATCGAAGACATAAATTATCAAACAAGCCTGAAGCCAAGCTTTTTGTCAAAGATCAGCAACTGATCCCATACCGAGGCTTGATTCACCAAAGAGAACTCGATGATCACCTGGCTTTAAGTTTGGCAAAATGACTGCAAATTAAGAATCAGTTCATACGACCTGAGATGACGATGGTCAAACACAATGAACGAATGCCTGTTGATCCATGAACATCGCAAAACCAAACGTGAGACCAACTCTCAATCCAAATGAGATCGATCAAGCCATCAGCCAGGCTGATCTCAGCGAAATTGAAAGTGAAATTCTTGAATACATACGGTATATCGGGGTCTTCAATGAACTCAGCCTAAAGAAGGCGTTGTCGATGCCATCCAAGCCACCCGCTTTATATCGACTCTGCAAGGCATGCGAAAAGATTGGCGATCAACTCCCTGATCAATTTAAAACGATGATGGCTTGGTCAGAAGAGCAAAGCGATGACAACATCGCTTGGCAGGGAAATTTAGTTTGCGCAATCGCGTATACATGCGACGGCACTAAATTACAACCAGAAAATGCAACGTCTCTCTATCATACTTTTGCAGTCCATCAAGAATTATTCAACGGACTAGAAGCTGATTGAATCAGACGCCCTTCACAGGAGTTAGCTGTATAATAAGTGACAATGCATTGTTAAATGCTATTTGATCAAGGCCTCGGGGCGAGAAAAAATAGTGTTGATAGGTTTCTCTATGAAATTTACGATTGTCTTTGCATCAGCGACCGGTCACACAGAAGACGTTGCTGAAAGGCTCGACCAGTTGCTTCCAGATTCTGAGCTGAAAGAGCTCAGTGATTTTCAGGACATCAAGGATATTGAAGCGTGTGAGGCACTGATCTGCTGTACTCCAACCTGGAACACTGGCTCAGACGTCAAGCGGTCAGGAACAGCATGGGACGAACACATTGAACAGATCCCAGCCCTCAATTGCTCAGGAAAACCAGTGGCTATCGTTGGTCTTGGAGATTCAGCAGCATTCAGCAAATTTTTCTGTGATGCAATGGAAGAGCTTTATACAGCTTTCCAGAAAGCTGGTGGCAAGTCGATTGGCCATGTTTCAGGCGAAGACTATATTTTCGATGATTCAAAGAGCATGATCAACGGGATGTTTTGCGGGCTTCCGATTGATGAAGACAATGAATCAGAAAAAACGCAAGATCGCCTGGAGTCCTGGTGTAAAACAATTTTAGAAGAGTCAAAGCAATAATAGCTCTCGCATCAGCCTAAACAGCAAGCAGTCATTTTTATCAGATTAATTATACTCTAAATCACAACATTTATTTTCGAACACATAGGAATTAATCGATACGTTTATTCTGAAAAGACATGCAATTCACTGGAAGTCCGGCAATAATACTGACTAATACAGGTGTCATTACCATGGCAACGATCAGAAGTCCGATTGGTTGCGGCGTTGATTCACGCGTTGCCTGAAGCAGAGCCAGTACGCAACTGCTCACATACAACAGAGATATCAAAAACGGCTTTAGCACTTGGACATTATTTCGAATTCAATCAATTCTATGACACCTTGGAAAGGGTGCGAGGTGTCGCCAATCCCAACCCTTAAACGACAATTGCCAAGCCCGGATGCATGGCTCAACTCAATTCGACTTGAACAGCAGGGTGAAAGTTAACTTTAATAAAGCCGCCTGAACTACACTTCGACCCAAATCAAAAGAGTCTTAGGCTCAGTCTTTTTACAGGGATTCAAGCAGCTGATTACTCCTTTGCCCATAAAGAATGGATGACTTTGCGGAGAAGAAGCAGCCAAAATAAATCAACCTCAATAGACCAATGGTTGAACCGAATTGGGATTATTTCATCAACGCTCCATTGGACCAAGGAACCATTCGGTTTGAAACGAAAACGGAGAGAGCCCTGCACGCACGTGTTGTCGCAGCGGAAGCCAACTGGATGGAAACCAAAACCTGCGAACAGCTCAGCGCTTATTGGTCGGCCAAACGTGATCTCGATGCGTTTCGAGAAGGGCGACAACAAGCAAAACAGAAGTAACTCTGCTCACCAACCCCACATCAAAAACAGCTTCATTTGAAGACCACAAAGCCTTGCGCCCAATCGAGAATGCAACATAAACAACCTAAATTAATATCATAAGTTACTTGCTCGAGTTATTGTATGATTGACAAATTACTGCAAAGCCTCGATGTATCAAGACTATACGGCAATTGCAATTCTGCTCTTAACTGCAGTTCCACTTCTCGCAGTTGCTACAACCGTCTTCTTCTACGTCAGAAGTAACGACAGAAAAACTCCTCTCACCCGAGAAGATTTTTATCGTTGATGCCTTCAAAATCAATCAATTTCTTCAGCGATTGATCCATATTCTGTTCATAATTTGCATACCGCTTACAGCTTGCCAGAGAAACAACGTCAGCATTCCCATGTTCAACCCGACATGAACTTTGCGCGCCACAAGATTGCCACGCTGCATTAAGGGTGATAGAGCCGAGGCTGCAGCAATCATTCCTGTCATGGCAAGACCAACCAACAAATGCGGACCTACAAACAGCTTGCCGTTGTTCAGATAGGTCACTGCCATTCCACTTAGTGTGCTGAAGACCATCACGGCCATCAGAGCGCTGCCCCAGAGGTAGTGCCTCTGAGCGAATTTTCCTTTGATGAGTGCCTTGCGCTGCTCGGATGTCCCTGTGCGCACCTTCTTAGCCTTCAGTCCCAGGTACGTGGCGTAGCCGCCTGCAGCCAGCAACAGCCACATCATCAACGGGTGAATCAAGTTGAGACCAAAAGACAGGGTCTGAGGCATCAAAAGTCACAAGACTAAACGAAGGCTATAACTGCAGCCCTCAGGTCGTGGGACTACCACAACCTCCCTACGGTTCAGGTCATCAGTGCAGGAAGTGACGACGCCCAGTCAGAAGCATCGACAAGCCGAGTTCATTGCAAGCCTGGATTGAATCCCCATCACGCTTGCTGCCGCCGGGATGGATGACAGCCGTAATTCCATGTTCGGCGGCCAGGCGGACCGTGTCGTCGAAGGGAAAAAAGCCATCACTAGCCAACACCGCACCCCGGCTGCACTCACCGGCGGCTTGTAGGGCGATCTGCGCCGAACCCACCCGGTTCATCTGGCCGGCTCCCACTCCGAGGCTCTGACCTTCCCTGACGACAACGATCGCATTGGAGCGAACGTGGCGCACTAATTGCCAGGCGAAACAGAGATCTTCGCGTTCCCTTGCGGTGGGCACTCGCTCAGTTGCCACGGTCCAATCATCCGGACTCACGGGCTGATCATCAAGATCCTGCACAAGGACTCCACCAAGAATGCTGCGCACATGGTCGTGGCCGGCGGAATCAATCGAATCTGGGGAGAGTTCAAGCAAGCGCAAATTGGCTTTAGCCGCGAGAATCTCCCGCGCTTCGGGTGCAAAGGCCGGTGCAACGACACATTCCAGGAAAAGGCCCGTTAATTCACGGGCAGCCGCTGCATCAACACAACCGTTCAAGGCCACGATGCCTCCAAAGGCGCTGACCCGATCCGCATCCAAAGCCCGACTGAGTGCGGCAGAAGTGCCGTCACCAATCGCCACTCCGCAAGGGTTGGTGTGTTTGACCACAACAGCTGCAGCGCAACTGGCGGGGTGGCTGCCAGTGGTGCCATAGCCAAACTCTCGGACCGTAGCCAGAGCAGCCTCCAGATCCAAGAGGTTGTTGGTGCTGAGTTCTTTGCCTTGCAGTTGGATCGCTCCGCCCCAGCCCGACTTGGCAGCGCTGTACCAGCTGGCGTGTTGATGGGGATTTTCTCCATATCGCAGGCGTTGACGTAACGGCAAAGCCTCGAGCCAGGGGAGATCTGCCGCAGTTGGATCGCCTGTGCCTGCTAGCTCCGGCCTGACCTGCATCCATCGGGTGATTGCAGCGTCGTAAACCGCCGTATGCGCAAAAGCCTCCACGGCAAGTTGGCGACGCACAGCATCCGTGAGTGCCCCACCTGAAGCATCCAGCGCTGCCAAAAAGCGGTCGTACTGATCCGGGGCAGTGAGCACAGCGACATGCGCGTGATTCTTGGCAGCGGATCGCACCATCGTCGGACCACCAATATCGATGTTCTCGATTGCGGTGTCCCAGCTCACCGCTGGATCAGCAACCGTCTCCCGGAACGGATACAGATTGACGACAACAACATCGATTGGTGCGATCTCCTGAGCAATCAGATCGGCTTCATGGCTGGGATCGCCACGCTGGGCAAGGATGCCGCCATGAATGCGGGGATGCAGCGTCTTCACACGTCCGCCAAGAATCTCCGGTGCTCCGGTGTGATCCGCCACAGGCGTGACAGGCAGACCAGCCTCCTTGAGAACCTTGGCTGTCCCGCCGCTGGAGAGCAACTGGTAGCCGAAGCGGTGATGCAAAGCCTCAGCGAGAGGCACCAGTCCGCGCTTATCGGACACGCTCAGCAGCGCAGTGGGAGCCATGGCAGCAGGACAGGAATGAAACCTTGGGCCAACCTACGCAGCAGCAGGTCAACCAGCTGATGCCTGATTCAGTGATTCATGCCGGTCAGCAACCGGGACACATTCGCCTGGTGCTTCTGCATGGCTGGGGGGCAGATGCCGAGGATTTACTACCTCTCGGCGATGGGCTGGCGGCAGCAGCAACGGTTCCTGCGGAATGCATTGGACTGCAAGCACCCGAAGCTCACCCAGGCGGTCAGGGGCGCCAGTGGTATGGACTGTTCCCCTCTGACTGGGAGGCCGTGCCATCAGCCACGCAACAGTTGCGCCATCGCATCGAAGCACTCGACCTGGAGACCATTCCCCTCTCTAAAACGGTTCTGATCGGGTTCTCCCAGGGAGGGGCCATGGCCCTCCACGTGGGTTGCAACCTGCCACTGGCAGGAGTGATCAGCTGCAGTGGCTACCCCCATCCGGGATGGGAACCTCCATCGACCCGCCCACCTGTGCTGCTGCTACACGGTCGGAATGACGACGTTGTACCAGTTGCGGCAGCAGAGCGGCTGCTTGAACTCCTGAAACCGGGATCCAGTGAATGCAACCTGAAAACCTTCGCCGGTGGACACACCATTCCACTGGAAGCTCAGGAAGCCATGGCTGAATCGATCGCGTCCTGGCTGAAATAACCCAGCCAGAACAACATCTCGCCTGATTCAAACGAAGGCGTATTCGTACTCTTCCATCTCCTCCCAATCGTCGGAAGAAAGCTCCAGGCCTTCAAAGATCACCTCTTCACCAACGCGGTCGACGATGGTGCGCAGCGAAGGGAAGAGAAAGTGATTCTCCTCCGCATACTGGGCACTGAACAAACCCTTTTCACCCCAGAAGAAGCGGTCGGTGGTGTGCTCATTGCGACGCACATTCAACAACGCTGGAGGTACAAGACAGCCTTCGGCGATGAAGCGGCGGGCCGCTGTCACGGGCTTGTGTTCACCGGTTTCAAGATGGAACGTGGCCACGTGGGCCAGAACACGCTGACCGGCAAGACGGCGGCGGCTAATCCGCTTGCGCTTCTTAGACATAAGGTTGCCTCCCGCAGACGGGAGCTGAGAGGTGGACTGAAGGGAGCTGTTGGGCTGGGCCGTTGGTTGAGCAATGCCCTGATCGTTCAGCAAGGAAAGAATTCAGGTCATCAGCGTTCGGACTGCGGAAATCCGGGGAAGGCCGGCTCGCAATAAGACACACTCCATTGCTCGCAACGACGAGTGTCGACGTCAACAAAGAATCATCAACCTCTGCTGTAACCTTGGTGGCACGAAAAGTGCAACCTCAATCGGAGCAACGAAGTAGCGCGGCCTCCCACGGACCATGCTATCGGTCGCATCTCCGATCTTAAGACTTTTTCCTAATTTGGCAAGCAGTCCAAATGCTGTACAGCACGACCGTCTGTATTCCGTGATGCAGTTCGGCTGATGCAACTGTCCGATCGGTTCCTAGAGCTGGCTCAGCAGCAGCTGCGGTCTCTTGCGGTTGAGACAGCCATGGCGCGTCTTGCCCTGTACGTCACCGATCGGGAACAGGGCTCCACACCGACCCTGACGCTTGTGGCTCAGTGGCCTCTCGACTCAGCACTGCCACCAGCCATTGCCGAAGACCCCAGCCTGCGCAGCGTGGCCCAGGAACGTCGCTGGTATCCCTTACGCCATGAGAACATGCTCCTGGGCGTGCTGCGTGCCGAGCAACAACCGCTGCCAGGCAGGCCCGTCGACCATGACCCTCGCCTGCAGATCTGCGCGGAAACGCTCGCTTGCATTCTCGGTCTGGAACAAGATCGCCGCAAGCTTCATCACCAGCTTGACGAGCAACGCCAGCAACTGAACCTGGTGGTGCATCAGCTGCGCAACCCTTTAACAGCTCTGCGCACTTACGCCCAGCTTCTGCTGCGTCGCATCGGCCCAGACGACCAGCAGCGCTCATTGGTGGAAAGCCTGATTCAGGAACAGGATCAACTGAATCGTTATCTCCAGTCCCTGGACCGGATCGGCCAGGGCGAGCTCAGGTTGGAGTCGGATGCGTCCACACCTCTGCTGCTGCCACCTGTTCCCGTCGATGCTCCTGATCTGACCGTGGCTGACCTGCTTAATCCTCTGATCCAGAGGGCTTCTGCCACAGCAACCCTGCAAAACAGGCCCTGGCATGGCCCTGATGATTGGACTGCCTGGACCCGGGCCGCTCGCCCGGCCGCCGATGCCGTGATGGCTGAAATCGTGGCCAACCTGCTGGAAAACGCCTTCCGTTACAGCCCGCCAGGCTGCGCACTGGGCCTGAAGCTTCTGAACCATGCAATCTGCGTCTGGGACGCAGGACCCAGCATTCCCGCCACGGAGCATGAGCTCATTTTCCAGCAAGGAGAACGTGGCAGCAGCAGCACCGATCGCCCAGGCTCTGGGCTGGGTCTTGCGCTGGCCCGTCGCCTGGCGGAAAACCGCGGTGGCTCACTGAACCTCCACACCGAACCCAAGACGCTGGATGCAGGCCTACCTGCGCAGGGCAATGCCTTTCTGCTCAAGCTGCCGGCAACAGAGCAGGAACAAGCAACGCAAAACCCAGCAACGTGAGCGTTTCGCAAATCATCAACGTGGCGCCATAGCTATCACCGGTATGCCCTCCCAGACGCCGGCCCAACCACTCAGCCGGGAACAGAGCCGCAGAGGTCCCAAGCAACGCAACAGCCGCCCACGCGATGAGTAGCCGAGGCTCTACCCCCCCCACCATCAGGCCTGTGGCAAGCAACAGCAACAGGGTCGGGTTGCCTTCACGCCAACCACACCAGTTACTGCGATGGAAAGCGGCAGTCCCCGTGTGCTGCTGGCGCAGATAACAGAAGCGGCCCATGGCCCACAGCGGCGAGACCCTCGCGAAAATCGCGGAGACCACCAAGGCCGCCGGAGCGAACCCACCCAGTTGAACCAGCGCTGAAAACTGAAGCAGCAGCACGATGAACGCTGCTTGAACCCCACTGGCCCCGACACGGCTGTCATCCATGGCCTCGAGACAACGACTGCTCCCTGCAGCCAAACCGTCGGCCGTGTCCATCAGTCCATCTAGATGGAGTCCACCTGTGAGCCAGAGACCAAGAGCCAGTCCCGCAGGGGCAATCGCCACAGGTGGCCAGTTCAGAGCACTGAGCAGCAGCCAGAGGACTGCCACCAGCCCACCGATCACGGCTCCGATCCAGGGAGCAAAACGGGCAATGCGCTCAAAACGGGGTTCGGGCCATGGCCAGCCGGGGAGCACTGAATAAAACACCCAGGCACCGGCCAGATCACGCAACCAAGGGGGAGAGGCAGACCGCAGAGCAGCGCAGATCACGGAGTTCACTCACCGTAGGGTCAGAGGTCGGGCGGAGGTGCGAGTGTTCGACTTCAAGATCAACGCTCACTGTTCGCGCACGGAAGCGCGCTGTGCAACCTTCTCAACCCCGCATGGGGTTGTCGATACGCCGCGGTTCATGCCGGTGGGGACCCTGGCCACCGTGAAGGGGGTCAGCACGGACCAGTTGGCAACCACCGGTGCCCAGATGGTGTTGTCGAACACTTACCACCTGCATCTGCAACCGGGCGAGGCGGTTGTGGAAGCCGCAGGCGGACTGCATCGGTTCATGGGCTGGAACGGACCGATGCTGACCGATTCCGGTGGATTTCAGGTCTTCAGTCTTGGCGATCTCAATCGCATCGATGACCAAGGCGTGGATTTCCGCAATCCACGCAACGGCAGCCGCATCCTGCTCACCCCGGAGCGATCGATGGAAATTCAGATGGCACTCGGGGCGGACGTGGCCATGGCCTTCGATCAATGCCCCCCCTATCCGGCAACCGAGAACGATGTGAAGGAGGCCAGTCGTCGAACCCATGCCTGGCTGGAGCGCTGCGTGAGCGCCCATCAGAAGCCCGACCAGGCCCTGTTCGGCATTGTGCAAGGAGGATGTTTCCCACACCTGCGCGATGCCAGCGCCAGGGCGGTCGCCGGCTTCGATCTGCCGGGAATTGCCATCGGCGGAGTCAGCGTGGGAGAGCCGGTGGACGACATGCATCGGATCGTGCGCCAGGTCACTCCCCTGCTGCCGAATGATCGACCTCGTTATCTGATGGGGATCGGAACGCTGAGGGAAATGAGCATTGCCGTCGCCAACGGCATCGATCTGTTCGACTGCGTCTTGCCGACACGGCTTGGCCGGCACGGCACAGCCCTGGTAAGTGGCGAACGCTGGAATCTGCGCAACGCCCGTTTCCGCCACGACCACACGCCGCTGGACCCGAGCTGCCCCTGTCAGGCCTGCCGTCAACACAGCCGCTCCTATCTGCACCATCTGATCCGCAGTGATGAGCTGCTGGGGCTCACCCTGCTCAGCCTGCACAACCTCACGCATCTGATCCGCTTCACCACCGCCATGGGCCAGGCGATCAAGGACGGCTGTTTTTCAGAGGATTTCGCTCCCTGGGAAGAGGACTCCCCGGCTCATCACACGTGGTAGCGTCCGCTCATTGACCGTTTTCCGCCGGGATGGCTGCTTTCTCACTTGATCTGCTGGCCCAACTTCCAGAGGCCTATCAGGCTTTCGGTCCGCTGATCGACATCCTCCCGATCATTCCTCTGTTTTTCCTGTTGCTGGCCTTCGTCTGGCAGGCCTCTGTCGGTTTCCGCTGAAACGTTCAGCGCTGTCGCTTGCCGCCAGTCAGAACCGACCAGGCGAATTGAGGCAGGGCGAGATAGCGCTTCCAGCGGCTTGGATCCTGCAACAGTCTGTAAAGCCACTCCAGCTGCAAACGACTGGTCCAGCCCGGGGCACGTTGCTTCAAACCTGACCAGACATCGAAGCTGCCGCCGACTCCCATCCAAAGGCCTGGCAACTGGTTACGCATTCTCTGAATCCAGATCTCCTGCAGGGGCACCCCAAGTGCCACAAGCACCAGATCAGGGCTGAGTCGGCGCAACCTTGTTTCAAACTCCGGCCAGGCGCTGGCGTCCTGATATCCGTGCTCTGCGAAGACCAGCTGCAGTTCTGGACTCTGCTGAGCAAGGCGGGCACACAGCCTGTCCATCACTTCAGGCGACGCCCCAACCAGTGCGACGCGCCACCCATGGGCTTCGGCGTAGTTGAGCAACGACCAGGCCAGCTCGATTCCTGGACTGCGTTTCACCTTGATGCCCTGGCGAGCGAGAGCCCAGACCACCCCTGCCCCATCAGGAACGACAAGATCCGCGGCGCGGATCACTGCACCCAGATCGATATTGCGGCGCGCAAGCATCGTCATCTCTGCATTCAGCGTGACGATCTGACCTCCACCCTCCGCATGCAGGCCGATGGCTGCGGAAGTGACATCCCTGCAGACATCAACGGGGATATCAAGCACATGGCAACGACGTTGATCGCGCGGACCCGTTGTCAGTGCTTCCATCCGCGTGTCCGCTGCACGAGAGAATCTAGATCCGGTCGCGTTAACCACCATGGTTATGCCGCACCCGACCCGTGAAGAGGATCAGCTGCGGGCGCAACGACTGAAACAGCTCGACCGCTCCATCGAGCGGGTGGTGCTGCAGCGACAGAACCCGATCAGTGGGCTGCTGCCTGCCAGCACGGCCCACACCGTGCATGGCAATTACGGTGACGCCTGGGTTCGCGACTGCATTTATTCAATCCAGTGCGTCTGGGGTCTGGCGATTGCCCACCGGCGCCAACAAGGGAGCTCTCAACGTTGCTGGGAGCTTGAACAGCGCGTCATCGACCTGATGCGCGGAGTGCTGAACGCCATGATGCGTCAGGCCAAAAAAGTGGAGCGCTTTAAAAGCAGCCTCGATCCGCTGGATGCTCTGCATGCGAAATACGACAGTGCCAGCGGATCCCCGGTCGTTCCTGATGATGGATGGGGGCATCTGCAGCTGGATGCCACATCACTATTTCTGTTGCAGCTGGCCCAACTGAGCTCCAGCGGTCTGGCGGTCATCCATAACCGCCACGAAGCCTCCTTTATCCAAAACCTGGTGTACTACGTGGCCAGGGCCTACCGCGTTGCCGATTACGGGATCTGGGAGCGGGGCGACAAGGGCAATCACGGCCTGCCCGAACGCAACGCCAGTTCGATCGGCATGGCCAAAGCCGCACTGGAAGCACTGGACGGAGTTGACCTCTGCGCGTCCCACGGAGACGGGAGCATGCAGGTGCTGATTCCCCACGGTGCTGTAGTGCGCCTAAGGCGAGCCCTGACGGGACTGTTGCCGCGGGAGTCAGCCAGCAAAGAAGTCGACAGCGCCTGCCTCTCGGTGATCGGCTACCCCGCCTGGGCGGTGGAGGATCGGGCGCTGGTGGAGCGCACCAATAGGCGGATCAGGCGCGAGCTGGGAGGTCCCTATGGCTACAAACGCTTTCGCAGGGATGGTCATCAAACGGTGGTGGAAGACATCACCCGGCTGCACTACGAGCGTGAAGAACTGGCCACTTTTGAAGGAATCGAATCGGAATGGCCACTGTTCCTCGCCTACGAATTGGTCACTGCCTGCTTCGAGCAGCGCTGGGATGAGGCCAACCTCTGGCGCGAACGTCTGCAGGCACTGCAGGTGGAACGTGATGGAGAACGACTGTTCCCGGAGCTCTACCTCGTGCCCGCTGAACAACTGGAGCTGGAACGGCGTGCACCCGGGAGTCAGCGTCGCATCGCCAACGAGAACGTGCCGTTGCTCTGGACCCAGAGCCTCGCCTGGATTGGAGAGATGCTGCTGGATGGACTGATCAAGGCGGAGGATCTTGACCCCTGCGGACGGCGACTGCCCGCCACGCTGGGGGCCGACACAGTGTTGGTGTCGCTGGTTCCCGCAACTGATGCCGTTGCGCGACAACTGCAGAAGCTCGGGTTGCCGGTCAGTGACCCTGAAGCAGCTGACCTACCGGTGCTGGCATCTGAGGCTCTACGGGAACGATTAGGCAAGGTTGGCGCCGACGACGCCCTTGGTCTCAGCGGCCACCCACCCCTGCGACCGGAGACGGCGGTGACGGCTCGCCTCTATCGCCAAGGCGAACAACAACTGGCTTTTCTGCCGGCAGTGCTGGAGGAGGGCACGTTCTTTCTCAGCCATGACCCGCAACAGCTGGTCGAAAGCATCGTCAACGAGCTGCATCTGCTCCAACGGCATTGGCAGGGCCAGGGAGCACCCCTGCTGCTGATCCCCGTGCAAGCCGCTCTGCTGGAAAGACACGAAACGCTTCTGCTGGAACTCACCCAACGCCTGCAAAGCGGGAGCGTCGAAGACGTTGCTGTGGATTTCGCTGATCTTCAGACCCTGGCTAGCAAAGCCCAATGGTTAATAATCCCGGATGAGCGAGAGGACATGACAGAGCCTCACAAGCCAGAACAAGCAGCTGAACTGCTGCAGGCCTCTACAGACCTGAGTGACCTCACAGCAGCCGAGGAGCAGGAACTGGATGACATTCCCCTGGAAGGGCTACGCCAGAGGCTGTGGAGCAGCCATTCGCTACGGGAGCAATCGGAAGTTCTGGAGCTGTTGACGCAACGACTTGGTCAGCAGGCCATCCTCAGCGGACCCAAGGGCACTCCAGTTGAGCTGTCCACCCTGCTGCAGGAGATCTATCGCCGCGGCCTCAGCCAGGAGGACTGGAACGTGGCCAGGCGCTGCGCCGGGGCCATGGGTCTGGTTCATCCTCAGCTGGAAGATGCACTCACGGACCTGCTGAGCCGCCAGAAACAGGTCGTGATCGGCCGCAACTACAGCAGCGACTCCCGGCTGACCAGTCCTGTCTCCAGCCAATCGATCGCAGCACTGATCGACCGCACCTGCGGCAGTGACGGACGCGAACGAATGCTCCAGCAGGAGTTGTTGTTGGCACTGGACGGGATCGCCAGGCGCGAACCGGGCATGATCCGAGGCTCTCTGACCTTCCAGCTCGGGCAGCTGCTGCTACTGCTGACGTCAGAGCTGGCCGCCGAGCAACAGTGCAGTCAGGACGAAGCCTTTGAGGCCCTGTGCGATGAACCTCCTCACCGCATCAGCCTGCGCCTGCGCACGGTGCTGGCCGATGTTGACCATGCCAGAGCCGCCCTGCAACGTCGGGAACAGTTGCACCTGAGCGGCAAGGTGCAATGGAACATCCCCGAACCCCTGGATGAAAGCCCCAGCGGTAGCGACTGGCTGCAACACCGGATCCGCCTGGGCTCACTGCAGCAGGTGCCCAAAGAGTTTTATGCAGGGATCTGGTCACTGCTGCACCACTGCCGTGGGCTTGTGATCGGCGACAAACTGGAGCGCCGCAACCGTCTGACCAGCGCGCTGGTTCGCGAAAAAACCCCGGGCGAACGCAACTTCGCCATTCAAGTGGAGCATCTGCTCAGTCGCATTGGAGCCCCGGAATATCGGCAGCTCTGCACTGAAAGCCTGCTCTCGCTGATGGCCTTTGCTACCACCAATCCTGACATGCGCTTCGACGACGACATCGCTCTTGATGTGGTCATCGGCCACGCCGTGAGAGTGGGCTGGAGGAATCGTCATCCGGAGCAGAACACCGTGGACTATGCCCAGCACAAAGCCGCTGCCTGGGATCAGTTCTACCGGTCATCTCCTGCCGAATGCAGGCAGTGGCAGATCGAAGCCCTAAGGGAACTCGCGGATCAGGAAGGACTGCGCTGATCCCGATCAGATGGGAGTCTCGATCGGAACACCAACGCCGGGCTGCTCCACAGCCTGTTCAATCAGATCAGCCAGACGCAGGGCTCTCGAAGCCTGCTGACCATCGACTGCTGGAGTCTCCCGTCCGCGAACACATTGCAGAAAGTGTTCGAGCTCGGCATACAGAGGCTCGATCGAGGTGGTGCTCACCTCCTCAATGAAGCCGTCGTTGCGATAGAGCAACTCTCCGTGATCCGCGGAGTACCACTCGTGGGCTCGGCGGTGGATGTGCAGGTTGTGATTGAGAAAGTCGGTTTCAACAAGACTGGCCCGGCAATGCGCACTGAGCGTCCGGATCTTGCGATGACTCATCTTGCTGGCCGTGAGACTGGCCACCACGCCGTTTTCAAAGCCGAGCGTGGCGTTCACGTAATCGATCGGGCCGTCCGAGCTGCGACCACCCGCCGCCGCCAGTTGCACCACCGAGGAACTGGCCAGCTCCAGCACCAGATCCAGATCGTGAATCATCAAATCAAGCACCACGGACACATCGTTGGCCCGATCGGCATGGGGGCTGTGACGCCGGGCTTCGAGCACCACCACCTCTTCGTTGGCCACCACCTTGGTGAGCTCACGGAAGGCGGGATTGAAGCGTTCGATATGGCCCACCTGAAGCAAGCGGCCCACTCGGCTGGCGGCATCAATCAGGGCAGCGGCCTCCTCCTGACTGGCTGCGATCGGCTTCTCAATTAGCACGTGGGAACCCGCCTCAAGGCAAGCCAGACCGACGGAGTGATGCAGGAGGGTTGGCACCGCGATACAGACCGCCTCAACCTCCTCGAGCATGGTGCGGTAATCAGAGAACCAGCGACATCCAAACTGCTCGGTGGCCAGAGCCCCACGTTGAGCGTCAAGGTCGGCTACACCAACCAGATCCGCGTCCTTGAGCAGGCTGAGCACGCGCGCGTGATGCCAACCCATGTTGCCGATCCCGATCACGCCGACCTTCACCGGAACCATGGCGTCGGTCATCAGTGGGACTGCACGAACCGGCTGATTATCGGTGATCAGTGCAATGGGGAGTGAATTACATCAATCCCTGGTCCGGATTGTCGGGGTCAATCGGCGAATCCGGCTCCTCAATGAGGACCAAAAGCACCCTCACAATGCGGGGGCCAGCCATGGCAACAATCTCGAACTGGATGTTGTGATGGCGCAATGCTTCGCCCGGTGAAGGGATGTGCTGGAGCCGTTCCAGCAGGAAGCCAGCCAAGGTGTGATGGTCACTCGCTTCCGGGAGATCCAGCTGCAGCTGGCGATTCAGCTCAACAATCTCCAGATCTCCGGCAACAAGCCAGGTTCCCGTCTGGCCCTCCATCGGCACCAGGTCTGGTTCATCGGTTTCATCGTCAGGTTCATCGCCAACGATTTCTCCGGTGAGGTCTGCTGCGGTCACCAGGCCCTCCGTTCCTCCATGTTCATCGACCACCAGCAGCAGCGGGTTACCCGAGCGGATGATGGCCAGCAGATCAGCAAGGTTGCTGGTTTCCGGCACCGTCTGCGCAGGCATCAGGTATGGCTCAAGCCAGGAGTCTTCGCGCAGCTCCCCTCGAGCGATCGGCTCGGCAAGACGCCGCAGATCAAGAACTCCCCTCACATCATCCAACGACTGACCGATCACGGGGAAGCGCGCATGGCGGGTGCGATGCACCGCCTCCATCAGCTCCGCGAAACGCACCTCAACGGGGAGGGTGACCATGCCGGATCGCGGCACCATCACCTCACGGACTTGAGTGTCGTGCAGAGCGAACACACCCTCGAGGATGTTGCGTTCATCGGGTTTGAGACCCGTCACCGCGCCACTCTCGATCAGGGTCTCCAGCTCGCCGGCCGTGAGGGCAGGAACTGGTGCATCCCAGCGCTGGGTGAGCCCTACGAATCGCAGCAACAGCGAAGCCAGGCTGTCGAGTGCCGACAACAGTGGACTCAGCACCCGGATCGCGCCCTCGAGCACAGGTCCAAGCTGCAAGGCAGCAAACTCGGGACGGCTGAGCACCCAGGCCCGTGGAAGCAAGCCGGCAACCAGGGTGGCCAGCACGACCAGAAGCAAAAACCAGGCGAGATCCCACCAGCGGCCAGCGGGCACCTCCAAGGGCCACCAGCGATGACCGAATCCACGACCGATCCAGCCCAGGGCTACCAGCGACAGGCAAGCCCCGAACTGTGTCATCAGCAGAGCAATGCGCAGATGCCGCTGCAGTCGCTGCACCGACTGGGCACCAGGGCGGCCCTCCTCGCTGAGAGCCTGCACCTGACTTGGCCTGAGCCGCAGGAGAGCCACCTCAGCAGCTGAAAACAGAGCCGGAAGAACCAGCAGCGCGATCAGCAGCAGGGTGCGCATTGGAACCAAACGATGGGGGTCGCGGGGATCGAACCCGCCTTAGGCGAATTATGAGTTCGCTGCATTCACCAGATTGCTAGACCCCCCTAATCCGTGGGTATACCACATGGCACGTACCGGCTGAAAGGCATCCTCGTCCTGAATGAGATCAGGGGATGGGCTGCCAATGTCTTCAGCAAGGCTTCCACTGAAGCCGTTGGGAATATCAACCGTGCGCCAGGGAATCGGATCACTCTGATCCTCAAGCAGCATCGTGTAGGTGTTCTCGACAGCAGTCCCGTCCCAAATAATCGTCTGATCAGGGAAACCGAATCCCATGAAGCGGTTGCCCTGAGGCCCGGCAACAGCAATGCATAGCAGGTCCGTGACCTGGTGCAGGAGATCCACACCGCTGGCATAAGGAGCTGTCCAGCTGTAAAAGCGCTCTTCCATCAAGGCTGAAGTGCTCTGCACCGGCCCGCAACGGGTGACCTCAACCGGTGATGGAGTCACATCTCCTGCAGAGATGGCAGTCGAAGGAGCCTCCAATGTGGTGGAGCAGACCACCGGTCTAGCCACTGCAGCTATCTGAAACGAACTCAGTGACAGAAGCAGAAGCAAAGTTCTGAATCGAAGCCTGTCCAAGGGAGGAGGCACCACTGAGCGCAAACTATGCAGAGGATCCGCGAAGCACCAGCCCCATGCCCGTCAATTCCGACCCATCCATGGATCGCCAGGTCCTGCTGGACCGACTGGCCCGGGAGGCTTATCGGCACGGGCAGTTCACCCTCGCATCGGGTCGAAGCAGCGAACACTATGTGAATTGCAAACCGGTGGCCCTCAGTGGCAGCGGCCTGGCACTGCTCAGTCCCGCGATGCTGGCCCTGGTGGACAACGATGCCGCGGCCGTTGGAGGGCTCACGCTTGGGGCCGATCCCCTGGTGAGCGGGGTTGCCATGGCGGCGGCGCAGCAGGGCCGTGGTCTGAATGCACTGATTGTGCGCAAACAGGCCAAAGGCCATGGCACCGGTGCCTGGCTGGAAGGTCCATTGCCTGCATCAGGTGCCCTCGTGACGGTGCTGGAGGACGTCGTCACGACCGGTGGGTCCTCGATCCAGGCTGTTAACCAGCTGAAAGAAGCCGGATATGCCGTTCGGCGCGTGGTCACCATCGTGGATCGTGAAGAAGGTGGCCAGGAGGCCATGGATGAAGCGGGCCTGGAACTGGTCAGCCTGTTTCGATTGAGCGAGGTGGCAGCCAGAGCCAAGGAGCTTGAACAGTGATGAGTAGGGATCGGGACGCAACAGCATTGATCTGGGATGCGCGATTCCCCCTCATCCGTCTTGAGGGCCAAGGATGCAGCAGCTTTCTGCATGGCCAGACCAGCGCCAGGGTGGATGGATGTGCCCACGGCGATCTGATCCAGGCCTGTTGGCTCAATGCCACAGGCCGCGTGCAGGCCCTGCTTGAAATTCGCCTGGATTCGGCTGGCGCCGATGTGCTCGTGCTCAACGGAGACAGCAACAGCGTCGCTGGCGGGTTTGATCGGGTGATCTTTCCCGCAGACCAAGTGAAGCTGGGAGAGCAGCGCCAGCAGCGCCGGATGCAACGGCTGGAAGCTGGAAAGGCGCCCGACTTCACCCAGGTGATCTGGCTGAATGAAGGCAACGAGCCACCGAGCTCCTGGGCAGATCTCACAGCCTGCAACGCCACAGATCTGGAATGCTGGAGGAACAAACAGGGCTGGCCGCTGGGAGATCAGGAGCTCACCGGTGACACCAATCCCTTTGAACTTGGTTTATCCGATTGGGTCGAGCTGAACAAAGGCTGTTATCTCGGACAGGAAACCGTGGCCAAGCTGGCTTCCCGCGGAGGTGTGAAACAGCAGCTGCGTTGCTGGCAAAGCACCTCTGAAATTCAAAAGGACCTTGAAAGCGGCGATCAGCTCACGCTGAATGACTCGCGTGCCGGGATCATCACCAGCGTGTCCACAGACAAGGCAACCGGGAGCAGTTTTGGCCTCGCCCTGGTGAGACGTCAGGCACTCGACGCGGAAACACTGCAAGTGGGAGACAGTGATGTCGAGGTCTCCATCGCACGACCTAGTGCCTTCTGCGACCCGCCCGCTCGAGGTTGAGAGCGATTGTCGGCTGTCAGCATCCATGCAGCCACCGCCCAGGTGGCCAAACCGTCATCACGGTTGTACGTGAAGATCCAGCGCAGTGCCTGGACATGCCCACGGTCTTGCGGTCCGGTGCCACGCCACTGCCTCCACCAGAGCAGCGCCCTTGCACCATCCACCCCAGCCTGACTCCAGCTGAATCCAAGCCAATCAGCCACTTTCTTCAACCCATAACTACTGAGGGGAAGTCGCCAGTGACTGCGCAACCGGGCATGCACATCGACCAGCCGGCAGCGCAGTGCCTGCCGATCCAAATCGCTGACGCCCTGACGTTCAGCCATCTTGCACAAAGCCAGTGACTCCGTCTCGCCGTAGTGGAGAACGGGCCAGCCCTCATAACGATTCAGGAATCGCTTAATACGTTGCCAGCAACGCCCCTCACCATGCTCCTGCAGCATCAGCAGAGGGTGATAACTGGCCCGCTCAAGAGCCCAGCGGCCGTCGGGATCCCGGGGGAGACAGACAAATCCATGCAGAAAGTCATCACGGGCATCCGGGTCTGATTCGATGTCATAGAGCAGCACCCCAGGCGCATTCATCAGTTCCGGCAAAGCCAGGGAATCGGCCAGCGCCTGCGCCTGCCCATCCCGCTGGGCTCGCGCCTGAGCCACGAGGGGAGCCGCCACAGCTCCATGCTGCTCTCCAAATCGCTGCAGCTGCTCCGCCAGATGATGGGGATCAGCATCAGCAAGTGCGTTCAGGCCATCAATCCCCAGCTCGAGAAGCATCTCCCGCCGCTTGGCGCCAATACCGCTGACCTCACTGAGATGTCCAACTCGACGGGCCTCGGCGTTGCATACACCTCGCCAGCTGCACAACGAGCACTTACGCCGGTCTGAGGCGAGCGGAGGTGGGTCGGTCCGCTCCAGATCAGATGCCAATTTGCGCAGCGCCTCATCCAGCTGTCGCTGAAGGGATTCACCAAGAGCAACAGTGTCCTTCTCGAGGTAGCGGCCTGCTCCCGCCAGAGCCAGCCCGTCCTTGACAGGAGCGTCCTGAAACAGTTCGAGCAGACGGGCTGACAACGCCAACTGAAGTCGATGCTCCCTGGTGAGTCGTCGCCCCTGCCTGGCCAAGACAGGTCGATAGATGTAATCACCCCAGCGACTGCGACCGGGCTGGCGCTGCAGCAGAGCTGGATGCGCCTCGATGCGGTATCCCTCCGCGGTGCGTCCACGCAGCCTCAGTCCCACCACACCGACTTCACCGCGGTCGCAGGCGGCGAGCCCATGTCCGGGCTTGTGCGGCAGCAAGGCAACAAAACTGCGTTGCTGATCATCAAGCTGGAGAGTGCGATGAGCGGTGTAAACCCTCTTGCCCTGATCCCCATGGCGATCCAGCCAGGCCCGGCGCCGGCAGCGGGACCAGCTGCGCAGCAGTCGGTCGGTGAGTGGCTTGTCAACAGAAGGGGTGTCACCCATAGCCCGAGGTTAAGGCGGCCAACTGCTAAATCCAGATGGACTGCAGGCATGCCATGGCGTCAGCTCCCCTCCCTCTGAGCGCAGCTTCGATCCGTTTCGGCACTGACGGATGGCGGGGAATCCTCGGGGTGGACATCACCGTGGAGCGGTTGCTGCCGGTGGCGGCGGCGGCGGCCCAAGAACTCGCCCATCAAGCATCAGATCAGCTCAACAGCAAAACGGTGGTGATCGGCTACGACCGCCGTTTCCTGGCACCGGAACTCGCGGAGGCGATTGCTTCTTCCGTGCGCGGAGCTGGCTTGGAACCCCTACTCACAAGCACCGCTGTTCCCACACCGGCATGCAGCTGGACCGTGGTGCAGCGCCGGGCGCTGGGAGCCCTTGTGATCACGGCCAGCCATAACCCGCCCGAATGGTTGGGTTTGAAGATCAAAGGACCGTTCGGCGGATCCGTGGACGGCACGTTCACTGCCGCGGTGGAGCGGCGATTGGCTGCAGGCAGCATCAACGCGCCGGTTGCCGGGGAGCTGCCACGCTTTGACGCCCGCAGCGAACACCTTGCGGGTTTGCGAACCAAGCTGAATCTGGGCGCCATCAGCTCGGGGCTGAAGGCCATGGGCCTGCGGGTGATCGTGGACCCGATGCATGGCTCTGCGGCAGGTTGTGTGTCTGATTTGCTCGGAACTGATGCCGAAGGCCTCGTTTGCGAGATCCGCAGCCAGCGTGATCCTCTCTTCGGTGGCTGCCCTCCGGAACCGCTCGCTGCTCACTTGCAAGATCTGATCGCAGCGGTTCAGACCTCCAGTCGCAACGGACAGCCAGCAGTAGGTCTTGTCTTCGACGGTGATGGCGACCGCATCGCAGCAGTCGATGAGCACGGTTGTTTCTGCAGCACCCAGCAATTGATGCCTCTGCTGATTGATCACCTCGCCGGAGCAAGGCAGTTGCCTGGAACCATTGTCAAAACCGTCAGTGGCTCCGACCTGATGCGTCTGGTGGCGGAGGACCATGGCCGAGAGGTGCTGGAGCTTCCTGTGGGCTTCAAGTACATCGCCGCAGAAATGTTGGCGGGTGAGGTTCTGATCGGCGGGGAGGAGTCGGGAGGCGTCGGCTTCGGCATGCACCTGCCTGAACGCGATGCACTGTTCGCCGCCATGCTTGTTCTGGAGGCTCTTGTTCAGGGAGGCATGCCACTGGGAGCCCGAATGGTGGCTCTGCGTCTGCGATGCGGAGGCTCGAGTCATTACGACAGGCTTGATCTGCGTCTGGCCGATATGGAGTCCCGCCGACGCCTGGAGCATCTGCTGGCAACCCAGCCTCCGAAGGAAGTCGCAGGACAGACCGTGTTGGAGGTGATCACGACGGACGGTGTGAAACTGAGGCTTGGACCCAGCCACTGGTTGATGCTGCGCTTCTCCGGCACTGAACCCCTGCTCCGGTTGTATTGCGAAGCACCAGACAGCTATCGGGTTGAGGCCGTGCTCGCCTGGGCCCGCAGCTTTGCGGAGAGCGCTTGAGCATGGAGACGCAAACCCTGGTGATCGCCAGCGGCAACTCCGGCAAGGTGCGGGAATTTGAGGGTCTGTTCAGCGGACTACCGCTGATTGTGAAAGCACAACCTGAAGGGTTGGACGTTGAGGAAACCGGCAGCACCTTCACCGCCAACGCCCGCATCAAAGCGCTGGCCGTGGCTGCAGAAACCGGGAAGTGGGCTCTCGCAGACGACTCCGGTCTAAGCGTGGATGCTCTGGATGGAGCACCGGGTGTTCATTCCGCCCGCTATGCACCAAGCGATGCAGAACGGATCGCACGATTGCTGCAAGCGCTTGAGTCTGAGGACA
The DNA here is from genome assembly GCA_003211205.1 of Synechococcus sp. AG-673-F03. GTDB lineage: Bacteria > Cyanobacteriota > Cyanobacteriia > PCC-6307 > Cyanobiaceae > Synechococcus_C. Next base: position 84,803 of record QCTJ01000001.1, read on the forward strand.
ACCGCACAGCCCAGTTCTGTGCAGCCCTCTGTGTGGCGGCACCGGACGGCAGGCTGCTGCTTGAAGTGGAGGGTCAATGCAAGGGAAGGATTACTCGATCACCGAGGGGAGATCAGGGCTTCGGTTATGACCCGATTTTTGAAGTTGAAGGCACACAAAGAACGTTCGCGGAAATGTCTCTGAAGGAGAAAAAAGCTCACGGTCATCGAGGTCGTGCATTTACCTTGCTGGAACCACGCCTGCGACAACTGCTTTCTCAGCAGTGAAACCCGCGAATGCACGGATTGTGACGAGGTGCTGACAAACAGTTCCTGTACGGTGTGATCTGTCGCTGACGAGGTCGATGGCCATCGCCATGACCACCGGTTACAGCGCACAGACTGAAGGCGCTCTGCTTTGCATCGAAGCCGCCTCGGACTGGGCCCTGACTTGTGTTGACCAACTTGCTGCCGCTGACAGCCATGTGCTGATCGATTACGGAGCCGCCGATGGCGGCACGGCCGTGGGTCTGTGGCATCAGATGCTGGATCGCCTACACGCCAACCAGCCCCAGGCCCACCTCACCCTGATCGGCAATGATCTGCCCAGCAACGACAACGTTGCCCTGGCTGAAAACCTGGCACTGCAGATTCCGCGCACTCCGAAACCCACCGTGTTGGTGAGCGCCCGCAGTTTCTATGAGCCATCTGTGGGTCCCAACACGGTGAGCTTTGGCTTTTCCGCCACCGCCATGCACTGGCTTAGCGAATCGCCAGGTCCGCTGAATACCCATACCCACGTGCTGGCATCAGGTGATGCAGATGCTCTGCAACGTTTCACGGCGCAAGCGCTCAAGGACTGGACTTACGTTCTGGAATTGCGCTGCACTGAGCTGAAGGTGGGTGGTCGTCTGCTGACGGTGAACCTGTCTCGCGATGGAGAGGGGCGTTACCTCGGCCACAACGGCGGTGAAACCCGCAACGTGCACGAACAGCTGCATCAGATCTGGAAGAGCCTTGCCGACGAAGGCGTGATCTCGGAGGAGCAGTACCGCAAGGGAACAGTACTGAACTTCTACAAGTCACCCGAGGAGTTCATGGCGCCGCTGAAGGATCAGAGCTCAGCGCCTTACCGCAATGGTCTACGTCTGGTGGATCAGCGCACGGTGTACGTCAAGTGCCCTTACCGCCGCCGCTGGGAGGAGAGCGGCGACACGGCAGCCTTCGCAGCTGGACTGATGGCCACGATCCGCAGCTGGAGCCGACACAGCTTTGCCAGCACTGCTGGAGACGCTGCTGCGGACGAGGTCTACCGCCGCCTTGAGCAACGCATCGCGGACGCCCCTTCCGAGTGGAGCCTGGACTACGTGGAGCACCACCAAATGATGGAGAAAGTGGCCTGATGACAACAACAACCCGCCCCGCGCCGGACGTTTCGGTGCTAGCTGAACATGTCTCCGACCATCTGTCGGTGTTCGTGGTGGCCGAGAACACCGATGCACGGCGCCCGGCCAACGGCGGCCTGCGTCTGCTCAATTACCCCAGCGATGAGGCCTGCATTGCCGATGGACAGCGACTTGCGGGGCTGATGACCCACAAGCACGACCTCTATGGCACCGGTTTTGCCGGCGGCAAGATCGTGGCGCGCGCCGCCGAGCCGGAGGCGGTGAAGGACGAGCTGATCAGCATTACCGCTGGGCTTCTGGAATCTCTCGACGGAGCCATGATCACCGGCTGTGATCTCAATACCAGCCTGGAGGATATGGAGCGCCTGACGGAGCTCACTCCCCACGTGCTGGCAGCCGTCGGCAGTCCTGTTGATGCCAGCGCAGCTACGGCTCATGGCACCCTCGGCGCCGTTGAAGCCGTCCTCGAGTCGACCCTTGCCGACGCGAAACCCGGTCGCGCTCTCGTGCATGGATGTGGCGCCGTCGGCGGCACCGTGGCTCGCGTGTTGGTTCAGCATGGCTGGACTGTATTCACTGTGGATCTCAGTCCAGATCGTGCCGGCTTCCCTGGTGCCACTCCTCTGCCTCAGGACTGCCCCTGGTGGGAGCTGAAGCTGGATCTGCTGCTGCCCTGCTCGATCTCAGGTCTGATCAATGCTGAAATCGCCTCGGCCCTGAGGGTCAAATCCGTGGTCCCAGCAGCCAATGCTCCGTTCCAGAACACTCAGCTCGCCGACGATCTGCGTCGCCGTGGCATCCGTGTGCTGCCGGATCCATTGGTGAATGCTGGTGCCGTGATCGCTGACTCGATCGAGCGCTTCTCACCCGACGCCTGGAAAGGTGCAGGCGCGGAGGATGTCTACGCCTTCGTACGCAGCGAGGTGCGCCAAAGAGCCACTGAATATCTCAACCAGCGCGATCAAGGCCTCTCCGTTGGAGCCGCTCTCGTGGAAGTCACCGCCGAACGGGAGACCGATCCGATTGGCCTCAGCTTCGGAGACGAGGCATGAGCTCAGCTTCTCTTCCTTCCAACGCCGCGGTGGTGATTGTCGGCGGAGGCATGGCTGGTCTCAGCTGTGCGGCGTCCCTGGCTCGTCGGGGCATCACTGACGTGCTGCTGCTCGAGGCCAAAACCCTGGCGCACGCCAAGGCGAGCAGTTACGGCGAAACCAGGATGTTCCGAGAGATGTACTCCGATCCCGTGCTCTGCCGTCTGGCTCAGGAGGCCAACAGGCTCTGGCGTGAGGAAGAGATCCACGCAGGAGAACAGCTGCGCGAAACCCATGGCTTGCTGTTTTACGGCGAAAGCTGGGATGAGGAAACGATCGAAGGATCGATCCCTGGGGCCCGTCGGGTGATGGACGAACAGGGAATCCCTTATGAGGCACTGAATGCCGATCAGATTTCAACACGCTTTCCTCTGAATCCGAAAAGCGAGTTCACCGGACTGTTTGAGCCCACCGCTGGAGCAGTGCGCAGCGACAAGGTGGTTGCTCACTGGATCAGCACGGCCCGTCATGCCGGCCATCAACTGGTCGAACACTGTCCGGTGGCGAACCTGGATGGCGACGGCGGTGGCGTCACGCTGGAGAATGGTCACCACATCGCCGCCGGACAGCTGGTCGTCGCCTGTGGCATCTGGAGCCAGCTGATGCTGGCTCCGCTGGGACTCGCGCCGAAACTTGAGGTATGGCCGATGCTCTGGGCTCATTACACCGTGGACCCTGCATTGGCGGATCGTTATCCGCAATGGTTCTGCTTCCAGAAAGAACGCGGCGATGACGGTGGCCTGTATTACGGCTTCCCGGTGCTCAGCCACACCAGCGACGGCCGGCCACGCATCAAGGCTGGAATCGACTGGGCACCCAGGGAGCTGCGTGTCGCAGAACCGAATGCCATGGCCACCGAGCCACCGGCAAGACTGGTCGAACTTCTCGATACATTCCTGTTCAACGAAGTCGAAGGCGTCCAGGAACGGGTCGAAACAGTGATCAGTCCCTATTCAATGGCCAGCGATGTCAATTTCGTGCTGGACCGTCTGAGCCCCAAGCTGAGCCTGTTTGCCGGTGGCTCAGGACAAGCCTTCAAATTTGCGCCCCTGATCGGCGACTCGCTGGCACGACTGGCCAGCGGTGAAACCCCTGCTGTAGATCTTTCCTGCTGGAGTCACCAGCGGGAAGCCGTCAGCGCCTAGAGCCCCTCTCACCCAGACATCTCCCTTGCCCGACCCATTAACCCGCCAGGACGGCGCGAATGAAACCAGCACATGGTGGCAACGCAAGCCCCTGTGGATAGGTGCGGGCCCGTTGCTGGTCTTTCTGGTGGTCGCAGCCGTTGACCTCAAACTGGCGCAGCATTTCACCAGCTCAGGTAAGGCCATTGTGAGCAACGCTCTCGGCGGCCTCTGGCAGTGGATGGTGCTGCTGCTGTTTGTGATCGCCATCGTGCTGGCCATCAGCCCGATCGGCAGCTTGCGCCTGGGAGGAGCTGAAGCGAAACCGAGCCTGAAATTCTTCGACTGGTGTGCCGTGCTGATTTGCACGCTGCTGGCCGGCGGGGGGGTGTTCTGGTCGGCAGCGGAACCGTTGTTCCACTTCCGCGATCCAGCGCCCTATTTCGTCGGAGTTGATGGATCGACCGCAGCGGCGGTTGATCCATCATTAGCCGTGAGCTTCCTGCACTGGGGATTCCTGGCCTGGGCTCTGGTGGCAACAACGGTAACGATCACTCTCTCGATCCAGGAGCAACGAGGCGAGCCTCTGCGACCACGCACGCTGCTGGTGGGCATCCTTCCCAGCCGCTGGGTGGAAGGTCCTCTGGGAGACCTCGCGGATGGCCTCTCCGTGGTGGCGGCCATCGCGGGAACCGTGGGACCGCTGGGGTTCCTCTCTCTTCAATTGAGCAACGCCGCAGGAATGCTGCCTGCTTTCACCGACAGCGCCGGGCTCCAGTCTCTGGTGGTCATCTTGCTCACTGCTGTGTTTGCCACTTCCACCGTGAGTGGAATCCAGCGAGGCATCAAGTGGCTGTCTGAGCTGAACGTCTGGCTGACCCTTGGTCTTGCCGCCGCGTTGCTGCTGCTGGGCCCAGGCCTATGGCTGATTCAGCACTTCATCAGCGCATTCGGGCTTTATCTCACCAACCTGCCGCGCATGGCGCTTGCTCCCAACAGCAGTCCAGGCAACTGGGTCAATGGCTGGACCGTGTTCTATTGGGGCTGGTTCCTCGGCTATGCACCGCTGATGGGTCTGTTTACAGCAGGGGTAAGCCGCGGCCGCACTCTGCGCGAGCTGGTGCTGGCAGTGGCCATCCTCTGCCCGATCGTGACCAACATCTGGTTCACATTGCTCGGCGGTTCTGGCATGCAGCTGGAACTCGCCAACCCTGGCTCCATCAGCGGCCCGCTCACAGCCAGCGGTGAGTCGGGCGCACTGTTGGCGATTCTCGGCCAGCTTCCCCTGTCCTGGCTGCTGATTCCAGTCGGACTGGTACTTGTGGTGCTGTTCATGGCCACCAGTGCCGACTCCATGAGCTACGCCGCAGCCATGGTGGTCAGTGCTAGAAGCACACCACCGACTCTTCTGCGTTTGTTCTGGGCTCTGATGATCGGCAGTCTCACCCTGGTATTGCTGCGCATCGGCACCAGCCTGGGCGACAACACCTCGATCAACGCTCTTCAGGCCTTCATTGTGATCACTGCCGTTCCGGTCACTCCCCTGGTTCTGCTGAGTCTCTGGACGGCACCGCGGCTGGCCTGGAAAGAATGGCGCCAACGTCAGCCGGCTCAGGGCTGAAACTGATCCAGCTGGCCATCACAACACCAAACAGGGCAAGCGCGCCATAGATCAGTAGCACCAGCGACAGGTCTCCCTGAGGAGAAGCCTGAAGAATCAGCCCCGACACGATCGTCATCAACCCACCCATCACCGTTCCGGAGGTGTTGACAATCGAAACGGTCATCGCCGTCTGCCCAGGAGGAGCAGAAGCTTCCGCGATCGGGAACGCCAGCACGGACGTACCGATGCCAACACCCAAGCTGAAGGCGGGCAGCATCAGAACCCCTCGCGGCAGCGAAGGCGTGACCAGCAGCAACAACGAGAGCAGCGTGATCACGGTGCCAGCCAGAAGCAGTCCACCACGTTGCTGAGGGCGTCCGCCGAGAGCCCCGCTGGCCACCATCCCCACCACCAGGCCGATCGACATGGTCAGGGTGAGACCTTCCATCAACGAATTGGGCCAGCCCTTCAGGCTGGAGAGCAGGCCGTACTGCGCCATCCCGAACACGAAGCCAAGCCCCCACGCGTAGAGCAAGCAGGACTGAATCAGGCGATTCACTCCAGCCCTGGTCCAGCGCTGAACACGAATGTCCTGCTCTGCCGCTGGCAACTTGGCAGGCGCGCGCACGCTTCCTCCGAGCAGAAGCATCGGCAAGGCCACCATCAGGGCCAGTGAGAGCCCCTGAAGCAAGACCAGATCACGCCAGCCGGAGCGACCGAGCAGCAGGGGCACCACGGCCGCCAGGGCAGCACCGACGCCTAACAGACCATCGGTGAATCCCATCGCCAAGGCGAAGCGATCTGAGGGCAGGCTGCGTCGTGCCAGCAACGCTGATGCCGGGAATGCCACGGCACAGGCCATGCCGGTGCCGATGCGAGATAACAGCAGCCCCTGCAGGCTGTTGCTGCTGGCGAACACCAGACTGCAGCAAGCAGCGGCCAATGCTGCCAGCAGCAGCCAAAGCTCGACCCTGCCTCGGTCGATCAGGCGACCAACGGGCACTTGCACCAGGCCATAGGGCAACAAGAAGCTGCCGGCCACCAGCGCCACCCCCGCCGAATCCAGATGCAGATCCGATCCAAGGGAACCCTCGAAGTACTGAAAGCTGGTTTCCACCCAGACCAGCCAGACCACGAACAACAGGCTCGTGACCCAGAGCAGGCGATCGCTGCGTCTTGCTTCCATGCCTCACTGCCCCCAGCTAAAAGTCAGTGTGGGGGAATGGCTCAGTTGAGGCAGTAATCCATCGCAAGACTAATGCTGGCTTTGGACAGCGGCGCTGGTTCAGTCACCACCAAATCCGACTGATTCAGCGGGCATCCACCCAGCTGCCATGCAGGCCATGGGGTATCGCCAACGGCAGCTCGAAAACCGCCAGCTCGCGCAGGTCAGCAGCGTCAAGGATCACAAGATCGGAACCTTCACGATCACCGTTCCACACCAGTTCCAGCACCCAGCCATCGTCTTCAGCACTGGCACCAGGCCTGGGAACCATCAAGGGCTCACTGACAAAACCGTGGGGCACGGCGCTCCAGATCTGGCGCTCGCCACTGATCAGATCAAGCTTCTTCACCACCTGAAGCGGATCATTGCCCTGCTCACGCGCTGCGGCCGCCATCCAGGCGAAGCGACAGGGCAGACCTTCCTTCTCGGGGTTCACCATCGCGAACTCACAGCAGCGTTCACTCAGACGCGTGGTCTCCACCGTGGCGTTCTGCAGGTTGATGCGGCACTGCTCAAGCAGCCCCTCAGGGATCAGATCGAAGTCAACAGCGGCAAAGTCGACATCGGGACCGATCGAGGGGAAATCGCTGTAGTAAATGCTCTCCACCACCACATCTCCCTCCTGTTCCCAGGCGTTGAGGTGGTGAAACACAAAGCCCTCAGGTGCATCCACAATTCGCGGGGACTCTCCTGCATAAGCGCCACTGTCCCGTGGAATCAACCAGAACTTGGCCTGACCATCCGGCTTTGACTGCAGACACTGGGCAGCACCCTTCCTGCCGAGCACAAAAGGCAGAGGGTTGAAGTCGATCGCGTTCTGAAGGAACACCGCCCAGTTGGGTGTGATGGCGAAATCGTGCAGGAAGGCGAAGCCGTTGAAGCTGTCACGACGGTCACTGAGGAGGTCTCCGGACTTGATCCCGGCGGAGGAATCATCTTCGGTGGCGAATTCCATCAAGCGGATGGTGCTGCGAGGGCCGGTATTGACCCCGAAGGTGACCATGCGCGGCCGATCGTGATGACCGGGATCGAATCGAGGATGGGCACTGAAGGCCTCACCTTTCTTGAGAACACCACCCAAGAGGCTGATGCCATGGGTCTCGAGGGTTTGGGGGTCGAGTGCATGGGGCTCGGCCGCTTCCCAGAGCGCGAGCAGTTGGTCACCAAGCTGCACAACGCCAGTGTTCGCGATGTTTTTCAATCTCAGATCAAAGGCATTGGCCAGCGGACCTCCGGGTTTCTGGCTTCCGAACACCCCTCGGTACAGCACCTTGCCAGACGCTTCCTCGGCCTGCCAGCCGGCGGTGCGCACAAACCGATTGGTGAGTGAGACCCCCTCAGCATTGAACTGAATCGCGGTGATCATGCCATCACCATCAAAGGGATGGTGAACGCGCTGACCGTCACGCTCCAGCAGCCCAGGGCCGTTGCGATAGAGGGTTCCCAGCAGCTCGGAGGGCACCTTGCCCTTCGCCGGCTGAAGCACAAACTCGGTGAGCTCCTGCTCAACGTTGCGGAAGGCACTGGCCCATTCCGAACGGTTGAAGCGTTCAGCGGCGGGAGCGACGGTCACGGAGAACAACTGCAGCAGCCAACATTCTCTCGTAACGGACTGTGAAGCGCGGCGCAGAGTCAGTTCGCTCCAGCCTGCTCAAGCACACCCTTGCTGCTGGGAACCGCACCGGCGCGGCGAGGATCGATCTCCGTTGCCATGCGCAAAGCCCTTGCGAAGGCCTTGAAGCAGGCTTCAACAATGTGATGGGAATTGGTTCCATCCAGCTGACGGATGTGGAGGGTGAGGCCGCTGTTGTTGACCACCGCAACGAAAAATTCCTTGACGAGCTCGGTGTCGTAGCGACCAATCTTCTCTTTCGGAATCGTGAGGTTGTACGAGAGATGAGGTCGGCCCGAACAATCGAGCACGACCTGCACCAGTGCTTCATCCAAGGGCGCGACGAAGTGACCGAAACGCACGATGCCGCGGCGATCACCTAAAGCCTGTGCCAGGGCCTGTCCGACAGCAATTCCAACATCTTCATTGGAGTGGTGATCATCGATATGGGTGTCACCCACAGCATTGATCTCCAGATCGATCAGCCCGTGGCTGCTGATCTGATGCAGCATGTGATCCAGGAAGGGCACACCTGTGCTGGCTTGGCACTTGCCGCTGCCGTCCAGATCCAGGCGCACCTTCACATCGGTTTCGCCTGTGACTCGATGGATCTCACCCGTACGCATGCTGTTCAGCTCCGGAGGCGGCGACTTCGCTGTTCCGATCATGCCGAAATTGACGGCGCAGACCAAGGCCCTTCAGCGCAGAGTCACATGCCGTTAATGCAGTAGCCGGCATCCACATAGATGGTTTGGCCGGAAATACCGCTCGACAACTCGCTCAGCAGGAATGCAGCGGTGTTGCCAACCTCCGTCTGTGTGACGGTGCGGCGCAGCGGCGCTTTTTCCTCCACGTTGTGAATCATGTCGAGGATGCCGCCGATGGCAGAACTGGCCAGGGTGCGGATCGGGCCTGCACTGATGGCATTCACCCGCACCTGCTTGTCGGGACCCAGTTCTGCGGAGAGGTAACGAACGGACGCTTCCAGAGCGGCCTTGGCCACACCCATCACGTTGTAATTAGGGATGGCTCGCTCAGCGCCCAGATAAGTCAGGGTGACCACCCCGGCTTTCACACTGAACAACGGCTTGGCATGACGACAGAGAGGAGCCAGGGAATAGGCACTTATCTCGAGTGCACGGGCAAAACCCTCGGAGCTGGTGGCGCTGTAGTCACCGATCAGCTCTTCCTTGCCCGCGAAAGCAAGGCAATGCACCAACCCATCGAGGACGCCCCACTTCTGCTTGATTTCTGCAAAGACCGTTTCCATCTGCGCGGCATCCTGAACATTCAGCGGCAGGAACAACGAGGGTTCAAGCGGTGCTGTGAGCTCACGAACCTTGGTCTCAAAACGACCTTTGTCGTCTGGGAGATAGGTGATGCCCAACTCGGCGCCCGCCGCTTTGAGCTGCTGAGCAATCCCCCAGGCAATCGATCGATTGTTGGCAATGCCGGTAACGAGGATCTTCTTGCCCTTGAGATCGAGAAGCATCGGACCGGTTGTCGCTGAACTGTGGGGGGATTCTCCACCATCCCCGACCCGAACTCCCAGGAGTGGTCGCGCTTGAGCCATTGGATCGACAGGATGAAGCCCAGAAATCGATCGTCCGGTGCCCCCGCAACCAAGCCCAACTTCTCTGTCATGGTCTGAACGGCCGGGGGATCTTCCCAGAGACCTTGCGGACCGCAGAGCCCTCGATAGCCTGTTGGCTGAGCAGTTTCCGGAAGCTGGCGGAAGGCTCAGTACACTGCGGGGAGGTCGAGACGCCGCGGAGACAACACTCAGTCTGATCGATCCCCGGCGTTACACCAAAAGCCGCAATCACCTCAAAGGCGCGGTGACTGGCTTATCCCCCTACATCCGCCACGGTGTGCTCAGCCTGGCGGAAGTGCGTAACGCCGTGTTCCAGCGCATTCGCAGCCGCGACGAGGGCAGCAAGTTGATCAACGAGCTGGGCTGGCGCGACTTCTGGCAGCGAATGTGGCGCGACCTCGGCGATGGCATCCACGACAGCCAGGAAGAGCTGAAAACCGGTCATGATCCCGCCTCCTATGCCAGGGAGCTCCCTGAGGACATCCGCGCAGGACGAACAGGCCTGGCCTGCATGGATGGATTTCAAAGCGAACTCACCACCCGTGGCTGGCTGCACAATCACGCCCGCATGTGGATGGCGGCTTACGTGGTGCATTGGCGCAAAGTGCACTGGAAGGCCGGCGCAGACTGGTTTCTGGAGCATCTTCTCGATGGAGACCCCTCCAGCAACCACCTGAGTTGGCAGTGGGTCGCCAGCAGCTTCAGCCACAAGCCCTACTTTTTCAACAAAGGCAATCTGGAACGGTTCAGCGATGGCCAGTTCTGCAGAAGTTGTTCCAGCAGTGAGCGCTGTCCATTCGAGGGCAGTTACGAACAGCTGGAAAGTCAGCTGTTCGCCAGCCAGGGCTCCATTCGTGATGTTCCGAACCGACGCAGCCGCAACCACCAGCAACGCTCAGGCCGACAGCAGGAGCTGAAGGGAAGCGGCCAAGCGGCCATGGCCCGACCCAAGCGATAAGCCATGTCTCTTCAACGACCTGTCATCTGGGTGCACGAGGAAGCACTCGGTTCCAGCAACCCAGCACTACTTGAACGGCCGAACAGCCCAGCCCTCTTCGTTTTTGATACCCACTGGATCCAGGAAGCCCATATCAGCCGCAAGCGGCTTGGCTTTCTGTACGAAAGCGCCCTGGATCTACCCATCACCCTGCGTAAGGGTGATGTGGTCAAGGAAGTGATCGCCTTCGCCGAGCGTCACAACGCCGATGGAGTCTTGAGCAGCCTGCCCGTCGACCCCCGCTTAGAACGCATCGCCGTCTCGATCGAATCGCACTGTCCGCTGGAACTGCTGGAACCGGAACCGTTCGTGACCATGCCGCGACCCCCGCGGCTTGGACGCTTCAGTCGCTATTGGCGAGAAGCTGAACCGGTGGTCTGGGAAGGCTTCTGACTGTCACCCAGCAGGTCGTCCTCAAGCCGCTTTTCTTCGGCGAAATCCCTCAGTAAATCCCGCCGCTCATAAGCCGGGAACTGCACTGGTATGAGCTCTGAAGCATCCGTGGGCGGGGGCGTCCACTGCCAACGGGCCTCGGGTGCACGCTGCTGGCAGAGAGCCTTCAACTCTGCTTGCAACGCGCGGCGCACATCGCTGCGACGCACAGCAGCGAAGAATTCCTCACGCGGCGCTAGCCCTGCACTGAAGGGCGCTGTGCCATTGCCGTTGAACAGACGCGCAGCATCGGGGAACCAGCGAGGCGAGCACTCCGCAGGATAGTCCGTGTCGGTTTCCAGAAAGAAATGGAGACCGAAGCCGTCGGGCTGACTCACAACCGCAAGGCCGTCATGGGGCATCCGCCGCGGCAGCGGAAACACTTTCCAACTGGTGCGCTGCGGTCCCGAACAGGCCGTCAGCAGCAGAACAAGGGTGATGCCTGAAATCCCACCTGCCTGGGCACGCCTGAGCACGCGTTCTCTGCACCGGAGGGCCGGAGTCTGAACCAGGATGAAAGCTGACGCATCATTTGTTGCTCGTTCGCCATGGCTCTCACTACCTCGACAATGCTGCCCCTCGGCGAGGCGCTGCCTGCCTTCCAGTTGCCCGTGGTGAGCGGAAGCTTGAGGGAGGGCACTGCCGCAGCAACTCTCAGCAACAGCGAGCTGCCCGCACAGCCGCTGCTGCTGATGCTGATCTGCGCACACTGTCCGTTTGTGAAGCATGTGGAGCCCGAGCTGAGCAGGCTCGCCGCGCAGTACGGCTCACCCGTAACCCTGCTGGCTGTCTCCAGCAACAGCCTCACCACCCATCCACAGGATGGTCCTGAAGGCCTGCGTCAGCAGGCAGAACAACAGCAGTGGCGTTTTCCCTATCTGCTCGATGAGCAGCAGAACCTGGCCAAAGCCCTTAAGGGTGCCTGCACGCCGGAGTTTTATCTGTTCAGCCCCGATGATGCGGGCCTTCAGATCCTGCGCTATCGCGGCCAGCTCGACGGCAGCCGCCCAGGAAACGAGGTTCGATTGGATGGCCACGATGTGCGCAGGGCACTGGATGCGGTCCTGAGTGGCCAGCCTGTCAACCAAGACCAGCAACCATCCGTTGGCTGCAACATCAAGTGGCATCCCGGACAAGAGCCACCGTGGTTCGGGGCATCGGCTTAAGGTGCCCTCCATGCAGGTGCCTCCCTTCAGCCTCAGTCAGCAGCTCGCCGACCTGGGGCAGGAACTCGATGAAGCCGCGCTGCGTGTGTTGCGCAGTGGGCAATACATCGGTGGCACCGAAATCCAATCGTTTGAGACAGCCTTTGCCGCAGTGGTCGGCACTGCCAACGCCGTTGGCTGCAACAGCGGCACCGATGCCCTGATCCTGGCTTTGAGAGCCCTTGGCATCGGAGCCTGTGATGAGGTGATCACAGCCTCCTTCAGCTTCTTCGCCACAGCCGAAGCCATCAGCGCTGTGGGTGCGACGCCCGTGTTTGTGGATGTGGATCCACGCACTTACCTGATTGATCTCAATCAGATCGCTGCTGCGATCACGCCCGCAACCAAAGCCCTGATCCCAGTGCATTTGTTTGGGCGGCCTGTCGACATGACTCGGTTGATGGCAATCGCCAACGATCACAAGCTTGCTGTTATTGAAGACTGTGCCCAGGCCACCGGTGCCAGCTGGAACGGGCGACCCGTCGGCAGCTGGGGCGATATGGGCTGCTTCAGCTTTTTCCCCACCAAAAACCTTGGAGCAGCAGGTGATGCCGGAGCCATCACCTGCCACGACGCAGCTCTTGCTCAGCGCATGCGCGAGCTCGCGGTGCACGGCATGCCCCGCCGCTATCTACACACGGAGCTTGGATACAACAGCCGGCTGGATGCCATACAGGCCTCTGTGCTCAACGTGAAACTGCCGCGGCTCAACCAGTGGGTTGAGCGTCGCCGGCAGATTGCCCAGCGCTACCGAGAAGCGCTTCAGGACGTGCCAGGCCTGCTGCTCCCCGAGGCATCCGCAGGCAACGGCCATGGCTGGAATCAGTTTGTAGTGCGTGTCACGATCTGCCCGACTGACATCTCCTCCAGTGCGAGCCATCGCCCCAGTGAGTTCGGACTGCCCAGCAGTCATTGCCGCGACTGGTTGAAGGAGAGCCTGCACGAGAGAGGTGTGAGCACGATCATCTATTACCCCATTCCCATCCATTGCCAACCGGCTTACGCCAATCAACAGCAATGCACCCGTCTGCCGGTGACAGAACAGCTCTGTAGCGAAGTGCTGAGTTTGCCGATCTTCCCTGAGCTCTCCAGCGAACAGCAGGAACAGGTGATTTCCGTGCTTCGCTCGCTGCTCATCCAAACCGCCCCTCTGGATTCGCAAACCTGCAGCGTGGCGGCCTGAGCTCAGGAGCGGATCGTGGCGTACAACGCTTTGAAGTGGGCCTGCTGTTGCTTGTGATCGATCAGAAGCTCGGGATATCCACGTCGCTCCAGTGCACCAATCTCACCACTGAGTAGATCCTCGGTGTTCACATGGCGCAGCTCCGGCAACCAGTGACGGATGTAGTCAGCTTCGGCGTCGAACTTTGATGCCTGCGTCGCCGGATTGAAAATTCGCAAGGGCTTGGGATCCATCCCACTGCTGGCACTCCACTGCCAGCCACCGTTGTTGGCCGCAAGATCGCCATCCACCTCCAGCTCCATGAAGGCCCGCTCGCCCCAGCGCCAGTCGCAGATCAGGTCTTTAACCAGGAAAGAAGCGACGATCATGCGACAGCGGTTGTGCATCCAACCGCTCTGGTTGAGCTGACGCATCGCTGCGTCGATGATCGGCATCCCGGTTTGGCCCTCTCTCCAGAAGCCAAACCACTCTGTGTTGTTCTCCCAGGGGAAGCGTCGCCACTGCTCGCGGTAGGGACCATCCGCCAATTCGGGGAAATGGAACAACGCCTGTTGGTAAAACTCACGCCAGCCCAGCTCCTGCTCCCACACCGTGATCGCATGCTGCTGTTCATCACTGCGCACGATCTCTTTGGCGCTCTGGGCAGCACACCAGGCCTGTCTTGGACTGACCGTGCCAACACTCAGAGCCGCACTCAACGATGAGGTCCCCTGCTGCCCAGGGAAATTACGGTCAGGCTCATAGCCAAAAAGGGGGCCGTCAGCGAACGCCGCCAACTGGTCCGCTGCCGCGGTTTCTCCATGGCGGCAAGGACACAAGTCGGTGCCGGTGAAGCCATGGCTGCTGCGCAGACGCTCCAGCTCGGACTGTCCCTGGGAGCAGAGCCGACCAAGATCGCCTTCTGCAGAGCTGATCTGCTGAAGCTGGGACTGGGTCAGATCCTGTAGGCCTTCTGGAGCTGCTGTGGTGCGTGGGGCGAGCCGTTCGACCTGACCGCGCCAGTTGCGCAGAAACGGTCCATACACGCGGTAAGGGTCACCTCCGCCGGTCTTGAGTGACTCCGGCGCCACCAGCAACTGGTCCCAGTCGACCAACAGCTTGCGCCCATCGGTCTGCAGGGCTTTGGCCACCTGGCGGTCGCGCTCGCGGGCATAGGGCTCCACATCGCGACTCCAAACCACAGTGGGCACGTCCAGAAGGGCCGCCAGCTGCGGCAACAGCACAACAGGGTCACCGGCCAGCACCAGCAGGCGACTCCCGGCCTGACGCCAGCGCTGTTGCAGTTCAACCAAGCTCTCCACCAGAAACCACAAGCGGGCCGGTGCCATCGGCGGCAGCTGGGGTGGCGGCGTAATCAGAGCCGGATCAAGCACATAAACACCGGTCACAGCCGGGCCTAGAGCTACAGCTGCCTGAAGACCTGAATTATCCGCCAAACGCAGATCGCGGCGGTGCCAGAACAGCGTGCGAGGGGTACTCATCGTTATCGCGAATTCAGAAACCGAGCAACTGCTTGGCCCGATACCAAGCGGTCACGCTTTTGCCATCGAGCCACTCCTCGCCGGAACTCAGGCGAGCATCCAGTTCGGCAGGACTCATCTGCAGAACCTCGAGATCTTCATCGTCATCTCCTACCGGGGGGTTCTCCAGCGCTGTGAGATCCCTGGCCAGGAAGCAGTGAATCACCTCATCGGAATAGCCAGGGCAGGGCAGCATGGGACCAAGGGCATCCCAGCGAGCGGCGCTATAGCCCGCTTCCTCTCCGAGCTCCCGCATCATCGACTCCAAAGGATCTTCTCCGTCCTCAAGCGTGCCTGCCGGGAACTCCAGAAGCCTGGCCTGAACAGCAAAGCGGTACTGACGCAGCACCACCACCTGCCCCTCATCGGTGATTGGCACGGCCAGGGATGCACCCGGATGCCGAATGATCCCGAAGCTGCCCTCCACACCCATGGGCAACCGGATGCGGTTGCGCTCGAAGCGCACTTTGCGCGCATCCAGGGCATCGATGGTCTCCAGCAGCTCATAGGGCTCTGGAGCCGGCAGCGGAGCCATGGCTTTTCAGGACGTCGGGCACCAGCATGGCGGGTGGGCGTCAGGATCGACGGACGACTTTCGCTTGTTTCCGCATCGCACTGACTGATCAAGCACGGCTGCAGCAGCTGCAGCTCCTGCAGGCCTTGGCGCGGGAGGCGGGCTTGCGACAACTCAGCTTGCAGACCTTGCTGAGCGTGGTCAGCAGCCTGCTGGACATCGCCGGACTTGGGCTGGCCGTGAGCCTTTTGCTGAGCTCGGGGACGCAGTCCGCCACATCTCCTGATCTGCTCAAAGGGCTGCCCCTGGCGTCCAGCCTGGCTCTGCTGGTGAGCCTGATCCTGGCTCGGGGGCTGATCCAGGCCCAGGTGGCCGTGAGCAGGGAATGGCTGCGCTCCGGCTTCAGCGACCGGCTTCGGCAGCAGTTGCTTCAGGAGGTGTTCTCAGCCTCCTCCAGGCAACTGGATCAGCTTGGCCGGGGGGATCTGCTGGCGTTGCTAATGGCCGACATCACTCGCTCTGCCATGAGCCTTGATCAGGCCTTGCGCATGGTTCAGGCGCTGCTGGCCATGCTGATCTATCTCATCAGCGTGCTGTTGGTGGGACGCACTGCTACCTGGCCGCTGCTGCTGGCACTGGCTGCAACAGCCGGCGCGGCCCTGCTGAAACGTTCCGGCAGTTGGGGGCTGGGCCGGATCCAGAGCCGCCTGAATGCAGCCCTGCAACGCACCGTGGGGGATGGCCTGCATGGACTCACTGCCTTGCGTGCCGCTGCTGCTGAGGACTGGCTGCTGAACCGCTTTGCACAGGAGACTGCCAAAGGCCGCTGGCTGCTGAAGGAACGGGTGCGCAGACGTGCGGGCTACAACGCCTGGCGCGACACCCTGGTGGTCGCGATTGCTGGCCTCTGGATGCTGATGCAGGGAGACACTCTCACAGCTGAAGTGCTGGCCACAACACTGGTGCTGGCCTACCGAGCCGGTACATCCCTCAGCGCTGTGGTGCAGGCCCGACGCCTATGCCTTGGCTGCCTGCCTGGATTCGAGGCTCTGCTGGAGCGACACAAACAACTCCGGTCCAATCCTTCGCAGACCAGTGGTACGAATTTAAGCGAACACTCACTGCCCAGACTCGGCTTGGCACGCTGGAGCCAGCTTCACTGGCAAAGCACAGACCCTGGCGCAGCGACGCCCACATCCATCAGGCTGCAAGCCAACCAAATGGTGGTGATCACAGGACCTTCAGGCTGCGGCAAGACCAATCTTCTGGATCGCATCAGCGGACTCCGAGATGAAGAGAGCAGCTATTGGACGATCCACTGCCAAGACACAACCTTTCAGCTGTCGGGGCTGTCGGCTGCTCGGCAGTTGCGCGGGCTGATGGCCTGCGCACCACAACATGCCGTGCTGTTTGAAGCCAGCCTGCGCGACAACCTGCTGCTAGGCGCTGATCTTCCCGACCAGACCGTTGAGGAATGGCTGCATCGCCTGGGTCTCAGCCACCTACTGGACAGACAAGAAGGGATGGATGTCCGCATGTCACTCGCCCAGACCCCCTTCTCCAGCGGTGAGATCCATCGCCTCGGTTTGTTGCGAGCCTGGCTGCGGAGCCGACCGGTGGAAGTGCTGGATGAGCCCACAGCATTTCTTGATGCCAGCGCCAGCCAGCTGGTGCGAGAGGTGATCGCTGAACGGTCGCGAGAGCGACTGGTGCTGATCAGCAGCCACGACTCGGATCTGATTGAACAAGCTGATGTGGTGATCGACCTGACTTCTTCATTGCTGAAGATCTGATTCAGGACACCAGTCGACTGATCGCTGCATGGCTGCCAACAGGGGCTCCAGAACAAATTGGCGTAGGTGCAGGCGGGGGTGAGGCAACACCAAGCGCGGATGCTCGAGACGCCACTCACCCCAAAAAAGAAGATCCAGATCGAGAGTGCGCGGACCCCATGGCAGCTCCTGGTCTCGATCTCGGCCGAAACATCGCTCAAGTTGATGCAACTCCATGAGCAGCTCCAACGCCGCAGCCTCGGAGGCGGAGCGCTGCACACCTGCGCAGACCACCACGGCATTGCAGTAGAGCGGCTGTCCTGGTGGCCCGCCCACTGGAGCCGTCTTCAGCAGTGGCGACCAGGAGCAGCGCATCCCTCCTGATGCTGCACTGCCCCAGGAGATCAAAAGCTGCTCCAATTGAGGACGCACCGTGATCAGCGTCTGGCGAGGCACAACTCCAGCACTGGGCAGGTTCGCCCCAAGGGCGATGGCAAGAGACTGAGGCTGATCAGCGAGACTGGCGCTCACGCGCAGGGCTGGCAAACATTCATGGTTTCAGGTGGAGGGGTCGCTAGCGGCATGGCCAGCACAGCTGCTCAGGAACAGGCGAACCGTGCCTTCCCACTGGCAGCCATCACAGGCCATGGAACGCTGAAACTGTCGCTGATGCTGGCAGCGGTGGACCCCGGCCTGGGGGGCGTGATCATCGCCGGTGGCCGAGGAACCGGTAAATCGGTTCTGGCACGCGGTCTTCACGCCCTACTGCCACCGATCGAGGTGCTGGATCAGGACAATGCAGGCGTCCCGGCAGGCCCCGGGCTCAACCTCGATCCAACCCGGCCCGAGGAATGGAATCAAAGCTGCCGCGACCGGCTGAGCAGCGACCCACCCTCCAAGGTGATTCCAGCTCCTTTCGTGCAGGTGCCTCTGGGCATCACCGAGGACCGACTGGTCGGTGCCGTGGATGTGACTGCATCACTGGCCAGCGGCAGTCCGGTGTTCCAGCCGGGGTTGCTGGCGGAGGCACACCGCGGGGTGCTGTATGTGGATGAGCTCAACCTGCTCGATGACGGCATCATCAACCTGCTGCTGGCAGCCGTGGGCGCCGGAGAGAACCAGGTGGAGCGGGAAGGCCTCAGCCTCAGCCACCCCTGCAGACCGCTGCTGATCGCCACCTACAACCCGGAGGAAGGCAACGTCCGCGACCAACTGCTCGACCGCTTTGCAATCGCCCTCTCAGCCAATCAGTTGGTGAGCACCGAAGAGCGCGTGGAAATCACCAATGCTGTGCTGAGCCACGGCCAGTGCAGCCGCAGCTTCGCGGAGCGCTGGAAGGAGGACACCGATGCCCTGGCCACCCAGCTTCTGCTGGCCCGGCAGTGGTTGCCGGATGTGCGCATTGCGCATGAACAGATCGAATACCTCGTGACCGAAGCGATCCGCGGAGGCGTGGAGGGCCACCGTTCTGAGCTCTATGCCGTTCGCGTCGCCAGGGCCCATGCAGCCCTCAGTGGCCGTGAACAGGTGGAAGCAGACGACCTGCAGGTGGCTGTGGCCCTGGTGATCGCACCTCGCGCGTCGCAACTGCCACCGCCGGATCAGCAGATGGAGCCACCGCCGCCGCCTGAACCCCCTCAAGATCAGAACCCACCACCGCCGGATGCAGGCGAGCAGGATCAGAACGACCCGCCCGAAGAAGACTCCAACGACAACGAAGAAGACGAAAACCGCGAAGACGACAACAACGACGATGACGAGTCGGATCAGGACGCGGCACCACCTTCGGTCCCCGAGGAATTCATGCTCGACCCGGAGGCGGTGTCCATCGATCCCGACCTGCTGCTGTTCAATGCCGCCAAGAGCAAAAGCGGCAGCAGCGGCAGTCGCTCGGTGGTGCTCAGCGACAGCCGTGGCCGCTATGTCAAACCGATGCTGCCCAGGGGGCCCGTGCGGCGCATCGCCGTGGATGCCACGCTGCGGGCAGCGGCGCCTTATCAGAAGGCGAGGCGCGAGCGCCAGCCCGAACGCAGCGTGATCGTTGAGGAAGCCGATCTGCGCGCCAAGCTGCTGCAGCGTCAGGCTGGAGCACTGGTGATTTTCCTTGTGGATGCCAGCGGTTCCATGGCCCTGAACCGCATGCAGAGCGCCAAAGGTGCTGTGATCCGGCTGCTGACGGAGGCCTACGAAAACCGTGACGAAGTGGCGCTGATTCCCTTCCGTGGCGATCAGGCCGAAGTGCTGCTGCCGCCCACACGCTCGATCACCGCAGCCCGGCGCCGGCTGGAATCGATGCCCTGCGGCGGCGGATCGCCGTTGGCGCACGGACTGACTCAAGCAGCCCGGGTTGGCGCCAATGCTCTGGCCACAGGTGATCTGGGCCAGGTGGTGGTGGTAGCCATTACCGATGGGCGCGGCAACGTGCCGCTGAGCACCTCACTGGGCCAGCCTGAACTGGAAGGTGAAGAGAAGCCAGACCTCAAACAGGAAGTGCTGGATGTAGCGATGCGTTACCGGATGCTGGGCATCAAGCTGCTGGTGATCGACACCGAGCGCAAATTCATCGGCAGTGGTATGGGCAAAGACCTCGCCGAAGCCGCCGGAGGCAAATACGTGCAACTACCCAAGGCAAGCGATCAGGCCATCGCGGCCATTGCCATGGATGCCATCAATGCAGTGACCTGATTCTGGAGAGCTACTTCGATCCACCCGTTTGTGCGGGATAGACCTCCTCGAACAAAGTGCCGAGTCCAATCATCACGCTGCGTAGACCCTTCATGAAGCGGGGGTCATCAGTGAGCTGTTCGATATCACCACCAACCTGATCGATGCGTGCCGTGAGCTCACGGGCATTGGTCACCGTCTGCTTCAGATCACTAACTGTTTCTGGGTTGTCGATCGCTCCTGCCAGGTTGTTGATATGGGCAGCAGCATCGGCAGCCTCCGCCGTTGCCCTGTTCAGATTTTCAATGGTGGGCTGGGCTCTGGCCACTTCAGCTCGCAACTGGTGGACCAGCCTGTCGACATTTTGAGCCGCCACATCAGCCGTGTTGAGAAACTTCGAAGCGTCCTGACTGGTGATCCCAAACTGCTTGGTGGACTCGACCAGTTCAGGGATCAGGTTCGACTTCTGAGCTTCATTGAGCAGCTGCTCCAGGGAGGCTGTCACGGTCGAAAGACTCGTCGCTGACTCTCCTTGAATTGTTGCGCCGTTGCAGAGAATTCCGCTGTTGCGACAACGGCCTGATTTCGGCTTTGGCGCATTCTTGGGCAGCGGTGAACCGGTTGTGACCAGTTCAACTTGTGCATCACCACCGAGAAGTGAAGCCGAAGAGACCGAAGCCTTCACGGGCAAAGGCAGCTGCAGATCGTCGGCGTTGATCTCCAACGTTGCCTTGATAGCCATCGGAGTGACGTCGACGGATCGAACCGTGCCAACCATGATTCCGCGGAAGGTGACGGGCGAGCGGGCCGCCAGTCCTCCGGCATTGGCGAAGTCTGCGGTCACAGTCCAGGTCTCCGACCCCAGACGCACTCCTCTAAGCCACAGCATGGTGCCAGCGAATCCTGCAATCGCTCCAACTATCGAAAACCCCACCAGGGCTTCACGGACACTTCGGCGCATAGCTCAGTGGTCAGATGGCTGCATCGGTCCGCGCAGGTTACCCGTCCTGAACTGAACGACATAGGGGTTGTCGGTGGAGCGATACTCATCAACCGTGCCATCCCACTGGAAACGGCCTCCATAGAGCATCACAATCCGTTCAGCTGAGCGCTCAATGGTGCTGTGTACGTGACTGACCACCACTGAGCAGCCACGGGCCACGGTGGTGGTCTTCACGATCAAATCTTCGATACGTGTTGATGCAACAGGATCAAGCCCTGCCGTCGGCTCGTCGTAAAGCAGCAGGGGCATTGCCCCTTCTTCGCGATCGGGATCATCAATCAGAGCCCTGGCGAAGCTCACCCGTTTCTGCATGCCACCACTGAGCTGGCCTGGATATTTGTCGGCCACATCATTCAGCCCAACGGCCTCGAGACACTGCTGAACCCGCTCACGAATCTGGTCAGGGCTCATGCGCCCGAGGCGAATTAATAGAAAGCCGACGTTTTCCTCAACCGTGAGTGATGCCAGCAAGGCAGGGTTCTGAAATACCAGTCGTACGTCGGCTGGACGGCGCTGATCGAGACGTAGGTAGTCCTGAAGTTCGCCAAACAGGCGAAGCTCCCCGGCCGTCGGCAACTGAAGTCCTGCCAGCAGCCTGAGAACCGTGGATTTGCCCGCACCAGAAGGGCCAACAACGGCAATGCGCTCTCCCGGCTGCATCGAGAGAGAAACATTGTCCAAAACCGGCTTAGAACCCCACTGCATCGTGAGGTCACACATCTCCACCACTGGAGTCTGGGTTGCTGGAGATGTCGGTTCCAGCCTGGTCTGCACGGGGCTTTTGCACGTTACGCGCCCATCTTGCCTCGTTTGCACCAATGGGGATGGCCATCAGGACCAACTTCCGTACAGTTCCCTCATCGCAAGGGAAGCGACGACCCTGGCCCCGGATTGCACTTGACCAGCCCTAGCCACCGCGGACGCCGTCAACGCATCCGGGCCATGCAGGCAGCACGGCAGCGTGATCTAGTGCTGAGTTCCCGCCGTGCAGTGCGTTGGCTGCAGCCAGGCCTGGTGGTGAAGCGCTGGCTGCTCACCTCAGGTATTGGACTGGTGTTGGCGCTGCTGGGCGCTGCCGTCTGGGCCGATTTACAGCCGATTTACTGGATGCTCTGGGCCATCCAGGAATCCCTGAGCTGGATCACTCGCGTGTTGCCGAGGGGAATTACCGGGCCATTGGTGCTGCTGGTCGGCGTCGGCCTGCTGCTTTGGGGACAGAGCCGCAGCTTCGGCTCCATCCAGCAGGCCCTGGCCCCAGAAAAAGACACCGTGTTGGTGGATGCACTACGGGCTAAAAGCCGCCTCAACCGAGGGCCAAACATCGTCGCCATCGGCGGCGGCACCGGGCTGTCCACGCTGCTGAGTGGCCTCAAGCGTTACAGCAGCCACATCACGGCCATCGTCACCGTGGCTGACGATGGTGGCAGCAGCGGCGTGCTGCGGAGGGAACTGGGCGTGCAGCCACCCGGCGACATCCGCAACTGCCTGGCCGCGTTATCCACCGAAGAACCACTGCTTACCCGTCTGTTCCAATACCGCTTCTCTGCCGGAGGAGGCCTTGAGGGTCACAGCTTCGGCAATCTGTTTCTTTCAGCGCTCACCGCCATCACTGGCAGCCTGGAAACGGCAATCACCGCCTCCAGCCGGGTGCTGGCGGTTCAGGGCCAGGTGGTGCCCGCCACGAATGTAGATGTGCGGCTGTGGGCGGAACTCGAGGACGGTCGCCGCATCGAAGGCGAATCGGCGATTGGACAAGCACCGAGCCCCATTGTTCGTTTGGGCTGCCTGCCGGAACGCCCACCAGCGCTGCCGAGGGCTCTTGAAGCGATTGCACAAGCCGATTTGATTCTGCTGGGCCCAGGGAGCCTCTACACCTCACTGCTGCCCAATCTGTTGGTGCCTGAGCTAGTGAGCGCCATCCAGCGCAGCCGCGCTCCCAGGCTTTACATCTGCAATCTGATGACGCAGCCCGGAGAAACGGATGGACTGGATGTGAGCGGACACCTCAGAGCCATCGAAGCGCAACTGGCCTCTCTAGGCATCAGTCATCGACTGTTTGACGCCGTGCTCGCTCAAGAGCCCATCGGGGAATCACCACTGATCAAGCATTACCGCTCACGCCGAGCTGAGCCGGTGACCTGCAACCGCCGCGAACTGGAGGTAGAGGGTTACGACGTGATGGAAGCACCACTACAAGGGAGCAGACCCACCGCGACCCTGCGTCATGACCCTCGAAGCCTTGCCCTTGGAGTGATGCGCTTTTACAGAAAGCACAAAACCGATAAGGCCTCGACAACGAGCTAATTCACTTCAACCAACCTTCTAAATTTAAGAACAAAAATATCTTAATTCGTGCTCAATAAGCGTCCTGCATCTCATAAAAATCAGGCTGGACATAGTCCTTCCGCAAGGGCCAACCGGTCCAATCTTCAGGCATCAACAAACGCTTGGGGTGGGGATGACCTTCGAAGTTGATCCCGAACATGTCGAAGGTCTCGCGTTCCTGCCAGTCGGCGCCTCGGAACAGTCCATAGAGGGTGGGAATAGTGGGCTGTCCCTCTCTGGATAGAAACACTTTCAGACGCACTTCGCGCAATTGATCCACACGTCCATCGGCAACTTCTGCCATGGCAATGAAGTGATAAAAGCTGACCAATTGTTGGCCTGGGCCTTCGTCGTAGCCGCCCTGGCACTGCAGATGATCAAATCCATGGCTTTTGAGAGCCGCTGCAATCACGGGAAGGAACAGGGCTTCAACACCGATCTGCTCGACCCCGACATGGTCAGGATCCAGCACAGCATGATCAAAGCCTTGCTCACTGAGCCATTGGCTGACCGGGCCTGGCTCTGGACCGGTCGCAACTGGAGAATCTGCTTTGGTGTCTTTCTCTGGGGTTGGGCTCATGACTCCTCAGGGATCGTGACGGGCTCGGATGTCTCCAATGCAGGCATCGGCAGACCTGCACCAGGCTTCAGTGCGGCAACCTGAGTTTCAGCACGCAGGTAAGCACCGGTGACGATCGGTTCAACCTGGGTCATTGCATGCTCAACCGTGCAATAGCGGTGGGTCTGGATCAACAGACGACGGTCAGCTACGGATTCATTGGCCACTTTCTTGCGCAGCTTGATCACCGCATCGAAAATTGCTTCTGGCCTGGGCGGACAGCCTGGCAAGTAGAGATCAACGGGAATCAGCTTGTCCACACCACGAACAGCCGTGGTTGAGTCTGAGCTGAACATGCCCCCGGTGATGGTGCAGGCACCCATGGCGATCACATATTTGGGCTCGGGCATCTGCTCATAGAGACGCACCAGTGCAGGGGCCATTTTCATGGTCACCGTGCCAGCAACGAGCAAGAGATCTGCCTGGCGCGGTGAACTGCGTGGCACTAGACCAAAGCGGTCGAAATCGAAACGAGAGCCCAGCAAGGCAGCGAATTCGATGAAACAGCAAGCCGTTCCATAGAGAAGTGGCCAGAGACTGCTCAGTCGAGCCCAGTTGTGCAGATCATCAAGACTGGTGAGGATGATGTTTTCACTTAGGTCCTGGGTGACGGTCGGCACCCCATCAGCCGAGCCAGCCACCGGGCCGCAGCTGGACTCCCTCAGATCACGGACCGCCTGAATCGAGGGGGATTCTCCAGTTGTTGCAGCTCGTTCGATCGATGAGGTCATGGGATCAGCTCCACTCCAGGGCGCCCTTGCGCCAGGCATACGCCAAAGCCACCACGAGGATGGCGATGAACACCAGCGCTTCTATGAAAGCCAAAATACCTAGTCGATGGAATGCAACGGCCCAGGGATAGAGGAAAACCGTCTCAACATCGAAGATCACGAAGACCAGCGCAAACATGTAGTAGCGGATGTTGAACTGGATCCAGGCTCCGCCAATCGGCTCCATACCCGATTCATAGGTGAGTTCGCGCTCACCGACCTGACTCCGCGGCGACACAAGCTTGTTGGTCACCAGGGCGAGCACAGGCACGGCCCCAGCGATCAGCAGGAAGCCGAGGAAAGCGTCATACCCCGGAAGGACAAACATCTGGGCTGAACGGAATGGGCTGCAGTCTGGCATTTGCAGCCTCTGGCTGACGTTTGGCCAGGAGACGTCGATAGAGTGTCCACACCTGGTCAATCAGCGGTGAGCGACGAAACACAACCACCGCAGGACCCTGCGAAAGACATTGCTACTGATTCAGAGGCGCAGCTAGTTGAAGAAGCTGATCTCTTAGAGGAGGCAACAGAAGAGGCCAAAGTGCGTGCCCCTGAAAAGACTCTGGCGGAACAAGCGAGTGATCCACTCACGCACCGATTCGAGTGCAGAAGTTGCGGATTTGTCTACGACCCTGAAGAGGGCGTCAAGAAGTTGCGCATCGAATCCGGCACAGCGTTTCAGCAGCTTGATGCTTTGGCGTTCCGTTGCCCGGTCTGCCGTAGCAGGGTTGGCGCTTTTCGAGACATCGGACCACGTGCAAAGGCCAGTGGTTTTGAAGAGAATCTCGATTTCGGCTTGGGCGTCAATCGCCTGACCCCAGGGCAGAAGAATGTGCTGATCTTCGGCAGCTTGGCTCTTGGCTTCGCCTTCTTCCTCTCGTTGTATTCCCTGCGCTAATCACTGAACCATCCGCGCAAAGCCTTTTGCACGGAACCACAAGCATTGCTCCAAGCCTGCCTTCATTTTCAACCCGGCATGAATTCCCTGATCAATTCCCTGGCCCAATTGGCACTCGTGATCTGCATCGGCTTCGGTCTTGGCGGTTGCGTCACCACCAAAGTGCCAACCGCCACTGCCAGCCCCTGGCAAGTGATCGATCTCAACACTCAGGCCAATCCTCTGGATATTGCCTTCACGAGCGCCGAGCACGGATTCCTGGTGGGCAGCAACCGCCTGATTCTGGAAACCAATGATGGTGGCGCGAGCTGGAACGAGCGCAGTCTGGATCTGCCGGAGGAAGAGAACTTCCGCCTAATCAGCATTGCTTTTGATGGTGATGACGGCTGGATCGCCGGTCAGCCCGGCCTGCTGATGCACACCACCGACGGGGGCCAGAACTGGACGCGACTATTCCTGGACACAAAGCTCCCAGGCGAGCCCTACCTGATTACGGCACTGGGACCCAACAGTGCAGAACTGGCGACCAACGTGGGGGCTGTCTATAGAACCAGCGACGGTGGTGGAAGCTGGGATGCCGAGTTGAGCGATGCAGCGGGTGCAACCCGTGACCTGCGCCGCAGCCCTGATGGCGCCTACGTGAGCGTGAGCAGCCTGGGCAACTTTTACGCCACCTGGGATCCCGGACAACCGGTCTGGCAAGTCCACCAACGCGTAAGCAGCCAACGACTGCAGAGCATTGGCTACCAGCCTGACGGCCGGCTCTGGATGGTGGCTCGCGGGGCTCAGATTCGTTTCAACGAAGACGCTGCCGACAACGAAAGCTGGAGCAAGCCGATTATTCCTATTACCAATGGCTATGGCTATCTGGATATGGCCTGGTCAGACGACGGAGCGATCTGGGCCAGCGGTGGCAACGGCACCTTGTTGGTGAGCCGAGATGAAGGCAACAGCTGGGAGCGCGATCCTGAAAGTGTGCAGGCTCCAACCAACTTCACGCGATTTGTGTTCGACGACACAGATCGCCAACAGCATGCATTCCTGCTGGGCGAGAGGGGACTGATGCTGCGCTGGTCAGCCCTTACTTAACAGCTGCTGAGACCCAGTGGCGAACAACGCTCTGTAACCAACTGGCAGGTCCCGGCGCAGTCGCCGGACCCCTGCCTTTAAGATCATCGAGCAATTACACCCGAAGTCATGGCCGGCGGCTCAACGGGGGAACGCCCGTTTTTCGAAATCATCACCAGCATCCGCTACTGGGTGATCCACGCAATCACACTGCCTTCGATCTTCCTGGCCGGATTCCTGTTCGTTTCGACAGGCTTGGCCTATGACGCTTTCGGAACCCCACGTCCTGACTCGTATTACCAGGCCAGCGAAAGCAAAGCTCCCGTGGTTGGTCAGCGCTTCGAAGGCAAGTCGAGCCTCGACTCACGTCTGAAATAAGGATTTTCTATGACTCAAACACCTACCTCTTCTAAACCACGCGTTTATCCGATCTTTACGGTGCGCTGGCTTGCTCTGCACACCCTGGGAGTCCCCGCGGTGTTCTTCATTGGCGCTTTGGCTGCCATGCAATTCATTCGCCGCTGATCCCCCAATCGTTCTTAGACATCATGGAGCGCAACAAAAATCCCAATTCGTTGCCGGTTGAACTCAACCGGACCAGTCTTTATCTGGGTCTGCTGGTTGTGTTCGTCACGGGCATTCTGTTTTCCAGCTACTTCTTCAACTGAGGATTTAAACGATGAGCGGTAAGAAATCCGGTCTTCCCGACGGTCGCATACCCGACAGACTTCCTGACGGCACCCCTGCCGTTAAGTGGCGTTCACGCTGGACTGAGGGAACGTTGCCTCTGTGGCTGATTGCCACAGCAGGTGGGATGGCTGCAATCTTTGTGGTTGGACTCTTCTTCTACGGTTCTTACACCGGGGTGGGTTCCGCCTGATTGGCTTTGCATTGGAATTGCAAACAAATTCTCCGGGTGCATGCCCGGTTTTTTTGTGCCTTTCTTGCGCACTCATCCCAGCGGATCAATCCATCGGATCGGATCAGCTTTGATCCCGACAATGCATTTCATGCATCGACAAAAGACGAAGGTCACCGCGCCGGCATACGGTTGAGGGGACAGCTAGTCACTAATGGTTCTTCTTGCAGAGAAGCAAGCCGATTCCAAGGTTTCAAGTTCAACCAAGCGCAATCGCCGCCCCAAGAAGCGGCAACTGTTTTGCCCAGCCCACCCTGAGCAGCTGATCGAAGGCAACGGCAGGAAGTACTACCTCCACCTGCTGCAGCCCGAACAACTGCAGCAGCGTGGCATTTCAGCCAAACGCGCTCAGCTGGTCATCAACGCCTATCCAGTGCTGGTGCTCAGCAATGAGTGGCTGGAGGAGTTGTATTGCCCCAAATGCGGGAGCTTGCACTGGTGCCA
Organism: Synechococcus sp. AG-673-F03; assembly: GCA_003211205.1. GTDB lineage: Bacteria > Cyanobacteriota > Cyanobacteriia > PCC-6307 > Cyanobiaceae > Synechococcus_C. The sequence goes on from QCTJ01000001.1 coordinate 112,769, forward strand.
TGTGATCAAGCACGACCGAGTGAATCACACGGTGCGTTGGGCTTCCAGGGAGCTATGGGAGCAGGTGGCCCATGTGGATCCTGTTGTGGCCAACCCCACAGCAAGCGAGTATTCCCGCAGAGAAGCCGGGAGGCACCGCCAGAAACGGGTGGATGTCAAGCGCTATTACGACTGCTGCTGAATACCAATGGTTCGATCAACTGAAATTGATCTTCCCCTCAGAGCAGCCCTCAAAGACCTGCTCTCGCCAAGAATGGTCTTCAGGCCAACCAAACCTGATCCAGCTCAGTCATGGCCTCAAATTCCGGGTCCTTATGCAGCAACGTCGCTCGGCTGAGGATCGCCGTGGCAGCGATCCAGGCATCAGCAACGGAAAGTGGATGCGACGCCTTGATCCGAGAGGCCTCCAGCAACAAGGGTTCTGTCTGGTCAACCCATTGGATTGGCAGAGATTGCAACTGTTCATAGGCAAGACGCCCACTCCTCTCTCCTTCGTCTTTCCAAACCCGGTCAAGCACCTCCATGCGCGTGATGAAACAGGCGAGACAGGGATCAGGTCCTTCCAACAACGTGGCGACGCGCTCTGCACCTGGCTCGTCATCTCGCAAGGTGATGATTGCTGAGGTGTCGAGGCAAAAAGCTGGCATCACCGTTCAGCGTTTCGATCGAGCTCCCGATCCGCCAAGAGCCTCGCTGTAGAGCCACCTGCACGACCCTGTCCACGGAATGCCTGCACAGGAGAAGCCACTACAGGCACCACTCGAATCGAACCGTCCTCTTCAACCAGCCACTCCAAGCGTTGAGATGGGCCCAAGCCAAAGCGCTCTCGAATCGCAGCGGGAATAACGGTCTGGCCACGCGAGGTGATCGTGCTTCTCAAGACCCAACCAGCGAATTACCAAAACAGATCCTATGTAATTCACTGAACAAACACCTCTCCATCAAGCCTGATTGCTGCAATAGGAAAACCCAACGCTGAAGAGAAGAGCTACCAGGCCCGATAAACCATTCTCCCAAGCAACTCACGCAAAGCCCAGGAACTGCCATCAAGGGCCGCAGCGGTCGGAAGCCACTGGGTGGGGTCACGCCAAAGAGGCCCTGCCCATTGGCCACGGGCCTGGAAATCCACCGGGAATGGCACCACCTGCAGACCCTGGCGTTCGAACAATCGTTGGGCTCGGCGCATATGAAATGCACTGGTCACCAGAAGAATGCGTGAGCTGGTGGCTGCACGATCAGAACCCATTAGGAGCTTGCGAATCGCAATGGCTTCCTCGGCTGTGTTCACGACAGGCTTCGTGCTCTGCATCGCCGCAGCAGGGATACCCAGCTGCTCAGCCTCCTCCAAATAACGCTGCCCTTCTGGTGGCTGGCCGGGGCGAAACGGACTAGCACCGCCCGTAAAAAGCAATCGCGGTGCTTTGCCTTCACGGAAGAGCTCAAGCCCTGCAAGGAACCGATCCGGGTCATGCCACTCGCTGACCTTCGCAGCGCCGGGAGCCGGATGCCGCCCGCCACTGAGCACGACGATCGCATCAGCCGACGCAGCCTTGGCTGCCGATTGGCGTTGCCAGGGTGCTTCCAACCAACGCCAGAGGATCTGGCTCACCAGCCCCAGCGACAACAGCCAAAGCAGCACCACAGCCGTGATCACTGGCCAGCGCCAGCGACCGATCAAGCCCACCACAAGAAGGATCAGACTGAGGCCAATGGGCAACAGAGCAAGGGGCAGGAATTTGCTCAGCCAGTAGGCCATAAGAAACGTTCAGCCCAGTGGCGATGACACTCAGTCAAACGCCGTAGAACTCCCGGTACCAACGTGCAAAGCGATCCACACCCTCCTCAATCGACGTGCTCGGACGGAAGCCAACCCAATTCTGCAGAGCCTGGGTATCTGCAGCGGTGGCCACCACATCCCCAGGCTGCATGGGCTGGAAATCCTTGATCGCTTCTCTGCCTAACGCCAGCTCCATCACCTCAATAAAGCGCAGCAGCTCCGTGGGCTGGCTGTTACCGATGTTGAACACCCGATGCGGAGCGGCGGCCGTTGCCGGATCGGGCTGAAGCGGATCGAACTCGGGATTAGCGGCAGCTGGCTTGTCGCAGCAGCGCAGTACGCCTTCCACGATGTCGTCGATGTAGGTGAAATCACGCTGCATCTTGCCGTGGTTGAACACCTTGATCGGATCACCCGCGAGGATGGCCTTCGCAAAAAGCATCGGTGCCATATCCGGCCGGCCCCAAGGGCCATACACGGTGAAAAAGCGCAAAGCGGTTGCTTGTAGGCCATACAAGTGGCTGTAGGTGTGAGCCATCAGCTCATTGGCTTTCTTGCTGGCGGCGTACAAGCTCACCGGGTGATTGACGGGCTGGCGCTCATGGAACGGCAGGTTGCGGTTGCCGCCATACACGGAACTGCTTGAGGCATAGACAAGATTTCCCACACCTTGATGGCGACAACCTTCGAGGATGTGGCCAAAACCCACCAGATTGCTCTGGATGTAGGCAGCTGGATTTTCCAGGGAATAGCGAACGCCCGCCTGTGCTGCCAGGTTGACCACCAAGCGCGGCTGCTCTGCAGCGAACAAGGCCATCAGTGCTTCCCCATCCTCTAAAGACAGTTGCTCAAAACGCCAGGCCCCCGCAGGAGCAGCAGCCTTGATTCGATCGAGTCGCGCACGCTTGAGAGCAGGGTCGTAGTAGCTATTGATGTTGTCGATACCAACAACCCGCTCGCCGCGTTTCAACAAACGCAGGCTGAGGGCTGCGCCGATGAATCCAGCTGCACCAGTAACTAAAACAGGACTTGTCATGGCTGGCCTTCACCCACACGCCAGAGGTTCAAACCTGCAGCCTGAACTTCAGTCGGTGTAACCACCGATCGAGCATCAAACACCCAAGCGGGCTGACGCATCAATGGAGCCAACGCAGACCAATCGAGGGCTCGATATTGAGCCCACTCCGTGAGGATGAGCACGGCATCAGCCCCCTTCAGCGCCGAGGCCATGTCGCAACTGGGCCACCAGGTGCCTTCGCCGCTCAGTGCCGCACGCGTAGGTCCTGACTCGGCATCCGGTGCAGTACTCGCCGGCAAGTTCAGATCACGGGCGATTTGATCGGAATCCACTTTGGGATCATGGATAGCGAGCTGAGCGCCCTCTTCCAATAAATCCTTGGCAATGCGGATCGACGGGGCTTCGCGGGTGTCGTTGGTGTCAGCCTTGAAGGCAAAACCAAGAATGGCCAGGCGTTTACCTGTGACGGTGCCGAACAATTTCTGCACCACCGTGCGCGCAATGCGGTGCTGCTGCCAACTGTTCAGCTGCACCACAGATTCCCAGTAGCTGGCCACCTCCGGAAGCCCGAAATGCCTGCAGAGATAGACAAGGTTAAGGATGTCTTTCTGGAAGCAACTGCCCCCGAAGCCAGGGCCTGCCTGCAAAAATTTCGAACCAATGCGGCTGTCGGTGCCGATCGCCCGGGCCACCTCACGCACATCAGCGCCGGTGGCTTCACAGAGGGCCGCAACTGAATTAATCGAACTGATCCTCTGAGCCAGAAAAGCATTGGCGGTGAGCTTGGAGAGTTCGCTGCTCCAGAGATTGGTGCGCAGGATGCGCTCCTGCGGCACCCAATGGCCATACACCGATGCCAAGGCCTCAATGGCTTCAGGATGTTCACCGCCGATCAGCACCCGATCCGGCGACTCAAGATCAGGGATCGCAGTGCCTTCGGCCAAAAACTCAGGATTGGACAGCACTGCGAAACTGCATTGAGCACCCTCAGAGGATTGCTCCGCAGCAGAGAGAATGGCCTTCACGGCTTCCGCGGTGCGCACCGGCAGGGTGCTCTTCTCCACCACGATCGTGTGGCCCGTGGCCGATTGAGCCACCTGACGGGCACAGGCTTCCACCCAGCGCAGATCGCTGGCCTGACCTGCACCAAGACCCTTTGTTTTCGTGGGTGTGTTCACCGAGATGAACACCATGTCTGCTGCGGCGATCGCCTCATCCACATCCGTTGAGAAATGCAGGTTGCGGCCTCGCGCACGCTCAACCACGGCATCCAGGCCTGGTTCATACACCGGCAACTTGCTCAGATCGGTGTGATTCCAGGCATCAATCCGGGTCTGATTGATATCAACAACGGTGACCTGAACGTCTGGGCAGCGATCGGCAATGACCGCCATGGTGGGCCCGCCCACGTAGCCGGCACCGATGCAGCAGATCGAACGAATGGAAGCAACAGGCATTCACTGTTGGGGTCTAATCCCATTAACCACGGAAGGTTATCGCTGATTTTCAGAGGGGAAACGGCCCTAAGTGGTGGTCTTCAGGACGGCCACCATGGCATCCAGATCATTCAGCGCCAAACCATGCTCCTCGCCTTCCGCCAGCAACGGCTTAAGACGGAACTGCCCAGATTCAGCTTCCTCATCACCGATCACCGCGGCCCAGGCCGAGCCACTGCGATCTGCGCGCTTGAACTGCTTGCCCAAGGCAGCACCGGAACCATCCAACTCAACGGACACACCAGCAGACCGCAACTGCCTGGCTAATGCCAAAGCCAGAGTTTCCGCTTGCTCGCCGCGGTTGACCAGATAGAGATCGGGAGCAGGCGTTGCCGTCAGCCTGGCCGCTGCCCCATCAGGATTTGCCTTTGCTGCTGCCTCCAGCACCAGCATCAGCCTCTCCATCCCGAGTGCCCACCCCACTGCAGCAGTCGGTGGCCCCCCAAGCTGTTGCACCAAGCCGTCGTAGCGACCCCCTCCGCAGACTGTGGCCTGAGCACCGAGTTGATCGCTGGTGATTTCAAATGCGGTGTGACCGTAATAATCAAGGCCACGCACAAGCCGAGGATTGAGCTCGAAAGGTATCTCCAGCTGATTCAGCAACAGCTGCACGGACTCGAAACGCTGAGCACTCTCCTGGCTGAGAGCCTGCAGCAAAGTGGGTGCATCTATGAGCAGAGCCTGGGTGGATGGATTCTTGCTGTCGAGAATGCGCAGGGGATTGGTGATGAGACGCTGCTGAGAATCAACATCGAGCTGATCGACTCGAGCTTCCAGCCAGTTCACTAGCTGCTGGCGGTAGCGCTGACGATCCTCGAGGGTGCCGAGGCTGTTGATCTGCAGTTCCAGACCCGACAAGCCCAGATCGCGTAACAAATCCCAGGCCAGAGCGATCACCTCCACATCACTGCGGGCAGTACTTACGCCAAGGCATTCAACGCCGATCTGATGGAACTGACGCTGACGACCGGCCTGGGGACGCTCGTAGCGAAACATCGGCCCGGCATACCAGAGCTTCTGAACCCCCTGACTGAGTAAGCCGTGTTGAATGGCCGAGCGAACGACCGAGGCTGTGCCCTCAGGGCGAAGGGTGCAAGAACGATCCCCGCGATCAGCAAAGGTGTACATCTCTTTTCCCACCACATCAGTGGCTTCACCGATCCCGCGGGCAAACAGCTCAGTAACTTCCAGCAGCGGCGTGCGGATCTCAGCCAAACCGGAACGGCGAAAATGGGCACGAGCAACTGCCTCCACGGCCTGCCAACGGCGGGTATGGTCCGGGAGCAAATCGACCATGCCTCGAAGGCTCTGCAGCTGACTCACACTTTTCTTGCTTCAGTGAAACCAGTCTGCAGGCTCAAGTCTTGAGGGGCTTGATCATGCCTAAATAGAATCACCAAAAAAAACCAATAACAGACGAAGTGATCACCCAAAAGCACCCCCATACCACTCTGGCAATAGAGCCGAGAACCTCTAAGGCACGCTCAACAGCCTGTGCTGCAATCGAACTTTTGAAGGCATTGAGCTGGGACCAAAGCTCTTGAGGAGCAAGAGCTCTTTCATTCGCCTAATAGATCAAAGAATGGAGGCTCGCGTTGTCATACACAGAAACGTTGTTCTGGATCTTCTTGACGTTGTTTCCGATAAGCACGTCATTGCCCACAAAACCGTTCTGTCCAAATAAGCAACCATCTCCAATCACATCCTGTGACTCATGCGGATCCGATGACAGATACAACTTCCGACGCCGATCGTTACGCTTTCACATACAAGAGCGGTTAGATGAATGTTGGCGAGGGGTGAATTGTTATTGTATTGACGAGGGAGATTTATTTGTCTAAAGAACAAGAACAAATTCACTGCGATTACTTCACTTGCTCCTGCTGGAAGAGCGCCACCGTGCTCGCAAGGCCTTTCGCAAGAGGAATACGAGCCTGCCAGCCTAATCCCGCGAGCCGGCTGACGTTTAACTGTTTCTTTGGTGTGCCATCAGGCTTACTGGTATCCCACTCAATTGATCCTTTAAAACCCACCATTACTGCAGTCTGTTCCGCCAATTCCTTAATCGTTAAATCCACTCCAGTTCCAACATTTAAAAAAGCAAGTGGTTTCCCTTGATCATCTATTGGTGCGTCATTCGAAAGAGCGCTCCATTTCTCCAGTGCAAACACGCAGGCGTCACCCAGATCACCCACATGCAAAAACTCACGCCTAGGTGATCCACTTCCCCAACACACAACACTTTTTGCCTCAGCCTCCTTGGCTTCATAGAAGCGCCGGATCAGAGCTGGCAGCACATGACTATTCTCCAGATGATAGTTATCTCCCGGCCCATACAAATTCGTGGGCATCAAACTGATCGCATCAAAACCATACTGTTTTCTCAGCGATTCACACAGCTTGATCCCCGTGATCTTGGCGATCGCGTACCATTCATTGGTGGGCTCCAGTTTTCCCGTCAATAACTCCTCTTCTTTGATCGGTTGCTCAGCAAGCTTCGGGTAAATGCAACTACTACCCAGAAACAGCAATCGCCGAACACCAGCGTTCCAAGCACCTTCAACTACATTTGTTTGGATCTTGAGGTTCTCCAGCAAAAAATCAGCTGGACAGGTGTCATTCGCATAAATTCCGCCCACCTTGGCGGCTGCTAGCACCACCACATCAGGCTTCTGCTCCTCATACCAACGCTTTACAGCCTCGCCATCCAAGAGGTTCAGCTCCTGCCGGGTTGGAGTTAAAAGTGCACCGCCTTTCGATTCATCGCCATAGCCCTTCTCTTTGAACGCTCTGCAAATGGCACTCCCCGCCATACCCCGAGCGCCGGCAACAAAAAACCGATCACTGCCTTTGATCAACCGCGTCACGCCTTGCCTCCAGCGGCCTTGACAGCATCCGGGGTTGTGGGTGGATTCTCTAGCGAGCTCACCACATTGAACCCTTTCGATTTCAAATAAGCCTCTTTCTTAGCTTCTTCCTGATCAGTGGCAATCATCTCCGCCACCAATTCTTCTAATGTTGCTGTTGGCGTCCATCCCAGTTTCTCTTTGGCCTTGGTGGGATCACCCAACAAGGTCTGTACTTCCGCTGGCCGGAAATAACGCGGATCAATCCGCACCACTACTTCCCCGCTGCGGCGTTTACCAGTTTCCTTCAACCCTTCGCCTTCCCAATCGATCGCACCCCAGCCAAGCTCTAATGCCGTTAATTCAATAAATCGCCGAACACTTTCCTGCCGCCCTGTGGCGATCACAAAATCCTCCGGTGGACCCTCCTGCTGAAGCATCCGCCACTGCATCTCCACATAATCTCTGGCATGACCCCAATCCCGCAGTGAATCGAGATTACCCATATAAAGACAATCCTCTAAACCTGCATCAATGCGCGCCAAACCTCGCGTAATTTTGCGTGTGACAAACGTTTCCCCACGTCTCGGGCTCTCGTGGTTAAACAGAATCCCATTGCAGGCATACATTCCATAGGCCTCGCGGTAATTCACCGTGATCCAGTACGCATACAACTTGGCTACTCCGTAGGGGCTGCGCGGATAAAACGGCGTGCTCTCTTTCTGGGGCACTTCCTGCACCAGGCCATAGAGCTCGCTAGTGCTCGCTTGGTATATGCGCGTTTTGTTCGTAAGTCCGAGCATCCGCACCGCTTCCAAAATGCGCAGCGTGCCTAATGCATCACTATTGGCGGTGTATTCCGGCGCCTCAAAACTGACCGCCACGTGGCTTTGGGCGCCCAGGTTATAGATCTCATCGGGCTGCACCAACTGAATGATCCGAATCAGATTTGTGCTATCCGTTAAATCCCCATAATGGAGAATCAACCTTGGATCGCTCTCGTGAGGATCTTGATAAAGATGATCGATTCTGGTGGTGTTAAAGCTGCTGGCCCGGCGCTTGATGCCGTGCACTTCATATCCTTTTTCTAGCAGCAGCTCAGCTAAATAACTTCCATCTTGACCAGTGATTCCAGTAATTAAAGCGATTTTACGCGGGGAAGAGGAAGCTGATTTCATCACAATTTATAGATAAGCAAAAAGCACTACACTTCTCCAGTAAAACTGAAAAGGGTGGGAGCACTGCTCATCTGCGCTATCTTTGACCAGATGGTTGATCATGCCATGAAGAGAGTCAATCAATCAAGCCTGCTTGGAGAACAGTTTGAGGAAATCCCGAGAACCTGAGAAATTCATGCCGGCAGAGTATTGAAACTTTTTATCTGTACAACAGACCCTTTGGACAACAAAAACAAAAGAACTGACAGCCTCAATGACGCGGTGTTTATGCCTTTTATGCATCAACATTGGATCTGAATAGATGCGGCCTGTACCTTCTGGCTGGGTGCAACCATGCCCTGACTGCGACCGTCCAAATTGACCGCTCTGCCTAAAATCACTCTTCGCTGCTAATAACGGTTCCAGCAGCTTTACACCAGCACCTTGCGAACGCAGGATCAAACAACGGACCAAGCGCCGAGATCAGTAGCAACTTAGCCACGACGGCGCACGTCATCGCTGACTCCCTGGGAGAGGGTCCAAAAGGCTTCGGTCCGTCAAGTCAGCCAGTTACGACTGAAGCCAAAGCCACCCTCCAACTGCATGCAACAGGTGATGCAGCGCAGACCTGGGAAGACCCGCTTCGCCAAATCAAAATGACGGCGGTTGATATATGGATGCGTGGAGATCAACGGGTCCTGCCTCAAACGCCGAAACAAGTGAATCAAGTAAAAAAGCCCAGCGAGAAGGGTTCCTGGCTTGGTAAGGTCTTCCCCCTCCAGAAGATGCCAATAAATCTGATGCATCCCGGGCCAATGGCGCTGAATCCAGTTGTGGAGAGCAACTTTTGCGCGGGTAAAAATTCTGGCATTTTTCAGCACATGCTCCACCCAAACCATCCGGCGGCGGCGTGATGAGAGGTGTCGCCACTGGACGTGACAATCAGACCCTCATCAGATCAGAGTTTCATGCCTGTTGGCTCTGGCTGATGACCCACAGCCAAAGACCAATCAGTGCTTCACACCCCATTGGCCCATAGCCGTCGCCAATAGATTCTGCTCATCTAGGGGCGTAATCCATGGCACGGTTGCTGATCACAGGCGGGGCTGGATTCATTGGTAGCCACACCTGCCTCGTGCTCTTACAGGCAGGTCACGACTTGCTGGTGCTCGATAACTTCAGCAACAGCACCCCGCTCGCCCTGGAACGGGTGTCTGCGCTCGCCAAGCTTGATGTCCAGTCCTCTCAAGCCCGCCTGCAGGTTCGACGAGGAGACATTCGCGATCGGGCCGGTCTTGACGATCTGTTTTCCACGGCGGCTTCAGCCGGCGCTGCAATCGATGCAGTGGTCCACTTTGCCGGCTTAAAAGCCGTTGGTGAATCGGTGCGAGAACCACTTCGTTATTGGGACGTGAATCTGACTGGCAGCCGATGTCTGCTGGATGCGATGAATGCCCATGGCTGCCGCACCCTGGTGTTCAGCAGCAGCGCCACGCTCTACGGCTACCCGAAAGACGTACCGATTCCAGAAACAGCATCCATTCAGCCGATCAACCCCTACGGCCACTCCAAGGCAGCGGTTGAACAGCTCTTGCATGACCTTGCCGCCAGCGCTCCCAACCAATGGCGCATTGCCTGCCTGCGTTACTTCAATCCCGTGGGAGCGCACCCCAGTGGCAAGATCGGAGAAGATCCACTTGGTACCCCCAACAACCTGTTCCCGTTTATGAGTCAGGTGGCCGTGGGCAGGCGCAAATCTCTCCAGGTGTTCGGAGGCGACTGGCCCACCAGCGACGGCACCGGTGTTCGTGATTACATCCACGTGATAGATCTGGCGGAAGGTCACAGCGCAGCCCTCAACTGCCTGCTCGCTGAACCTGCCCAGCTGCTCACCCTCAATCTGGGCAGTGGCCAGGGTGCCTCGGTGCTGGAGGTGGTGCATGCCTTTGAACGCGCCAGCGGTCGCCAAGTGCCCTACGAAGTGGTGGCCCGACGCGATGGAGATGCAGCCATCACTGTTGCCGATCCCGCGATGGCTCTTCAACGACTCGGCTGGAAAACGCAACGCGGCCTCGATGACATCTGCCGCGATGGCTGGACCTGGCAGGCTGCCAATCCAGCGGGCTATAGCGATCAAGGATGAGTGGTCTTGTGCTGGCTGGTGGCGGGCACAGCCATGCGCTCGTACTGCGCCGCTGGACTATGCAACCCAGCAAGCGCCCCAGCGAACTGATCACGCTGGTGAGCCGCACGAGTACCGCGCTTTATTCAGGGATGGTGCCTGGACTGATCGCAGGGGTCTATCAACGCGACCAGGCAGCTGTGGATCTTCGTGACCTGGCCGATCAGGCCGGCGTGACGCTGGTGGTGGCCGAGATCACGGGAATGGACCTTGAAAACCAGCAGCTGCAACTAGCTCAGCGGCCAGCACTGCCCTTTGAGCGCCTCAGCCTCAACCTGGGAGCCATCACTTCAACCAGCCCTGCGCCAACTCCAGGTTTGGTGCCAATCAAACCGCTAGAGCCAGCACTTTCCTTCCTGAGCGATCAGGACAAGCAGATGAGCAAAAAGGCTGTTGCCACCTCACCTTTTCAGGTGGTGGGCAGCGGCCTGGCCGCAGTGGAGACAGTCTTAGCTCTGAGGCAGCGCTGGCACCGACGACCTCTTGTGCTGCGGATCCGCCCCAAGCATCTCAAACCAGTCTTGATCAGAGCTCTACGAAAAGCGTCCATCCAGATCGTTGAAACAAGCGAGCTGGATCAATCAGAAGAGATCAAGACAACTCCAGGCCTTTTATGCACCGGCAGCCGAGCACCCCATTGGCTGGCCTCCAGTGGCCTGCCTTGCTGCCCAAACAGCGGCCGGATCCGCACCGAGACGAACTTGCAAGTGATCGGACAGCCCAATCTCTTCGCCGCAGGCGACTGCGCTGTGATCGATGCTCACCCGCGTGACCCATCGGGCGTCTGGGCCGTACGGGCCGCCGCGCCATTGGCCAAAAACCTGGAAGCAGCCTGCCATGGATGTCCATTGCGACGCTGGCGCCCCCAACGTCAGGCGCTGCAACTGCTGGGAGGATTCAACCAGGGGCAACCCACAGCCTGGGCCCTACGAGGATCACGTCTGGTCGGCCCTCACCCTCTGCTATGGCGCTGGAAAACAACGATTGATGCGCGCTTCATGGCGATGTTTCGGCGCAGCAGATCCATGGGCAGCAGCGAAGCCATGGCCTGCAGGGGTTGCGCAGCCAAGCTTCCCGCCGGCCCCCTGGAGAGTGCTCTGCAAAAGGCAGGCATTGAAACACTGGGCACGGAACCGGAAGATGCAGCAGTGCTGCCTTTGAAAACCGCCGCGGACTCCGCTCCTGTGCTGCAAAGCGTGGATGGCTTTCCAGCGCTGGTCAGTGACCCCTGGCTGAATGGAAGACTCACAGCCCTGCATGCCTGCTCCGACCTCTGGGCCTGCGGTGCGCGCGTGCTGGCCGCCCAGGCCGTGGTCACACTTCCCCAAACCAGCGAATCAGCCCAGGCCACCCTGCTGGCCCAAACGCTGGCCGGCATTCGCTCAGCCCTTGCTCCCCAGGGAGCCCAGCTGATTGGTGGTCACACGATGGAGTCACGCGGCGGCCTCGCCCAACCACCGGTCAGTCGGTCCATCCAGGTGACATTGAGCGTCAGTGGCCAAGCCGTTGATGCGTTCTGGCCAAAGGCAGGAGTTCAGGACGGAGACCGACTGCTGCTGAGTCGACCACTAGGAACAGGAGTGCTGTTCGCCGCGGCCATGACTGGTGCTGCGCCAGCTCCAGCTCTGGATACGGCCCTCGAGCAAATGGCCACAAGCCAGCACTCGTTGCTGGAAGTACTTCTCACCCTGCAAAACGAGCATCCACATGCCATCCATGCAGCCACGGACATCACCGGCTTCGGCCTCCTGGGCCACCTGGACGAAATGCTGCGAACTCCAAACCTGAGAGCGGTGCTTGACGGCCACAAAATCCCTGCTTTACCAGACGCCCTCAATCTTTTCGAAAAGGGTTCTGCAAGCAGCCTGGCCCCCGCTAATCGGCGAGCCTGGGCATTACTGGACAACGGATGCGTGGACTTGCAGATGAACGGAATCAATCGAGGCAGCAAAGAATATCTCGCCATGCTTGAGCTCCTGGTCGATCCACAGACATGCGGACCGTTGCTTGTAAGCGTGGACAAGGAAATAGCACAAAAACTTACTTCCAAACCTCAAAGCCCCTGGGCTGAGATCGGAAGCATCCAGAGACGCTAAGCCAGAGTCCAATCAGTTAATTCAAGATCGGAATCGACTACACAATTACCGTCTAAACCCTTAAACAAATAAGCCGAATACAACGCTTTAGCCACAACTCTTGAATCCGAAAACCGATATCCGCAAGCCAGGAATTGAAATTCAAATCGTTGAATATTAACCTGGATCTATTGAACAGTTTTACGCCCCTCGCTCCTCTGCCATTCCGGGACCAACACTTTCAACACAGCCAGCGCAACCTCAACATCTTGGGCTGCAATTGATTGCTCCAAAGTCTCGAGCTGGGCCCAAAGCTCATCAGGCTGCAGAGCTCGTTCGCGAGCCCGATAGACCAAAGGATGGCCCGTTGGTTCGCTCTGGGCATCAATCAGAAGCTCCTCATAAAGCTTCTCACCAAGCCGTAGACCAGTACAAACAATCTCGATATCTCCCTGAGGATTGCGAACATCTCGAACTAAAAGGCCGCTCAGACGGACCATTTGCTCAGCCAGGGATTTAATCCTCACTGGATCACCCATATCGAGCAGAAACACTTCCCCACCTTTGGACAACACAGCAGCCTGAAGCACCAACTGCGCCGCCTCGGGAATGGTCATGAAATAACGAATGATCTCCGGATGAGTGATAGTGATCGGACCACCATCAGCAATCTGTTGGCGAAAGAGAGGCACCACCGAACCAGAGGAACCCAACACATTCCCGAACCGAACCATGGAGAAACGGGTGGGGGGTTGAGAATGAGACTTTGCAATGATCTCTGCCTCCTGAGCATGGGCCTGCACAACCAATTCAGCCAACCGCTTGGACGCTCCCATCACATTGGTAGGACGCACGGCCTTGTCGGTGGAGATCAGCACAACCTGAGAGATCCCAACCATCGCAGCCGCACGACATACGGAGTAAGTCGAACCAACATTATTTTCCAAACCAGCCAGGGGATTTGCCTCCACCAAGGGCACGTGCTTGTAAGCAGCAGCGTGAAACACAACATCCACTGCCTGATCCAGAAACAAGTTCTGAACCATCAACTGATCAGAGGCATTTCCCAACACCGCTTGCAAAAACGCTCTCTCTGGCAAAAGAGCTCGCATTTCATGCTCGATCGCATAGAGCGCAGGTTCACTCTGCTCCAGCAGAATGAGTCCCTTCGGATGTAAATCAACAATCTGACGACAGAGCTCAGAACCGATTGAGCCACCCGCCCCGGTCACACATACCACTGCATCACAAATGCCTGGCCCCAAAAGCCGAGGATCGGGGGGCACTGCATCACGGCCGAGCAAGTCTTCAATCGCAATCGGCCTCAGGGCATCAATACGAGCTCGTCCTGCAGTGAGGTCATCGACTGATGGCACCTGAAGCACAGGTGTTCCTCGTTGCTGCAATTGATTAACGATCTGTCGACGCCTTTTACGTGAAAGCGAGGGAATCGCCAACAACACCTGATCGATCGAATCATGGACCTGGCTCAACACCTGGGGCGGTCGGATTGGAATTCCATTGATGGTGCGACGCCAGTAGCTGGGATTGTCGTCGAGGAAAATGACGACTCTGTAATTTCCAGCCAACCGCAAAGCAGCTGCCAACTGTGCACCCGCTTCGCCGGCTCCATAGATGGCCACGCGCAGCTGCTCATTGTTCTGGGATGAACCCAGATTGAGAAGCGCATCGCGCAGGGCAAAACGGACTGCACCAGTAAATACCGTTAGCAGCAACCAGAGCAGGAACCAACTGCTACGCGGCGGCATCGGCCACTGAAACATCACACCAGTTGCTGCCAGAAGCAACACCAGGAGTCCATTGCGGCCAGCCAGGTTATATAAAGCTGCACTACCCACATAACGGGTAAGTCCCTTGTACTGCCCCGTGAATGCATAAAGGGGTAAACCAATCAAAAGGACAGCAGGCATTAACCAAAAACCAGCAGCCAAGAAGACGGGCGGAAAAGGATTAGATAGTCGCAACCAAAAGCTGAGCCAAACCGCGATTGGAAGCAGCAATGAGTCAGTTGCAATCAGCAACAAACGCCGACTCAGGGGAGACAAACTGATGACTTTTGAGATCAGTTTCAGTTGCTTCATCGGGAGGCACGCTGAATCACCGAACGAACGACTTCTGCATAAGCTCCCATTTGCTTAGGGGTGATGGTGGGATGCACAAGAAACATCAAACTATTCTCACCAAGCTCATGGGCCACAGGCAAGAACTTGTCTGGAGCAAACCCAGCATCTTGAAAGCACTTTTCGAGATAAATCTCGCTACAACTACCTGAGAAAGCGGGATAGCCGAGGCTGACTATCTCCGAGAGAATTCGATCTCTGCTCCAGCCATTATCCAGTGCATTAGGATCAACAAAGGCATAAAACTTATACCAAGCGTGAATAATCTCCTTTGGTGGGAGTGGGACACGAACGGCAGAAAGATCGCCGAGAGCCTCGGCAAGAAGCAAAGCATTGCCGGTGCGAGCGTCAGTCCACTGCGGAAGGCGTCGAAGTTGGACCCGACCGATCGCGCTCTGCAATTCAGTGAGACGAAAATTTGAGCCAAATCGCTCATGGAGCCAACGAAAGCCAGGTGGATGCTCACGCTTAAAGACAGAATCATGAGCTTTGCCGTGATCTTTAAAGGCCCACATCGCCTCCCAAAACTCGGCTTTCGAGGTGGTCACCATGCCGCCTTCCCCAGCAGTGGTCAGGATCTTGTCTTGGCAGAAGCTCCAGGCGCTCACATCTCCAAAGCTTCCAACAGATTGGCCATGAATGCGAGCACCATGGGCCTGAGCACAGTCTTCGATCACGGCGATCCCGTTAGCTCGAGCGAGATCACAGATCTCCTTCATATCGGCTGGCCAGCCTCCTAGATGAACAACTGTGATTACTTTTGTCCGTGGAGTAATCAGCGGGGCAATGGTCTCAGCAGTGATCGCACCAGAGTCGCGATCCACATCAGCGAAAATAGGCTTTGCTCCAAGTAGCACTGCGCTGGAGGCAGTGGCGATAAAGGTGCGTGGCGTAGTGATCAACTCATCGCCCTGGCTCAGGCCGATAGCTAGGTAGGCCTCAGATAAGGCCAAGGAGCCGTTCGCTAAGGCAATGGCATAACTGGCCCCACACCAGGAGGCAAATTCATGCTCAAAAGCTTGTGTTTCCTCGCCTGTCCAGGAATTCACCTTGCCCGAAGCAAGCACACGAGAAGCTACATCGATCTGTTCATCGTCAAACTGAGGCCAGGGGGCGAGGGTCACAGACGGTGAAGAGATTTCAAATGTGGTCAGGTTTAGGCAAGACCTTGGCAGGTACCCCGACAGCGGTAATGGCATCGGGGAGGTCTCGCAGGACTGCGGCACCTGCGCCAACAGTGACATCGGATCCGATACAAATCTGCTGGATCACGGAGGCGCCGATGCCAATCCAACTCCGGTCACCAACTTGCACCTCACCAGCTAGAGAGGCTCCAGGACAGACATGCACACCATCAGCGAGCTGAGTGTCATGGTCGATGCTGCAGGAAGTATTAATGATTGCGCCCTTGCCGATAAATACTTCCGCCTGAACGGCAGCGTTGGCAAACACCACAGAAGCCAGTCCAACATGAGCAGAGGGAGAAATCCATGCGCTTGGGTGAACTAATACGGGCAGGAGGTAAGAGGCAGCCTGCAGCTTCTCAATCCAGAGCAAGCGGGTAGCAGGATCACCAATGGCCACCAGAGCAGTAGGGAACTGCTCTTTGATCAACGGATCCAATGCGCATTGGAGAGGACTCAGCACAGGCCAGCCCAGAACAGATTGGATGGGGCGGTCATCCAGGAAAGTAATCCTCGATGCAAGACCTGACGCGATAGCCGTTTCAGCCACCACCTTGCCGTGTCCACCTGCACCAAGGATGAGCAGATCACTCATTGGCTCATGCGACTACCACTGAAGGGAGCCATGGTGGCTTCACCAGCGGAGCTGATGCCCTCGCGAAGGATCACTTTCCAAACACTGATGAGGAAGATGCGCAAATCCAGCCAGAAGCTCCGATGGTCGACATACCAAACATCCAAGCGAAACTTTTCCTCCCAGGAGATGGCGTTACGGCCATTGATCTGCGCCCAGCCACTGAAGCCTGGTTTCACGTCGTGGCGGCGGGCCTGCTCGGAGGAATAAAGAGGCAGGTATTGCATGAGCAATGGCCGCGGACCGATGAAACTCATCTCGCCGTAGAGGATGTTGATCAGTTCAGGCAACTCATCCATCGAGGTGGCCCGCAACCAGCGGCCGAAGGGCATGAGGCGTTGGGCATCTGGAAGGAGAGCACCGCTGGCATCACGGGAGTTGGTCATCGTGCGGAACTTCAATAGCCAGAAGAGATCACCGCGATAGCCAGGGCGCTGTTGACGGAACAGGACGGGAGATCCCAGCCAACAGCGCACCAAGCCTGCAATCACCACCATCAGCGGACAAAGCATCAGCAGAGCAACAACAGCTGCTCCACGATCGGCCAACCCCTTAAACAAGGCATAGACCTGCTTCCACAGATAGCTACGAGGACGGCGTGCGTAGTGCATTGCGGTGGTTTCAAGCACCTGTCGCCAGTGATCAGCCAGCTGACGACGAGAAAACTGTGTTTCGGCCAGGTTGCGGGCCTGGGAGCCCATGCTTTTCACCAGAGACGGTTGATCAGCCAGGCGGATCAGAGCTGACGCAAAGGCCACAGGATCCCGTGACGGAACTGGGATCCCCAGCTGGTACTCGACAATCAAGTCAGCCAGCCAGCCTGGGTAGTTGTTCACCACAGGCAAGCCACAAGCCAGGTAGTCGAAGAATTTGTTGGGGGATGTGCCCCGATAGAAAGCAGGAACATCGTCAAGCACCATCAAGCCCACATGCACTGACCGGCTCAGGATCTGAGCTAGCTGGAGCTTGGGAATTGGAGGCAAAAAATGGCAGTTAGACAGACTTTCATTGGCCACTCGATGCTCTAAAGCAGGCTTACAGCGGCCATCTCCAATAAACAACAGCTGAATGTCATCACGGCCGAGCCGTTGTAGTTCTGCGGCTGCATCGAGCACCGCATCGAGACCATTGGCCAGACCATGTGCGCCGGTGAACGCCGCCACAAATGAGCAAGGAGCTAGGCGCTGGGGAAGTCCAGCGATCAGCTGCGGCTTCTTCTCTTGCCCCGGTGGGTGGGATCGAAACAGCTCTAGATCGCAGGCATTCGGGATGCTCGTGATGCAGCTTGAAGAAAAGCCGCGCTCGGCGATCCCTTCACAGATCCCGGGCGCAAGACCGATACAAGCATCTGCGGAGTGGTAACTGATCCATTCCAGGGCCGAGAGGGCAGCGAGCACGAGTGGGTTGCGCACCACCCCCATGGCACGAGGCAGCTCCGGCCAGAGGTCGCGCACCTCAAACACGAATGGAGTGCCTAGCAGCCAACGGGCCGCCAGGCCTGGAATACCTGCTGTGAGAGGCGTTGTTGTGGCAAAGATCAGATCCGATTCAGTATGCAGAGCAAGCTGCAAGCTCTGCCAGCTGTAACGGAGAAACACCAGGGCGCGCTCCAGCAAACTGGCATGGTTGGAGTAAGGGAGGTCGAACTCGATCACGTCGATTCCAGCCACCAAACCGCTACGCCGCCCCTGCGAAAAAGGACCACTCAAACCGGTGTCGGTGCGGGCATCGCGCAGACACACCATCTGAACCTGATGACCAGCCTCCACCAGAGAGCGAGCCAGAACATAGGAGCGGGTCCCAGCAGCTCCGGCCGGCGTTGAGAAGTACTGGTGGTAATAGAGGACTTTCACAAGCAGTTGATATCAGGCGGAGAGACGAATCGAAGTGGTAATGGTGGCCGGGGCCTGGGCAATAGAGACCTCCAGCACTGGCAGATGAGTTTTGGCGCCGTAATAGTGGGATTCCGAACCGACTACGAGCTCCATCCTGGTAATGGGCTGATCGGACCGGATCTCAAACGTGGCCATTGGGCCAATCAGGGATGTTCCTTGCAATCGCCATTCACCAGGGCAAAGACGCCAGCGCAGCAATGCTTCGTGCTCAAAACCGGAACAGGTGTCAATGATCGTCCAGCGATGCCCTCTGCCATCGACTTGGACCTGACGCTGATGACGGCCATGCGGGCAGCGATAGGCGGCAGTGATCGATGCGCTGGAGGGAGATTGCTCCAGCAGGGGTGCCCCCTCCAACTGAAGCCAGTCACCCCAGAGGAATCGGCCAAGGCGGCGCATGGGCTCGGCGCCATCAAACTGCAGGGAGTTGTGGCTGGCGATGCCAGGGAAATAGGCAAGATCTGCGGGAGAGGCGTTGTAGGCGTAGCTGCCGCCATCGCGCAACAAGTTCACGCCCTTACACCAGAGATCTAAGTGCAGCGGATCGGCATGGGCGGGTCGGAATCGATAGGTGGGCAAACGCAGCAGAGCCCAGCTTGTGGTTCCAGGCCGAATCACGGCATAGCCGCCATCTGCAAACAAGTTGCTCATCCCGGTGAATGCAGACCGCTCTGCTTGAGCTGGCGGGCTATTCAAAGTCAATCCCAACCAATACAAAGGCTCATCCCAAGGACCAGCCGGCAGAGCTGGGTGCTCCTGAAAAACGGAAGAAGCCAGCTGAAGAGTGGGACGAAAGTCCCGGTAGGGTTGGCTGTGCAGTTGGTAACAGAAGGCACCATCGTTGCTGCCCAAGTTGGGGCCGTCACCACTGAGGGGATCCATCATGGACATCAGCCAGCTGGTAGCGGCGCAGCAGCGACTGGAGAAACGCTCGGAGAAGGGCTCCAGACCCAACCAGCGGCGCCAGAGCTCCACTTGGGCGAGGGTGTCGAGCAGAAGGCGGTGATAGGTAATTGAGTGCTGGGCGAAGGAGCCATCGGGCATGACGAGTCGGCCCACACTGCGCTCTAAGGCACGGCGGCCTTCTGCAGCCCAGCGATGGCCTTTCGAGGCATGGGCGCTGGCAGTGGCCACTAGCCAACTACCACCTATGAATAGGGCGGCAGCTTCTGATGTCCAGTGGTTGTTGTCTTGTGCTTGGGCGTAACGCACGGTGGCGGCGATACGCCGCAAATGCACCACCACAAATGCTGCCCGCTGGGGCATTGGATCAGGCAGCAGAGAAGGGGCATCACTGAGCTGCCAGGCCAGCATTGCGTGGAGCAGACGCATCGACGCTTCCTGCCCGCAGAGCCAGTTGCTGCCACCATTCACGGGGTTGACCTGGCACCAGCTTCGGCTCCAGGCATTCAGGCCGTCGCGGTAGCGGCTGTCGCAACTGAGGCGCCAGGCACGCGCCAGAAGTGGTGCCCAGCCCCAGCGCGACAGCTCCCAACAGCGTTTGATGTCGGCAGCGACAAAGGTTTTGCAGCGGCTCCAGTGCTGCTGGCCATCCTGGAAACGCTGGCCTGAGGCGGGATCAAGAAACCAATCGGGAGGGGAGCCAACGACATGGCTCTCATGGCTGAACCAAGGAGCCGTGCCAGCCAGCAGGGCATCGGCAGCAACAAGACAGTCATCGGCGGACAACTGAGCCGGTTGAGGCTCGCCGTTGAGCGGCTCAGGGATGGGGCAAGGCCTTTGCGGTAGCTGGCGCTCGTAGAGGCCAGCCCTAACCGCTACCCGGTGAGCAGCAACAGCCGCACAATTGCGCCAACCCAGCTGCTTGCTGATGCGGAGCTGAGAGAAAAGCCTCACGCCTGCTCGGTCACACCGCAGAGATCAAACACAGTACGACTGGTGAGATCCAGGTTGCGGAAAGGGCTGTGGGCCACGAGGAACACCAGCAGATCCGCTTCGGCGAGCACCTGTTTCAGGGTATTGAGCTTGATGGTGGGGTGATCGTGCAAGTTGGGTTCGCAGGCGAGCACCTCCAGGCCAGCCACAAGCAACTCGGTTGTGATGTGCAGCGCGGGGGACTCGCGCAGATCGTCCACATCGGGTTTGAAGGCCAGACCGAGGCAACCGATGCGGGCCGAACGGCCGAGTTGGTCTTCCAAGGCGGATGCGCGAGCCTGAACCTGCTCGATCACCCAGCGGCTTTTGCCGTCGTTCACGCGGCGGGCCGTTTGGATGAGGGGGGTGTAATCGGGAGCTTCTGCGGCAATGAACCAGGGATCCACAGCGATGCAATGGCCGCCCACACCGCAGCCGGGTTGCAGCACATTCACACGGGGGTGATGATTGGCGAGGCGGATCAGCTCGCGCACGTTGATGCTGAGGTGATCGCACACCAGTGAGAGCTCATTGGAGAAGGCGATGTTCACATCGCGGAAGCTGTTTTCGGTGAGCTTGACCAGCTCGGCGGTGCGGGAGGTGGTGGTGAGCAATTCGCCCTGGCAGAAGGTGGAATAGAAGGTCGTTCCTGCTTCTGCCGCCACAGGCGTGAGTCCACCGATTACGCGATCGTTGCTAACCAGTTCCTGCAGGATGCGGCCGGGCAGCACCCGCTCGGGGCAGTAGGCGATATGCAGCTGGTCGGTATTTAGACCAGAAAGCTCTTCGATCACCTGGGCCACCTGCTCGGTGGTGCCCACAGGTGAAGTGGATTCGAGCAGTACGAGATTGCCGGGCAGCAGCATCGGCGCGATTGCGCGGGCTGCTGCAAGTACGTAGTCAATGTTGGGTTTGGGAATTCCATCGGTGCCGCTACGGAAGGGCGTTGGCACGGCTATCAGGAACACATCAGCCGTAGCCGGAGTGAGCTGAGCTGTAAGGGCACCGGAGGCCACCGCATGGGCAACCGCTTGATCAAGATCGGGCTCCAAAATGTGGATCTGCCCCTGGTTCACAGTGGCCACCACCTCGGCGTTCACATCCACGCCGATCACGCGATGGCCGGCTCGGGCAAGGACGGCAGCTGTGGGCAAGCCGATGTAGCCCAGACCAAGGATGCAGCAAGTCGTCATCGGTTCTCCGCCTGCAGGAGCCATCGCTGCACTTCAAAGATCTCGGCAATTGGAATCGGCGGTGACCCTCCAGTTTCAATCGCTTGAAGGAAAGCTGCACAGCAACCCTCCTGACCTTTGTCTTGCGACAGAAGCCGGCGGGTGCTGAAACCGGGGATGCCCCAGGCCTTGAGCTTGCGGTAATTATCGAGCTGCAGCACCTTGCCATCTGCAAAAACTTCAAGGCGTTCTTTTGGGAAAGCCTTACTGCCATTGGCGAAGTAGTGGACAGTGCCGATGGATCCATCGGTGAAGCGAAGCTGAAGGGAGAAGGTATCCGGACAGGGTTTGCTATCTGCCGCTCTGAGTAGCTGAAGGTCTTCGATGGGGCTAGCGGCGAGATAGCGCAGGAGGTCCACAAAGTGGCAGGCCTCGCCCAGCAGGCGGCCGCCACCGGCGACTGGATCCTGAGTCCAGTGGTCGGAGGGTATGGCGCCGGCGTTGCAGGTGACCACAAAGGCCTTGGGGCCCTGCAGGCGATAAACCTGCTGCTGCAGATCCAAGAGCAGGGGCGCAAAGCGGCGGTTGAAGCCCACCATCAGCAGCGCCTGGCCCGTATGGGCGGCTTCGATGGCGGTGAGTTCAGCGCCGGTGAGGCAGAGCGGCTTCTCCACGAACACGTGCTTGCCGGCGGCCAGGGCCTGCTGCACCAGGGCAGCGTGGCTGTCGTGTCGAGTGGCGATCACCACGCTGTTGGCACTGGAATCAGCGAGAAGGGAGGGAATGTCGGTGCTGGCCTGGCGGAAACCGAACTTGCGGCCCGCATGCACCGGCCCGATGCCGGAGGAGGCGGCCAGGCTGTGGAAGCGGGCACCGGCTTTGGCGAAAGCCGGGATCAACACACGGCTGGCGTAGTTACCTGCACCGATCACACTCAACAGCGGCTGGCTGGCCGCCACCGGTTCGACGGCTGCCGGCAGCTGAATCAGCCGCTGCTCGGGATCCGCTGTTTCGGGATAGCGCAGCAGGATGCCGAGCGAGGGCTCGGGGCTACTTAGCAGCTCGTAAGCCTCTGCGGCCTGCTCGATCGCGAAGCGGTGGGAGATTAACGGCTCAGTTTGCAGGGCACCCGTAGCCAGGGCGTGGAGCACGGCCTGAAAGTTGCGCTGTTCGGTCCAGCGAACAAAGCCGATCGGATAGTCGTGCCCCTGCTGCTCATAGGCCGGGTCGTAACGACCAGGACCGTAAGAGCAGCTCACCTGAAAGGAGAGCTCCTTTTTGTAGAAAAGATCCCGCCTCAGCTCCAGGCCAGTGACTCCAACCAGAACGATGCGGCCTCTCTGTCGGCAGACCTTGGCAGCCACATGCACCGGCTCACTGGAGGAGGTGGCCGCCGTGATCAAAACACCATCCACACCGATGCCAGCAGTGTGCTCGAGACACCAAGCCACTGGGTCCGCACCGCAGGCGAGATGAATAGCCTTAATGCCCAGAGTTTCCGCGAGGGCACACTTGGAGGGATCGGGATCGATGCCGAGCACACGGCAACCCTGAGCCGCAAGGAGCTGGCCGGTAAGCAGACCAATCAGGCCCAGACCGCTCACCACAAAGGTTTCTCCTAGAGTGGGATTGGCGAGGCGAATGCCCTGCAGACCAATGGAGGCCAGCACCGTAAAGGAAGCTGCCTCATCACTCACGTCAGCCGGGATTGGGGCGCAGAGGTGCTGGGGAACGGCCACTAGCTCGGCATGGGGGCCGTTGGAGGCGACACGATCACCAACCTGAAAGCCAACAACGCCGGAGCCAACGGCCACCACGGTGCCTACGCTGCAGTAACCAAGCGGTAATGGCTGGTCAAGTTTTGTGCGAACCGCATCGAAAGTGGCATACAAACCATCGGTGCGGGCCTTTTCCAACACTTGTTTAACCTTCTCTGGTTGCTGGCTGGCCTTATCCAGCAAATTGGCTTTGGCAAACTCCACGAGCATGCGCTCAGTGCCAGCCGAAACCATTGACAGCCTGGACACGACAAGAAGCTCAGACGACTTACAGCTAGGCGACGGAACATCAGCAATCTGAATGGAAGACTGATTTAAGGATTGCAAGACTTGTCTCATTCTATCTTAAAAACGATTGAAAAATCCAATATAATTATATTTACAATACAAGAACTTCGACTCAAGCATTGGCCTATTGCCAATCAAATATCATAATTCTCAGCAATCGCATCCAAATGTTTTTCGCGCTCAATTTCCGAGGAAAAACGCATTCTTACAATCTTTGCAGGTGAACCAGCAACTATACAAAAGGGTGGAACATCTTTAGTGACAACAGAACCTGCTCCGACAACAGCACAATCGCCGATAATTGAACCACCCAATATAATCGCCGAAGCACCTATCCAACAGTCTCTTCCCACAACAATGGAGGAATCAAGCTCCATAGGCTTGTTTTTATCATTCCAAGCAATCATTGGGACACCGGGATACGCATCGAAGACATGATTGCCACCAAAGAACATTGAACGAGGCCCAATCATGCTGCCAGCACCAATACGGACCGAAACCCTTGAAGAAAAAATACAGCCCGGTCCGACATAAACATACCTATGAATATCTAGGTTGGGCGTTGCAAAGACTGTTCCCCTTAAAACACGACCCGAACTTGAGCAACGCCAACCACCGTGAAATAAAACTTTCAACCTAAAGAATGGGTTCTTGCAAAATGCTTTTAATGAAGTTATTACATGTACAAGCTTCATAGATGACCTCATTTTTGTGGCATAAAATTTGTATCGTAAAACTCTAAAACATTAACCTCTCGTGGTAATATTTTTGTCTCGCATCCCTGGGATGCGACCTTAACATTTCCTGGGAGGAGATGATCATTAGCAAAAAGCATCTCATAAACTAACCTTCGTGATAGCTTCTTGTAAGTAATACATCCAATTGGGCGATCAACTGTAGACGTAGCAACAACGGGAACGCCCATATATAAGGCCTCACGGACAGAAGTTGCGTCCCCGTCAGTAGAGGTATTCCTAATAAATAAATCACTAAAGGACAAGACTTCAACAAAGGCATGCTCTTGGGTGATATAGACTACGTTTGAATGACATAAACCATGAGACTTGGCGCAATCAAAGTATTCACCAGACGGGTCAGAAACCACAAACAAAACCGAAGGGAAATGATCACTTAAGTCAATAATTTCAACAACTCCATACAACTCGCGCCCTTTTTCACGGATCAATTTCCATGCTGTTGTCGAAACGACCTTTGAATATCGCTCGAGATGCAATTCACCAAAAGATGACAATCGCTCTCCGTCATCACTAAGGGCGAAGCAAGAAAGCTTCTTATATTCTTTCGACCCACGAAGTGGAACTCTGCAAGGAATAAACGATGTAGAAAGAATTGCCGCTTTATTCATACGAATTATTTCTTCATAAGAGCTTTTATTGAGAACAAAAACTTTACTAGCAAATACAATAGCAATGTTTAGACAGAATTGATCGATGAATGAGCGGGTTCGCTTATAATTAGCATGAATAGTAATTAGAATTTCTGACCGCGACAATATCAGAGCGGCAAGTACATACAAAGCAAGCGCAATGGGAGATGAAACATGAATATGAACAACATTGCCTTTGGTACGAAGTCCAAGCCTGAAAAACGTATAACAATTGGAAAAGAAATCTCGTGAATTTAAAAATTTTAATTTGAATCCACGGTCATTTAGAGAAACAAGCAACCGTTGGCAGTGTATTGAAACCCCGCCGACAGGTGGAGGAAGAGTACCAACAAGTAATATCATCAATAAAAAGAATTTAATGTTTTTTCAAGAATACTGGAGGTATCTATAAATTCTCGAGAAGCATTTCGGATCTCGTCTTTTGTATAATTTTTAATTCTATTATTGTATTCAATTATAGAGTATATAGACGGAGGTCCAATGAAAAAGAAAGGAAATGAAGATGGGAATACGTCAAAATGGCTGCCATAAACTGGCAAACCATTTGCCAGATATTCTCTAACTTTTAAAGGACATGCTTCTTTCATGCCTTTGCGATAAAGAGCAAAACAAGAAAGACCAAGTGTTGACCGAGCATAGAGAGAATTAAGGACTGAGTGATCTAGATCACCATGATAGATAACTCGACTATCATCAATTATTTCACCTAAAGGGTTACCAACGACTGAAAGAGTAAAATCAACACTTGAAGATGAAATACTTTGGAGGATAAGGTCGAGACCCTGCCAAGCAGCAAAACGAGATGCAACAAATAGCAGGTGGATATTAGAACTGAGATTTGCAGGGGAGGCAAATGCAACTTCTACATTAACAGTACTTTGTGGGTCATTAGAAGTATAATCAATAGAGTTGGGCATAAGCACAAAATCTGCATTCCTAAGTTTATAAAATGAACCAATTTCACTAGTGACTGCAACTATTCTCCCGCTCATCCTCAATGCTAAATTTAAATAAGTTTTTACAAAAAAGCTTATTACCCAAAGCGATCCAACTTCTTTCTCAGCATACGTATGGAACACCAAATGAACCCTTCTTCTTAACAAGGCACACGTAAATATAAGAAATGGATCCCTTGGATTATACCTTACTAAAAGATGAGTTGTCCTAAAAAAGGATAAAGCAATAATCCTAACGTGATAGGCGAATAATTTAAACAATAACGATAAAATATCAAGCTTAGATTGAACTACGCATACATTAAAACTAATCGGAAGGGCGTTAACACGAGCAGCATTTTTAAGACTATTTATTTGATTAATTATACCGCACTGACCGCCGAAAACAAATGCAAAGAACTGAAATTCAAGGTTTTGATTTTGCATGAGATTCAGGAGTTTGCTATGCGAATTTTTTCTTTGAAATTGCGTATATCGATAGGATGAGAATAGATGGAATAAAGAAAATTTGCAATGGAATGTTGCCTATTGCTGGATTATCAAAAGGACTCTTGTTCAAAAATATATAATATAACACACAGACGCATATACGGCAAGACAGGGAAAATGAGTGCGAGATGAAATAACTTGATCAAAGGCTTTAAAAACCATCGGAGCAACAACTATAAACATCAAAATTCCAGATACACAAAAACTTAAAAATAATGATTCAGCCAATTTATAAGGTTGCGAAAATCCTCAAGTATTTTCCCAAAAACAGCCCTATTCATACAAAGCGGAGAGGCACCAGGAATTATACTTTCCTAAGTCTAAAAATAGCAGAAAAGATGATCTCAGCCAGCAAATCAAAAATTGTAGACAGGTTAATGATTTCGAATAAGTAAACGTCCGAAAAATATTCAATTCATCAACAACTGTTGATAAAACACATAATCTTCCTTAAACGTGAAGTGGCTGTTGTGCCAGAGGAGCGCGAACTGACCATCCACGGCGCAGCAACGCTGCTGGAGTTTCTGAATCAGGGCCAGGGCAGCGGGGCCATATCCAAGGCCGAGGTAGCGTTCAGATATAACGCTGCATTCCATCACAATCAACGGCCGCTGGATCAGCTTCAGCTGGCGCTGGGCCACGGGGTCAAACATCGGGTAGGCGTGGCAGGTGCCGCAGCGGAATCCCGGACGGTCTGCGTAGCTGAGGGTGCTGTCGTAGTGGAATCCGGCCTGCTCCCAGCCGTTGGCGGTGGCGGGCCACTGCCAACGCAGGAAATGCATGCGGCCACCCCATTCCGGCTGCTTGATGCCTTCCTCTGTAGCGATGCGCCTCAGGCGAGCGGCTTCTGAGGCGATGGCGCTGGGGGTGTGGCAGGTGTTGTAGCTGGGGTGCAGGCCTATCTCGTGGCCGCGCTGATGAATGCGCCGCATCAAGGCGCGGATGGCGAGGTGTTCGGGTTCGTACTGGGCATCCAGCCGTGGATCGGTACGGCCACAAATGAAATAGAAGGCACTGCGGATGCCAGCGGCGTCGCTCTGATCCATCAGCCACTCAAAGGTGTTATTAGGATCAGCAGGATGAAGCCGGCGATGGCTGGCCAGTCGAATGCCCGGAATCATTAGAGCACCAGCCAGGTCGCGCTGCTTCAACAGCCGAACGGCCATGCTGCGCAGCAACCAGCGCTTAGGGCCAAAGCCATAAGCACTGGGCGCATCCACGTCATGACTCACGACGATGCGGTACTGATGCTTCTGGAGTGGCAGGCGGGGCCAGAGCCGTTGCACAAGCTGTCTCAAGACAGCAAGCCACTCATCGACGATCGGACGTTCGAGGTACCCGTGCTGAACCGCGTGGCTGCTGGTAGCCAGAAAGCGGCCGTGATTATCAAGTAGATCCGGCGGCGGATTCACCTCTTCACAGCGGGCAAGCATCCAATAGGTGAGGCCAAGGATGTCGTAGCCCAATTGAAAGCCATCAGCGCTGGCCTGAACTAAGGGCTGGGGGATCTCAGCCAAGCCCGGAGCAGGTAGCTGGGGCTCTAAAGCGCTGAACCCTTCAGAGGCTGGAGACCATTGTCCGCAGGGAAGATCAAACTGGGGACCGAGGAGGTAAAGAGCGGGATCTAAGGGAAGTTCAATAGATGATCTGATGCCTAAGGCGCTCAGAACCCAAAGATGTTCGTTAGTTTTGCATTCAAGGCGAAGATCCTGATGAATGCGCTCTTGAAGTAGGCGCAGCAGCCAGTTAGTAATCACTCTGACCATAATTGCTTCATGGAAAAGAAATGATTATGCACCAATAATCATAGATTTTGAAATACTCATGACTCGCGTATTTCACATGTCACACTTTACATAATACAAAACGAAGCGCCCCACCATTAGCGACAACATAATGTAGCTAAGTCTAAATAATATTAGAGCTGCCCACGGGAGCTATTCAGTTCATGGTGGCAAGTCACGATCATGTTACTTAGCGGGATAACAAAAAAGGCCTAGGAACCCCGAGGCAAGAGCATAAAGAAAAAGCGTGAGGCCTATTAACACTCATCCAAATAGTTAAATCAAGCTCTATAAATATGATGCACCACCGGATCCTCGAAGCTCCAAAATGGTCCATAGCAAAGCATCACGAGACAATATGACTAATTAATCATGGGCTCAAAATGCAATAGAGTAGATTAGAAGGGAGAAATAAATCAGCATAAAAGCCAATGCATTACCTCAATATTGTCAAAAGTTTAATTTAACTTGGCAATACAAAGCAATCCATAAGGATGCGGGACTTTCTTCCCAAAGAAAACTGAATCAAAGAAAATCTTTAAAAAGTTTAGGGCCTGTACAAAGTTCATTCTTCTGCAATATGAGAAAACCAAACGGGCCAAAAAAGAATTTGATAGAGAAAAGACTTCTTGGGAGAAGAAATTTGGAATTTTACTTTCGGCGAAATAGAGGGCCCAAAAATCTTCATGGAATAAAATATTAAGGTCGGGCGGCAAGGTGTCTGGCCATTTCAATCCAGTAACATCAATATAATGAGCGCTTGGTGCATTGAAAATGATAGTTTTACGCTTTTGACAACCCAAGTCGATAAGAGATTTCATGAAAACACTAGGAGAGTCAACACAGCCAATCGTGCCCATGAGTACAACCAAATCGAAAGATTTTTTTTGACGACTGAGTTCACTTTGCAGAAAAAAATACTCGCCAAACATATCACCTGCATTAGTTATTGCGTCTTGAGAAATATCAGAACCATAAGCTTCATATCCTAAGGCACGAAGGAAGCCTACAAATTGACCACTAGAAGATCCAACTTCGAGGATGGTAATGTTTGAGGGCAAACTTTTTATATACTCCAAGGCAAACTTATACTTGAAACTACGTAAAAATATATTTTCTGCTTCATCTAGATTACCAGCATCAATAAGCCTGAGAACCTTTCTTGCCACACTATAATGGCTTGAATAAGGTGAAGTTGCCCTTGAAGAGTGCAAATCTTGATGAGCTTCCACATACCCATGGTTGGCAAAAATAGATTTGCAATTACAACAAGTAAACCTCTTGATGCATGGCGATATAACAGGAAGCGGTGATAAGCAATCATAGCCTGAATTACAAACTGGGCAGCAAACAGAATTTCCTTTCATAGTGATTTGGATTAAGTTGAAAGTATTGAGCTAAAGTCGTTCAAATTGTTGTTGATTTCCGAGAGCAGCTGAGTCTGCGAGGATTGAAGAATCGTCCTTAACTTCAATCGCCGATCGTATACAATGTCAAGCAATTGGTAGATAGCTGTAGTATTTTCTTCAAAAATATCACAAACAAACTCTTCGCATCCATATTTTCTCATTATATCCTTATACTTGGGATGCCACGAAAGTGAAATGGTAGGCACTCCAGCGGACAAAGATGCTACGACACTATGGTACCTAGCCCCAAGATGAAGATCAGCATTGGAAATAATTGATTTCAGCATCTCGCACGATAAATCTTCATCAACCAAGTTCAAATCAAGAATATTATTTTTTTCATTTAATCGATGAATCAACTGCCTGGAAAGCTCATAGTCACACACCAACGATGACCTTCTTAGAGGACGATGAGTATGGGGGACTAAAATAATCTTGTCATATTGGAGACTCAACTTTTCTAATATTTTTACATAAAAATCAAACGTTTTATTCCCTCCACGTGTTGCAACCGATTTTGAGTGTAGAACTGAACTTAATGAGACCGTACAAATAGTGTCAGAGCCATAATCTGATTTACCAAATTTTTCTTGGAGGTAGTCAAGCCCAGCAGACTTGTCATACCTTAATGTAATCGCAATGTCAGGATAGGATTTAGCTGTAGAAGTTGAAAGCAAATTGACTACTTCTTTTACGCAATCATCTCCTCTGCATAGTACAATTGGCTGTCTTTTGAGGTCAAAAGCACATATTATCCTTAGCCAAAAAGTATTAAGTGGTCCATACGATTGAGTCCAAGCAACTAATTTTCTTCTAAAGAACAAGGATAATACTAAGTCAAAGAATCTTTGACTTCGCAAGACTTGAAAGAGAGAACCGTTAGACGATGGTTTTCCCACATAAGAAATAGCGCTCATCTGCAAGAGAAAGTCAGATTCTCTTAAAGCCCTAATCCATAGCATTAAATATTTTCTTGATTGCCGAGAATATATAGCCTCAAGAAGGCTAATTAATGTAACTGAACCGACCACCTTCAGGCCATAATAATTAGCCCATTTTTGTTCTTGGGAAAATTCGTATTTACCAGAGGGAACTGAAAGTATGAAAGATACATTGACACCCTTAGCTTTAAAATAACTCTGAACAGAATCAATAAGAGAAATTGCAATGGCAGGTCCACCTTTATTTCCTTGAAGACAAAGACCTGTCAGGAAAAATTTCATAAAGAATCGTTTTTTTATAAATTTAAATGATGCACCAATAAAATGTCAAGTTATTAATTTTCATTAGAGGGCTTGCGGCCATCTCAGAGGGAGGATACAAAAGGCATAATATAATTATGAATTCAACAATGAGACATGTTTTTGAAACACATAGACAAATCCTGTTCAACTCAATAGAAATCTTAGTGTCAACTAAAATCAATTAATTCTGTAATTATATCTAAGCAATGCTCTATTTAAAGCATTAAAATTAATAAACCAAATCACAGCATAAGAAAAGAAGATTAAAAGCGACATGGATAGAATGAAATAAATATAAGGGAGAGCTAAAATCTTCCATAAATAAACCAAAATCAAAATACTCGCTGATAAACACATGTCAACAAGTAACTTTTTATTTTGAAGCTTATGGGCTGCTAGATGAGTTGTTGATTGAGAAATAATTAACCCTATCGACCAAGGAATCAACACAAAAGGTAGAATACGTGCCGATAACCACTCGGTGTTTAAATATGGAATACCATAGTAAAAGATGAATGCCAACACTAATATTAATGCAAAAGATGGTAATATCAGAGAACTGCTTAATTTAACAAATTTTTGCTTAACAGCAATCGGATTATCATTTAAATTAGAGCAGGCGAATTGCCAAAATACAGCACCTATTGACGATGAAAGTATAGACAAAGGTGTCACTGAAATTGATAAACCTAAAGCAAAAAATGCTGCAGAATCAGAACTAAATGATAAGGCTATTAATGCGGGCATCCCAACACCCCAAAAGTTAGAAAACAATTGGCCAATTGTCGTTAACAGCGCATTTTCATATAAGCTGTTATCGTAAGAGTAAAAATTACTCTTACCAACCGATTTAGTCATGTAACCAAGACACCTTATGATTTTCATATAAAATACCTTCATCTTTGAAAATCTTACTTGTTTGGTTAATGATGAAAAAAGTATGAAATGAATTTTATACTTCAAGCCGTGATTTCCAAAAATACAAAAAATTAGCGCAGATGAAGAGGAAATTATATAAGCAAAAAGCAATGACGTCAGGGATTTAGAAAATATACTAAGCAACAACACAAATCCCCACTTCGTATATGCGCGAAAGACACCTACAATAGAGACATATTTAAATCTATGGCCCGAATTCAAGACAGAGATGCATATAGCAAAAATAGATTCAATTAAAATTAGAAAAGGGAAGGCGAAGCTGATTAAACGAAATTGCTCAGACGCAATATGCAAGTATGACAAAATAAAAGCCAAAGATAATGCAACTGTACACAAAGGAATAGTGATATAAGCGAAAGAATCGGAGGCTAATTTGTAGATTATATTTTTCGCGCCATAGATCTTACGTACTGGTATGAAGCAATCCGATTTTAAAAGACTTATAGTGTTGATCAGGCCTAGAAGAGAAAGAGACGAAACCCAGTAGCCTATCTCACTAGGAGGATATATTTTTACATATAAAATTACTCCTAAAATATTTGCAGTCGAAGAAAGCAACTTACCAAACAATACTTGAAAAAAAGATTTACGAAACTTAAAGCTATTCGTCATAACAATGGTTAATTGCTTAAATTCATATTTAGAATGACGCAAAGGCCATTATTGTATATCTATATTTCATGTAATAGTTCCTGAAAATTCGTGCGTTGTCCTTTTGGAATCGCTAATGCAGAATCACTTTCGCGCAGACCAAACGCAATAAGCATAATTGGGGCTAAATTAGGTGGCAAACCAAGATTTTTTTGAAGGAGCTTAATTTGCTTTGTTTTTAAATTAAGGTTTAATGGGCAAGTATCTACTCCCTTTGAGTGCAACGAATGTATTAAAGTCATAGAAAATAACCCTCCATCAATATATGGAGCGTGTTTTTCCCTGCTACCCCCATAACATTGAATATCTACTAATACCAAAAGTAAAGAAGCAGTGTTCCTCCAAGAAGATCCGGAATTATTTTGAATTTTCAAACAAGCTTGCTTTGCTTTGTCTGACTTTAAATAATATACTTTCCATGGCTGTCTATTACATGCGCTTGGCGAGTAAATAGCTTGCTGGACTGATTCTTGTACTATTTTAAAATTAAGATTAGTAGCGGATGAAGAGAAGCTCCTCACACTTCTTCTTGAGGTGACTAAATTTTGATATACTTCGCTGTTATAACTGCTTGGAATGCCATGCAATACGGTGACATCTACTGGTTCGCTATTAGTATTGCTTTTTCTCAAATTAATTTCGTGGAGCAAATTAATTTTTTGGAGTTGGGCCGAATCAATAGTGGTTTTCTTGAGAAATAAGTGGATGCAATTAATCGCCTCATCTATAATGGGATCACTGGCTGGAAGCAAATCTTCGGACAATTTTACAAGTTTATTGATGTTTAGAACAGTAGTTAAAGCTCTGTCGTGTTTCCCTTGTCTGTATGTTTGACTAACCTCGAATGCATGAATGTGCCTACGTAATTGCATGCGCAATTGGACAGTTGTCATTGAACTTTCACGAGTAAATGAGTATTTTTCAAACAAAAGAAAATATTCAAAGTTGTCCAGGAAATCAAAAAATACTGTCTTGAATCTTTTTATTGAATCAATGATCCTTGATTTAGTGCTCAGCTGTTTCATAAAAATTTTCAGCAATGTAGCGGTAGTTTAATATTTATACCATGCTCGGCTGAGCGATAAGCAGCACTTAATAGCTCCAAGCTCAGTAAACCTTGTTGACCGTCGCAGATTGCTTCAGATTTTCCTTGTAACGTATCTAACATATTAGCGTAATACGGAGGATGGCCGAATCCATAAACACTTGTGGTCTCATAACTAGCTTGCTCAACCAAATCATCATCTGGTTGTGTATCAGCAAATAACCAATGCTCGATTTGATTTACTGCCGGTCCTCCAATTTTCACGGTGCCAGTTTCTCCAAGCAATGTAATTGATCCCTCAAGATTTTTGGGGTACGTCAACATAGTCACAGCCATTGTGCCCAATGCACCATTCTTCCATCGCAATTGCATAGCTGCGGTATCTTCCGCCTCAATATCGCGCCCAAGCGTTGCAATTGATGCACTTAGACTCTCAACAGGGCCTACTAACCAATCGAGGAGATCAACATAGTGACTGGCTTGATTCATCAAGGCACCACCATCTAAGGACCAAGTTCCTCGCCAGTGGTCTTGATCGTAATAACTCTGGGGGCGTTGCCAGAACACATTCACAGACACCATCACCAATTGACCAAATCGGCCAGCCTGCAATTGCTTTTTGACAAGCTGAAGAGTGCTATTAAATCGGTTCTGCTTAACAACGAATAAACGAACTCCTGCATCATCACAGGCCTTCACCATCTTCACCCCATCTTCCCAGCGCGTCGCCATCGGTTTCTCCGTACAAACGTGAATACCAACCTCTGCCGCTGCAATGGTTTGAGCTGGATGCAGCCCACTGGGAGTGGTCAAAACCACTAAATCAACTTCAAGCTCACGAGAGTTAATAGCATTGAGAAGGTTGTCGTAACCAATGAATTGTTCTGGTTTATGCCCAGCAGCAGGATATTCTTGAGCAGCCTCAGAAATCACATGCTGGGCAGAATCAAGCTTTGCTTGATCAGTGTCGCAAATAGCAACAAGCTCAGCTCTCTCATGATGAAGAGCGATCGCTTTGATGTGATTGCGACTGATTCGCCCACAACCCACCAAAACGATTCGAATGCGGTGTTCATTAGTCAAAGAAGATGACGTCATAATTAATAGACAGCTTGTCAAAAGATAGGGTTAAATTAAGCCCTGATAATTTTTGAATTCGGCACAAATTTTCCGCGCGTATCTATCAGCAACTGTCCTCGAGATTGAATCAGGTCATAATCAAAATTATCATGATCAGTCGCAAGAATCAAAATATCAAATGAAGCAATCAACTCAGCAGTGAGATGAACGCTTTGCAGGTCAAATCGGTGTTTGCGCATACGCGGGAAGCTCTGGAAAAACGGATCGCTGTAGGACACATCAGCACCTTTCTCCTGCAAGAGTTCCATCAGCTCAACAGACGGCGACTCGCGCATGTCGTCCACGTTTTTCTTGTAGGCAATGCCCAGTACCAACACCTTGCTGCCCTTGAGCGGCTTGCCCGCCTCATTCAGAGCATCCATCGTTTTTTCCACCACATAGGCCGGCATGGCCGAATTGATTTCACCAGCCAGCTCAATAAAACGCATATGCATTCCGTATTCACGCGCCTTCCAGGTGAGATAAAAGGGGTCGATCGGAATGCAGTGACCGCCCAATCCTGGCCCTGGGTAATAGGGCACAAAACCGAAAGGCTTGGTGGCCGCAGCTCGGATCACTTCATAGAGATCAATCCCCATCCGATCGGCCAGGGGCTTGAGTTCATTCATCAAGCCGATGTTCACGGCCCGGTGAATGTTCTCGAGCAGCTTGGTCATTTCAGCAGCGCGGGTGCTGCTCACCGTCACCACCTCAGAAATCGCCTGTTCATACAGCGCCACCCCCACTTCACTGCAGCCGGATGTACTGCCGCCCATCACCTTCGGGATCGTTGCCGTATTGAAATGAGCATTGCCAGGATCTTCCCGCTCCGGTGAATACACCAAAAACATGTCTTCACCCACCGTGAAGCCACGCTCCTCGATCAGCGGGCGTAGCTCCTCTTCCGTCGTGCCGGGATAGGTGGTGCTCTCCAGACTGAGCACTTGTCCTGCACGTATATGAGGAAGCAGCGCGGCCATTGTGTTGCGAATGAAGCTCAGATCCGGCTCCCGGTACTGATTCAATGGCGTGGGCACACACAGGATCAAGGCATCAGCTTCCCCGGCCCTGGAAAAATCTGTCGTTGCCTCGAGCCATTGCTGCTGCGAGGCCTCTGCAACGCGCTTCCCATCAATGTGCTGGATATAACTATGGCCCTGATTGATCGCTTCGGCCTTAGTTTGATCAATATCCAGCCCCAGCACCCGATATCCCACTTCTACATAGGTGAGCGACAACGGGAGGCCCACGTAGCCCAAGCCCACAACTCCTATCAGAGCCTGTCTGCTGCGCAGTTTTTCAAGCAACTCAGCCTGGTAGGTCACGTCGGAAGAAAGCTGGGTCATGCCGCAGAAGAAACCGACGTTTGGTGAATGGCTGTAACTAAAGCATTCACCACCAGATCCTGGTCTTCATCGCTGAGCCAGGGATGCATGGGCAAACTCATCACCGTCTCACTGGCCTCCTGGGCAACGGGCATGTGCCAACCCTGGCAGGAGCGACTGTGCACGCTTCGCAGCGCTGGTTGTTGGCTGAGGAGAGTGGGGTAGTGCACGGCCGTGGGAATCCCCCTCTCTTTAAGCGCAGCCTGCACATCCGCCCGATGATCCACCTGCACGGTGTATTGGGAATACACGCTGGTATTACCAATCGCCAGCTGCGGCGTGGTGGTGATGCCGACAGCCTGCAGCTTGCGGCTGTAGGTCGCACCAATGCGACCGCGCTGCTCCACCTCCTGAGCAAAATTGGGCCATTTGCCCAGCAGGATCGCTGCTTGCAGGGTGTCGATCCGGCCATTCACACCGATATCGGTATGGATGTAACGCCGCACCTGGCCATGCCGTGACACCCGGCGCATACGGTCTGCAAGTTCGGGATCATCTGTAAAGCAAGCTCCGCCATCGCCATAGCCCCCAAAAGGTTTCGAAGGAAAGAAGCTTGTGGTGCCGATCGTGCTCAGACCACAGCTTCGACGGCCGTGCTGCTGACTGCCGAAGCTTTGGGCGCCATCTTCAATCACGGGCAGGCCATACCGCTCAGCAATCACGTTGATGGCAGGGAAATCAGACGGCTGGCCGTACAGGCTCACCGGAATGATTGCCTTGGTGCGCTCGCTGATCGCAGGCTCCAGCTTGTTCGGGTCAAGGTTGTAAGTGGCCGGATCAATATCCACATAAACAGGTGTGGCACCCAACAGGGCGATTGTTTCTGATGTGGAGATGAAGGAAAAGGGTGTAGTGATCACCTCATCCCCAGCCTGCACACCCAGCGCCATCAGGGCTATGAGCAGCGCATCAGTGCCGCTTGCCACCGCGATGCAATGCTCAACGCCTACATAGGCAGAAAGAGTCGTCTCCAACTCCTTAACCTCTGGGCCGAGAATGTAGCAACCATGATTGAGCACCGAGGCAATGCGTGCATCCACGGCTTCACGGATAATTCGCCCATCGGGCAATTGCTGGCGTTGCTGAGCCTCTAAGTCAATGAACTGCATCGCTCAAGCAGGTGTTTGGGTGAGGTGTTGATCGACAAGTTGGTAAACATCACCGGTGTGGGGGCAAGTCCAGGAACCGCTGCCATCAAGCGGTAAATCCACTCGCTCGCCGTAGGCACTCATCCAGCCGATTTGCTTGGCCGGCACTCCAACAATCAACGCAAAGGGCTTCACTTCGCGATTCACCACGGCCCCCGCACCCACAAAGGCATGGTGTCCAACTCTGGTACCGCAAACAATCGTGCAATTGGCGCCCAGCGTGACTCCTCGCTCTACCACCGTGGCGCGGTACTCATCTTTTCGGTTCACAGCAGAGCGCGGGTTGTACACGTTGGTGAACACCATGCTCGGTCCGCAGAACACATCGTCCTGCAAGGTCACGTTGTCGTAGACAGACACGTTGTTCTGGATTTTGACGTTATTACCGATTGCGACGCGATTGCCAATAAACACGTTCTGGCCAAAAGAGCAGGACTCGCCAATCACGGCACCGGAGCAGATGTGCACCCAGTGCCAAATGCGGCTGCCGGCCCCAATCGTTGCACCTTCATCAACCAAGGCAGTGGAGTGAATGGTGGCTGTGGGGTGGATGGTCACAAACGCCTTGGTATGAGCTTGGTGGGTTGAGAAACAAAGTATTGCCTCTGTAAACGGTTCGACGGCTTTTTATCAGCAGAACTCCGCCGGTGTTTGTTCTACAAGCCGGTGATGTCGGCTCTGGATCCGTATAAGCCCCGCTGATCGGTGTCACACTTTGGACTCTCGCAGACCTTTCAGACAGCCCCCTTGAGAATAGGCGTGCAAGCTGCACTGAAGATCCAAGGGCTTCCGGAAGAGGGCATCTGGTCTCAAAAAACCATCCAAGCTGGTAGTCAGCATTTTTAGCCGCCGACTGGGCAAACGAATGGTCTTCGCTGCTGCTGCCGGAGCTTTTAAGCCAAAGGATCTGGATCAAGCGCTAACGCAGATGGACACCAGCCAGCAAGGCTCTGCATGCCGCTACAGACGTCACCGGATTCGGCTTGCTGGGTCACCTTGGAGAAATGCTGCCCGAAAAGGACAAACACAATCATTCAATTGAGGTGGAACTCCACGCAGAACGAATTCCTGCGTTGCCAGGAACCCTAGAACTGCTGGAAGCGGGTTACGCCAGCAGCATTGCGCCTGCCAACCGTGATGCTTAGCAGCTGTTAGCCACCAGAGTGAAGCTGGACTTCAGCGGGATCCAAGCCAACCAGGACCATCAGCGAGCAATCACTGAGTTACTTATTGACCCCCAGACCTGTGGGCCACTTCTGATCAGCGTTAGTGCTCAGATGGCAGAGCTTCTTTTGACGAAAAGTCCTGACGGATGGTGGTTAATCGGCACCGCAACATCCGTGTGAATGCCGGGGAAGCATCCAAGGGTTCACAGGAGAAACCAGCTTGAGCAGCCTCTGATTCCAATGGCAGCAATCCTTCTAGAAGCATCTGCTCAGGACCGCTGGTAGCGAGCCACACTTCCCTGGGCAATGGCAGTTGCTGTAAACGCCGATTCAAGTCGTACGGTCCACCCCAGGGAGCGGTTTGAACAGCTAACCGACCTGATGCCAACTGCACCTGATCGCTGAACTGCAGCAAACGCGGCCTTGGGCTGTATCGCTCTTGGTGACCAGCAGTTAACAGACTCACAGCACGGAAATTATCCGACTCGCGACTACCTCCCAAGACTGGAGTGATCCCCAAGAAAGACTGCTGCCACCAGAAAACCAACACGATGGCAGAGAGCAACACCACCACCTTGCCTGCTCGCCGGTTCAAGGGGAGCTGGGCTCCAGTTACTGCAAGCCAAGGAATAACGGCTGGTAAAAGCACAACGAAATAACGGCTGAAAGCCATCGGCTTGACGAACGAGATCGCCACCAAACCCACCACCATCAGCGCTGAAGCTGTCATCCCACAGACATCCATCAAGGCGAAATGATTGAGGCATTGATTCTTGAAATCGCGAGCCACATTCTGTAAACCCCAGCGTCGCAAACCCAGTAGCATGAGGATCAAAAGCACCAACTTTGGCAATGGCCAAGGACCAATCGCCCTGGCCAAGGTGTCTTCGAACAAAGCAAAATCAGGATGACCTATCCAATCACCCGCACTGGAACCAAACAAATAAAAGGAAGCATATATCACCCAGGCAAATGAAGGAACAAGAGCGATCAAAACAACACTTCCAAGACGCCAGCTTCGTCGCCAAACATCCCAAATGCCCGCAGCAAAAAACATGAACAACCCATAGAAGTGCGTCAGCGAAGCAGCAGCCACTACAAATCCGTAACCCAAGAAACTAACAAAGCAATGCTGTTGACGAATACAGCGGCTGCGTAGAAACCAGCCCAGAGCAATCAATAAAACAAGAAATGCATAACTCTTGCCTTCTATCGCAAAGCGCACTGGGTATGGACTGCAAAAAACCAACAATGCAGAACAAGACATCGCTTTTCCGCGAACATCACGTGGCGCTAGTAACCCGGACTGCCATGTAACCAGAACTCCAGCCAGCACATAGGCCAACCAGGAAAAAAGCCTCAGGCTGACTGAGGTTTTACCAGCCACTTCACCCCAAAACATCAGGAGGGTGTAATAAAGAGGTGGATGAGTATCCTGACGAAGCCAGGCAATCAAGCCAGAATAATCCGACTGAAAGCTCTTCCCAGCACTGGAAAGTTCATCGATCCATAAGCTTGTGGCGTCAATAAGAAACAAAGCCTTGAGGGCGAACGCAGCACACACAAAAGACACCAACAACCACGGCCAGAAACGACCCATAAAACTCACAAATGCCTTCTTTCGATCACAAAACACTTCAAACATCTCCAATAACAAGCTTTAAAGTGTCTAAACAACTAAGGCCAGAAATAAAATAAATTCATCCCATAGATCAACTTCAACAGATCAAGCCTGCAATGGTTTAATCGGAGCCAATCGTGGGTCAAGAATCTTGGCACCAATTCCAGGAAATTTAACGGCAATTGAAACTTTTTCGCCACTGCCAAAAATGTGAGTCACCTCGCCTTCTCCGAAACTGCTATGCATCACGCAGTCTCCAACACTCCAGTTCTTCCCCGGAGCCGGCCCCGCCTGACGTCTGCGCACGGCATTGGAAGGCTGGATGATTCCGTCGCTACTACTCACAGGCCTGGCATCTTTACGATCAACACGGGTCAGCCGATCCAAGCGCTGTTCACGGCGAATCGCTGCTCCGCCAGAGCGAGGAATCTCTCCCTGCAAAAGCCCTTCCGGCAGTTCGGAGAGAAAAACACTCGGCACTGCAGGCTCGCGCATGCCGCCCCAGAGACGACGCTCGCTGGCATAGGAGAGAAACAACCGCTCTTTGGCCCGGGTAATGCCCACATAACAAAGGCGTCGTTCCTCTTCCAGAGAAGCAGGATCATCTAGCGATCGATAGCTGGGGAAGAGCCCCTGCTCCATTCCCACCAGGCAGACCACAGGAAACTCCAGGCCCTTGCTGCTGTGCAGCGTCATTAGCGTGACCCGATCGGCTGCGGTGTCTTTGCTGTCGGCATCGCTGGCCAGGGCAGCCGAAGCCAGGAAACCCTCAAGATCACCATCATCGTTCTCTTCCTGGTACTGCAGACCGGCATTGACCAGCTCCTGGAGGTTGCGCCGGCGCTCTTCAGCTTCATCGGTGCCTTCAGTAATCAACTCGCTGACGTAGCCGCTCTGCTCCATCACCTGCTGAATCAATTCCGATGGCGCCGTGTTGTGAACGCGATGTCGCAGCCCGTTGATCAGTTCACAAAACTGCAACAGCCCTTTGGCAGAACGACCTCCAAGGGAACGCACCGCCTCAGGGTCACTTACTACATCCCAGAGCGGAATGCCCAATTGGTTCGCGGCATCCGTCAACCGCTGGATGGTGGTTTTGCCAATGCCCCGCTTCGGCACATTGATCACCCTCAGGAGACTGACGGTGTCAGCAGGGTTGATCATCAGGCGCAAATAACCGAGCACATCCTTGATCTCGCGCCGGTCGTAAAAGCGCAGACCTCCTACCACCACGTAGGGGATCCGCCAGCGCACAAGTGATTCCTCGAGTGCCCGCGACTGGGCGTTGGTCCGATACAGACAGGCCATATCGCCCCAGCTGAGCTCGGGGTTGGCGGCTTCCATCATGCGAAGTCGATGCACCACGGCCTCGGCCTCGGCGATCTCGTCATCACAACGGGTGAGCGAAATCAGCTCCCCTTCTCCACGAGTGGGTCTCAACACCTTGTCAATGCGCTCGCTGTTATTAGCGATCAGGGCATTGGCAGCCTCCAGGATTGTGGCAGTAGAGCGATAGTTCTCTTCCAGCTTCACCATCGTGCGCGTAGCGTCGTCCGGCGCTTGGTCGCCGAAGTCATCCTGAAAGCCCATCAGGATTGTGAAATCGGCAGCACGAAAGCTGTAGATGCTCTGATCGGCGTCTCCAACCACGAACACTGAACGCCCGGACCAGTTGTCGAAACCCTGGGGATCCTTGCCATCGGTCACCAGCAACTTGATCAGGTCGTACTGAGTGCGATTGGTGTCTTGATATTCATCCACCAGCACGTGCGCAAAGCGACGATGCCAGTAGCTGCGCACCTGCTCGTTCTGCTGCAGGAGCTGCACGGGAAGCAAGAGCAGATCATCGAAGTCAAGAGCATTGTTGGCAGCCAGTGCCTTGCGGTAGCGGCGATAAACATCCGCTGCAAGCTTTCCGCGCTGACCCTCGGAATTGGCTTCCATCTGATCCGGAAGCCAGCCCTGATTTTTGGCGTTACTAATCGCCCAGCGAACCTTCTTGGGCTCAAAGCGCTTGGGATCAAGCTGCAGTTCCTGGGTCACGATCTCCTTGACGAGGCTCTGCGCATCGGCCTCGTCGTAGATCGAGAACTGCTTCGTCCAGGTGAGTCCATCCTTGTCCTTGAACTTATCAATGTCGTAACGCAACATGCGCGCAAACAAAGCATGGAAGGTGCCGATCCACAGCTCTTTGGTGACCTCTCGGTAGATCCGCGATCTCAGCTGACGTTGCTCCACAGGCGGCAGCGTGCTCCACGGCTGCCCGAACTGACTCTGCGCAACACGCTGAGCCAGCAGCATCTCTAGCCGCTCCTTCATCTCCCTAGCCGCCTTGTTCGTGAAGGTCACAGCAAGGATCTGGGATGGATCAGCACCGTGTTCACCGATCAGATGAGCGATACGGTGCGTCAAAGCCCGCGTCTTACCGCTACCCGCGCCAGCTACAACCAGAAGGGGCCCTTCATGATGATCGACCGCCCGGCGCTGGGCGTCGTTAAGTCCGGCAAGGAAGCTCATTGCACGAGACTATCGAGCAAACGAACCAAACACGACGAACTGTGCAGCTACCCCTGCTCCTGATTGCAGACACAAGCGTGCCCGAAGCTCTTGGCAACAAGCTGCTAAGAGGCGCAAAGGGGCTTGGACTTCAATTAGGTAAGGATATTCAGGTGATGTACACGTCCCCCTCTCAGACCCACTCACCCTCAATGAAGAAGCTGCAGGGGAAAATAATTTACAGATTAGCCGATAAGCGCAGCTTGGAATGGTGGAGCTTTCAAAAACAATTAAGAGAGAAAATTAAAATCTTTGAACCAAAACTTGTACTGGTAACAGGCATACTAGCGCTAAAGCCAATCATATTTAAAGAAATTCATGCCAGGCGTGGTTGTGTTGCGAATTACCTCACAGACGATCCCTGGAATCCAATACATCGTCGTCGCCTCTTCCTTAGAAACCTCCGTCATTACAATCATATTTTTAGTACAAAAAAATCCCTCCTGAATCGGCTTCACAGTGCTGGTGCGACATCAGCCAACTGGCTACCGTTTGCATACGACCCGGAACTTCATCACCCAACTCGCCGTACACCAGAGTTATCTAAAGCGGATGTCATCTTCATTGGAACAGGTGCAAAAGAAAGACTACCTTGGCTCGAATCACTGCAGGATATTCCAGGACTTGTAAGGCGCGTCCATGGCAACGGATGGAGTGGCTTGAGAACGCGCGGCTGGGATCGCCAGGCAGAAGCGACAGGCGAGCAGTATTGCAGTGCAATTGAGAACGCTGATATCGTACTCGGGCTTCTTCGAAAAGCGAATGGCGACCTCTCCACTGATCGCTCATACGAAATCGGCGCAATCGGTGGCTGTGGGATTTATCAAGACACGAGTGAACATCGCGCTTTGCTACCAAATTACCCGGATGAAGGTTTTTTCAAAACACCGAAGGAACTGAGACAACGTGTCATACACCTGAAAGCGAACCCCGCTCTACAAAAACAGTTGCGAGAGCTTGGTGCCACGGCAGTACGGCGTCCGCAAAACACATATCAAGCACGCCTTCAGGCCATACTCGAATGGTCAAATAGAGCATCATGAAATGAGAATTACTATCGTAGTGGGGGGTCGTTGGCACGCATTCGATCTCGCGCGAGAATTAGAAGAAAAGAATCATCTACATCGGATCATCACCAATTATCCACGCTGGGTCGTTAGACGCTGGGGAATTCCTAATAGAAAAATTGTGAGCCTGCCGCTCACGTTTTGGCTGATAAAAGCTATTTACAAACTAGGAGGGGAAGATCTTATGATGCGTTGCCAATGGATAGTACACAGCAGGTTTGCCAAACGCGCAGCAAAACATCTCGAAGGAAGCGAACTAATCCACGGCTGGTCTTCATTCAGCGAACCATCACTTCAATGGGCACAAAAGAATAATATTCCCACAATACTGGAAAGGTCATCAGCTCACATACTTGAGCAAAGCTCAATCCTACGCGAGGAATACGCAAGCCTTGGACTTCAATGGACATCAACCCATCCATCAATCGAAAAAATGGAGCAACGTGAGTATAATCTTTGCACAAAAATTACAGTTCCTAGCCGTTTCGTAGAATGCAGTTTTCTTGACAGAGGCTATCAAAGAAATAAGCTTTATCGCAATGCATTAGGGGTTAATACAAACCAATTCGAACCACCGACAAAATCACCGGAGCCACCGATAAATACAGGGCTTAAAGCAATCTTTGCTGGTACGTTATCGGTTCAGAAAGGAGTGCACCATCTTTTAAAAGCGTTTGCGGAGGCAGGACTAGAAGGAAGTCAATTAATATTGCTTGGCAACGCAAGCAAAGACTTAGACCACTTATTGAATCATCAACCCGACAATGTTATTTTAATGGG
Organism: Synechococcus sp. AG-673-F03; assembly: GCA_003211205.1. Classification (GTDB taxonomy): domain Bacteria; phylum Cyanobacteriota; class Cyanobacteriia; order PCC-6307; family Cyanobiaceae; genus Synechococcus_C. The sequence continues at coordinate 157,054 of QCTJ01000001.1, forward strand.
GCATAGACCGCAGAATGAGCTTTGCAATCATTATCAACGCGCTCATTGCTTCGTGATCGCTTCAGTCCAAGAGGGCATGGCGATGGTACAAATGCAAGCCTTGGCATGTGGACTGCCACTCATCTGCACGAAGCACTCAGGAGGTGAAGACCTGTTAAGAATGCAAGATTCGAACCCAAGAAAAATCAACATGGGAATAACAGAGTATAACGCTGGCTATGTTGTTCCAATACGCTCATCTGATGTTATTGCCTGGTGTCTGCGAGAACTAGCATTAAAACCAGGCCTTTGGGAAGTCAAAAGACAAAGTGCCCTGGAAATAGGCAAAAACGAATTAAGCTGGGCAAAGTATGGCGCTCGGACAATCCAAAATTATGAAGAACTGCTGTCAACTGATCAACCTTAAGCAAACAAAAAAACTAGGCTAACTTTTTTAAAACAGCAGTAGTATTTCTAGAAGAAAAACTGATCCCAGAACCAGGTAAAAATATAGTTAAAACAAATAAGTCAAGAAACCACATCAAAGGCATGGTAATGAAGCGTCGAATCGTCAGCGAGGTACTGCCTGCAAGTAGAGGACGTGCTTCACCACCTAAAAAGAGAATTTCAAGGCCATATTTTTTAGCATAATAACGAACTTTACCAACACCAATTGCGGAAGAATGAGTCGGATCACCATTTTGCCCTTCTAAACCAAAAGGGGAATCACCATTGGGAAATCGTGAAATCAAACAACCACCAGAACAAAGAAGACACTTGATTTCGGCAAACAATACATCTAAATCAGACTCACAAAGATGTTCAAAAACATCAAAAGCTACCACGAGATGATAAGACTCAATTGGCAAAGATGAAATCTCAGATGATTTGAAGGCGGAGTAGTTGTGCTGCTGGGCTTGTGAAATCAAAGAGTCAATGATCTCGATCCCAGCAATGGACCAACCTTTACTCTTGGCAAAAGCCATAAACGAACCATTACCAAATCCAATCTCAAGTACACTAATGTGCCTGTGAAGATCCAAACTTGTACGAAGCAACTCGGACTGAAAGTAAGTCCTTTGAACGCGACTGCATAGACCGAATGGAGCAGATTGCCATGATTTCCAGGCGGTGTAAGCTTGAGAATCAGAATCCATTGTGCTGTCGAGAATGATTCAGAAATTCGAAAATCATAGCAAGGGCTAGTCGGCTGCTAGCCATATCAAACAGTATTATAGTATGAGTTGCCAATTAAGTAATTCGTAAATATTTGAACATTCAACGTTTGGGAAAGATAAAAAAACGATTTAAGAAAAATTCGGAAACAACCAAAATCATAAAAAATAACGGCAAGGCAGCTTTTAAATAGACAAAAAACTCACCCGGTGTTGAGGCGAATATGACAACTTGAGCAAATGCAGGAAGCATAAATGCTACATTTTTAACACCAACTGTAAATAAATATGAGATAAACATCGTCAAGCCAAGCTCTAAGCCAAGCCAAAATAATGTTGCAAAAAAGCCACCCCAAAGTGGACCAAATACTACCAAAAAATACTCTGCCTTGGTATCAAGCAAATCAATACGAATATTCTTTATTCCAAGCCAATTTCGGTAACAATCACCAACAAGAACCTCTAATTTATTAGCAAACAAATTAGGTGACATTGAACTGCGCAATGGCGCAGGAAGTCCTAATATTAATTCATTATTGATGATGGAAGGAAGATTCTCGTATCCGATGGTATTAACAATACATTGCCTAGCACCAATTACTACACTATCCGTACCAAAACCACTTCTATACGATAAATCTCTCTGAAGGCTGGAAAATACATGGAGTGGGAATCTATAAAAGTCTGCATCAAATTTGGTCCTATTAGTAAAAGTGGCAAAAGCAAAACTAATCACAAGAAATGTAGGAATCATGGTCAACAATAATGTCTTGCGAAGGCGAAGTTGATAACACAGCGAAAACAGTAGCAGCAAGGAAGAGGTCATTGAATATGTCCTCATACCAAAAGCCGAAAAGACTGAAATTGATATAATTAGTGAGGAAAATGTTATCCAACTAAAAAATTTAGGCAAATTGTTACTGCAATCAGCCCGCAATAATTGAAATAAAATAAGAGCTATCTGGGGGCCAAATGTAAATATAAGAAACATAGTAGTAATGAGCTTTTCAAAAGGGTTAAACATTGAAAAGTTAAATCTTGAATCTGCGTACAAAAAACAAACTATGATTTGGACGACGGTACCTAATACACCAAAAATAAAGGTTGAGCGATGAATTAGAAGGGGGGCTAACCTTGACCAAGGACTAATGTTCAGGCGAGAGTCAATGGGGAACAACAACAGTAAAGATTTTGTTATAAACAAAGGTAGTAAAAGTTGAAAAAAACTAGCCAATAAAGCTAAACCGAATGAACTCGTATTTAAATACCAAGATGCAACTGAGCTACCAATTCCGCTTTCAGTGGCTAGAACTGCATGTAACGAAGTTGGTCCATAATAAACTAACAAATAATAATACCAACCTCCCAAGACAAAACTCCACGGGGTTAGCAGAAGGCTCCGAACATTTAAAAGATAGTAGTTAACACCAATGCCAAGAAAGAGGCATAATTGGGATAGTAGAAAAATTATAATCAATGGAAACATGCTAAAATCTGATTAACTTTAACACAGGCATCTTGATAAACATCCGAGAAGGATTTAGCAAGTTGCTACAAGGATCCATAATTGGACGCCTATTAGGAGCAGCGGGAAATATTGGGCTCAGCAGAATTCTCGGCTTAACAAATTTTGGTAGTTATTCGTTATATATACAACTGATCCAAACAGCAGAATCCCTATGCAGGGTGGGATTGGATTATTCAATTCATTATTGGATTGCTCCAGATCCGGAACTAAAATTAGAACGATCAAGACTATTAATTAAAACCGGCCTAATTCTGGGCGTTCTATTCGCATCAATTACAATTTTATGCTGCTTGATATATCTATTTTTGCCAAATTCAGGATTTCAAGGTGCGCATCAAAGTAACCAACTAATGGTATATAGCTTGGTATTAATAGCTTTAAGCTGTGAATGCATTAGCTCGATACCCTGGGAAATAGTTTTAGTCCAAAGAAAGATCCGGTCTTACTCTTTACGAATTGCTTTTTTTGGGCCTCTAAAAGTAATTTTATCAGCCTTTGGAGCAATTCTATTCCAACTTGAAGGAGCAATACTGGGGTGGATGACAGGTGCAATACTGCAGATAATATGGCTTGCGAAAGAAATCCCCTTCAGTCTGCTTAGCGATAAGGAATATGGTCGCTCATTTAAACAAACAGCAAGGACTTTATTAGGAAAAGCAGTTCCTGTATACAGTGGAAACTTACTAGGTCAAATAGTATTTTTTCCACTACTAATCTCGCTTGCTAATGAACAAGGTATAAGCAGCGTTGGGGTTTTACGAGTTGCACAAATTATTGCCCAAGTTTTTGGAATTCTAGGTGGAGCATTAGTGCCAATTCTATTTGTATCAATGCGATCAACAAAAAGCCCTGAACGGAAAAGTTTTCAACTTAAACGGGCGGTTGAATCAATTGCATCAATCAGCCTGCTGCTATTTGGAATTTTGTGCATAGTTGATGCACCACTCACATTAAAAATTTTTGGAGATGCTTATACTCAAAGTGTCCCTGTCACCCGTGTACTCGTATCTTGTGTAATTATTGATTCTGTGACACAAATAATTCAACAATCCCTTCTCGTACATGGAAAAGTCTTAATGCTTTCCATAACACAAAATATGTCTGCAATAATCGCGGGCTTAATTGGTTTGTTTCTCATTCCATATTTAGGAATTGATGGTTACCTAGCATGTCGCTTACTATATAGCCTAGTTCCAAATATAGCCACTTTGATTTTGGCACATAGGATAATGTTTAAATTTTCGCTTGATTGGAAACTGATATGCGGCCTTGGCCTCATGATTATCATGAGTATCACTAATATAGCTGCGGAGAATGAGTCAACCGATAGCTTTACAATTAATCTATCTATTATCATTTTAATTCTTTGCCTAGCGAGCGCATTCCAGCAATATTGGAGCAAATACGCATCAAAATGAAAATTCTTTTTTTCATACCTGTTTACGCACCAGCCTGGCAGTTTGGTGGACCCGTACAGAGTGTAAGCAGACTATGTGAAGGACTTGCTAAAAAAGGACATACAATAAAGGTCATCACTACGAATGCTGGACTTCCCAAACTTCCAGAAGAAAAACTGAATAGACAGAACATACGAAACGGGGTTCAGGTTGTGTACTACAGCATAGATCAACCAAAAGGTACTATCCAATCCAAGGAACTTGTTGCCGCGCTGCCTGAAGCAGTAAAAGATATCGACTTGATACACATTAGTGCTATTTGGCAACCGCTAGGAATTGCAGTACAGAGAGAAGCTTGGAGACAAAATATACCAGTAATACATAGCCTAAGAGGTGCACTAAGTCCTTACTCTCGAAGGCAAAAGTGGTGGAAAAAATATCCTTATTATCTTTTGCATGAGCGACCTTGGTTGCAACGTACAGCTGCTATACATGTGACCACATGCCAGGAGGAGCATGAGTTATGTGGTCTCAGACTGCGTTCTCCACGTGTGATGCTGCAAAATCCATTAGACCTCAATGAGCTACGAATTGATTCCGAAGAGAGGGGCGAATTTCGATCAAAACATGGAATCAGCTGCGACATTCCATTACTCTTAATTTGTGGTCGACAGCATCACAAAAAGGGACTTGATCTAATTCCGAATATATTAAGCAAACTGAGAAACTATTGTTGGGACCTGTTGATCGTAGGAGAAGATGATGATGGCAGTGGGCAAGAACTACTTCGTAGTTTAAGGAACGCTGGTCTTGGCAGCAGAATACACAACCTAAAAATGCAGCCATCTTCAGCATTAAATTCCATTTACAACGCTTCCGATCTGTTATTACTTCCATCCCGTCATGAAAACTTTGGAAATGTGGTCATCGAGGCATTAGCATGCGGATGTGCTGTAGCAATCAGCGACAAAACTGGTGTCGGAGAAGATTTACAGCAAGATGCTCCAACTGGATTTGGAAGCGTGATGAAACGAGAAAACGGAATCTGGAGGTCTTGGCTAGAGAAATGGCTTAACGATCCACGGCGTGCAGGCCCTGAGGTAGCAGCCTGGGCTGCTGCACGATACAGCGCCGACGCGGTAAGTACAAAGGCACTAGAGATCTATGAGTCGATCCTCAATAATCCGCTAATTAAACCTAAGTAAGCTGAACTGATACTTTCTTACCGTGACAACCCAGTACGCCCTTGGACAAAACTCAACCAGGCCCACAATTGCAGCTGTAGTGCTATGCCTCAATGAAGCGAGCAATCTTCCCCGTGCATTGGCATCTTTAACATGGTGCGATGAACGGTTGGTAGTGGATTCAGGCAGCAACGACGAGAGCCAGGAGGTGGCAAAGCGTGCAGGTGCCGTCGTGCTTGAACATCGACAACCTGGCCGCTTCATGATTACAGAACAACGCAACTGGGCTCTGAAAGAGGGAGGACTTAGCAGCCAGTGGGTATTATTTCTTGATGCAGACGAAGAGATTTCGAGCCAATGTCAATTAGCGATCGAGCAGGCGATCCGAGTAAAAGATGCACCCGAAGGCTTTGAGCTGACACCTCGCTACTGGTTCATGGGCCGGTGGCTGAAATACACGCAGGGATACCCAAACTGGCATCCACGACTGGTTCAGCGTGAAATGCTGACCTTTGAAGGAGGTGTATGGGAAAGTTTTGCTCCAGGAGGCAGAGTAGGACGGATCACCACTCCTTATGAGCACTACGCCTTCAGCAAAGGAATGGATGACTGGCTAGAACGACACATTCGCTATGCAAACTGGGAGTCGGAGCAGATCGTGAACTACCTGCGTTGGAGTAATCAAGACGACCTTGGGACAAAGCGCAAATTGACGTTGAGAATCCTTAGCGCCCAACTTTGGCCGGCGAGACCATTGCTGCGATTCTTGCAGAAGTATGTAGTGCAAGGCGGTTTTCGCGAAGGCTGGCAAGGACTACTGTTTGCATTGATGATGGCGACGTATGACCTGATCACTGTGGTGAAAGTGATCGAAAAGAGACGTCACACCGCTGGCAAAGCCTTGTGAACAGCCGAAAGCGACGAATGCTCCTAGTCAGCGAACATTACGAACCAAGTACTGGCGCCACAGCCCAGCTGATGAGCGATTTAACCAATGATCTTGTTGCTTTGAATTGGCGCGTGACTGTATTAACAGCAACTCCAGGACCACAAAGCGCCACGAAGGCAAGGCCAATGGTTGTTCGACTGAACAAAACCAGGAGTGGACAGGAGGTCGTTAATGTCTTCAGCAAAGCAGTAAGGGGAACTTCCTTCTTGATAAGCAGTCTGAAGTGGTGCCTCCTACATAGCAGACAGGATGATGTGATATTAATCGTCTCCAACCCTCCCTTCATTGGCCTACTGGGTCCACTTGTAAACATCCTAAAAGGCTTGCCCTACATCTTCGTTTTTCAGGATCTTTTTCCACAAACAGCAGTGGTCAGCGGGTTGCTAACAGCATCAAGCCCTATCACAAATATCTGTCAATGGTTGATGGACTATATATGCAAGAAAGCCGCTAAAATAGTCGTATTAAGCAACTCAATGAAGACAAAATTAGAACAACATGTTAATCAAATAAACACAATCACTGTGATCCATAATTGGGCCATCGAACAAGCTCTACCAATACCTATCTCCAACAATCCCTTTGCAATACAACATGACTTTCAACATCTCTTCACCATTCAATACTCAGGGAATTTCGGTCGTTTACACGACCTAAACACGCTTCTTGATGCTGCCGTAATCATACGAGAACGACCGGTACAATTCGTATTCATCGGAGGAGGAGCTAAGCAGGCATTGATTGACAAGTATTGTAAATCTCATTCGCTCAAAAATGTTCTTCAACTGAACTATCAGCCCCGAGACGTATTACCTTACAGTCTTGGAGCATGCGATCTGTCCACGGTTGCACTAATCCCTGGCGCAGAAAACAACATGGCTCCGTGCAAGTTTTACGGAATTCTTGCAAGCGGCAAAGGAATTTTGCTCATCGCGAAAAAAAACTGCGACCTAGCTCAACTCGTACTTACTGAAAAAATTGGCGTGGTGATTGAACCTGGAGAAAGCGAAGCACTTGCAGAGAATCTGCTCAAACTAAGCAAGAATCCAGAGGATGTGCAAGCGATGGGGATGCGGGCACGCTCGCTTTATAAAGAACGTTTTGGTCGAAAAAGATCAACTCTGGCCTATGCCGCCCTTTTGCAATCAATTCAATGATCCTTTTGCTGAGCTTTGATATACACCGGAAAGGCGGAATTGAACGCCTTACCATACATGTTAAGCACGCATTGGAATCATCAGGATATTCAGTCAAGCTATTGACTCCTAAAACAATTGGACCGAGTTGGTGGGGCCGACAACTCGGTCGCTTTTGGTTTCTCTTGCAACTAGTGCCATCTCTTCTCCGGAGTAAAAAGATTCTGAGTATGCACGTTCTGCTGCTAAAACCCGTGGGATGGCTGCAGTGTTGTCGCAGACGCAATCAGAGTTTGCATTGTTGGGCGCATGGTATTGAGGTCTGGGGAAAAAACCAATCGTTACACAAAAATGAACTGATGCGATGCCGCAGCTTGCTCGCGAGCAGCAGCTTCACTCAAAAACAACTAGCTACTCTGAACTATGACATCAAAGTCATCCATCCCACTGCCGATCTGTTCGACCCTGCAACAGAACCCAAATCACTACCTGAATCACTAAAACTCCTGACCGTGGCACGCATGTGCCGGCAAGAGCATTACAAAGGTCATGAGCTGATCATCCATGCTATGCATAAAATGCATCAAAATGGAGAACTGCCTCAAGGGTTGCGTTGGGATGTTATTGGTGATGGAGACCAACGACCAGAGCTGGAAAAGCTTGTTCAAGAACTCGGATTGCAACCTTGGGTTTGCTTCCATGGATCAGTCAGCGATAGTGAGCTACGAACTGCTTTTCAACAATCAAGCGTCTTCCTCATGCCAAGCCACTTCGAGATTGATTCGCAAGGCAACGCTAGCGGCGAAGGTTTTGGAATTGTGTATCTCGAAGCAGCTCTGGCTGGACGAGCCTCAATTGGCTGTAAAGAAGGCGGTCAGACCGATTTAATTCAAGATAAACGAACCGGTTGGCTCATTGAGCCAAACATCCCAGCACTTATTGATGTAATGCGAATCATGTTCAACCATCCTGAAATTATAGCAACTTACGGAGCAAACGCTCGCAAGTATGCTTTAAAGAACTTTTCAGTAGAACACTTCAGGGTGCAACTCATGAACGCACTGATGATTTGAGATGTGCGGACTATTCGGTGCACTGGGATATAGATCAGTCAACACGACTGAAGTTTATAAAGCCTTGCAGGGACGAGGACCCGATGATCGCGGCCGTTGGAGTGAAAACAACCAACCAGAAGGGCTTGAACTGCTGCATACCCGCCTGGCAATACAGGACTGTTCAGATCTCGGACATCAACCAATGGTCTCGAGCGACGGGGGCCTGGTGCTGATCTTCAACGGTGAGATTTATAACCAAAAAAGTCTGCGTAAGGAACTCGAGCAAAAGGGTTGGGATTTTCGATCTGAATGTGACACCGAAGTACTGCTAGTTGGCTTTCAACACTGGGGGCAGGGTTTATGGCGACGTCTCAACGGTATCTTTGCCATCGCTTGTTGGGAAACCAACGAACGTCGACTAACGCTCGTTCGTGATCGCTTCGGAATCAAGCCACTGGTTTGGAGCAAAGAGAGCGATGGCCGTTGCCTGTTTGCCTCTGAGCTCAGTGCAATAATGGCATCTGGATGTATCGACAATACAAAGTTCGATTCTCTAGCACTAGAGAGTTATCAATTTTGGGGAGCTGTTGCTGGTCCGAGAACACTCCTAAAGAACATTCATTCCCTGAAAGCGGGTCACAGTGCAATTCTGGAACAAAGTAATGGATGGAGAATCCAACCTTATATCGAAACAACGGTAGCTGGACACCAGTCTAAAGACTGGTCACTAAACCATGCAACAAAAGCTATAGATGAAGCACTGAATCAAGCTGTTGAACGACAAAGTATAGGCGAACATCCCGTGGGAATATATCTCAGTGGAGGTCTGGATTCAGGCCTGCTGGCTGCCATCCTGCAAAATCATCAAACACAGCAGATCAACAGTATTTCTATCGGCTTTCAATACCTTCCAGGAGCCATTGATGAATCAGATCGAGCAGAAATCACAGCGGCTCATCTAGACCTACAGCATCACACCATACTAATCGGACCTGAAGAGCTCGATAAGCACTTTGACAGCTTCATCTCAGCCATCGACCAGCCAAGCATTGATGGCTTCAATAGCTTCATTATCACTCAGGGAGCAAGAAAACTAGGCATGAAAGTTGCATTTTCCGGATTGGGTGCGGATGAAATCTTTGGTGGGTATCCCCACATGCTGATGGGGTCAATTAAACAAGCGAATTATGC
>QCTJ01000002.1 GCA_003211205.1 Synechococcus sp. AG-673-F03
TCGGGGGGATCACCTGTCCTGATTCCGCCCCTTGATGCCGTTCTACGCGGAGAGGGCCTGTTGCGGGAAGGCCCCGAAGCACTAAGGGCAGGCTGGCCAACCGATCCTCTCAGCAGCGAAACGCTGCCCCTCAGCCAGCTCGCTCAGCTTCAGCAGGAGCACCCAGAGCGCAAGCTGACGCTGATGGGTTTGTCCACCGCAGCAGGAGTTGGTCTGCTGAAGCAATTGAGCTTGCGTCCTGCCGCGACCGTGAGCTGGTGGCACGTGCTAACGAGTAACAGTTCCAGTGCAGCCACGGCAGCCTCATGGTTTGTTTCACCGTCCCTCGGCGACAGAACAGATCGTGCTGCACTCATCAAAGGCCTCAGCGAGGGCCTGATCCAGGCAATAGCTGTCCATGCCTCACCGCTTGATGATGAAGAGTGCCTGCTGCCGCCTGATCAGCGCCAACGTGGGATCGCCGGTCATCAACACGTGCTTCCCTCTCTCTGGCAAACGCTTGTGGTGTCGAGCGGCTGGACAGCAGAACGGCTCTGGGACGTGCTCAGCTTCGGTCCCTCCCGATTGCTGGGGGTTGAAGAGGAGCATCTGTCACAGGGAAGCACTCGCTGGCTTCTGTTTGACCCCGATGTGATCTGGACACCGACGCGATCAGATCCATGGGCTTCGCAGGCCGCCAATCAGCCTTGCCTCGACCAGCCGCTAAGTGGACGCGTTGTGCAATGCGGGATCAGGACCCCAGCGTGCCCAACCGATTGAGAGGCCAGAACCGCCACAGCGCTCGGCCAATGATTTGGTCTTCAGGCAAGAAAGGACCGCCTGGCCAATAGCGTCCATCCCAGCTGTTGCTGCGGTTGTCACCAAGGGCGAGCACGTGTCCTTCAGGCACAGTCACATTCAGGGTGCGGCAGAGGCTCATCCCCTGCTCATCAAAAGGGCAATACTTGGTTACGTAGGGCTCATCCACGGGATCTCCATTCACGCGGACTTCACCTCGCGGGTTCACGGAGACCTGGTCTCCACCCACAGCGACAACCCGCTTGATGTAGGCATCGCATGCAGGATGGCTCAGGCCGGGGATCAGTCCCAGAAGAGGAAAGTTGGCCAGGGCACAGCGGAAGGTGGGGGGTGAGCCAGCGGTTTTCAATGCTGGATCAAAGGCATGCGGTGAGTTGAACACCACAATTTCTCCACGCTTGGGCCCTCGTGTGGCATAGGAAAGTTTTTCGACGAGCAGCCGGTCCTGGATCTGCAGACCAGGAAGCATCGAACCGGAGGGGATGAAACGCGCTTCAGCGACGTAATGACGGATCCCGAGATACAAGCTCAGAGTGAAGATCACAGGTCCCCAGAAATCCCAGAAGGGATGTCCTTTTTGGCCCTGCGACTTGGAGGGGGCCGCAGACGAATCCGATTGAGAATCAGCTTCTAAAGGCGAATCGTCGTGCTGGGCGTCTGGCAACGGAAACCTTGGTGACCATGGATCAACCAAGATAGGCCCGATGGCGATGGCCTCCTAGCCTCAGCTGAGAACGCTCACACCCATGGTCAGACCTCGGTGGCAAGGTGTGAAACCCTCCGCAAGCCGTCGCTTCTGGCTTGGCTGGGACCGACTGGTCGCAGGGATTGCAGCTCTGAACCTGGCCTGGGTCGTCTTCGACGTGACCTATGTGCCACTGCGCAACTTCTGGCTGCAGCGCACACTGTTTCCCCTGCCCTCCATCAGCCTTGCTGTTCCGCTGCCCTGGCTACCTGACATCACACCCTTGTACGACCCGGTGAAGGGAATTGAGCCTCATCAGGACACCGAGGCTTACATCCAACAGTTTGAGCGCTTGGAACGCACCGCCGCGGCCAGTGGTATCAACAGCCCTTCAGCCAAGCAGCTGCGCTTGGAAATGGTGGTGCGCAACAGTCAACTGATCGATGAAAACCCTTTTGTCAGCTCCAACAAAACGGGAACACTGGAGAAACTTAAAAGTCGCCTGAGAGCCAGGGCAGGCATGGATTCAGCCAAACAATCTGCCGCCCATCTGCTTGGAGATCGCTATCTGGCGGATGAACGATGGGCTGCGGAACGAAGGTTCTGGCGCAACAGCATTCTTCCTCTTGCTTCCACGAATTACTGGCGCGGCACGGATGAAAACGGGCAGCCGATCGACTTGTCATGGAGGATCGATCTTCCCTTCCAGATTCTCTTTCTTCTGGACATCATGCTGCGCGCCATTCGGCTGAAGCAGCGCTACCCCGCCATCGCCTGGAGAGACGCACTGCTGCGTCGATGGATTGATTTGCCACTGCTGATTCCGTTCTGGAGACTGCTGCGAATCGTGCCCGTTACGGAGCGACTGTCCAGCTCACGCATGATCCAGCTGGAACCCCTCAGAGCCGCGGTGAGCCGCGGCGTGGTCGCTGTACTCGCTCTCGAGTTGTTCGAAGTGATCACACTGCGCATCCTCGACGCAGCGCAGGATGCGGTGCGCTCACCCCATTGGCCCGAGAAAATCCGGCGTCTCTGCAGTCATCAGAGCATCGAATCGGATGGAGAAAGGGAGCTCGCTGAACTTCTGCGCCTCTGGCTTCCATTGGTGTTGACCCAGGTCGGGCCAGGCATGCGACCCCAGATGGTGGCCTTGGTCAGTCATGCTCTGCGACGCAACCTTGAAGACAAGGCAATCCCAACACCGCTGCGAGCAATGCCTGGGATTGAAAAAGCCGAAAATCAGCTCAGTCTTCAGCTCTCGACGGGCCTCGTTGACTCTCTGTTGAATCTCTCCCGCAACGCAGGCGATCGTTTTGCACAGAAAGATCCGGTGCTTCAGGATCTGGGAATTCAGACCATCGACCGATTCTGGGAAGAACTAGCGAAAACTCTTGAGCAGGGTCCTGTTCTTGAACGCAGCCAGGAACTCGTGGCGGCTTTTCTCGAAGATTTCAAGAGAAGCAGCATGAATCAACTGAGGTCCCAGAAGGATGTCGATGAACTGATCACGGAGCTCGACGGATTGAACTTCAGTTCAGAAGCAGCTCAGACCAGACCTCAGGCTTGAAGCCAACCAACAATCGACCGTCCGGACATTGAACAAAAGGACGCTTGATCAGCTTTCCATCGGCAGCCAGGGCTTGAAGGGCCTGATCATCGGTCATGGCTTTGACCGCATCAGCACCAATGGCCCTGTAGCTCTGCCCACTGGTGTTGAACAAGGGCTTGACATGACCAAATTGCCGAAAAGCTTGATGCAGAAGATCGGATGATGGAGGAACGAGCGTGATGTCGATCACATCGCATTCAAAACCTTCATTTTCAAGCCACAAAAGCGCTTTCCGGCAAGTGCTGCAGCGGGAATAACTGAAGACTTTGAAACCGGACACAGTTAACGGCTCAGGAGGCTCTTGACGGCACCAACGAGGCTGTTGGAGCCTTGACCAACTCCATCGCCTGGACGCGAACGGATGGTCACATCACCATTCACCGTCGTGCGGCAGCTGAGGCGGTAATTGGCTGGTCGATCAGCCAGATAGACCTCTTCAACATCACTAAGAGGAGAGAGGTTCTGAGCTCCCTCAAGCACTTCGACGACGCAAGTCCCACACTGACCGACACCACCACAGTTGTTGAGGTTATTCAGTCCTTTGTAAGGATTGACACCAGCCGTGAGAGCCGCTTTGCGCAGGTTGGCACCCTCAATGCAGCTAATTTGCTGGCCTTCCTGCTCAAAACGGATAGTGGGCACGGATCTTTTACATCAGAATGTGGCTTAATTTACAAGCTTCACGGTTGCAACCGAGGATTTTGCCGCCACTTCCGGCTGAGCAAGATGTTTTTCCTGAAAGGAGTTCTTCCTGAAGGGTGTTCTTTCTGAACAGATGACTGATCAGGCGGAAGCCGCCTGAACGCAGGTCTCCAGCAGGGGCTGAACCGCATCCACGTCGCGCCAACCGCCGATCTCGGTCACACGACCTTCCATGTTTTTGTAAGTGCGGAAAAATTCAGCAACATCTTCAAGCTGGCTGGGCGCGATCTGAACAATGCTCTGAATGGCCTGCTGACGTGGGTCAGCCACAGGCACACAAAGAATTTTGCCGTCGTAATGGCCCATATCGGTCATATCAAGCACCCCGATGGGTCTTGCCTGAATCAGACATCCAGCAAAGGTGGGTTCCGCCATGATCACCATCGCATCGAGAGGCGATCCATCCTCAGCGAGGGTGTTGGGAATAAAGCCGTAATCAAATGGATATCTGACCGATGAGTGAAGAACTCGGTCGAGGGCCATGACCCCAGCTTCGGCGAAGTATTCGTATTTGTTACAGCTTCCCGCTGGGATCTCAACGATCAGATTCACCAGTCCTGGAGACGGAGATGGGGTAAGAGCCCTGAGATCCATAACTCTCCTGGACAGTGACGGAGGAGTGGGTGGGGCGATCGGTCAGCACAGCGGCCAATGGAATGCCTAGCCCTGTAATGGCGAGAGTAAACCCGAGAACAGCAAGAGCAGGAATAGCAACGAACTGCGCTGCAGGCGCAGGGTGCTTGGGGGCAGGCTCAGGGTCCATTCAGTGATGGTCGGGAACATCCCAGACTTGATGAGATCAGTGCTCAGAAGTCGTTCAGTACGTCCGAAGACGGCCTTAAGGGAGATTGAGCTGTGAATCCTAAGAATCAAAACTCATCTGCATTGTGACACCACTGCAAGTCTTATGCAGCAGGACGGTCCTGCCGATCACGACGGGAAGCAAGGTCAGACGGAGCTTCGGGGAGTCCATCAAGGCGGGACCTGATCAGTCGCAACTCATCGAGAATCGCTCCAAGCACTTGCTGCGTGGCCGTGGAGGGTGAGTTGAGAACCTCAACGGTGACCTCCTTGATCCGCAAGACATCCTTGGCAAATCGAGCGACCTCGTTGGGATGGAACAGAAGAGGATCTTTCTGATCACTTCTGTATTCCGGGTTGAGCTTGCGGGGATTAAAAACAGGGTTGAGGTTGCGCGGATCGGTGTTGGTGTAGCGATACACAGATGCACGCGATCGATTCAACGACTTCTGAACATCATCGATTCCAACCAACGCTTCTGATTGAGAAAGAACAGCAGCAGCATCACTCCGAAAATCCGAAGATTCACTCACGGCCGGCACTGAAACGTCTAACGACCGAGGAAACATGAGACAGCGCTGGGACAGCTTGGATTTGGCAGAACATAGCAGCTGAGACTCAGGACGCCAGCATCGATCACAGCAAAAGTGACAGTTCCCAGATCGACCGTTTTCTTGGCGGTGATAGCTTCCTGACCTCGTCTATAAATTCCTGTCATGCGCGTCTCCCGCCTGTCGCTGGTGACGTTAAGGAACGTGCCCGCTGACGCTGAAATCCCGTCTCATCAATTGCTTGTTCGAGGTGGTTACATCAGACGCGTCGGACCAGGCATCTATGCCTACCTCCCCTTGATGTGGCGGGTGCTGCGCAAAATCAGCACAATCGTTCGTGACGAGCTTGACAGTCTCGGCGCACTTGAGACGTTGCTTCCGCAGCTCCAACCCTCCGAACCATGGGAACGCAGCGGTCGATGGCAGGGCTACACCGCCGGCGAGGGCATCATGTTCCACCTGGAGGATCGCCAGGGCCGACGCGTGGGCCTCGGCCCCACCCATGAGGAAGTCGTCACGGAGCTCGCGGGGGAACTGCTGCGCTCCTATAAACAGCTGCCGGTCACGCTGTATCAGATTCAGACCAAATTCCGCGACGAGATCAGGCCCCGTTTCGGGCTGATGCGCAGTCGGGAATTCATCATGAAGGACGCCTACTCCTTCCATGCCGACGAAGCGGATCTGGAACAGACCTATGCACTCATGGCTGGGGCCTATGCCCGCATCTTCCAACGCTGCGGTCTCAACGCCGTTGGAGTGGATGCCGACAGCGGCGCGATTGGAGGAGCCGCATCCCAGGAATTCATGGTGATGGCAAATGCGGGCGAAGACCTGATTCTCTCCACGCCAGATGGGAGCTATGCAGCCAACCAAGAGAAAGCGGTGTCACATCCGTGCCCGGCAGAAGCACTGCCTCCGGGCGAAGAACGAATCATTGACACGCCAGCTCAGGCCACGATTGAAGCTCTCTGCTCTGCCAACGACCTCTCCCCATCTCAGACCGTCAAGGTGCTGGTTTTGCTTGCCCGCCTCGACGATGGTCGAGAGCAGCCGTTACTGGTCAGCCTGCGAGGGGACCAGGAACTCAATGAGGTCAAGTTGACGAATGCCGTGACCCAGCGGATGGGGTCCTCCGCTCTGGAGATTGCACCGATCAACCCAGAGCAACTTCGGAAGCAGGGCCTTGCGTCCCTGCCCTTCGGCTCGATCGGTCCGGATCTTGCCGACAGCACATTGAAGGACTGCCGAAGCTGGGAAACCCGATTTGAACGCCTGGCGGACCCAACCGCCCTCGATCTTGAGCACTTCGTCTGTGGCGCCAACAGCGCCGACAAGCACC
This sequence comes from Synechococcus sp. AG-673-F03, assembly GCA_003211205.1. GTDB lineage: Bacteria > Cyanobacteriota > Cyanobacteriia > PCC-6307 > Cyanobiaceae > Synechococcus_C. The sequence continues at coordinate 6,486 of QCTJ01000002.1, forward strand.
GCTGGGGAGCGACGTGGAGCTCGATGCCCGCTCAGATCCAAGCTGATCTGCGCAATGCCAAGGCCGGAGATCGGTCTCTCATCAACCAGGAGCAGATCCTTGAGGAGCGGAGGGGCATCGAGGTGGGCCACATCTTCCAGCTCGGCAGCAAATACTCCGACGCGCTCGAGGCACGCTTCACCGACAAGGACGGCAAACAGGCATCGCTGCTGATGGGCTGCTATGGCATCGGCATCTCTCGCCTCGCCCAAGCGGCAGTGGAACAGCACCACGATGAGGCGGGGATCTGCTGGCCGGTGAGCATTGCGCCCTTCCAGGTAATCGTTGTTGTCGCGAACGTGCAGGACTCCACACAGCTGGCCCTGGGAGAGTCTCTTTACGGATCGCTGCGATCCGCAGGAGTTGATGCCCTGCTGGACGACCGCAGCGAACGTGCCGGAGTCAAATTCAAAGACGCCGATCTGATCGGAATCCCCTGGCGAATCGTTGTTGGCCGCGAAGCCGAAGCCGGACGGGTCGAAGTGGTGGAACGATCCACCCGCTCAAACAACACCATGTCGCATCAAGACGCACTGACCTCCGTACTCGAGGCCGTCCGGGGGCGGACCTGATCAAGATCTGCTCCGCCTTAAAGTTCCCCAAACTTTTCCTGCCATGCAAATAGCGCTGCAACGCCTCAGCCGACAACTCAGGGGATTCACTTTGGCCCTGTGCCTTGGTCTTTCCCTGTTGCTCACCGCCTGCGGCGACACCGTCTCGACCATGACCGGTGACTACGTCGAAGACACAGTGGCCGTTGTTCAGTCGCTGCAGACCACACTTGCACTCCCCTCTGATGCTGAAGGGTTACAAGAGTCTGAGCAGGTTGCTCATGATCTCATCAATGACTACATGTCGAGGTATCGAGCACGGCCCCGGATCAATGGCCTCAGCTCCTTCACCACGATGCAGACAGCCCTGAATTCTCTTCAAGGTCACTACAACACCTACACCAATCGTCCGGTGCCAGAAGCACTGCGCACTCGTGTTGAAAAAGAGCTGAGCAAAGCCGAGAAAGCAGCTCTTCGAGGCACCTGAGCCTCTCAACCGGGAGGCATTTCAGAATCCAATCACAATTTCGCAACTCTCTTTGACCTCAGGCAGGTGGATCTGAGAGAGTTCCGTATTGTGCAGAATGGCGGCTTCGGGCCGCGGTGTCTTTGGCCAATGTTGTCGTCATCGGTGCGCAGTGGGGTGACGAAGGGAAAGGAAAGATCACAGATCTCCTCAGCCGTTCCGCTGATGTCGTTGTTCGCTATCAGGGCGGAGTCAACGCTGGCCACACCATCGTTGTGGACGATCAGGTTCTGAAGCTTCACCTGATTCCCTCTGGAATTCTTTATCCCGATACCGTTTGTCTGATCGGTTCAGGGACCGTCGTCGATCCCAAGGTGATGCTCGGCGAACTCGATATGTTGATCGAGAACGGGATCGACATCGCTGGCCTGAAGCTCTCCTCCACGGCGCATGTGACCATGCCCTACCACCGCCTGCTCGACCAGGCGATGGAGAAGCAGCGCGGCGATCGCCGCATCGGCACCACGGGACGGGGCATCGGTCCGACCTACGCGGATAAATCTCAGAGAAGCGGCATTCGGGTCATCGATCTTCTCAACGAAGCACGTCTGCGCGACCGCCTCGAAGGCCTACTGAATGAGAAGAATCAGCTTCTGCAGACCATCTACGGCGTGGAACCGCTCGATGGAGAAGCGGTGATCAGTGAATATCTGGCCTACGGCAAACGGCTGGCCCCCCATGTGGTGGACTGCACCCGCGAGATTCACCAGGCGGCACGCGGTCGCAAAAACATTCTCTTCGAGGGTGCACAGGGAACGCTCCTCGACCTTGATCACGGCACCTATCCCTATGTGACCTCTTCCAACCCTGTGTCAGGCGGTGCCTGCATTGGGGCTGGCGTGGGGCCGACCCTGATCGACCGGGTGATCGGTGTGGCCAAGGCATACACAACCAGAGTTGGAGAAGGGCCATTCCCCACCGAACTCGATGGCAGCCTCAACGATCATCTCTGCGACCGAGGTGGTGAGTTCGGCACCACCACCGGCCGCCGCCGGCGGTGCGGTTGGTTCGACGGTGTGATCGGACGCTATGCCGTTGGTGTGAACGGCCTTGATTGCCTGGCCGTCACCAAGCTCGATGTGCTGGACGAACTCGACGAACTTCAGGTTTGTGTGGCCTATGAACTGGATGGGGAAACAATCGAATACTTTCCTTCCTGTGCAGAGGCGTTCGCCCGCTGTCAACCGATTTTCGAAACACTCCCGGGCTGGCAGTGTTCAACCGCTGAATGCCGCACGCTTGAGGATCTCCCCGAGAAAGCGATGGCGTACCTGCGCTTCCTGGCCGATCTGATGGAGGTCCCGATCGCCATCGTGTCACTGGGTGCCGGTCGCGATCAGACCATCGTTGTTGAGGATCCGATCCACGGTCCAAAACGGGCACTGCTCAGCGCCTGATTCCGGCAGAGCCCATCAGGCGTAAGACTGCCGCAGTCAACACCAGTTTGTTCATGGCCGATTCCTCCCGTTTCCAGCCCAACGCTTCCCTGGATGTGGTGGGAATCGGCAACGCCATCGTGGACGTACTGGTCCAGACCAAGGACGGTTTTCTTAGTGAGCACGGACTGCAGAAAGGGGGAATGTGCCTGATCAATGAACAGCAGGCAGAAGCTCTTTACAAATCCAGTGGTCCTGGACTGGAAACCTCCGGCGGATCAGTAGCCAACACCATGGTTGGCATCGCTCAGCTTGGCGGGCGAACCGGGTTCATCGGTCGGGTGCGTGATGACCAGCTTGGATCGATCTTCAGCCACGACATTCGTGCCGTGGGCACTCGATTTGAGACCCCCTCCGCAACCACTGGCGCGACCACTGCACGCTGTCTCATTTATGTAACTCCCGACGCAGAGCGCACGATGTGCACCTTCCTCGGAGCATCAACTCAGCTTGAGCCGGAAGATCTCGACCTTTCCATGGTCAAGGAGACGAAAGTGCTCTATCTCGAGGGATACCTCTGGGACAGCCCTGCAGCCAAGAGGGCCTTCATTGCTGCCGCGGAGGCTTGCCGTGCCGCCGGCGGGAAGGTCGCGCTCTCCCTCTCCGATGGCTTCTGCGTGGATCGCCACAGAGAAAGCTTTCTCGAGCTGGTGAACGGTCATGTCGATGTGCTATTTGCCAATGAAGTGGAAATCAAATCCCTTTATCAGACCGAAGACTTCGACACCGCAATCGAGAAGGTCCGCGGTTGTTGCTCGGTGACGGCGGTGACCCGCGGAAGCGACGGATCCGTTGTTCTCAGCGGAGATCAGCGCTGGGACATCGGGATCTACGGACTCGGCGAGCTGGTTGACACCACTGGTGCCGGTGATCTCTATGCCGGAGGATTTCTGCATGCCTTCACCCAGGGGCATTCACTGGAGAGCTGCGGTCAGCTGGGAGCACTGTGTGCCGGTCAGATCGTCACCCAGCTTGGTGCTCGTTCCCAGGTCTCGCTTCCAGAGCTGATGCAGAAGCATCTGGACTGAGAGCATCCAGCGCCCACTCCGCATAGGCAGCTCCAGCCTGAGCTGCCATGTGGAGAATTTCAGGAGTGTCGTAGCTGTGCAGTGCCTGCAGTGCTGAAAGCAGCTCTTCGAGTCGATCAGAGCTCGTCTTGATGAACAACTGCACTTCCTGAGCAAGCTCAATCTCCCCCTGCCAGCGGTAGCAGGACTGCACTGGCATCAAGGTGATACAGGCAGCCAACCGGCGGGTGATCAATTGCTCAGCAAGCGCATCGGCCTTGATCTGATCAGCCTCCGTGGTGAGGACCACTCTCAGATTCTTTGACATGGGCATCCAGCTGTCGAGACAACTGGTTCACGCTATGAACCACGTCAACATCGGGCAGCGGGTTGGGTCGTTTCAGCTTCCAGAGCCGAATGGAGTGGCGACGGGCCAGATCACTCCAGAGTTGATCGGCAGCTCCACCCGACTGACGACACAGCACATCGCTGATCTGCCAGCGACGACACAGTGCTGCTTCCAATCCTCCAGTGCGATCACCGGTCCCAGGCCTCAACACCGCCAGCCGTTCGCCGGACAAGCCCGCAAGACCAGCCTGACAGATGGCTTCAGGTGTGGGCAGGACCCTGGCATGAACAAAGGCTCCTGCCAGCCTGGCTGCCGTCGCTGCGGCGGCCAGCTGCCTCGCGCCGACGGCAAGAAGCAGATGGTGGCCCGAAAGAGCACAGCCCGAGAGATCACTGACTGTTTCAAGCAGTGATACATCCGACACGACGTGGTCAGGCCGCTCGAATCGAAGCAGCGGCAGATTCCGGAGGGAGCAGGCCAACCGGAGTTGAGCGCTGATCTGCAGAGCGAAGGGATGGGTCGCATCCAGGACAAACGTCACACCCATTGCCGCAAGGTATTGCTCAAGAGCGTCCTGAGATGGGAATGGCCCCACATGCAGATCATCCAGATGCATGCCGGAATAGGCCCTTGCCGCAGCTGCACTGACGACGCTGATGCTGACGCGGTGACCGAACTCCAGCAGAGTCCTTGCGATTCCCGGTCCCTCACCGGTTCCGGCAAAGACCAGCACATGGTTCTGGCGATTCCGCCAGCGGTGCATCAGGATGGCGCTCACCGACCAGGCCGAGGATGAATCACTGCGTACTTGAGGTGGATGTTCTACAGGCTCCCACCCTGCGATACACCCAAGACAATCAGACGCCAATCGCTGAAATGGAAGTTGGGTTTGATGCGTTACGACCCGATGACCCCAGAGGTCAATTGAAGGTGGTGGGATGGGGCAATCTTGCCCAGGATCTTCAAAATCGCGTGCAGGTGGGCCAGCGCCTGCTGATCGAAGGCAGGCTGCGGATGAACACGGTGCCCCGTCAGGACGGCACCAAGGAAAAACGCGCTGAATTCACGCTCGCCCGGCTGCACCAGGTTTCGGGTGCAGCCGGCTCCACTGCTCCGGCGCAACCTGCAGCGTCAGCTCCTGCGAAACGGACAGAAGCTGCTGCTGCAGCCACATCTGCGCCAGAACCCGCTGCGCAGTGGAATACCGCGCCGTTGGTTCCAGACACGGACGACATCCCGTTCTGAACCAAGGGAAATTCTGTTCAGCGCTGATCAGCGCTGGAGCTGAAATGCTCTGAGGCCCGCTGCAACAGCTGGCCAAGCTCACGTTCGAGTGCAGCCAGGTCGAGGCGGAATTCCTGCCATCGCCCCCGGTCAATTTGTTCCAGCAACCAGGCCCTGTCCTGCTCAAGCTGCTGAATCAGCACCGTTGCATCCTCCATTGCGTTCTGATCCTGGTCTTGCGCTCGGGTGCTATCCATCAACTGCGGCCACAGGCCCATCCATCCTGAACCCCGCACGGTCAGAATGGCGCCACTTCCAATGCCGCATGAACGATCTGCTCTCGCCAGGAAGCCTGGTCACCATCGCCGGAGGTGTGCTCACCGTGGTTGGTGCTGTGGCCTACGGGACCGGCGCCGCCAATTTGAGCCTTCCGACCATTTTTTACGGAATTCCGATCCTGCTGGGTGGACTGGCCTTGAAGTCATCGGAATTACCACCCGCCAAGCGCATCACGCCCAAAGCTCAACTGAAGGGAGAACGTGAGGCTGCCACTCCTGAACTGGGAAAACTTCTCGGCGATGTCACGCGTTGGCGCTATGGCCAGAAAGCCCATCTGGAAAGCTCTCTGGAATCGCTCAAGCTCTGGGATGAGGACAAACCTCCTCAGCTACTGGAGATTGAGGAGATAGTGCAGAGCGGTCATTACGGACTGCGGTTGCGTTTCGCTTGCGAGGCCGTTCCCCTTGAGATCTGGCAGGAGCGAAGAGACCGACTGAGCCGCTTTTTTGCCAAGGGTTTCGAGGCAACCATCAAACCTCTGAGTGGAGACCGACTCGACTTGCTTCTTCTGCCAGTGGGTGTTTCGACATCGGATCAGCAAGGTGAATCCGGAGAACTGGCGAATGGATGATGCCCTCAGGGTCTCTGTTCTGAGTGAGGCTCTTCCGTATATTCAGCGATTCGCAGGCCGCAGGATTGTGGTCAAGTACGGCGGTGCAGCCATGGCCCATGCCGAACTGCAAACTGCCGTTTTCAGAGACCTGGCGTTGCTCTGCAGTGTCGGAGTTCAGCCGGTTGTTGTGCACGGCGGTGGGCCAGAGATCAATCACTGGTTGCAGCGACTGGCCCTCGCGCCGGAATTCAGAGACGGTTTGCGTGTGACCGACCCTGAGACGATGGACGTGGTGGAAATGGTCCTGGTCGGGCGAGTCAACAAACAGATCGTGAACGGACTCAACCGACTTGGTGCCAAAGCGGTCGGCCTGAGCGGCAGTGACGGCAGTCTGGTGGAAGCTCGCGCCTGGGGAGATGGCAGCCACGGGATGGTCGGCGATGTGGCCAAGGTCAACCCCGACGTGCTCGAAGCCCTTCTGGAACGGGGTTATGTGCCCGTGATCTCCAGCGTGGCCGCCAATCCCGATGGAGTGGCCCACAACATCAACGCCGACACGGTGGCTGGCGAAGTTGCCGCCTCACTGCAAGCCGAAAAGCTGATTTTGCTGACCGATACTCCAGGCATCCTGCGCCACCGAGAGGATCCAGGATCTCTGATCCGTCAGCTGAAGCTTTCAGAAGCCAGGCAGTTGATTCACGAGGGCGTGGTGGCCGGGGGGATGACACCCAAGACCGAATGTTGCATCAGGGCTCTCGCCCAGGGAGTTTCCGCTGCCCACATCGTTGATGGACGCGTCGCCCATGCCCTGCTGCTGGAAGTGTTCACCGATGCCGGCATCGGCACCATGGTGGTGGGACGCAGCTGAGGGATGAGCAAAGGGCTTGCGGCAGCCGAACGCGCACTCGAACGGGGTGATTACGGCCTGTGCCTACGCCTGCTGGAACCCCTCGCTGCCACCAACCCGATCACTGAACCCGAAGGAGCTGCCATCCGCATGGTGATGGTGACGGCCTGGATGGGACAGGGTGAGGACCGCAAAGCGATCTACACCTGTCGTCTGCTCACACGCTGCAAGGATCCTGATCTACGCAACCGGGCTCGTCAGTTGCTGAGTGTGCTCGAGGCTCCAAGCCTCGAGCGTCCTGCTCGCTGGTCGATGCAGTTACCGACGCTGGACATGGCTCCCCGCATGGGGAAAGGAAGCCCCAGCAGCAGCCAAAGACGAAGAAAACCCACTCCTCCACCTCCTCCTCCAACCGGTCCCACCCAGGCCCCATCAGCAGGTTTTGCAGTGCTAGTGCTGACAGTTCTGCTCGGGCTGACCCTGTTGCTCAGCGGATGCGTGCGCGTCAAAGCAGAGATTGATCTGGCGGGTCCTGATCGTCTGGCGATGAGCTGGCGGATCAACAGCCTCAGTGGCCACAGTCTTCCCTGGCAGCAGAACTTCGCCAAGGCGCTGCGTGCCGAAGGCCTGAACTGGACGGTGCAGAAAGACCGAACGGGCTCTCTCAACCTGATCAGCCCCACCCTGGGGTCCGACCAGGCCGCCAGGCTGATGCGCAGCAGTGTGGAGCTGGCTGGACGCAGCGCGGGCGTGACCCTTCCCACGCCCGACCTGTCGATCGTGGAGAGGAACTGGTTGATCGGAGTGCAGCAGCAACTGAATCTGCGACTCGACCTCTCACCCCTCGCCGAGTTCCCCGCAGGAGATCTGCAGGTCAGCATCACCCCTGTCCATGACCTCCAGCAGGTCAACAGCAGTCCCATGACCGGTCGGTTGAAGGGGGATGTTCTGCTCTGGGCCCTCGACAGCGGCAGTATCAATCAACTGCAGATCCGCCGCTGGCAGTGGAGCCCGCTCGGGCTTGGCAGTGTGCTGATCGGTCTGCTGCTGCTGCTGAGTTTTCTGCTCCAGTCCATGCGGGTTCGACTCGGCTTCGGGTATCCCGAGCTGCCGTCCTGATTCACAGCTGCAGAGGGTCCGGGTCAACAGCAAGAGAAACATCTTTGGGGAGCCCTTCCCAAAGACCGGTACCGGGGGGCAGGGGGATCTCACTGTCCTGGGGACCGTGAAGAAGCAGCTGCCAGCGACTGCGTCCCGCCACCCGAGCCACAGGAGCAGGTGCAGGACCCAGCAGTTGCCAGCCTGCAGAGGCACAGCCTGCACGGATCCGTTCAGCCAGCAATGTTCCCGCAGTCGCCGTATCGCTCGTGGACTCTCCCGAAAGGCGAATCAGGCAGGCCCGCGCAAAGGGAACCAATCCAGCTTCGCGGCGCAGGGTCGATTCCTCCTCCAGAAAACGTTCATAACGACCATCCACCAGGTGTTGGATCACAGGGTGGTCAGGGCTGTAGGTCTGAACCAGCACCTCACCGGGCTTCTCCGCGCGCCCAGCTCGGCCAGCGAGTTGAAGCAGAAGTTGCAGGCACTGCTCTCCAGCCCTCAGGTCGGGTCGATGCAACAGACCATCGGCGGCAAGCACCGCCGCCAGAGTCACGCGTGGCAGGTCCATCCCCTTAGCCAGCATCTGTGTTCCGACCAGCACATCGGCCGCACCCTCCGCAAACTGGTCCAGCAGTCTGCGGTGACCATCACGACCGCCAGTGGTGTCGCGATCAAACCGCAGCAGACGCAGGTCACTGAGTTCCTCGCCAAGACGCTCCAACACCCGTTGTGTGCCTGCACCAAAGGGCTTGAACGCCAGGGAACCGCATGACCCGCATGAGGGTGTGATGGGTGCTCGATGGTCACACCAATGACAGCGCAACCACTGCTGCGCACCCCGACTGCCATGAACAGTGAGAGGAACGTCGCAATGGGGACACATCACCACCTCTCCGCAGCTGCGACAGCTCAGAAACGTGCTGTATCCACGCCTTGGCACCAGCACGACAGCCTGCTCCCCTTTTTCTGGGAGCTGTGCCAGCCGGTCCATAAGGGCACGACTGATCAAGCGTTTATTGCCCTCGGCCAATTCATGCCGCATGTCGATGATCCGGACAGGTGGCAGTGGCTGGCTGGAAATCCGCGAGCGCAGCCGTGCAAGCACCAAAGGTCCGTGAGGCTGTAGACGACTCCAACTCTCGAGCGAAGGTGTCGCGCTGCCAAGCAGAAGACGGCCGCCCTGCAGCCTGACCCGCTCTGAAGCCATGACCCTTGCGTGATAGCAGGGCATGGGTGAGTCCTGCTTGTAGGAGTTGTCATGTTCCTCATCCAGCGCCAGCAGGCCCAGCGGGCGCAGGGGAAGAAATACAGCGGAGCGTGTGCCTACCACCACCACGGGATCGCCGCTCTCGAGACAGCGACGCCAGGTGCGAACCCGTTCACGGGGGGTACAACCGCTGTGATATTCCAGAACCCTCTCTCCGAAACGCTGTCTGCAACGATCCACAAGCTGGGGAATCAGGCCGATCTCGGGAGTGAGCAGCAGAACGTGACGGCCAGCCACCAGCTCTGCAGCTGCCAGCTGCAAGTAGACCTCGGTCTTGCCGGAGCCGGTGATACCCCAGAGCAGCAGACCTCCACCCTCAGGAAGTGATTGAAACCGGTTGACCACGGACTGTTGCTCATTCGTCAGCGAGCGCGGTGACTCCAGCTCGGCAGCACTGGCTGCTGACTGGTCTGTTCCACGAGGGCCGCTCTCCGATTTGCGGTGCCGGCGGATCAGGCCTTTGCTCTCCAGACTCTTGACCGTGCCCGACTGAAACCCCTCCGCCAGAAGGTCCCGCTGCCATGCGCCACCGCCTCGGCGTTCGAGCTCTGCCAGCAGTGCGCTCTGCCTGGTGGCCTTCGGGAGAGCGGAGGGATCAGCAGCCTCAAGCCACTCAATCCACCAGAGCTGGCGCAAGGCAGGGGCCGAATCGGGCCGTTGGCCCAGCCATCCCGGAGGCAATGCCGCCTTGAGCATGCGAAAGGGACTGGTATGACAAAGGACCGCCATCGCATCGAGCCATGACCGCCAGGATGGGTCGACTGCAGCGCGCTGCACCAGCTCTTCAACGGGGTTGAGCTGTCGACCATCGCTCTCAGCAGAATTCGCCTTTGCTGTGATCAATCGACAGCCCGTGACCAACCCCTGCAGTCGACGACCTCGCAGCCGGACCACCACAAGATCACCCAATCCCACGCCGAGACTCAGGCTGTCGCAATAGCTAAAAGTACGCCCGTCACGACCGGCCTCCAGCCAGACATCGACTTCCGAGAATGACTGCGCGGCAGGAGGACTGGAGGATTGGTTGACGGGGGTTGCCGACATCACATGTTTTTCTTAAGATACAGATGTTGGACAGCTCAACAGCTGTTGTCGGAACAGAGCAGAGTTCCGTCCAGTGGGAAGACACGAAGCTCGAGCCAGGGTTAAGCCCGACGGCCGACCGGTCTGCGAACGCCCCTGACAGCCCTGCCCCAGCCCAAAGCCCACCAATTGATTCTCGATCACTGTTTTTAGTCGTCTACCTCTCTGTTTGGGGGAGATCTGAAAGTAGTGATGCGCCTCCAGGCCGAGCTTGGTTGCGTTCTAGTTGACTGCGTTAGTTCCGTACACCCTCACCATCCCAATCCCCATGAGTCCTGCTGCGAGCAAGTCAGCTCAGCCCACCGCTGCAGCGCCCAAGACTGCCTCTTCCAAGGCGGCTGCGTCCAAGGCGGCTGCTTCCAAGGCGGCTGCGTCCAAGGCGGCTGCGTCCATTGTGATGCTTGCGGATTCCAAAGGAGTGGCGAAGGGTGTGAGTAAGAAGTCCAAGGCGAAGTCGAAGACTTCAGCTGCAAAGTCCTCAACCACGAAGGCCGCCGCGAAATCGAAACCGGCCGCTAAGAGCAGCGCAGCCAAGAGCGGTACAGCAGCCAAAAGCGCAGCAGCTGCCAAGACAACGAAAAGCGCGAAAACCTCTGCAGCCGCAACCCGTGCCAAGAGCACGGCCGCTGTCAAGCCCACTGAACTTGATGCCGCCGCTGATCAGTTGCTGGCCAAGACCTCCGGCAACCCTTCGGCAAGCAAGGAGGAGAAAGCCAAAGCAGACGCCAAGGCCAAGGTGCTGGCGAGCATCAAGGTTGGCCCCAAAGGGGTCTACACCGAGGATTCCATCAGGGTTTACCTGCAGGAGATCGGCAGGATTCGCCTGCTGCGACCAGACGAAGAAATCGAACTGGCCAGAAAAATCGCCGATCTTCTTTATCTCGAGGAGCTGGCGGCTCAGTTTGAAAGCGACAACGGCCGCGAACCCGACAACAAGGAGTGGGCGGCATTGGTGGAGATGCCCTTGATTCGTTTCCGCCGCCGACTGATGCTCGGTCGTCGAGCCAAGGAAAAAATGGTTCAGTCGAATCTGCGCCTTGTGGTGTCGATCGCCAAGAAATACATGAACCGGGGCCTAAGCTTTCAGGACCTCATTCAGGAAGGCAGTCTGGGCCTGATTCGTGCCGCGGAAAAATTCGACCACGAGAAGGGCTATAAATTCTCCACTTACGCCACTTGGTGGATTCGCCAGGCCATCACAAGAGCCATCGCTGATCAGAGCCGAACGATTCGACTCCCGGTTCACCTCTACGAGACCATTTCCCGTATCAAGAAGACCACCAAAGTGCTCAGTCAGGAGTTTGGCCGCAAACCGACGGAAGAAGAGATCGCCGAATCAATGGAAATGACCATTGAAAAGCTTCGCTTCATCGCCAAGAGTGCCCAGCTTCCAATCTCCCTTGAGACTCCCATTGGCAAAGAAGAGGATTCCCGCCTTGGCGACTTCATCGAAGCCGACATCGAGAATCCCGAGCAGGACGTGGCCAAAAATCTCTTACGTGAGGATCTGGAAGGCGTGCTGGCGACCCTCAGCCCGAGGGAGCGCGACGTTCTACGCCTGCGTTATGGCCTTGACGATGGACGCATGAAGACCCTGGAGGAAATTGGCCAGATCTTCGATGTCACCCGTGAGCGGATCCGCCAGATCGAAGCCAAGGCATTGCGCAAGCTGCGGCATCCCAACCGGAACGGGGTCCTGAAGGAATACATCAAGTGATTTCATAAAAGCAGCTCTCAGATCAATGAAAAAGGAGGCCAATGGCCTCCTTTTTTGATGGGTATTGATGAGCTCAACCATTCAGTGTGACTCGATGCTGTCGGTAAATTCCTGGAATGCTTTCTTCAACCGTTCCACAGGCGTTTCCGATGGAGGACATTCCTGATTGGTGGAACGGGTATAGGCCTGAAGAATCCGTGCTTCCGGTTCTAGTAATGCTGCGACTGCAGCCTTGAGCATCACAACATTGCGCTGAGGCGTTAATCCAGCCAGATAGGAATGCAGAGACCACGGTCCTGAGTCATCCTGCTTTTCCAGCCGCAGGGGCCTGATCAATTGATAAGCCCGATCGCCATCAGAGTCAGTGGTCTGCCTGAGGCGTGCCACCAGCATCACCCCGCTAGTCAGCAAGACCAGTCGAATCGATCCCTCGCTCAACAAAGGCATGAAAGGCACTGATTCATCCGCCTGAGCCTGTGAGGATCCGGCGGATGACTGGCTCAGCTTTACCCCGTTGACCACAGGACCAGGCATTGCGACCCTCGAGAACGCTCAGATCGTAAAGCTGCTTGCCTTGAAAAGTGGGCGATGCCGCTGAGCAGGAAGGCCAAGAAGCGATCACGGGCCTGCAATCTGTGAAATCTTGAACGGAACTGGGCCTTCGACTCCGTAGGCTAAATGGCTGTTTCAACTTGCCCATGGCTCTCGAGCAACTGCGCATCGCCTCCCGCCGCAGCCAGCTGGCCATGGTGCAGACCAACTGGGTGAAAGCCGAACTGGAGAAAGCCCACCCAGGCCTGGCGATCTCAGTGGAGGCCATGGCCACTCAGGGCGACAAAATTCTGGATGTGGCTCTGGCGAAAATCGGCGACAAGGGCCTGTTCACAAAGGAACTGGAGGCCCAGATGCTGGTGGGTCGAGCGGAGATCGCCGTGCATTCGCTCAAGGATCTACCCACCAACCTGCCCGATGGCCTGATGCTCGGTTGCATCACCGAGCGGGAAGATCCCGCGGATGCCCTGGTGGTGAACAGCAAGAGTGCTGAGTACACCCTGGAAACCCTGCCGGAGGGATCCGTCGTCGGCACCAGCTCGTTGCGCAGATTGGCACAGCTGCGTTATCACTTCCCCCATCTCCAGTTCAAGGACGTTCGCGGCAACGTCATTACCCGACTCGAAAAACTGGATGCTGGTGGCTACGACTGCCTGATCCTCGCGGCGGCAGGTCTGAGTCGACTCGGATTCGGGGATCGGATCCACCAGATCATTCCTGGCCACATCTCTCTGCATGCCGTGGGACAGGGGGCCCTTGGCATCGAATGTGTCACAGACAACAAAGATGTTCTCAACATCATTCAAGTGCTTGAGCATGGCCCCACCAGCGGACGATGCCTGGCGGAGCGAGCCTTCCTCCGGGAACTTGAAGGCGGCTGCCAGGTGCCGATTGGAGTCAACAGCCGCATTGATGGCCATGAACTGGTACTCACTGGGATGGTGGCCAGCTTGGATGGCAAGCGAATGATCCGTGATGAACGCCGCGGCCCCCTCGGCAATCCCGAAGATGTGGGTCTGAAGCTCGCAGCAGACTTGAAATCTCAAGGTGCCGGCGAGATCCTGAAGGAAATCTTCGCCTCGGTTCGCCCCGAAGCCTGACAAAAATCAGCGGGTGATCATCACTGGCGTGCCCACGTCCACCAGCTCGTAGAGCTTCTGAACGTGAGCATTGAGCATGCGGACGCAGCCATTCGAGACCGCCGCGCGGATTTTCACCCAATGAGGCCAGGGGGTTCCATGAATTCCGAATTGATTGGGTCCCTGCTGTAGGAAGCCGATCCAGCGATGGCCGAGGGGGCTCGTAGGCCCTGTCACCGGATGAACCCGGCCGGATTTCGTGCTTTCGTACTGAGGATTGACAAGCTTGGTCTCGACCCGGAAAACACCCGTGGGGGTGGGAGTCTTGGGATCACCAATGGCCACAGGCCAGCGCCCGATGGACTGACCAGCGCGGATCACACTGATGCGTCGCTGCTTGAGATCGAGATGAATGCTGGTCTCAATATTCACGGAATGCACTGTCGCTGAAGCAAATAACGGTGTCTGCGGCTGAGGGGAAGCAACCGCTGGACCCGATGCAGCCAGAGCCAAGGAAACGGCCCCAAGAGTCACCAGAGAAGAACAGCCAACGCACTTGAGACCCATTACCAGACAGCCAAGACTCACTAGTCTCAACGTATCCATTGGCCGGAGGAAAAGCCGCACACCAGTGGAGGACTTTCTGAAGAAACCTCTTCAATCCATCACTGACTGCAGCAAAGCCTGCGGTATCCAGCCTCTTCAGGGCAGCACCGAAAAAGCAAACCAGAGCAGACAAACAGCAAAGGCAACATTGATGAGCTGGCTTCCTGCCCTCAGATGCTGGGGATTGCGCTGACGTTCAAAAAGATGCAAGACCGCTGCCTGGAGCAAATAGATGCCGAACAACAGGATGAGCGAACCAAGAGTCGTGGTTCCCCAGTCCAGAGACGAAGCGATCAAAGCGACCACACCCCAGGCGAGGTTGGCGAATCCCACCTCGATCTGGAAATCATTGCGCTTGCCAAGATCCCAGCCCATGCGCAACGCATCGCTGCGATGAAACACGGTATGGCGGACAAATGACAACAGCCCCACACCACCGACTGATCAGAGCGCGACCCACTGAACGGCAGAAGAAATCTGGCCTGACGACAGGGCATTGAATCCAAAGAACAGACCGATGCCACCCACAACCCATATGACTTGCATCAGCACCTTGGCAATCCGGGGATGGGTGGGCAGCATCATCATGTTGAACGCGCAGCAACGCGTGGATTAATCAACGAGCTTGGGATCGATCTCAGCCAGATAACGAGCCTCACAGGTCTTGATTATCTCAATGGCTTTATCCGTGCCGAAGAATCCGTTCACGGTGCAGGTCCCGGGCTTCTTCAGATCCTTGTAATGCTCCCAGTAATAAGTGGTTTCCTTTTTCCAGTGATCACCAAGATCCTCAAAGCTCTTGATGTGATCCATGCGCTTGTCATCAGCCAACACTGCGATGACTTTGTCATCAACCTCACCACCATCATCAAAGGTCATGATGCCGATGATTCGAGCTTCAACGATCGAACCTGGAACCAGAGGCTCAGTGACATTGACGATCTCAATATCAAGTGGATCACCGTCCTCATCCCAGGTCCGGGGAATACAGCCGTAAGCGAAGGGATAGGCCAGGGAGGAATAACCAACCCGATCCAACTTCAGGTGACCGGTCTCGGTGATCAGCTCGTACTTGTTGATCGTGTTCGAGTTGAGCTCCACGATCGTGTTCAGACGCAACTCGGATTCGTCAGCAAAGGCCGGCAGCACATGCAGCAGGTTCGGCATGCTGCGGCTCGGAGCCTGGTCGAGATTGGCCATGGAAGACGGCGTTCGGAGCGGTGATATTACGAGCACGTCTCAACGCAGCTTCGTGCTCAACCGTGTGGTGCAGCTCTGACATTCACCGCACGCTGATTCAGCACAAAGCACGGGGCAGAGGGTTAGGCCCGGACAGTGAACAAACGCTGCAGCTTGGCTTCCAGGTAGTTCAGGAAGGGATCACTTGAGAGAGATCGGCC
This sequence comes from Synechococcus sp. AG-673-F03, assembly GCA_003211205.1. Lineage (GTDB taxonomy): Bacteria > Cyanobacteriota > Cyanobacteriia > PCC-6307 > Cyanobiaceae > Synechococcus_C. The sequence goes on from QCTJ01000002.1 coordinate 22,162, forward strand.
GGACACCTGCTCAACGAGCTGTTCAGCATTGAGGGCACGTCCGATGGGATGGACGTTGTCTCGCAGCCAACCGAGCATGACGCTGAGATCACCACGGCGAACATGCTCTTCAGGAGAACCAATTGCCGCCGTCATGGCCTCGCTCAACTGTGCGCTAACCAGGTGCCCAAGCAGATAGGAGGGGAAATAGCCAAACAGACCTTCGCTCCAGTGCACATCCTGGAGGCAGCCCTGCGCATTATCAGCCGGGGTGACCCCCAGCAAGTCGCTGTAACGACGGTTCCATTCTCTGGGGAGATCCTCCACAGGCAGACCCTCTTCCAGCAGAGCCAGCTCAAGATCCGTTCGCACAAGGATGTGAAGTCCGTAGCTGAGTTCATCCGCTTCCACCCGGTTGCATCCGGGAGCCACCGGATTCATCGCCTTCCACAGATCCGCCGACGACCCCAGAGGTGCACCTGCAGCGGCAAAGCGTTCCCACCAGAGTTCTGAAAAGGGTTGACTGCGGGCCACCCGGTTTTCCCAGAACAGCGACTGACTCTCATGCACGGCCATCGACGTGGCCTGACCGAGAGGCCAGGCAAACCACTGATGTGAAGAGGTCGGCAGTCCCTGCTCGTACAACGAATGGCCCCACTCATGGGCTGTGGCCAGAAAACAGGACAAAGGCTGACCCTCCACCACACGCGTGGTGATGCGGAAGTCGCGAGGACCCAATGTGATTGAGAAGGGGTGCGGGGAAGCCGCGACGCATGTGATCCCTTTGTCCCTGCCCCAGTCGCAGAGCAGCTGCTCACAGAGTTGCTGCTGAGTCGATGCGGGCAGATCCCAGCTCAGAGACGACGGTCTTGGACTGCCCTTGAGTTGCTCCAACAACTCAGGCAAACGTCTGCGCAGTGGCGCGAACAAATTCTGAAGCCGCTGAAGCGTGAGGTCAGGCTCGAACGGCTGCGCGAGGGTTTCCCAGCAACTTCGAGGTTCTGCCAGCTGACAGGCCTGTTCCTGACGCAGCTCCACCATCCGACTAAGAGCTGGTGCAAACAGAGCAAAGTCGGAAGCGCTGCGGGCCTGTTGCCAAAGGTCGTAACCCTGGGATTTAGCAGTGGCCAAAGCACTGACAAGATCAGGATCCAGTGCCTGCTGCCGCTGGAGATCCTGCTCAAGCAGATCCAGATTGCGGGCCTGGCCAGTGACAATCTCAGGAGGATCTCCACAATTGGAGCGGGTTCGCCACTCATCACGGGCTTCCGCGATCAGCTCCGCATAGTGCTCAGAGCTCTGGCGTGCATGGAGCTGGCGAGCCAGCAGAGCCAGTTGCTCACCCCGCCATGCTGCACCACCGCTTGGCATTCGGGTGTTTTGATCCCAGTAGAGCGTTCTGGTTATGGAATCCATAACCTGGGTTTCGTGAAGGTGCGAGCCAAGACGCTCCCAAGCCGTTGTCCCGGCAGCCATTGGCTTCATCGATCTAAAAAGACCTTAACCAGCTTCCAGATCGGAGCACAGAGCCCAGATCGCTAATCCCTGCTCGATCTGCCTTCAAGCCATCAACCGTCAGGACAACTCCTGATCGTCACTTGCACTGGAATCGGGTTCCCCACCTTCAGCTCGAAGAGCCCTCTCCAGGGCATTGACCTGGGCTGTTCGTTCATGGGATTCAACAATGACGTTGACTTGTCGGACAGCGACGAGCTTGCGCCATAGCAGAGCGATCAGCCAGGAGGCCGTGGCGAAGACTGCTGCGAAATACAGGAGTCGCATGATCTCCGAAGATCCGGCGGAAACGCTGTTCTAATTGAAACGGCGGTTCAAGGGCGGAGTCGAGATCGACAGGCCGCTTATGCCAGCTCTTCACCGTCTTCAGGAGAGCCGCTCTCCTGATCCCTTTGGTCCTCGAGCGTCAGCCGTTTCAACAGGCGCTGGGCATCCTGGCGCCTGAACAGCTCATGAAATCGATTGATCAGATAGTCGACGTCTGTCATGAACCAAGCCCTGCTTCGCAGGCTGACCGCACACTCAACACATTCTCGCGCGGATCTGGCGATTGGTTTAGTCCCTGCGGCAATAGCCACCGCCCATGGGGTTCCAACCAGACGGACAGTTCTCATCCAGAGCCGGGCGCAGGGTGTAGCTCATCAATCCGAGAGCGCTGCACTTGCCGTTTGACATATCGATGTAGCCCATCGGGCACTCAGCAGTGAGTTTCTTGACCACGCGTTGCGCCCTTGCCGGAAGCGGGGAAACGCTGACCATGGGAACCAGAATCAGCAGAAGCCAGCCCAGTCTGTTGAACATCGAATGATCAGAACCGCTGCTCACGCTCCAGGCTAGAGCTGAAGTTCAACGATGATGCCCAATGGCAGCTCTGCTCAGCCTTCAAGAACGCGAAGACCTTCGCGTAACTCTGACGCAGTGGCAGGTGGGGGATGCGCGCCTCAAGCGCCAGTGGCAGTTCAGCGATTTCAGTGAGGCATTCGCCTTCATGACCAGGGTTGCCCTTTTGGCGGAATCGATGCAGCACCATCCCAACTGGAGCAATGTCTACAACCGGGTGACGATCGAACTGACCACGCACGACCTGGGAGGACTCAGCAATCTGGATGCCGAGCTGGCGCGATCCATCGACGCCTTGCAGTAAGCCGCTGCCAGAATGATTCCCAGGCAGGCAATTTTCCTATGACATCCAGCGTGAAGAGAGCCGCTGTGCCGGTGACGATTCTCACCGGCTTTCTTGGAGCAGGGAAAACGACGCTGTTGAACCACATCCTGAGCAATCAGGAGGGGCTTAAAACAGCTGTTCTAGTGAATGAATTCGGGGAGATCGGCATCGACAACGAGCTGGTGGTGAGCACCAACGAAGACATGGTCGAACTGAGCAACGGTTGCATCTGCTGCTCCATTAACGGAGAGCTGCTAGAGGCAGTCGAACGCATCCTCAACAGACCCAAACCGGTCGAATACCTGGTGGTGGAAACCACGGGTCTGGCTGATCCGCTGCCTGTTGCCATGACGTTCCTGGGCAGCGAGCTGCGTGATTCGACAAGGCTCGACTCGATCATCACCTTGATTGATGCTGAGAACTTCGGAGCAGAGGCCATTGCCAGCGAAGTCGGCCGATCACAGGTGATCTATGGCGACATCCTGATGCTCAACAAGACCGATCTTGTCGATGAAGGGCGCGTGAAGGATGTCGAACAACAGCTGCGCGACGTCAAAAAGGATGCACGCATCCTGCACTCAGTGAAGGGGGATGTGCCGCTGCCCCTTCTCCTGAGCGTGGGTCTGTTCGAATCCGACCGAGTGGTGAACGAAAGCCATGACCATGAGCATGACCACGGGCACAGCCATGACCAAGGCCACAGCCACCATGACCATGGGCACAGCCATGACCACGGATTCGCGGATCATCTGGCCATCGAAGGCTTCACGTCACTGTCCTTCTCAAGCAGTGATCCCTTTGATCTGAGAGCCTTTCAGAATTTTCTCGACAACCACCTGCCTGAAAGCGTTTTTCGAGCCAAAGGAATTCTCTGGTTCAAGGAAAGCGAGCGACGTCACGTATTCCATCTGGCGGGCAAACGTTTCTCAATCGACGACAGCGACTGGACCGGGACCCGCAAGAACCAACTGGTGCTCATCGGCCGTGGACTCGACCATGACACCCTGAGGCATCAGCTCCAGGAATGCGTTGCCGTGCCTGTTAATCAGTAAGTGCAGGCGAAGTTGCCCCGTATTCAGCAAACACGATTAGGGTGGCATGCAATGAGGAGAGGGCATGGTTGAAGTTCTCGCGGCTGGTGGTCTGTTGATGGCTCTGGCGCTTGCCTTCTGGCTGCTGCTCGATTCCGACGACGACAACGGTGGTGGTGGCCTGATGGAACCCTCACTTGTTCCCATCCCCGTGCGTCGCAGTGACCGCTGAAAAGCACGTTTGAATTTGATTCACTGTTCAAACCCTCGCTTTGCTGAGGGTTTTTTCATGCATGCAGCCAAGTTATTGAATACCCTTCTCAAAACTGTTGCTGCGCCTGTTTTGCCAGCCTTCCTTCCTCGACGTATCAGATTCGGTCTGAATGGAAATCGCCACCCTGGCTGGATTCAAGTAACAGACCCGAAAGCGTGCTCAGCCCCTGAACACCCGTCGTTGCCAGTAATTAAAACGTGAACAGCGACAGATCTTCCACGGCAGACCCTCGTGATCAAGGAGTTCTCGCCAGGACACGCCGCATGGTGTCAGGCCGCTTTTTGCTGGTCGCGGGAGCCGTTGCGATTGCGTTCCTTGCCCTGCTGCCGGTCATCGGTTTGCTGGGCGAAGGCCTGCGAGGCTTCAGCACGGGAAACGCCAGTCTGGGCCCAGACGGACTGCTCCAAATCCGTGGCACGGTCGTGCTCCTGCTCGGCACGAGCCTTGTGGGAGGAGTGATCGGAACCGCCAACGGCTGGCTGCTGGCGAACTGTCGTTTCCCAGGTCGCCGCTGGCTGCGGATCGCCCAGCTGCTACCGCTGGCCAATCCGTCGTATCTACTTGCGGCGACTCTGGTGGATATCGGCAGTCTGGAAGGAATCACCATCAACGGGATGGGATGGGGAATCGCGGTGATGGCGCTCACCACCTACCCCTATGTGTTCTTGCTCAGCACCGAAAGCTTCACCATCTGTGGACGCCGGCAACTGGAAGCCTGCCGCTCGCTGGGAGTGGGGCCCTGGAACAGTTTCCGCCGGATCGCACTACCCATGGCCCTACCAGCAATCGGAGCCGGCATTGCCCTGATGGGCATGGAGGTCGTGAATGAGCTTGGGGCCGTGGAACTGCTTGGCATTCCCAGCCTGTCGGCCGGAATCGTTCAGGCCTGGAGGATGGAAGGCAATCCCACGGGAGCTGTGGGACTCGCCCTGATCACCCTCTGCATCGTGCTGATCCTTCTGTTCGGAGAACGTCGTCTGCGCAGCCGCAGCCGACGCTGGTCCGAAGGCGTCGCCGGAGGAGAATCTCCGGCATGGATGCTGACCGGCGGACGGGCCTTCTCAGCCCAGGTGCTTGGAGCGATCCCCCCGCTGATCACAATTGGCATTCCGTTGGTGTGGGGCGGAATGAACTGGCAGCAGTTGGCCACCGGACTGACACCCGAATTGCTGCTGCTCACCCTGCGCACTCTGGGACTCGCGCTGGCAGCGACCCTGCTGGCGGGCATAGCAGCCCTGTTGCTGGCCATTGCCAAACGCTGGAGTCGTGCCAGATGGCTCAGAGGTGTGACGTTTCTGGCGGGCATGGGATATGCGATTCCGGGCGCTGTTCTGGCGCTCGCCCTGCTGGTGATTGGCGGACCCTGGCAACTGTCTCCAATCCTGCTTCTCCTCTGGGGATACAGCGACCGCTTCCTCGCGGTGAATAAGGGTGGAATTGATGCAGCTCTGGAGAGGCTTTCTCCCAGCCTTGACGAAGCAGCAACAGGGCTGGGCTTGCGTTGGCCGGCCGTGCTCAGACGGGTTCACCTGCCACTTCTACGAGGCCCAATCCTTGTTGGCAGCCTGCTGGTGTTCGTGGACACCGTGAAGGAGCTTCCGCTCACATTCGCGCTACGACCTTTCGATTTCGACACGCTCGCTGTGAGGATTTATCAGTACGCAGGCGATGAACGACTGGCTGCTGCTCTCTGGCCGGCACTGATGATCCTGGTTCTGGGTCTGATTGCTTCATCAGCCCTGGTTCCCCGATTGGATCAGGATACGGAGTAAGTGCCGAGCTCAGAAGGTGAATCGCTCGGGAGCACAGTCCGGTCCATGCCGCGGTGCCAGAACGGACAGCCAGCTGCTCTGCAAAGGTTGAAAACCATCGTCACTCACCAGCACCAGCGAAATTCGACCGTCTTTCATCACCGGCCCCCAGGTCATGCCCTCCCAGTTGGCTGATGGCAGAGCAGCTGATGGCACAGCGTCGGCCAACAGATCCCAGCTTTGCATCGCTTGAATCGGCGGAGCTGACGGTGACTCGCTTCCCGGCAGACGCAGAACCTGAAGATGGGCAGACCAACCAGCTGGCAAAGCAAAACTGCGAAACAGGCCAAGAACTGCTGCATCACCCTCAAGGGCCAGTAGTTCGCTCAAACCGAGCTTCCGACTGGTCGATGCACCTGCAGGTCCAATCTCGAATCTGCCAAGGGGCTCGAGCTGCTGATCCGGACCGGGGCGGAGACGAGCGATCCGCACCCAGTCCTCGTCCTGCTGTGCCCTGTCCTGAATCAGCGGAGCTTCGGCTGCCATGACCAGATCACCGGATGCCATCTGCGTGAGTAATTCAGGTCCTCGATTGGAGGCAAGTCCCTGCCCCTCCCTCTCTTGCCAATCAGCAAGGAGCGGGACCTCGCGCTGCAGGCGTCCGTTCAAGAGGCTGTAACGCTGCAGTCTTGCCCTTCTCTGAGGGCGTCGGCGCCCCTCACTGACAATCCTGACCCGATGGCCATTGAGCACCAGGCCCTCACCGTCAAAGTCTGCCGGCAGAGGTGCCCCCTTTCGATCCCTCCATAGCAGACGACGACCACCCCTCAGCGATGCTTGCTCACCCTTCAACAGACGGCTCAGGCCAGTGAAAGAAACCAAATAGCCAGTGGTTGCGTCGCTCAGTAACCAGAGGCGGTCATGCTTTCGCTGATAGGCCACAGCGGAGAAGCCACCCACACGCGCTTCATCCAATCCCCGGCCTGGGAGTTCAACGTTGTGAATCAACTCCCAGCCAGCCGCCAGAGGGCAGGGAAGTGCCTGTGCTGGCGATGGTAAAGCCGGCAAGACTGTGACCATCATGGTTTTAGGTGCCAGGGTCGACTGGAACATCATCACCACCACAGCCAGCAGGCATTCCGCTTGACGGTTGTGCTCAATGCCTGCCTGAGCGGTTTGCAGATCGCCGTGGGGATTGGCTGCGGATCGATCGCATTGATCGGCGATGCCCTGCACAACGTCGGTGACGTGATGGGTCTCCTTTTGGGCTGGAGCGCGGAAAGCCTGAGCCAGAAACCAGCAAAGGGGCGATTCAGTTATGGATTCGGACGCTCCACCCAGCTGGCAGCCGTCGCCAACGCAGTGTTGATCTTGATGGCCTCCGCGGTGGTCTGCGTGGAATCCGTCCAACGGTTCCGTCAACCAGAGCTAGTGGTGGCCTGGCCGGTCGCCATTGCCGCAGGCGCTGGTTTGTTCGTGAACCTGGTCTCTGCCCGTCTGTTCGGTTCCGATCATCATGGGGATCTGAACCGTCGAGCAGCAGCTCTTCACCTCCTTGGCGATGCAGCCGTCTCAGCTGCGGTGCTGCTGAGCGCGTTGGTCGCCGGAATCGCAGGCTGGAAATGGATTGATCCAATCACAGGTCTTGGAGTCGGCCTGAGCGTGGGATGGCTGGGGATCATGTTGTTGCGCGATGGCCTCGCCGAGCTGATGGATGAAGTTCCCCATCGGATTGATCCAGCCGCCGTTTTGGCCGATCTGCAAGCAATGCCAGGGGTGCAGGGAGTCCATCATCTGCACATCTGGTCCATCGGCGGAACGCGCGTGGCCCTCACTGTTCACCTGCAGAGAGACGCGGGCCTGAGCGATCAGGATCCGAAGCTGCTGTGCGGGGTTCGGCAGGCGATGCACCACAAGGGCATCGAGCACTGCACGGTTCAGCTGGAAGAGCCTGGCGAAGACTGCGAGGAAGCGCTCAGCTGATCCCAACGATCGGCAATCAGCCGGTCCACCTTCACACCTGCCGCGGCCAGCAGATCCGCAAGAGTGACCACAAGGCGATAACTGAGTGCGACTGCAAGCAGCGCTGCCTCCGGCACGGATGAACCCAGGCGCAGAAGCAACACTGCCTCAAACACACCCAACCCCCCTGGAGCAGCAGGGATTACAAGTCCTGTGGCCCACGCCAGAGCAAAGGCTGCAATCCAGTGGCCAATCGGCAGCACCGAGGTCAGCCCGAACACCTGAATGCAGCACCAGAAACCAGAGAAACGTGAGGCGATGAACACCAGCTCGGCCGTCAGCGGTGCCCAGGGATAAACATCACGCCCACTGCCCAGCTGTTCCAGAGGAGGCAAGGAGCCCAGATCAGGATCAGAGCGGTTGAGTTGCCTTAAACGGCTGCGTTCAAGCCTGTAGAGCAAAGGTTCTCTCCAGCGTGGCAACAGCAGCAAAGCGGGGAGCGGTGTCAGCAAGGCCAGGCCGTTCTGCCAGCCACCGAAAGGGACCCAGAGCAGGGCAGCCACCGCCATCAACATGGGCTCAAGCAAAACGGACACAAGTGCCGGCCCCGTACCAATGGAAGGACCCAAGGTCCGCACACGCTGAAGGAAATGCCACACTCCGCCGGGCAAGTACTTGAGCAAATTGCTGCTCAAATGAAGAGAAACAAGCGGTATTGAGCCTGAGCCATGGCCCAGCCATCGCACCAGAACCTGCCAGGCACCCGCATTCGCAACCAAACTCAGCCAACTGAGGCCGAGAGCAAGCACAAGCCACCACCAGCCCTCAGACGTGATCGACAAAGAGCGCAGTCCTACGGCATGACCCGCCAGCGCCCAGCCCACAAATCCGAGCGTGATCAGGGTGATCCACAGCTTCAAGCCTCCCGGGGGCTTCACCGACAGCAGGGATCGGAAATGCTTCAGCATGTCCACTCCTGCTGTGCATTGAACTCGAGGGTGTCCTGGGAAAGCTGCTGCCAGAGAGTTTCTGGAGAGAGACCGGCGCGCTGTGCAAGCTGCTGGAGGGCATCCCGCTCGGGCTTCACGGACTGGGTTCCATCCGGCTTCAACATCTGCTTGGCCGCCAGCTCGCCCCATGGAGTGTGGAGGACTCCTTCACGACGCGGCAGCACCCAGCGCCCCTGACGCCGTTCGCGCAGTCCCAGCGTTGGACTATCCCTCCACCAGATCCGGCGCAGATCCGCTGCCTGATGAGGCAGCACCAGGGCCGTAACGGCAGTGCCTGGACGACCCTTCTTCATCTGCAACGGACAACAGGCCACGTCTAAGGCACCCGCATCACGCAGCTGCTGGATCAGCCATGCCAAGGCTTCAGCCGACACATCATCAATCCAAGCCTCCTGGATGATCAGGTCCTGCCAACCGGGCTGGTTGGTTTCAACAGGAGGCTGAGGGTGCTGGCGAATGAGGCGCAAAAGGTTGGGACGGTCCAGCTGACGATGACCAAGGCCAGTTCCCACCAGCTCTGGAGCCAACTGATCTGGCCATCCGAACCCGTCAGCAAGCACAGCCATCAAAGCCAGACCGGTCGGAGTTGTGAGCTCAGCTTCCGGCCAGTCATCGCCCCAGCGCAGTTGCACACCATGACGTCGCGCCAGCTCGAGAACTGCTGGAGCAGGGACCGGCAGCCGCCCGTGAGTTGTGGCAACTGAGCCCCGTCCCGCTGGAGGAGGGACGCACCAGATCGACAGCGGCTGGAGATGCTCCATGGCAGCGCAGACACCAACCACATCCACCAAGCTGTCAATGGCTCCAACTTCGTGAAAATGCACCTGGTCAGCGGGAATTCCGTGAACGGCTGCTTCAGCGTCAGCGAGGGCCGTGAACACTGACAGCACCCGCGCCTGCAATGAAGGAGCAAGCAAGGCATTGCCGATCCTTTGGCGCAACTCTCCCCAGTGTCGATGCGATGGATGGGGGTCTCGCCCTTCAACATCCACAAGGAGTCCACGCAAACCGCCGTTTCGCGCCTCCTCAACACGGAGCACATAGTCGTTCTCAAAGCCAAGCTCCCGCAGAGGGGCATGAATCACCTCAGGGGGGACCCCCAGATCAAGACAGGCCGCCAGCAACATGTCTCCGGCCAGACCGGTGGGACAGTCCACCAAGTAGGCAGCGGCGTTGCCAGGGGTCATGTCAGCTCCGGATCGAGGCCCTCCAGCAGCCTGTCAGCGATGACATCCAGATCCTCAAGACGCTTTTTCAAAAGCTGTTCCACCTCACGTCGAGCACGGCGCTGCTCGCGTTGTGCGGTGGCCACATCCTGACCTGACAATCCCCAGATCCTGCCGAGCAGTGCCCGATCATCAGCCCCGCCACGAGCGGATCCCTCCAGGAGTGTCTCAGCCACCATCCCTGCCTGCAGAACACGACTCCAGCGGCGCAGGTCTTCCAGGGGTAATCGAACCTGATCCGGGAGCTCGAATTCGGTGGCACCATTGCTACGCAAGCCTGCTTCCAGACAGGGACGAGTGCCCACCAGAACGCGACGCACCTTCATCTCCTCCTCACGCGCAACCAGCCAGTGACCTGCCTCATGGCGCGCCACCCGTCGCAGACGCATCTTTCCTCCAGGGAGAGCTTCAGCCAGAAGATGCCCGCCCATTCCCTCCAACTGCGATGCATCGATGGTGAGTCCAAGCAAGCCGCCACCCACGAGCAGAGCGATCCAGGCAGGCGAGAGACCTACGAGCGGTCCGAACACCGCGAGCCCTGTGCAACCGGCCACCGCCAAACCGGCAGTGGTACTGGAGACCGGAGAGGCATTCATCAGCTGCTAGCCGTCCGACTGCGGTCTGCGGGGCGGCGGGAGGCACCACCGCGCCCCTTGCCACCACGGGTGGGCATCGGTGCGATCACCTCGGCGGACTCAACTTGAAGCATCTGTCCCTGGCGACGCACGTCCAGGCTGACGAAATGGCGCAGGTGCGCAAGCTCAATCTCACCACTGAGTTGCAACTTGAACGGCAAGGGCCGAAAGCCATCAGCGCGGGGTTGCTGACGCACCTTGACCACAACATCCGAAGCTTCCGGTTTCGTATAGATGAGCTCGCCCCTGATCGAGAAATAATCGTCACCTTCAGGCAACGCATCGATGGATGTGTCACCAGATTCCGTCTCCGCATCCGAAGCTGAAAGAGTGCTCGGCTCCCAGATTCCAGCGATCTGGAGATGCAACTGACCGGCCTCCCTGCACCGCGGGTACACCACCCAGAGGTGAGGCTTGTCCATATCGAGATGACGTCGCATCAACGTCAGCATGCGGCCCAGAACAACGGCATCAATCTCATGGCCGTCGCCATCAATCAAGTGGCCACGGGTGCTCTGATCTTCAGATTCGGGCCGGAATAGTCCGCGCACGACGCCGATTGCCCGGTACTGCAGCGGCTCGGTCACCGCGGGAATGGGATGGTCGCGCATCAGATTCAGGGGCATCCACTGGCCCGCGGCAACTCTAGCCAGCTTCGACAAAGAGCCTCAGACTGGTCGGGCGTTCCCACGACACGGTGCCGGCTTACAGCCGTCAAACAACGGAAACTCTGGCCAAGCTGGGCGCAGTCGCCTGCCTTTGTTTGATCGCAGGCTGGATGGTGACCCAGATCTGGCCCGAGACGCCCTCTGCAACCACTCTCCAGAGCCAGCCCTCCGACAGCGACGTCTCAGGGCTGGAGATTCTCAAAATCCAGGTTCATGATTATCCGAGCGACTGGCGCTTGGCACTGTTGCTGGCTCGCACACACTACGAGAACGGAAATCGCGAAGCAGCGGTTCGCACCCTGAGACCTTTGCAGCGACTTCACCCCGATCGGCTTCAGGCGATGACCCTATGGGCTCTTCTCGCCCAGGAGACCGACCAGGTCACAGAGCCAATGAAGCAATTGAACAAACGTTTCGACTCCCTGCCAGCTGAACGGCGACTGAAACTGGGGTTGTTGTTGGCCGATCTCGAGCGCTTGTCCGGAGAATCAAAAGCTGCTGCCGATCGCTATCGCAATCTCATCAACGACAACCCCAAACGACCTGAGCCATTACTGGCATTTGCCCTGCTGAAACGGGATCAAGGTCGAGGAGACGATGCCATCGCTCTGCTGCGCAAGGCCATGCCCTTGAGCAAAAAATCTGGCCTCAACGGGTATGGATCTCGAGACACTTGCATTGCGCTGGGCGCTCGAAGCGGCGCGCAATCGACCGGCAAGCCCAGGCCCTAAGGCTGTGAAAACTCCCTGAGCGCCTCATCAATGGCATCAACTGGATCGGTGGCATCATTCATGGAGGTTGCTTGACGCAGAGACCGCATCAACTCCATGGGATTCGTTACATCCAGCACCGATCCCTTCTGCTTGGGTTGACCTGGAAGAGTATTGAAAATATCGCGGTCTTCGTTGCGCTCGAGCACAGTCGGCTGTGACATCGTGGTCTGAGACTGAGCAGCAGGGCCAACCGAAAGCAAGCCGCTGCAGATAGCGAACACAAGACCAGAGGTCACGCGGAGCGATTGCATGAGATCAAATGCTCGGTTCCGGGTGATGCTAGGGGTCTCCAATCAGGTACATCAGGGTCTCAGTGCAGATCGCAAGCTGGAATGTCAATTCGATTCGCACGCGACTGGATCACGTCCTCCGCTGGTTGGATCAGAGCGGTGTTGATCTGCTGGCCCTTCAGGAGACCAAGGTTCATGATCCGCTCTTTCCGCTCGAGCCCTTCCGCTCAAGGGGTTACGAGGTCAGCTTCCATGGTCAGAAGTCATACAACGGCGTGGCCCTGATCAGCCGGCAGCCTCTAGAAGATGTGCGCTTGGGGTTCATTGGAGAACTGGAGGCTGATCCTGAAGCTGAAGAACTGAGCCAACAGAAGAGGGTAATCAGTGCTCTGGTGGATGGGATCCGGGTGGTCAACCTCTATGTGCCAAACGGCTCCAGCCTCCAATCCGAGAAATACGACTACAAACTGAAGTGGCTCTCATGCCTTAAGAGATATCTGCGGGCAGCTCAGACCAGGGATGAGCCCCTCTGCATGGTGGGTGATTTCAACATCGGACCGGAAGCCAGAGACCTGCATGACCCTGATCGTCTCAGCGGCGGAATCATGGCTTCAGACGCCGAACGAAACGCCCTTGCTCAAGCGCTTGGGGATGATCTCAAAGACGCCTTCCGGCTGTTCGAATCTGGCAGCGGTCACTGGAGCTGGTGGGATTACCGCAGCGGTGCATGGAACCGCGATAGCGGCTGGAGAATTGACCACATCTATCTCAGCTCCGACCTGCAGGAGCTTGCCCTGAGCTGCCAGATCGACAAACAGGAGCGTGACCGCGAGCAACCCAGCGACCATGCACCCGTGGTTGTTGACCTCTCCTGGGAGCTGGAGGAGGAGTGCGAGGACGATCCGGACAGCTTCGGCATGAATTAAGCCACAGGCTGTTTCGAAGCAATCTGATCGCAAAAAGGCGATTCCCAGGCGCTGTTGCTTCGGTCTGAAGCAAGGGAGGGCAAGTTCATGCTCGATCCGTCACAGTCTTAAACAAGCCGTTCTTGCGCTGATGATGCAATGCCGAATGAGGCTGAAAATCGGCTCAAATCCTGCTCAGACGCTGTTCATACAAGTGTTGATCAGGAGCTCAAACACGATGCCGAGGCTGGTATCACAAGTTCCGGAATCCGCTCTTCGTACACAGATCAGCCGTTTTGGCACGTTCTTGAGTCAGGATGTGGCACGGTTTGTATCGGCCCTTTGGCATCCGCCCCCGTGACAGCACCAAGCTTGAACACCAGTCGCTCCCAGGAGCTCTTCAGTGCCGCCCAGGCTCTGATGCCTGGTGGCGTGAGCTCCCCAGTGCGTGCATTCAAATCTGTGGGTGGCCAGCCGATCGTCTTCGATCGGGTCAAGGGCGCTTACGCCTGGGACGTTGATGACAACAAATACATCGACTACATCGGCACTTGGGGACCCGCGATCTGCGGTCATGCCCATCCAGAAGTAATCAGTGCGCTGCAGGAAACGATTGAGAAGGGCACCAGCTTCGGAGCTCCCTGCGCACTGGAAAACACGTTGGCGGAGATGGTGATCGACGCCGTCCCCAGTGTGGAGATGGTTCGCTTCGTGAACAGCGGCACCGAAGCCTGCATGGCTGTGCTGCGTCTGATGCGCGCCTTCACAGGTCGCGACAAGGTCATCAAGTTCGAAGGTTGCTACCACGGCCATGCGGACATGTTCCTGGTGAAGGCCGGTTCCGGTGTGGCCACCCTCGGCCTGCCTGACTCACCTGGCGTCCCCCGCAGCACCACCGCCAATACCCTGACCGCCCCTTACAACGATCTGGAGGCCGTCAAGCAGTTATTCGCTGAAAACCCTGATGCCATTTCAGGTGTCATCCTTGAACCCATCGTCGGCAATGCAGGGTTTATCCAGCCTGAGCCTGGTTTCCTCGAGGGTTTGCGCGAACTCACCAAGGAAAACGGCGCTCTGCTGGTCTTTGACGAGGTCATGACAGGCTTCCGCATCAGTTATGGCGGAGCCCAGGCCCATTTCGGTGTTACCCCTGATCTCACCACCATGGGCAAGGTGATTGGTGGAGGGCTTCCCGTAGGGGCCTACGGCGGTCGACGCGAAATCATGGAGATGGTGGCTCCTGCAGGCCCCATGTACCAGGCCGGCACCCTGAGCGGAAATCCCCTTGCCATGACGGCGGGCATTAAGACACTTGAGCTTCTGAAACAGCCCGGTAGCTACGAAAAACTCACCGCCACCACTGAAAAACTGGTCGCTGGCATCAAGGAAGCAGCAACCTCTGCAGGCCTTCCGATCACGAGTGGGAGCGTGAGCGCCATGTTCGGCTTCTTCCTCTGCGAAGGACCTGTACGCAACTTTGAAGAAGCGAAGGCAACAGACGCTGAACGCTTTGGCAAACTGCATCGCGCCATGCTTGAGCGTGGTGTTTATCTGGCTCCGTCAGCCTTCGAAGCAGGGTTCACCTCCCTGGCCCATTCGGACGCAGACATCGAAGCCACGATTCAGGCGTTCCGCGATAGCTTCGCTGCGATCGCCTAAAGCCTGAATCTGAGTCACTGCCGATGCCACATTCCAGCATCGGCATGGGGTACAAGTTCAAAAAGGCGTTGATCGGGCTGACCCGCGTGGTCGCATCACTGCAGACCCTTGTAAAGATTGTGGTCGCACCGTGAGCTTGGACCCTGCCAATAACCCTTATCCAAGATTTATCTCAGGTGGCTGGCTGAGCCAAGGCATCATTCCTGGCCGACCACTTGACGTGCTTGCTTGGGGACTGGGTCGAACCTGTTTCAGCCCAACCATCACCCCTTGGCTGAGCGACGGTGGAACGATTGAATTGAATGATTCCTTTGATGTTCCAGAAATCTTGCGAATTCAACCAGTGAAGCAATTGATTATTAATCCAGGCGGTGAAGGCAAAGTCCCAGGAATCTGGGCCGGAGGCGTACAGATCAGTTTGAGTCTCTAAAATTCAGCGGTAGTTCTCGAATTGAAGAGGCACATCCAGCTCATCCTCTTTTGAACGCAACAACTGAATCACCTGCTGGAGATCATCCTTACTTTTGCCTGTCACCCTGAGACTGTCTCCCTGAATCGCCACGGTAACTTTCTTGAGCTCGTCACGGACAATCTTGCTCATTTTCTTGGCAAGTTCCTGACTGAGTCCCTTCTTCAATTGAACGGTCTGCTGCACACGATTACCACCCACCGACTCCGCCGGCTGGAAATCAAAGATCTTCAAAGAGAGATTTCTTTTTGTCGCCTTGGCTCGCAGAATATCTTCAACAGCTTGAAGGGTCATGTCACTGGCCGTAGTAATCACAATCGCAGCGTCTTCAAGATCGATCTCTGTACCAGAATCCTTAAGGTCATAACGCTGAGAAACGTCCCTACGAACTTGATCAAGCGTATTCACCAACTCCTGACGGTCAAAATCAGAGACCACATCAAATGAATACGAAGCCATTGAACAATCGTTAGTGGTTGAAGGTTAGCAATGCTCTTGAAGCCAATCTCAACAGGAGATCTGACAACAGACGGATAGCCAGAGAAGCGTCATCTTCAATCAGCAACCCCGTTTCAAACCCCGCTTCAGGCAGCCAGAAGGACAACGGACGCAGACGACTTGGTGATCCAGTCGGATTAACCGCGTCGATCGAGAGTCGATCACTATCGTTTCAACCGCGATTGCCTTGATTGTGTTCATCACGGACCTTCTCACCCAGACACCCTCGGCGCCCTATGCCTTGTCGCTCGCGTTCTCGGGAGCTGTAGTGATCGCCAGCATCATTCCCCTGGGTGCTGCCCGTTCACAGGCGGACTTCACCCTGGACGACATGGAAGCTCCGAGGGCCATGTTCGACCGCCTCCCAGACTGGGGGAAACGAGCCAGCTGGGCCCATCAGAACAGCTTCGAGGCGTTCAGCCTGCATGCTCCAGCAGCGCTTCTAGCCCTGATCGCCGTTCTGCAAATCGGAGAGCTTCAGGGCCTTGCCATCCCCGCAGCTCTGCTACAGCCCATGCTGCGTCTGATTTATTTGCCGGCCTATGTGGCCAATGTTCCACCCCTGAGAGGACTGTGCTGGGCCGGTGCTCTGCTTTGCACCGGAATCCTCTACATCGAAGGATTAAAAGCTCTACTAACCGCCTAATCCTTGCCTTGCTGGAACTGCTTCAGAGCAGCCAGCAGTGAGGCAGGTGACTGGGGATCCACCATCAGCACGCTGCCGGCAGGCGAGTCAGCCATGCGCTGCCCCATGGCCATCCAGTTTTCAGCCAGCATCAGCCGTACCGCCTCTTCCGCTTCCGGGCTCTCGGATAGTGCCCTGGCCATGACGCGTGCCGCTTCGGACTTCGCTTCAGCCATCACACCTTGCTGCTTGGCATGGGCTTCGGCCTCCAGCAGGATCGCCTCCTTCTGGGCACGTGCATCAAGCACGAGAGCCTCCGCACGGCCACGCGCCTCATTCAACTGAGCTTCCTTTTCGCCTTCGGAACGCAGAATCGCAGCGCGCTTCTCCCGTTCGGCAGTCATCTGAGCCTCCATCGCTTGCTTAACGCCCGGCGAAGGATTGATGTCGCGCATTTCAACGCGAGTCACTTTCACACCCCATGGATCGGTGGCCTCATCAAGCTCGTTCAGCAGAAGCTCGTTCACCTCACTGCGAGTGGTGAAGGTCTGGTCGAGATCCAGCTTGCCCATCTCGGCACGAATCTGGGTCAACACCAGATTCACCATCGCTGCCTGCAGATTGTCCACCGCGTAATACGCCTGGGAATGCTCGAGCAACTGCCAATACACCACCGCATCGACTTCGATGGAGACGTTGTCTCGCGTGATGCAGAGCTGGGGGGGAATGTCCAGAACCCGTTCCTTAAGCGACTCATGACTCACCACCCGTTCGACAACGGGAATCACGACGGAGAGCCCTGGCTGCAACTCACGGTCGAACTTGCCAAGCCGCTCGACGAGACGCGAGCGGCCTCCGCTGGTGACCTTGACGCTGCCACTACCCAGAAGCGCGATCAGGATCAGTGCAGGCAGGCTCAGCAGCGCTTCCATGACGGATGGATGTCTACGGCGACGGTAGTCCCCAAAGTGAGGGGAAGCAGCCAGCAGACATGCCACCTCTTTGGAGTCCCTTGATCTGGTTGCTGGTGGCGGGCGTTCTGCTGGTCGTGGAGCTGGTGCAGCCCAGTTTCGATGGCTTGATGTTCGGCGTCTTCGCCGGTCTTGTCGTATCCGTACTGACGGCCTTGCTACCGCTGCAGGTTTGGATTCAGATCATCCTGTTCAGTCTCATCACAGTGCTGGGAACGCTTTGGCTGAGCAGATGGTCTGCGCAACGCAATCCACGGCCCGGACGGCGGCGGCTGAAAGACAACACAGCCGAGGTACTGGCCACGATTCAGCCCGGAGGGGAAGGCAGGGTTCGCTGGCATGGTCAGAGCTGGGCAGCCAGCTCGCTGGATGTCGAGACTCCTCTGCAGGCGGGAGATCGCGTGCTTGTGATCAGCAGGGAGGGAACCAGGCTCCAGGTTCTACCGACCCCGCCTTCGCCTTGAACGTCAGTCGAAAAACAGCAGGCTGACCACCTTGCCCATGTCTTCGGCATTGTGACAGCTGGCAAGCAGTGTCTCGCTGTCATGGAAAGCCAGGCAAATCAGTTGGTCACAACGACTGATGATGTCCTGGTTGCAGAGGCTGCTGGCCATCGGCAGAGGCAGATCGTCGTGCTCAGGCTTCTCGATCAGGTGCAGAACCGTCTCCAACTGATCACGGATCTCAGGCCCTTGGCGACTCAGACTCTGCGGCAGCAACACCGTGAGCTTGGAGGCATCCACAGCCAGGACGCCTCGAATCACGGCTGCATTGACCCCCTGCGCACCTGATGTCACCAGAGAGTGGCCTTCCTGAGCAAGCGATCGGGCGATCAGCTCGATCAAGTGGATGGCGACCACCGGAACATGACGGCTGCCGAGGATGGCTATCCTCCGCGCCCCCTTGTCTTGGAGCAAGGCCAATTCCTGGGCAAGGGTGTCGACCCTGTCCATTGCAGGAAGATCAAGGGATCGGCTCAATGACTACCTGCGAGCATTCCTAGACGCTAGCAGCGGTGAACCCTGTCGGGACCATCACTTTGAGCCGATCGCAAGGTGTTCCAGTCCCACGGCACTGAGCAGGTCTGCAAGCCGGCAATGTTCTTCCACAAGACGGAAGGCATAGGTCGCTTTCACCGCTTCGTGCAGACGCACGTGACCGAACGCCTGCTCGATCACTTCAACGGTCCCGAGTGTGTCCTGCTCGACCTTCAGCAGAGGGACTTCCAGTTCATCCGCTCGACTGATCAACTGGGGGAGTGGATCTCCAGCACCGGTCAAAATCAGGCATTGCGTGGATGCCTCCAGGGCCGCCAGCTGGATATCGGTGCGATCTGCTCCGGTCACCACAGCCATGTTGCGGCGGCGGCGGAAGAACTCCATTGCTGAGTTCACATTCATGGCCCCGATGCTGAGAGTCTCGACCAACAAGTCGAGCTTCTCTTTGCAGCAGATCACCCGCGCATCGAGCCGACGCACGAGTTCGCCCACCGTGACGCTGCGCAGCAGAGGCGAGCGTGGCATCACACCGAACACCTTGATGCCAAGCGCCTGGAGAGACGGCACGACATCACGTTCAAGGCTTTCCACATCATCAGGAGTGACTGCGTTCAGCACCACCCCGCGGAGTCGATCACCGAGCTGCTGACTGGCGGCCAGCAACGCATCGACGCTGCGACTGTCTTCCCAGAGATGCACGAGCACCACCGGTGCGTCTAGATCGCGGGCCAATTGCACCAAACTCAGGCCGTAGAGCAAACCCTCATGGAGATTGCCGGCGGCTTCCAGCAGGGTGACACTGTTTTCTGTCTGCTCAAGACTGGTCCTGAGTTGCTCAAGCCCTTCTCCGGCAGCCAGGGTTCCCTTCGCAAGCCGTTGCTGTGCAGTCTCGGGAGACAGGAGGTGCAGAGAGGGGATCAGGTCCTGATGAGGCAGACCGAGGGTCTCTCCCACGAAACGGACATCGTCATCGATCAACGGTGAAGGCAAAACGTCTTGATCAGACTCCCAGTCCAGACTTGTGGCGAGCGGTTTTCCGAAGAGGACCCGAATCCCGACCGAGCGCAAATGCCTTGCAATCCCGAGCACTAGGGCGGACTTGCCGCTGAAGGGTTCACAGGATCCGATCAGCAGCTTTGAGCCCATCAGGGAGATCTGAGATTGATTCCCACAATTTAGGGGGAACCATCCTCCCCAATCTGCTCAAGCAACAACCACTGCCAGAAGCTTTCCGGCAGATCCTGACGGCCAGTTTCCACAACTTGCATCAGCCAATCGAGCAGTTGATGCGCAGGGCATTCGAACGGATACAGCTGATCAGCCTGTTCCTGAAATCGCAACTCACAGCGGCACGTCTGCAGCGGGGCATTGGCAGGGCTCCAGGTCAGCAGGTAGCGATGGGGCTGAGCACCACTGCGGATACGCTCGCCATCAAACTGGCTTAGGGGCAGCTGTTCAAGAGCATGCCTGAGGGCCTGCTCGCGACGAAGCCCCCGCAATACGGAGCGAACAGAGCCAGTTGAGCGTCACCGGACGGACTGGACAACGTCATACCGTCGAGCTGTTCCAAGCATGCACCAGTTCACCGCCATGGCCCAGCCTGTGCCAAGGACCTCCGATTCAAGCTCGATGGCAGAGACCTGGTCAGGTCGCAGGGTGGGAATCACAGGAGCAGGAGGTGAACTGGGTCGTGCACTCACGCGCCGACTCAGACAGAGGGGCGCCTGGGTCGTTGCTCTGAGTCATCGCCCTAAACCACCGGAGCTGAACAGCCTGACCGGACCACAGGAGTGGGTGTGCTGGAGCTGCGGAAAGGAAGAGGAACTCGATTCCACCCTGAGGGGTCTGGATCTTCTTGTGCTCAACCACGGCATCAACCCCGGAGGCGATCAAAGCCCCGAGAGCCTGAACAAGGCCCTTGAGATCAATGCCCTCAGCAAATGGAGGCTTCTGCAGCGCTTTGAGCAGTTGGAGAGGAACCTCCAGCAAGACACGCGTCCACCGGAACTGTGGGTGAACACATCGGAAGCCGAGATCCAACCAGCCCTGAGCCCTGCTTATGAGCTGAGCAAGCGCTTGATCGGCCAACTCGTCAGCCTGCGCTGGAGTGCACCGCGTCATCATCGGAACAAGCTTCCAACTCTGCGCAAGCTGGTGCTCGGTCCGTTCCGTTCGAGCCTCAATCCGATCGGTGTGATGTCAGCTGATTTCGTGGCAGGTCAGATTCTTTGGCAAGCCGACTTGGGACTGCCACTGATCATCGTGACCCCCAATCCACTCACCTTGCTGGCGATGCCTTTGATTGAGCTGGGGCGATTGACCTACAACAGACTGTTATGGGCTAATCACCACGATCCGTGAGGATCTCGCATCCGTCGGATGTCACGACAATGGTGTGCTCCCACTGCGCGGACAGGCCGCCATCGCGCGTGACCACAGTCCAGCGGTCCCTGAGCGTGCGACAGGCTTTGCTGCCGGCGTTCAGGATCGGTTCCACAGCAAGGGTCATGCCGGGACGCAACTTCACGTTCGGCAGAGCGTCCGTCCGGAAGTTGAAGACGGAAGGTTCTTCGTGAAGATTGCGGCCAACACCATGACCCGTGTAGTCCTCCACCACACTGAAACCACCTTCATGGACGCGATCCTCAACGGCTCCAGCGATATCGAGCAGCGTGTTCCCCAAGCGGATCTGAGCCAATCCGGCCATCAGTGATTCCTGAGCCACCTTGCTGAGGGCTGCCGCCTGATCACTGACCTCACCCACACAGATGGTGACGCAGCTGTCGCCGTGATAGCCCTCGTAAAAAGCGCCCGTGTCCACTTTGAGCAAATCGCCGGCATGAATCACCTTTCTGTTGTTGGGAATGCCGTGTACCACCTCATCATTGATGCTGGAACAGATGCTGGCGGGGAACCCGTGGTACCCCTTGAAACTTGGGGTTGCTCCCATTTCCCTGATGCGCCGCTCGGCATGGGCATCCAGATCGGCGGTGGTTTGACCGGGCTCGACCATCTCCATGATTTCCCGAAGCACAGTCGCCACAATGCGACTGGCCTTGGCCATGATTTTCAGCTCTCTCGCCGACTTGATCTCCACTCCACGACGCTGCTGGATGCGGGGGCCTGTGGCAGTCACGCTGCCGGTTTTGGTCGAAGCAAGCAGATCAGCGAACAAGTTCATCGGTGATTCCTTCGGGCAGTCCCGACGTCCTGCTGTCACGCTATCAATGGTGACGAGCTAATGCCGGTGGCTCTCTGGATGGCACGACTGCGGCGCTGGCACAGCAGGGTGGCGCCCTTGGTTCTTCTGCCGTTGATGACCACAGTCATCACAGGTCTGAGCTACCGGGTCGCGCGCGATTGGTTCGGAGTGAGTCGAGACAGCGCCCACTGGCTGATGAGCCTGCATGAAGGGGAATGGCTGGGACCGCAGCTTGAACCCGTCGTAGTTGTTCTCAATGCACTGGGAGTGCTGTGGATGTTGATCACCGGCGGAGGAATGATGCTGCAGTCCTGGAGAAACGCTTGGAAGAAACGCTCAGTGGACGGTGGGCCGGCAGGGTAAGGTGGTTGTTTGGCGTGATTACCCGGAGCTGGGATGGCAGCGGACCAGAACGACACATCTGCACAAGACAGCGCAGACGTCACAAGCACTGAGAACGAGTCCCCGAAGACTGCTGCTCCAGCCGCATCGAAGGCTGCACGCCTCAAACCTGCTGAGCTGATCAGAGAGTTTGAGCAAGCGCAGCAGAAAACAAACCTCCCCGACATCTATGTCGGGGACACTGTTCGTGTCGGCGTTCGCATCAGCGAGGGCAACAAGGAACGGGTCCAGCCCTATGAAGGAGTGGTGATCGCCAAGCGTCATGGCGGGGTGAATCAGACCATCACGGTCCGCCGGATCTTTCAGGGCATCGGCGTTGAAAGAGTCTTTATGCTGCATAGTCCTCAAGTTGCCTCCATCAAGGTGGAGCGCCGCGGTAAGGTACGCAGGGCGAAGCTTTTCTATCTGCGGGAACGGGTGGGCAAGGCCACCCGCGTGAAGCAGCGCTTCGATCGCTGAGGCTTAGGCCTCGTTCAATCCAATGTCATCACTTTTGTGATGGTCGAGGGGCCCATCGCCTTGCGCCGTTAGTTCAGTTGGTAGAACGCAGGTCTCCAAAACCTGATGTCGGGGGTTCAAGTCCTCCACGGCGCGTCCGATGGCCCCTTCTGCAGTTTCCTAGTTTCGAGCATGGAGTTGGATCTTCAACCTGGTGATGTGGTCAAGGTCCTCGAATCAGCCGCTCTCGGCTGGGTTCGTGCCCGTGTCATCCGCGTCAAATCCGGAGGACGTGTGGTCGTGCAGAGCGACCAGGGCCGTGAATTCACTGCCCGTGGCAATCAAGTCCGTTTAATCGAGCCTGCAGGTTTCCGTCCCTGACCAAGCTGAATTCGTCCCTTCATGGGATCACTGAGGCCGGTGGCTGTTGCCACCGGTTTTTTATGGCGTCCGCGGGTGTGCTGTCGGCACGAATCGTTGTTGGTGGTTGAGCAAAGATTCAAGTCCGATTCAGAATGCTGCCAGAGCTTGAAGAAGAACCCATGCTCTGCATGCCATCCACACGTTGGTTCAATCTTTCATCCCCGCTTGACCAAGGCGTCCAGGGATCCATTGAGCGGAATCTGAAACACGAACGCATCGCAACGGCTGGTGGCCATCCAGGTGAGGTGGGTTCTGAAGCCAACTTGTTCAGAACCCGACCAACGCGCGTATTGACGGAGGGCAGGGCAACAGTCGATACTTTCGATGTCGCGCGAGCGACACAGATCAGATTCCAACGGACGAGCACCGTCGATCTGAATCCGATCTGGGACCGTAGTTCAACCGGTTAGAGCACCGCCCTGTCACGGCGGAAGTTGCGGGTTCGAATCCCGTCGGTCCCGTTCTTCATCCCGAGCCCCGCCATGGTGCGTGTTCGTCTGGCCCCGAGTCCAACGGGCACTCTCCACATCGGGACGGCAAGAACAGCGGTCTTCAACTGGCTGTTCGCGCGACACCAGAAGGGTCAGTTCCTGCTGAGGATTGAGGACACTGACAAGGAGCGCTCAAAGCCGGAATTCACCGCGAACATCCTCGATGGACTGAAATGGCTCGGTATCGACTGGGATGAAGATCCCACGATTCAAAGCGAGCGGGTCCAAGAGCATCGCTCTGCGATCCAGCTGCTGCTCGACCGCGGCCTCGCCTATCGCTGTTACGCCAGTGAAGAGGAGCTCACAAGCATGCGTGAGGCCCAAAAAGCTGGGAACAAAGCACCTCGCTACGACAACCGACACAGACAGCTCACGGCCGAGCAGGAGGCGTCGTTCCTGGCCGAGGGCCGTGAAGCGGTGATCCGCTTCCGGATCGATGACAGTGAAGAGATCCACTGGCGTGACCTTGTCCGAGGGCCGATGCATTGGCGCGGAGCTGATCTCGGCGGTGACATGGTCATCGCCCGACGTGCTCCCGCCGATCAGATCGGCGACCCTCTCTACAACCTTGTGGTGGTGGTCGATGACGCGGCCATGGCGATTACGCATGTCATCCGAGGCGAGGACCACATCGCCAACACAGCCAAGCAACTTCTGCTCTACAAGGCTCTCGAGCTGGCCGCGCCGGTCTTTGCCCACACCCCGCTGATCCTCAATGCCGAGGGACGCAAACTCTCCAAGCGCGACGGCGTCACATCGATCAATGATTTCCGGTCCATGGGTTACACGGCGGAAGCGATCGCCAACTACATGACCCTGCTGGGCTGGTCCGTTCCCGAAGGGATGGAGGAACGCTTCACCCTCACGCAGGCAGCCGAGGCGTTCAGCTTCGATCGCGTGAACAAAGCCGGTGCGCGTTTCGACTGGGACAAGCTCAACTGGCTCAATGCACAGGTTCTGCATGGCCTCACACCACAGCAACTGCTGGAGGACATCTCGCCGCTCTGGCGCGAGCAGGGATGGAACCTCCCTGAGGACGTGAGCTGGAGCATGGCTTTGAGCGAATTGCTAGGCCCCTCTCTCACCCTGCTGAAAGACGGCATTGACCAGGCACAACCCTTTTTTGTTTGCCCTGAGCTTGAGGAGGATGGCCTCAAGCAACTGGAGGTTGATGGAGCCCGGGTAGCAATCGGTCAGCTTGTGGAATTACTTGAACGTGATCGATGGGACGGCAGTGACACCGCACAGGCTCAGTCACTCCTTGCTGATGCCGCCAACAAAGCCGGCGTCAAAAAGGGGGTTCTGATGAAATCGTTGCGTGCTGCTCTGCTCGGCCGGCTCCAGGGGCCGGATCTGATCACGACCTGGTCATTGCTGGCCAGGGTCGGGCAGGACCTGCCCCGCCTGAAGCGCTGCCTCACCTGAATCCTCAGGCCCGGATTGAATCAAACCCAAAACGCGTGCAAGCGGTTGGGCCGTCAGTCCCTGGAATCCCACAGTCATCAGGATCGTGAGAAACACCAGACCCTGAAGTCGTCCTGCACCGAGAATCCCGGCCTGCTCAAGACGAATGGAAAACAGGGATGCCACGGCGGCCGTGACAATTCCGCGCGGCGCCAGCCATCCCATGAACAGGCGTTGACGCCAGTCCAGTGGCAATCCGATCGTGGCCACGCCCACTGCCGCCGGACGCACCAGCAGCATCAGCACCAGAACACAACTGATGCCACCCCAACCCAACGGACTGAGTTCAGCCCACGACACATCAGCCGCCAGCAGCGGGAACAGCACCGTGATCGCCAATCTGGCCAGTTCGCGGATCAGCTCGTCGAGTTGAGCCGCCTGCGTTGAGGGACGACGGCCAACCACAACTCCGGCAGCAACCGATGCAGGCAAACCGGATTCGGGGAGCAGCCATTCGCAGACGGCAAACATCAGAAACAGAACACCAAGGGTCAGCTGCAGCCTCAAGCCCACGGCATGCTCTGAAGGCAGACGTCTCAACAGCTCCGCCATCAGCCATCCAACAGCAACTCCGATCAGCACCCCACCACCGAGGCGCGACAGCAGACCAATCGCAAGACCTCTCCAGCCGTAGAGATCGCCCAGCAACAGCTCAAGCAGCAGCAGCGCCAGAACGGCACCCACTGGCTCGAGCACCAGTCCCTCCGCTTCGAGCACATCTCCAAGGGGAGGAGCCAGGCGAATCTGCTGCACGATCGGCGTGACCACTGTGGGGCCCGTTCCCAACACGATGGCGCTGTAGACGGCAGCCACGGACCATCCCAGTCCGGCAAGCCAATGCGCTGCCAGGATTCCCGCTCCCAGCGACATCAACAAACGCAGCACGGAGATCCGCAGCACGGTCGCCTTGATGGTGTCGCCGGGCAAGCGCAGATTCAGCCCTCCATCAAACAGAACGAGACTGACAAGCAGGCCAACCGTTGTCTCGAGCCCCTCTCCCAGGTCCAGAGGCTCCACGAGGCCAAGGCCGGATCGTCCGATCAGCAGTCCTGACAACAGCAACAGCACCACACCTGGCAGTCCTGACAGGGCGGCGAGCAATCGCGCACCGGCCCCGGCAAACACCGTGATGCCCCAGAGCAGTCCGAGCCTCTCAGGCGTCATCGATGGATGCGAATTGCGGTTCCACACGCACGCCGATGACCGCTTCGGGACGGATCACCAGATATTCCCCTTCGAGATCCCCGAGCGGGATGTTCACGAAAGCCTGACCACTCCCACCGTTGACCAGACCCTGATACCACTCCTGAAATGTCTCGAGAGTCGGGAAATGCACCACCTCTGTTTGACCTCCCGAGAGGTGAAGAGAAATCTTGTAGCGGCGAGGCGTACGTGTCATCAGCGAACCGTACAGGCCCAGGGGAAAAGCTGGCTCCCCGCAGCCACATAGAGCGGGTGACGAGGTTGACTGCTGCGGGTGGTTCCGATCACGAGTGGAGGAGCCCCCTGCAGCCGCAAAGCCAGAGCTGTGGCGAGCATCATCAGCACCTGCTGGTCACGGCAATGCAGGGAGCCCGACTCACCCCAGCCCAACCAGAGATCGCAGGTGGGTGAACGGGACCATCTCTCAAACCAGCGCGTCAGCACGCTGTCGGAATGCTGCCCCACGGGATCACCGCAACGACGCAAAGCCGTAGGAGACGGTGAGATCCTCCCGAACAGATTGAGGACCACCAGCTGGTGATAGCCCCAGTTTCGAGCAAAACCCTGGAGTCGCCTCAGCGTGGGGTCATCGCGGCCAGCATCGGCCAAAGAAGGATTGAGACCGACAAACAGGAGCTCCCTGCAGGGGTCAGCCTGCGACGGCCTGCGGATTGAACGACGCAGCACCCAGCGGTAATGGCCGCAGGGACTGAAGGTGGCATCAGCCGTTGAGCAGAGCAAGGGCAGCTTCAAGGATCCTGCCGCTGGCTCGACCATCTCCGAAGGGGTTCACGGCCCTGGCCATCTGTTGATAGGCCTTCGGATCATCGAGGAGGCGTGAAGCCTCACGGGCGATCGAGTCACTGTCGGTCCCGATCAATCGAGCGGTGCCGGAATCAACAGCCTCGGGTCGTTCAGTCGTGCGACGCAACACCAGCACAGGCTTCCCAAACGCAGGTGCTTCCTCCTGGAGGCCACCGGAATCGGTGAGCAAGAGAGTGCACCCTTTCATCGCAGCAACCAGCCGGTCGTAGTCCAGAGGCTCACTCAGGACGACCCTGGGATGGTCGCCAAGCAAGGCACGCAGAGGCTCACGAACCGTGGGGTTGCGATGCAGGGGCAACAACAGAATGGTGTCCTGATGACTGTCAAGCACCTGAAGCATGCCCGCGGCGATGCTGTTCAGGCGCTCACCCCAGTTCTCGCGGCGATGGACCGTGGCCAGGATCACGCGCTGATTGGCCCAGTCGATGGGCAGATCAGAGAGTGCCGGAGCCTGCTCAGCCATGCGCAGCAGCGCATCGATCACCGTGTTACCGGTCACCATCACCCGACCGACCACACCGGAAGCGTTCAGGTTGGCTTCCGAACGTTCGGTGGGAGCAAAATGCAGCTGGGACACCTGGGAGATCAGACGGCGATTGGCCTCTTCGGGGAATGGGTCCAAAAGATTGTCCGTTCGCAGACCAGCCTCCACATGGCCGACGGGAATCTGCTCATAAAAGGCAGCCAGGGCAGCGGCGAAGGCCGTGGTGGTGTCTCCCTGAACAAGCACCAGCCCAGGGGGGAACGCCTGGAAGTCATCGCGCAGGCCCTGAAGAGCCGCACAAGTCACGTGGGTGAGGGTCTGGCGCGGCGCCATCAGATCAAGGTCCTGGTCGGCCTTCAATTGAAAGAGATCCATCACCTGCGTGACCATCTCACGATGCTGTCCCGTCAGAACCACCCGTGTGTCGAGAGCTGAACAGGCTCGGAATTCCTGAATGACGGGGGCAAGCTTGATGGCTTCCGGGCGGGTGCCAAGGACGATGGTGACGCGGGGCCTGGCAGCCATAAACCGTGAGTTGGTGGCGAAATCCTAAGCGGGTTTCACACACCTCCCAGCAAGCCTTGACTTGCCAATGGCCCAGCTTTGGCGAAGCTGAGTGAAGACGTCCAAAACTTGTGTGAGAAAGCCGATCTTTCCCCCGGGCTTTCCCGCTGGTGCCGTCTCCCCGCCAGGGCATCCTTCACCAGCAGCCGCAGCGATCAGCGACGGAAAGGATGAGGCGCCCAGCCTGGAACAGATCGTGCGCATCGCCCATGACAAAGGGCATTCAGACGTTCATCTTGGCGTTGGTGAAATTCCTCGATACCGGGCCCGGGGCGAGATGCTGACGACTGAGTGGCCCTGCTCAACGCAGCAAACCTTCCAACGCTGGCTGAAGGAAATCCTGACCCCTCAGCAGATCGATGATTTCCATCAGATCAAGGAATTCGATGGGTCCCATGCGTTTCCTTTTGTGCGCGTGCGCATCAACCTTCTGGACTCTCTACGAGGGCCAGCAATGGTTCTGCGGCTTATTCCCCAGACAATCCTGACCCTTGAGCAACTCAAACTGCCCGATGTTCTGCGTGAGCTGTCCTCACGCCCCAAGGGTCTCGTCCTGATCACCGGCCCGACCGGATCCGGGAAAAGCACAACACTGGCCGCGATGATCGATTGGATCAATCGAAATCAGAATCGACACATCCTCACCATTGAGGACCCGGTCGAATTTGTGCACTCAAGCCAGCGCTCACTGATCCGACACCGGGAGGTCGGACTGCACACACTGAAATTTCACAACGCTCTGAAAGCGGCACTGCGTGAAGATCCCGACGTCATTCTCGTCGGTGAAATTCGCGACCAGGAAACTCTGAGTACAGCGCTGGAGGCCTCTCAAACCGGGCATCTTGTGTTTGGAACACTGCACACCAACTCAGCGGTCAAAACCGTAGAAAGGGTGCTCGGCATGTTCCCTCCCGAGGACCAGGAAAGCGTGCGGCGTTCTCTGTCGGAGTCCCTGCTCGGTGTGATCTCACAGGGTCTGATTCGCACCACAGACGGCAAGCGGGCGGCCTTCCACGACATCCTGATCAACACGGAGGCCTGCAAGGACTACATCCAGCGGGGAGCCCTGGATGAAGTGGAGGAAATCATGGAACGCAGCGGTTTCGACGGCATGATCACCCCCAATCAATGCCTCCAGGATCTTGTGGAGCAAGAGAGAGTCGAACCGGATCATGCTGTCGCTCAGAGCTTGAAACCGAATGAACTGGCTCAGGCCCTGCGGGGACGGGGATGACAATCACCTCCTGCCGTCAGGCGGCAGGCATTCCCGTGGTTGAGACCCTGATCACAAACAGAGTTCCGAGCGCAATCGACAAACCAAGCATGGCCAGTCGGCCATTCCAAATTTCGGCCTGAGGGGTGAAGCCTCTGCGCCAGGCATTCAATTCACCGGAATCAACTTCTTCGACGTTGTTCTGCTGACGCGTCTCAGCCTTGATCGACATCACCGGAGTGCAAGTCGCGACACCTTATGCACTGCAATTCAGAAAGGCGGATTCGATTGATACAGACGAGCGCAGTTTTCGAGAGCCCAACGTGCTGAAACACCCAGAGCCAAAGAACTGGAAATGGCTTCGGAGTTCAGACGTCCAAGCGCAGCAGCCCCCACCATTGCAGCGTTATCGGTGCAGTAGCGAAGCGGCGCCAGGTGTACATCAACGCCCTGTTCAGCACCTCTTGCATGCATGCATTCACGCAACCGTTGATTAGCCGCCACTCCACCCACCATCACCAGTGTCGACAGGCCGAGCTCGGAACAGCATCGGAGGCTGCGGTCGACCAACACATCCACAACGACTTGCTGGAAGCTGGCGGCCAGATCCGCCAGGGGCAAAGGCTCGTCCCAAGTCCGACAAGCCTCCACCTGACGAAGCATCGCCGTTTTTAGGCCGCTGAATGAGAAGTCATAGGGGTAGAACCCCCCTCCGGGTTTTGAAACACGGCCTTTCGGCAAGCTGAAACGGGCGACATCCCCCTGAAAGGCCGCGGCCTGGATCGCAGGCCCCCCTGGGTACTCAAGGCCCAGCAGCCGGGCGACCTTGTCAAAGGCTTCCCCAGCGGCGTCGTCATGACTACGCCCAAGGCGCTCCAGCACTCCCTTTGCATCGACGCGAATCAGTTCCGTATGTCCGCCGCTCACCAGTAGGACGAGATAAGGCGGCGCTGGGGGGGATAACGCCAGCCGAACCGAGGCCAGATGGGCTTCGAGATGGTGGATGGCGATGAAAGGTCGGCGATGGAGCGCTGCCAGGGTGCGGCCCGTCACGGAACCCACCATCAGTGCACCAACCAGACCTGGGGTGACAGTGGCAGCCACCGCATCCAGATCGCTGATCGAGAGTCCCGCGGCATTGAGCGATTGGTCGATCAAATGGGGAAGAGCTTCCACATGCCGGCGTGAGGCAATCTCCGGCACCACGCCGCCCCATTGGGCATGTTCCTCGATCTGAGACGCAATCCGATGCGACAGAACCTGAAGGCGACCGTCGCTGTGCTCCACAACAGCCGCGGCAGACTCGTCACAACTTGTTTCGAGGGCTAGGACCTTGACCATGCAGGCCAACAGCCTCCACTACTGTCAATTTGATACATCCTGCCTCCCCAGAGCAGGTTCAACAGGAACCGTTCCGATGCGTCGTTTCTTCGCCCTTGCGCTGTCGGCCCTGCTGGTCTTCGGCTTCGCACCGGTCGCCAGAGCTGATGTTGCAGGACTGACTCCCTGTTCCGAGAGTGCACGATTCCAGCAACGTGCCAGTGCAGCCTCAACCCCACAGGCTGTCGCTCGCTTCAAGATGTACAGCAAAGCCTCCTGTGGTGAAGATGGTCTCCCTCATCTGATCGTTGACGGTCGCTGGAACCATGCTGGTGATTTCGTGCTTCCCGGGCTGATGTTCCTTTACATCACCGGAACCATTGGCTGGGCCGGCCGTAGCTATCTCATGGCCATTCGTGGTCGCAAGGACCAGAACATGCTCGAGATTCAGCTGGACATGAAATTGGCCTTGAACTCGGTTGCCAAAGCAGCAACATGGCCTGTTGCTGCCATTGCAGAGTTCAACAGTGGCAAGCTGACTGAAAGTGATTCGAAAATCACAGTTTCACCTCGCTGATTACAACATCTCATCTCTCTGAACTGTTCAACGATGAAAAAATTTCTCTCCACTGCACCTGTGGTTGCCGCCATCTGGTTCACGTTGACTGCCGGGATCCTGATCGAATGGAACAGATTCTTCCCAGACCTGCTGTTCCACCCGCTCTGATCCCTCAGGCGTCGCCAAGCTCCATCAACCGCCCTAGATCAATCAGAGCAGTTTCGAGATCATCGTTGATGACCACTGCATCGAATTCCTGCTGAGCTTGGAGTTCAGTTCTGGCGCGATCCAGGCGCTTCGCAATCGCGGCCTCCATTTCAGTGCCGCGGCCACGGATGCGCTGTTCGAGCTCTTCAAAACTTGGGGGTGCAAGAAAGACCTGCAGAGCTTCCGGAAAGCTGCGACGCACCTGACGAGCACCTTCGAGTTCGATTTCCAGCAATACAGGAGTGCCCAGCTCAAGCCTCTCCATCACGGGTTGCTTGGGTGTTCCGTAGCAGTTACCGGCGAATT
Source organism: Synechococcus sp. AG-673-F03 (assembly GCA_003211205.1). GTDB lineage: Bacteria > Cyanobacteriota > Cyanobacteriia > PCC-6307 > Cyanobiaceae > Synechococcus_C. The sequence goes on from QCTJ01000002.1 coordinate 53,607, forward strand.
CAGCCCACTCCAGCAACCCTCCCGCGCTGACCAGTTGGTCAAACGATTCACGCGAGTGAAAGAAGTAATGAACGCCATCCTGTTCACCCTCTCTTGGAGCGCGGGTGGTGGCGGACACAGAAAGCCAGAGCTGGGGATGACGTTCGAGTAGGCGTGCCACCAGAGTCCCTTTGCCAACGCCGCTGGGGCCTGTCAGCAAAGCGAGCCTGGCGCGGCGGTCGGTCGTTGCCATGGCTTGTGTGCAGTCAGGCAGCAGGGTAGGAAGGCACCCCAGTCGAAAGGCCAGCGGCTAGCGATGGCGAAGAGCACGCTTCAGGTGATGGACCTCACCAGCCTTCGGGCGGTGCTGGCAGATCTGAGAGCACAGATCATTCCAAGTCGCTTTGAAAAAGCACAACAACCCAATCAGCAGAGCCTGCAGCTGGGCTTCAGAACCCTCAAGGGAATGGTCTGGCTGGAACTCAGCTGGCAGGCAGACGCCGCCAGATTGGTTCAGATTCCATCACCTAGCCGGATTGGGAGTGGCAGCACTCTGGCTCAGCAGGTACAGAACGGCCTCAGGCAGCTGGCCCTGGTGGAACTGGAGCAGCGAAACTTTGAACGGGTTGTGCTGTTTCATTTCGCTCCACGCCCTGGCGCGGCGAGCGTGCGCACTTTGGTCCTGGAGCTGATGGGACGTCACAGCAATGTGCTGCTGCTCGATGACCAGAAACGGATCACCGCCATTGCCAGGCAGGTCAGACAGCACCAGTCACGGGTCCGTCCGCTCAGCACTGGAGACCCCTACATCCCGCCGCCATCGCTGCAGAGCCTGCCGCCAAGCTGCGAGGAACCGTTCGAACAATGGAAGCGCAGACTGACGTTGGTGCCGGTTGATCTCGGCAAAGCGCTGCGCGATACCTATCAGGGCATCAGCCCCGCGCTAACGAAGCAACTCATCAACTTCTCCTCGAAGGATGAGGAACAGTTACCGCTCTCGGCCAGCACTCCTGTCGAAGAGATCAGCGACAACCAATGGCGATCGCTTCACACGCGCTGGACGCGATGGCTGAACCAACTCAGTTATGACGACTTCATCCTTCAGCTGGATGAGGCCGGCGGCTATCGCGTCTGGAACAATCCGGCCGACTCAGCGAGCAACAGCGAATCACTCAGCCTGCGTCTAGGGCTTTATTACCGGAAGCATCTCAACCAGCGACAACTGCTGAGAGAAAGCCAGGACCTGCAACAGCTTCTGGAACAGAGCCGACAACGGGAACAGGCGCAGCGCCTCGAGCAGATCGAGCGGCTGAATGCCACTGGCGGCGCCGATGAATTGCAACATCAGGCGGATGCCATTCTCTGTCAGGCCGCTCCTAACAGGGCAAGCATTGAGCAGGCCCAGAAGCTTTACCAACGAGCGAAGCGACTGCGCCGGTCGATTCCCTTAATCGAAGAACGCCTGGTCCACCACGATCAACGCCTTGCGCTGATTGACGGCAGCGCAGGATTCCTGGCAGACCTGATGCAGGCGGACTGGGACGATGCCGACGACCGCAACCGACAATTGCTTGAGCTGAAGGTTGAACTGGAGGACCTGCTCACCCCTCGCCGTCGCCGTCGCCGTCGCGGTCCTCCTCCAGGGCAACCCCAGCCACTGGAGATCCGCTCTCAGCATGGATTGGTGATTCAGGTGGGGCGCAATCACCGCCAGAACGAGTGGATCAGCCTGCGTCAAGCACGCTCAGGGGATCTCTGGTTTCACGCGCAGGAGTGTCCAGGCAGCCACGTGGTGTTGAAGGCTTCCGCAGCGGCCGCTGCGGAATCAGACCTGCAGCTTGCGGCAGACCTTGCCGCCTGGTTCAGTCGGGCCAAGGGCAATCGACATGTGCCGGTGGTGATGACTGGCGTGGAACATTTGCAGAGAATCCCGGGCACTGCACCGGGAACCGTTAGGCATCGCCAAGCCGAGTTGGTCTGGGCGGAACCGGACCGAGCACACAAAGCCCTTGAAGCTTGGGACCCCTTAGCCTGACTCAAGTCAACTGCTCACTCACCTCTGACGCCGATCACGCCTGAAGAGTCCCCGAAGCTGTCACCGCCGCCGCCGATTCGGATCGGAGTTCAGGACGGCCCTCCCAACGACGTGGAAATGCCTCTGGTCGACCACCTTGAGGAGCTGCGTCAGAGAGTGCTGCGCAGTCTTGTTGCAGTGGTTGTCTGTGCCTTGGCCTGCCTTCTGGCGGTGCGCCCTCTGGTCAGAATTCTGGAAGAGCCTGCCGGTTCGATCCGCTTCCTGCAATTGGCTCCTGGCGAATTTCTATTCGTGTCGTTCAAAGTCGCAGGCTATGCAGGACTCACGCTGGCACTTCCCTACGTGCTGTATCAGGGGCTGGCCTTTGTTCTGCCAGGACTGACCCAAGCAGAACGCCGATTAATTGCGCCATCGGTGGCTGGATCAGCCGTTCTGTTTCTGGCCGGTCTTGCCTTTGCCTGGTGGGCTCTGGTGCCTGCTGCACTGAATTTTCTCGTCAGCTACGGCGCCGATGTTGTCGAGCCCATCTGGTCGATTGAGCGCTATTTGGACTTCGTGCTCTTGCTGATGCTGTCGACCGGACTGGCCTTTCAGCTTCCTGTTCTGCAGCTTCTTTTGGGAGTCTTCGGCCTGGTCAAATGGCAGCGCATGCTCTCCGCATGGCGCTGGGTCGTATTGATCTCTGCCCTAGCCGGCGCTGTCCTGACACCGTCGACAGACCCGGTCACCATGTTGTTGCTGGCTGGGGCGATCACCGCTCTCTACCTGATCGGCGTGATTCTTGTCGCAGCGGTTCAACGGTTCAGAGCAGAAACTCCTCCAGAGTCCCCTCCCCCTGCAGCTGCAGACTGAGCGCCTTTCCAAGTCGCGGCTTGTCCCGCGTCGTGAGCAACCAGTCCCGGACAGTCTCCGCTTCCCCCAATCTGTTCACAATTTCCAAGACTTCGGCGAGATGAGCCCGGTAGTCAGGCTCATCCAATGGGAAGGACTGTTGCTCGAGGTAGGCCCACATCACCTGGAAGTACATCCGTCTGCGCCTGGTGACCAGCTGCAGGTCGTAGCTGGCTTGCCAGCGAGAGCGCAAAAGGTCGATGACTTCATCGACGCTCAGAGGGCGCGACTCCAGCGGGGAGGAGTGATCAGTGCGCACGGAACAAGACCTTGAACATCAATGAAAATCCAGTCTCCGCAAAGTGTGACATGACCTAATAGAGCCCATAATGAGCCCCATCCAGTGCCCAACGAACGTCAGATATGACTCAGATGCCAGCCGCTGATGTGCCCGGAATGGGCCGCAGGCAGTTCATGAATCTGCTGACCTTCGGGTCCGTGACCGGCGTCGCCCTCGGAGCGCTCTATCCGGTGGTGAGTTACTTCATTCCTCCACGGGCTGCAGGAAGCGGCGGAGGCACCAGTGCCAAGGATGAGCTCGGCAACCCCGTGACGCTCAGCGGCTGGCTCAGTGACCACCCCTCAGGTGACCGCAGCCTTGTTCAGGGTCTGAAGGGTGATCCCACGTATTTGATCGTTGAAGGGGAAGACGCCATCGGCAGTTATGGCATCAATGCCATCTGCACCCATCTGGGCTGTGTTGTGCCCTGGAACAGTGGCGCCAACAAGTTCATGTGCCCGTGTCATGGCAGCCAGTACGACGCCACCGGCAAAGTTGTCAGAGGTCCGGCGCCCCTCTCGCTGGCCCTGGCCAATGTGAGCGTTGAGGACGACAACGTTTTTGTAAGCCAGTGGACCGAAACCGACTTCCGCACAGGTGAGAAGCCCTGGTGGGGCTGATCAAGAACCTTTTGCCCACCGCTCTCTCCCGAAACACGCCTCCGATGCGCCGAATTCTCTCCTCACTTTTCGCAGCCCTGATCCTGGGTCTTGCCGTGTTCACGGCTCCATCAAGCACCTGGGCCTACCCATTCTGGGCTCAGCAGAACTACGCCTCGCCAAGAGAAGCCACTGGCAAGATCGTCTGCGCCAACTGCCACCTCGCCAAGAAAATCACCCAGGCAGAGGTTCCTCAATCCGTTCTTCCGGACACGGTCTTTAAGGCGGCAGTGAAAATCCCTTATGAGCAAGGGATCCAGGAAATCGGTGCCGACGGCAGTGATGTTGGTTTACAGGTTGGAGCTGTCATCCAGCTGCCTGATGGCTTCACCCTGGCCCCACAGGACCGCTGGACTGATGAGATCAAGGAGGAAACCGAAGGTGTTTATTTCACGCAGTACAGCGACGATCAACCCAACATTCTTCTTGTAGGTCCGATTCCAGGTGATCAGCACCAGGAAATCGTCTTCCCTGTCCTGTCACCGGATCCTGCCACCGACAGCAACATCCATTTCGGCAAATATCAGATTTTCGTTGGGGGTAACCGAGGCCGTGGTCAGGTCTATCCGACAGGAGAAAAGAGCAACAACACCGTTTACACCTCTCCTGCAAGCGGAACCGTCTCAGCAATTGAAGACGGCGACAATGGAGCCAAAGTCGTCAGCATCGACACCGCGGACGGCGAGACCGCCACTGAAACCATTCCCGTTGGTCCTGCTCTGATGGTCGGAGTCGGTGACACCGTTGAAGCCGGTGCTCCCCTGACCGACGATCCGAATGTGGGTGGTTTCGGACAGGTTGATGCGGAAGTTGTGCTTCAGAACCCCGTTCGGATTTATGGTCTGTTGGCATTCTTCGCAGCTGTTTCGCTCGCCCAGATCATGTTGGTTCTGAAGAAGAAGCAGATTGAGAAGGTGCAAGCCGCTGAGGGTGTCTGAGCTCAGTGTTGATCCCTGCAATTTTCACGTCCCCAGGGCCGGAGCTGTTTCAGCTCGGGCCTTTCGTACTGCGTTGGTACGGACTGCTAATTGCGATTGCCGTCTTGATCGGACTCAATCTCTCCAGCTGGCTGGCGCGACAGCGTGGCCTTGACAGCAATCTGATCAGTGACTTGCTGCCAATCCTTGTGCTGGCAGCAGTCGTCGGTGCGAGAACGTACTACGTCGCCTTCGAATGGGATTCCTACCAACGCTCATGGTGGGATGCATTCGCGATCTGGGAAGGAGGCATTGCAATCCATGGAGCACTCCTAGGAGGATCGCTGGCGGTCATTTTGTTCTGCCGTTGGCGACGGGTGTCTTTCTGGGATGTTCTGGACGTGTTGGTGCCCTCGGTGGTGCTGGGACAGGCCATTGGCCGCTGGGGGAACTTTTTCAATTCAGAGGCGTTTGGAGTCCCCACCGATCTGCCATGGAAACTTTTTATTCCCGCAGCAAACCGGCCAGGTGTTTTCAAAACAGCTGAATTCTTCCACCCCACATTTCTCTACGAATCCCTCTGGAACATTGGACTCTTTGTGTTGTTAATAGTGCTTTTCCGGCTCGGCCGCCAAAAAACAATCTCCCTGCCATCAGGAGCTCTCAGCTGCATCTATCTGGTCAGCTACAGCCTTGGCCGCATCTGGATTGAAGGTCTAAGGATCGACCCGCTCTGCCTCGGCGGACAACCTCCGTTCTGTGATGGTGGCCTGCGCATTGCTCAGCTGATGAGTCTCAGTTTGATGGCCATCGCTGGCTTGGGGCTGTTCTGGCTGTATGGACGCAAGTCGCCACTTCCGGATCCCGGACTCAAAAAGGCAGACCCTTCATGAGCATGATCTCGATCGTGGGTGCTGGCCCGGGAGCACCTGATCTACTGACCCGCCGTGCCGAAGACCGCATTGCCCATGCTGATGTTCTGATCTGGACTGACTCACTCGTATCGCCCCAGATCGCGGATCTTGCACCGGCCGGCTGCGAAAAGATCCGCACCAGCACGCTCACGCTTGAACAGGTTCTTCCCCTGATGATCGAGCGTGTGAGCACCGGGAAGAACGTGGTGCGTCTTCACGATGGTGACCCCTGTCTCTACGGAGCGCTCAGCGAGCAGGTCAGCGGGCTTGCCGATGCAGGAATCGAAGTGGAAGTGGTTCCTGGCATCAGCGCCTATCAGGCAACCGCCTCGGCTCTCAAAGCGGAATTGACCATCCCAGGCCTTGTGCAAACCATCGTGCTAAGCCGCAGCGGAGGCCGAACCGGCGTTCCGGAACGAGAAGAGCTGAGACACCTGGCCAGCCTGAGAGCCTCGCTCTGCCTCTACCTCAGCGCCCGCCATGTGGACGAGGTCCAATCGACGCTGCTTGAGCATTACCCCGCAGACACCCCGGTCGCCATCGGATACAGGGTCAGCTGGCCTGATGAATCGCTCGATCTGGTCCCTCTTGATCAGATGGCAAAGGTCACACATGATCGCAACCTGATTCGCACCACGCTATTTGTGATCAGTACGGCCTTTCGTTCAACCAATCTGCGATCAAAGCTCTATTCGCCTGATCATGACCACTTGTTCCGTCCCAATCGGTAAACAATCCGGACAGGTGGTGTTTTAAGATTGAAGGATCGGGCGATTAGCACAGTGGTAGCGCACTTCCTTCACACGGAAGGGGTCACTGGTTCGAATCCAGTATCGCCCATGCTCCTCAAACCTTTGCTTTTCAGGGTTTTCATCTCATTATCAAGCGCATTTTTCGGGCGACATCAGCATTAACGAAGGCCAGAGAAACCGGGAATTAAAGAATTATCAGAGAGATTAATTATCTCACATTCGAGATTCAAAGCACAGGATGTGATGCATCTCAAACGATGCGGTCTTGGCCGTCTTCAGTTGTCACTTCTGTTGTTGAGTTGTGATCACGCTTCAGTGATCAGAAACCTGCTTCATGCACAGCTCCTAACAGCACAGTTCCAACTACATTCAGTGCATCAGATTTCTGTTGTCATGGCAAAGGGCTACTGGATCAGTACCGGCACGATTCACACACCACTGGCCATGGTCCCCTACATCAGTCGACTCACGGAATGGCTCCCCAGCGTCGGGGCCAAATTCCTAGTGCGCGATGTTCAATGTGATGTTCGTGAAGGTACCCCTGGTTCTTTGAATGTGATCATCGAGTTCCCATCTCTCCAGTCAGCCATATCGGCCTATGAGTCAACGGACTATCAATCTCTGATTGAGCTACGAACACCCCACTCGGAGCTCACCCTGTCGATCTCAGAAGAATTAGTTGCCTAGATATTCAAGGTGTTGATCACTACGGATGTTTTGAAGACTTTCGTGCAAAATCGATTCGTCTTCGGGTCATCAACCGGAGATGCGTCGAACCAAGGAGGGGTGGGACCCTCCTTTTTTCTTGGCTTATGAGCAAGACTTGGTATCGCGACTAAAGTCAATCCGCAGTTCCGTGAGTGGATACGCCAGAGTCTGCACACTTACCGGGTCATTTGATGCTTCCAATGAAGAACCCGATTCTTCAAAGAATCTGGGCGATCATCACTTGGCGATGGCGTATGCAGATTGCCCTCAATGCGCCTTTTGCGCTCCTATGGGTTGCTGATAAAACCAATCCAGCAGTGCATGCTTTCAACATGACAGCTCTCTCAGCCGTGCATGCTGAATGGCTAGCACCAATGATTGGCATTGCTTGAGGTTCCAACGCGCAGCTCCAATCAGCGTTGACGAATCAGCGTTGACGGAGAGTGAGCATCCAGAGCCAGATGGCGAACAATGTCCCAACGGGAATCACGATCACAAGCAGCTGAGCAATCACCAGATTGCGAACGTCTGGGTCCATGTTCAGAAGGGAATGACAAGCGACCAGCGTTTGCGTCTATACCGCCAACGATTGCCTGATTCCTCCGCCTCTGGCACTTCACCTGCCAAAAATCCTTTCGGATCTTCAGGGTTGTCGCTGACTTCAGCAGCACCCTCATTCGGCACCTCGCAACCAACAAATTGATGGGCTTCTTGCTTGCAAAACCGCACTGGATTTTGCGAAGTGCTGGTCCACAGACCAGTTCTGCGGATGCTGTATTGACCAGAGGAGTCAGCCCTGCGATTACAAGCTCGCGAGGCTGAGTCCGGCGACTCATAGCGGCCCAGAGCTCCGATGAAGTGGATGAGATTGAGGATCTGATTGTCCACCAGAGCAGCTAGCAAAAGCTACGTGATCCGGATTGATTTCATAATGCTGAACTCCCGCTCTCACGATCACCGAAAACCCGCATGCCATTGGAGGAAAGAATGAATTCCGATGTGGCAACTGTCTCTGTGTGCCTCGTGGCACTTACAGAACTGACAATCGAGCTTAATTTCAATGAAACGAATTCAGTGAGGGTCTGATGTGGTTGTCGGATTCCGAGCAGACGAAGGATGGAGCAACCGTCTCAACCCTGCAGGAGATCGGTGACCTGCTCCGTCAGGCCCGCGAAGCACAGGGCCTGAGCTGCGATCAACTGGCTCAATCTTTAAAGATGGGCAGCGAACAGTTGAAGGCTCTGGAGACTGGTGAACTGGAGAAACTTCCAGAACCGGTCTTCATCAAAGCCATGACCCGCAGGGTCGCTTCCAAGCTCGGCCTCGATGGCGACTCCCTAATCAGCAGACTTCAAGACGTTCTGCCAGCGCCCAAGACCACGACCAACCTGTTCGGTGCTCCTGGTGGTGCTGATGCCAAAAGCGGTGTCGCCAATGGTCGGATCTCGACGAGTTCGGAAAGCAGCAAAAGACCTGTGATGCCATGGCAGCGCCTGGCCCTGGCTACTCTGACGATCGGCGCTGTCACCGGGGGAGCGATGGTGGTGGCCAGTCAGCGTCGCTCCGTTGAGCTTGCCTCCATGAAGGTTGTCACCGTGTTGAAACAACCCACTGCGACGCCCCCTCAACCCGTTTCACCCGAGGGCAAGGCCTCAGGGCAGATCTCCATTATCAGCCAAGAACCCAGCTGGATCTCAATCCGTAATGGCGAAGGCGACGTTGTGTACGAGGGAACCCTCTCTGAGCGCAAAATCCTCCCTGCTGATTCACAACTGGAAATCCTCCCCGGACGTCCTGACCTGGTCTTGATCAGTCATGGAGACGATGCACCGAAGCCCCTGGGACCCATCGATCAGGTGCGTTGGTACAAACTCAATCCTGAACTTTGATCTTGAGGTGCAGACCGGTGACATCCCTCACCAGAGTTGAACAACTTTCGAGACTCCATTGTTCAAGGCTGAGGTTCTGATTCACTCGCTCCGGCACCAGCTCCAGAATCAGATCACTGCCTTTCACTGCGGCTTTCAACGTCTGAACCACCGGATCAGGTCGTCGATCCAGCGCAGCGGCCAAACGCAGTAACAAAGCCATCTCTGACACCGCCCTGCGATTGTCCCGGGTTTGAAGTGCCTGCCAGGACTCATGTCGCTTCTTGGGAAGACTGCGGCGGTGATAACGGGCGATGGCCGCGATCATCAGATGTTCGGATTCTGAATAACCCAGCAGCTCGCCATGGCGAATGAGATACCAGGAATGCTTGTGATAAGCACTCAGGTTGATGTGCTGACCACAGGCATGAAGCATGGCCGCAGCCCAGAGGAGATCCCGGCCGGATCCGTCATCACGGTGCAAGGTCTTGTGGGTACTGTCGTAGAGCGTGAGAGCGTGGCTGGCAACACGCTCGGCACGGGCCTGATTGACCGCAAAACGTTGCACCTGATGGACCACGGTGCGCTGGCGGATACTGCTCTGGAAACTGAAGCGGTCTTCGAGAAGGCCATGGCGCAGCATCCAATCCACGATCAGTCCTTCGCGCAAAGCCCGCTCGCTCAGAACCAATTCATCGACTCCGAGCATCTGCATGGTGGTTTGCAGGATGAGCGAACCCGGCACGATGATTTCCGCGCGCCGATCGTTGATGGCCGCCAGACCACGGCGCTGCTCCGGTGTCATGACGGCCAAACGGTCCACGACACGGTTCAGGCGCTGCCTTGAAACCTTGTAACCGTGCAGCTTGAGAGGTGGCCGGTCGTCTTCGCTGGCCGCCAACGCACCAATAGCCATTGCCGTGCCGCTGGTCGCAACAAGCACTGGTGTCTCTCCCGGCTTGATCCGTCGATGCACCTTGTCCACGGCCGGTTCCAGCGAGCCCTGGATGAACGCCTGCAGAAATGAGCGGCGTTGGGGAGGGATCGGATCATCCTTGACGAAATCCCGCTGAAGCCTCACAGCGCCGACGCGTGTGCTGGTGAGTGCGCGTGCATCCCGACCATCCGCCAGGATCAGCTCCGTGGAGCCGCCGCCGATATCCAGCACCAAATGGGGACGATCGCCAAAGGGCATGCCTGACAACACTCCCAGGTAGATCAGCCGTGCCTCCTCAGGGCCACTGACCAGATCCACATCCAGGTCGAGTTCATCTTTGATGGTTTGCAGAAAGTCCCTGCCGTTTGGAGCCTCTCGTACAGCACTGGTCGCTGCGACAACCACCTGCTCCACCTGATGGCTCACAGCCAGCTCACGAAAACGGCGAAGGCTCTCCAACCCTCTGGTCATCGCTTCAGGAGTCAGTTCTCCTGTCTCAGGGTCTCTTTCCCCCAGACGGGTATTGGACTTTTCAGCAAGATCGATGCTGAAAGTTCCCAATGCCACATCCACCGAAGCCACGAGCATGTGGGTGGAATTGGTGCCCACATCAATTGCAGCCACAGTCCTGACTTTTAGCGATCCGCCTGGGTCACGGTGCGATGACTGTTTCGCCGTCTGATTGCTGGGGTCCACCGCGGCCGCTGGAGAAGACTCGGCACCTGACATGGCGCACCGTGATGGAGACGGGCCCACTCTGCCATCGGTTCTACAAGCCGGGTCGCCGCTGATTAAGGTTCCCAAAATTCAAGCTTCGGGTTCTACGCACGTGACTGGCACGACCTTTTCTCGCGTCATGTCTCCCTGGGTGGCACTGCTGCGTTGGAACAAGCCAACTGGTCGCCTGATTCTTCTCGTGCCAGCCGGTTGGAGTTTGTGGCTCGCGCCAGACGCCCCTCCCCCCGCAGCACTGGTCGTGCAGATCCTGATCGGTGGCCTGGCCGTGAGCGGGGCCGGTTGCATCGCCAATGACCTCTGGGACCAGAGGATTGACAGAGAGGTCGAACGCACACGCCTACGTCCCCTTGCCAGTGGTGCACTGAACCGGAGCCAGGCGACTGCTGGGCTCGTGCTGCTGCTGGCTCTATCCCTTGGGGTCGTGCTCAGCTTGTCGTCCCAGATGCTGATCTGCCTGCAACTGGCCGTCCTAGCCCTTCCGCCGATCCTGATCTACCCATCCGCAAAGCGCTGGTTCCCATTCCCTCAGGCACTGCTGGCGATCTGCTGGGGCTTCGCGGTGCTGATCCCCTGGGCGGCGTTCACAGGCGGCATCACCGCGTCGATCCCCCTGATCGGCTGCTGGTTCTCCACCCTGTGCTGGACCTTCAGCTTCGACACGGTTTACGCCATGGCCGACCGTCCGGATGACGCGCGGCTCGGCCTGCGCAGCAGCGCATTGACTCTCGGACGCAACGCCATCCGAACCGTTCGAGCGGGATATGGTCTGACAGCAGCATCCCTGGCCATCGCCGCTGCAGCAGCTGATGTGGGGAGCGTGTTCTGGCCCTTCTGGGTGATTGCCACCATTGGTTTGTGGCGCTCCACACAAACCCTGCGAGCCAGTGAACAACAGCCAGCAGCGGCCTACGCCCGCCATTTCGGACGTCAGGTCCAGATCGGTACGTTGCTGCTCATCGGCCTTGTGCTTTCACGTCTGGTCTGATGCCGCAATCCGAACATCTCTGGTCATTGCCGAGTCCCTTGCAGGTGGGCGACAGCGTCACCATTGCCGCTCCAAGCTCGGCAATCTGCGATCAATCCAGCCTGCATGCAGGGATCGCCGTGCTCGAGGCATGGGGGCTGACAGTGAACACCCCGACCTGCCTGGGGCGGCACTGGGGCTACCTAGCAGGGAGCGACAGCGAACGATCCAGCGATCTGTCTGCTCACGAGGGGATCCCCCTGCTGGCATGTGCCCGAGGGGGCTGGGGAGCCGCCCGTCTTCTGGAGCACGCCGTTCCCTGGAAAAAGGGATGGTTTCTTGGGTTCTCCGATGTCACAGCCTTGCTCTGCAGCCGCATGGCGAGCGGCTTTGGAGGCGGCATCCATGGACCATTGGTCACAACGCTGGCTGGCGAACCTGCCTGGAGCCAACAGCGTCTTCATGATCTGCTGTTTGGGCATTCAGTTGCGTCCCTTCAGGGGACGAGCTGGGCTGGAGGCATGGGATCCGGCCCATTGATCACAGTGAATCTCACCGTGGCATCCCACCTGCTCGGCAGCCGTCACCTACCCGATCTGCGTGGAGCAATCCTGGTGATCGAAGACGTGGGAGAAGCCCCGTACCGCCTTGATCGGATGCTCACCCACTGGCGGCTGGTGGGCGCTCTCCAAAATCTGGCAGGCCTTGCATTCGGTCGATTCAGCGGTTGCGACGACGCAGAGAACAGCCATCCAGCTCACACGTTCAGCCTGGAGCAGGTTTTGCGAGACCGCACTCAGGGCCTGGAGTGTCCTGTGGTTGCGGATTTACCCGTGGGTCACGGGAATGGAGGCAATGCGGCTCTGCCAATGGGCGTTCGCGCCCATTTGGATGGCATCAACGCCACCTTGACACTGGAGCCACCGACTCAACGCTGAGCGAGCACAGCCTCCGCCACGGTGAGATCGAACGGTGTGGTGACCTTGATGTTGGCGGGACCAGCATCCAGCACCCTGACTGGCCATCCCAGGCGTTCAAACAAGGAGGCATCGTCAGTGACCGACCAACCGAGGGCCCTGGCCTGTGCGTGGCCTTCACGCAGAGCAGCAACAGCAAAACCCTGGGGCGTCTGAGCGGCCCAAAGCTCAGCCCGATCTGGTGTTTCAGCGATGAGTCCCCCTCCATCCACACGCTTGATCGTGTCGGTGACCGGTGTCGCAGCGATCACCGCATCACCACCAAGAACCGCTGCAGCGCAGAGGTTGAACAGGCTGGGATCAATCAGACAGCGGGCACCGTCATGGATCAGAACATGCCGCGCATCCCCGGGTAGTGCGACCAAGCCTCGCTCCACCGATTCCTGGCGTGTGCTGCCACCTTCGATCCAGGCAACAGGCTTGGTCGCTCCCTGCAGAAGGGGGGCAATCTCGTCCTGATCGGCAGGCTGACCGATCACGCCGATCCAAGCGATGGCTTCAGCCGCAAACGCCGACTCCAGAGTCCAGGCGAGCAGCGGCATGCCCCGAAGCATGAGCAGCAGTTTGTTGCGATCAGCTCCCATGCGCCGGCCGCTGCCAGCTGCGGCAATCAACAGATGCACAAGCGACTCCTGCTGCCAGCAGTCTGAACGGCCTCCATACAATCAGCTCGCACCACCTGTGCTGCTGGTTCATGCGCGTTCTCGCTCTCAGCCCCGGAAGCCTTCAGCAACAGCTCGAGCGCCTGCCGGCTCTCGCTGCTGCCGCTGATCAGCTTGAGGCCAGCCTCCAGGTGGCCTGCGATCCATCCCATCGCGGGTTATGGACCATGCTTCCGGCGGTGAAGAAAGTGATTCCCTTCCCGTTCGAGGCGGATCCGAATCTCTCGGATTGGGCCAATCTTCTCGGCCTGGTCAGGGAACCTGACTTCCAGGCCTGCCTCAATTTCGCCACCGGAAGGCAGGTGAATTTAATGCTGTCAATGAGCCATATCCCGATGCGGGTCGCCACGGAAGGCTTCGCCAGTACGGCCTCCGCCACGGTGGAAGCAGGCTGGACGCCACAGAAGCTTGAAGTGTTTCTGTCCCCCATGGGCGTCTCTCTCAATGCCGATGCCTTCCGACTCAGCCTGCCTGCGGATGCCATGGAAAAAGCCCGCAGTGCTCAGCCATCAGGGGATGGCCCGCTGCTGTTGCTAGCCCCCGGCGCATTCCCTGGTGACTGGCCTCAGGAACGCTGGGCGTCACTCCCGGAGACCATCCGCAACAAGCTGCCCCAGTTGCGCAGCCTTGTTCTGCCGAGCAACATGCCCGTCGCTGAGCGAGCCGCTGCCGTGGCCTGCGCTGATGTTGTGCTCAGCAGTTGTTCCCTGACCCAGTTGATGGCCACCTACTGCGGGCTGCCTCTGGTTGCCTTGGGCGCCAAAGCGGACCAGCTTCCGGAAAGAGAGATGATTCGCAGACTTGATCGCGAGGATCTGTCCTCACTCACGGTCTCCGAAGTCATGCAAGCTCTCGGCTTCTGATGATGCGGTCCCGGCGGAGCAGACGACACGCTCTGCTCAGTGGCCGTAGCCGTCAACTGAGACACCTCGCACGACCCTGGTTGCTGCCCGGTCTGGCACTAACCGCGTTGGTCCTCGGCGGAGCCATCGGTTACCGAATCACCGAAGGATGGGATTGGGGGGATTGCCTCTGGATGGTGCTGATCACGATCAGCACCATTGGTTACGGAGAAGTGGAGCCTCTATCCCAGCCAGGGCGGTTGGTCACGGTGTTGATCATTGCCGGAGGACTGCTGGTTGTTCAGCTCTCGATTCAGCGCGTGCTGGGGTTGTCAGAATCCGGATACTTCCGTCAGGTGCGGGAGCTGAGGTTTCGCCGGATGCTGCGGCGCATGCAAGACCACGTCATTCTTTGCGGCTACGGCAGGATCGGTCGTGAGATCGGTGAGCAGCTGCTCCTCGAACAAGCACCGGTGCTTGTGGTCGAACTTGACCCCTTGCGAAAACAAGCCGCTGAAGAACGCGGACTCAAGGTGCTCCAGGCCGATGCCACCCTGGACGAAACCTTGATGGAGGCAGGGCTCGATCGTTGCCGAAGCCTGGTGACCGCACTACCGAGCAATGCAGCGAATCTCTACGTGATCCTGAGCGCTCGGGGACTTGAGCAGCGCTGTCGTCTGATCGCGCGGGCTGACAGCGAGGAAGCAGCGGCGAAACTTGAACTGGCAGGCGCCAGTGTGGTGGTGAGTCCTTACGTGGCCGGGGGTCGGCTGATGGCGACGACGGCCCTGCGACCACTGGCGGTCGACTTCACGGATCTACTGGCGGGATCCGACTGCGAAATCGAAGAATTCCGCCTCAGTCAAGACCCCCTATTGATGAGTCAGATCGCCCACCGCAGCCTGCAGGACCTTGACTTGGCACGACGCACCGGCGCCATGGTGCTCGCCATCCGTGACAACAACACCCTGTTGGCCAATCCCAATGGCGAAGTCAGCTTGGCACCGGGCCAGATGCTTGTGGTGATGGGAAGCAAGCAGCAACTGCAAGATCTTCGTCAAATTCTTGGTGATGCCATTGATGCGGTGGAAACGATGCGAGGTATGCAAACGAATGAATGAAAGCTGATCCTGCAGGTCCGTACGATCAGCCGATCACAGGTCCTTGCATGAGCAGCATCCGCACCCTTGATGGCCAGATCGCTCTGGTGACTGGCGCCAGCCGAGGAATCGGTCGCGCCGTTGCCCTCGCCCTGGCTGAGGCCGGTGCGGAAGTGGTCGTGAACTATTCCAGCTCACCTGATGCAGCCGATGCGGTGGTCAGTGCGATTAAGGAAGCTGGTGGTCAGGCCTATGCCCTTCAAGCCAACGTTGCCGACGAGGAAGCTGTCAACGGTCTGATCAAGTCCGTGATCGAGCGGAGTGGCCGGATCGACGTCTTGGTCAATAACGCTGGCATCACCCGCGACGGTCTGCTGATGCGGATGAAGACCGAAGACTGGCAAGCCGTCATCAATCTGAACTTGAGTGGTGTCTTCCTCTGCACCAGGGCCGTGACCCGACCAATGCTCAAGCAAAAAAGTGGGCGGATCGTCAACATCACCTCTGTCGTGGGCCTGATGGGCAACGCTGGACAGTCCAATTACGCCGCAGCTAAAGCCGGCGTCGTGGGGTTCACCAGAAGCACCGCCAAGGAGATGGCCAGCCGTGGCATCACCGTGAATGCCGTGGCTCCGGGCTTCATCGCCACCGACATGACCAAGAACCTGGATGCGGAAGGCATTCTCGCGGCCATCCCCCTGGGTCAATTCGGAACCCCGGAACAGGTGGCCGGGGCTGTCCGGTTTCTGGCAGCTGACCCTGCTGCGGCCTATATCACCGGTCAGGTTTTGCAGGTTGACGGCGGCATGGTGATGGGCTGAACAAGGTCAGCTGCGGCCTGCTGCATCAAGGCTCAAGTGGTTGGCCCAGTTGATCCCTCAGTTTGCGGATCCGCTGCAGCAATCTGAATCTGCGGCTGCGCTCTGTTGCGGTGAGAAAGATCCGCAACGGCACGTAGACCAAGGCCATGATTCCGGCAAAACCGGCCAGCAGAACAAAGAACAGCGCCCCTGAATTGGCCATGACTCAACGCTAACGAGCGCAACCCGCTCCAGCAGACATCAGCACCCGATGATTCGGCTTTCCCCACTTCCAGCAGGGAGTCAAGAGTCCTGTCGTTGTGGGACATTGACGGGCGGGTAAGTGTCGATCATGGCCAAGCTTCTCAGTTTTTCGGATGAATCCCGCGCTGCGCTGGAGCGGGGGATGAATGCTCTCGCCGATGCAGTGCGCGTCACCATCGGCCCACGCGGTCGCAATGTGGTGCTTGAGAAGTCATTCGGAGCACCCGACATCATTAATGACGGCGACACGATTGCGAAGGAGATCGAGCTCGAGGATCCCTTCGAAAACATCGGCGCCAAACTGATCCAGCAGGTGGCGTCCAAGACCAAAGACAAAGCCGGAGATGGCACCACCACAGCAACCGTGCTGGCGCAAGCCATGGTGGAGGAAGGTCTGCGAAACACGGCAGCCGGAGCCAGCCCAATCGAACTTCGCCGTGGCATGGAAGCGGCGGTTGAACACGTGGTCAAAGGTCTCGCGGAGCGAAGCCAGAACGTCAGCGGAGATGCCATCCGTCAAGTGGCCACGGTCAGCGCCGGCGGCGATGACGAGGTGGGTCAGATGGTCAAAGAAGCGATGGACAAGGTCAGCGTCGATGGAGTGATCACCGTCGAAGAATCCAAATCGCTGGCCACTGAGCTCGATGTCACTGAAGGCATGGCCTTCGACCGTGGCTACAGCTCCCCTTATTTCGTCACCGACGGCGACCGCCAGATCTGCGAATTTGACAACGCACTGTTGTTGCTCACTGACCGCAAGGTGAGTGCAGTGGCCGACCTGGTGCCGGTGCTGGAATCCATTCAGCAGTCCGGTTCTCCCCTGGTGGTTCTGGCCGAAGAGGTGGACGGGGAAGCTCTGGCCACTCTGGTGGTGAACAAAAACCGTGGCGTTCTGCAGGTCGCTGCTGTTCGCGCTCCATCGTTTGGTGAGCGCCGTAAAGCTGCACTGGCAGACATCGCCATCCTCACCGGCGGCACAGTGATTAGCGAAGACCGGGCGATGACCCTCGAGAAGGTCACACTCGCCGATCTCGGCCGCGCCCGCAGAATCACAATCAGCAAGGAAAGCACCACGATCGTCGCCGGCGAGGAAAGCCGAGATGCAGTGGCTGAGCGTGTGTCCTCCATTCGGCGTGAACTCGACAACACCGAGTCGGAGTACGACAGGGAAAAGCTCACCGAACGCATTGCCAAACTCGCTGGTGGCGTTGCCGTGATCAAGGTGGGAGCGCCCACCGAAACCGAGCTCAAAAACCGCAAGCTGCGTATCGAGGATGCCCTGAATGCCACCAGAGCCGCCGTTGAGGAGGGCATTGTTGCTGGGGGTGGCTCCACATTGCTGCAACTAGCAGGAACTCTTGATTCAGTTGCTGCTGAGCTGCAAGGAGATCAGCGAACGGGCGTGGAGATTGTCCAGCGAGCCCTGAGTGCTCCCCTCAAGCAGATCGCCATCAATGCCGGTGCCAACGGGGATATCGTCGTTGAGCAGGTTCAACGCTCTGGCCAAGGCTTCAATGCCGAGACCGGCAATTACGAGGATCTGTTGCAAGCGGGCATCCTTGATGCCGCCAAGGTGGTTCGCCTTGGACTTCAGGACGCTGTTTCGATTGCATCACTGCTGATCACCACTGAAGTGGTTGTGGCAGACAAACCTGAGCCTCCTGCTCCGCCAGCAGCCGGTGGGGATCCCATGGGGGGCATGGGCGGTATGGGTGGCATGGGCGGTATGGGCGGTATGGGCATGCCCGGGATGATGTAAAGCCGCCAACGCGCGCCTCGTTCTGCTCAAAGAGTCTGAACCAGGCGTGCGTGAATCCGACAAACTGCCAGCGCTTCCCGCGGCGGCTAGCTGCAGAGGTGGCCCAACTCTCTGTTCAGAGCCTGGAGCTCACCCATCGGTAAACCTGCAACAGGCAGAGCCAGAACCAGCCCGCCGACCATCGCAGGCAGGGAAATCAGGCGCAACATCGCCGAGTCTCGCGAGACTCATTTAGTCTGCCCTTTCAAGTGCCGGCAGTAAGCCGCCACCTGGAGATCAACACCGGTGATGGCTGTCCCAACAACTACCGCATCTGCTCCTCCATCCATGGCATCAGCTGCGGTCACAGCCGAAGCAATGCCTCCCTCGCACACCAAAAGGGTTGAAGAAGGAAGCTGGTCTCTCAAAGGATGCAACAGGTTCATGGCCGGCGGAGAGAGCTGAGCGGTGTCTTCCGTGTAGCCAAACAGAGTCGTCCCAACCCAATCGCATCCCAGAGCCGCAGCCCTCAGGCCGTTTTCAACACTGTCGACATCCGCCATCAGAGTTGCACCGAATTCTGTTCTCGCTTGTTGGATCAGCAACTCAAGCTGTTGGCCCGAGGGCCGCTTGCGAGCGGTTGCGTCCAGCGCAATCACATCGGCACCAGCAGCCCAGACAGCTCTGATCTCCTCCCAACGAGGCGTGATGTAGACCGAACTATCGGGAAAAGAGCGTTTCCACAGACCCACGATCAGAGCATCCGGACAACGCTCCCGAACAGCTCCGATGTGCTCAGGACTCTCCAGCCTGACCCCTATGGCACCGTTACGAAGACTGGCTTCGGCCATGGCGGCGATCACATCGGGATGACGCATGGGAGAACCCTCTGGAGCTTGAACCGAAACGATCAAGCCGCCCTGAAGATGATGCCGGGACAAGCGATTCTCGGAAGAGCCGACCATGAGGCCTCAGGACGCTTTGGGCAGATCATGCTCGCTGACAGGTGTCAGCCAGCGGCGCAGTCGTTGAGGACCGGCCGCTGGAACAGGGCGAAGACTCGGGGCCGGTGTGGCGGGACTGATCTCAGGCTCCACTACGCGACCCACGTCATCCAGACAGTTTTTCAACAACGCGCTGAAACGATTCACCCCAGGACTCAGGGGCTCAGATTCCACAGCTGATATTGCTTCGGGTTTGGCCTCAGGTGCATCAGGCGCTGCACTCGATTCAGGCGAAGCGATCGGAGCAACCTCAGCCACTGGCTGTGCCATGGATGGTGGCGAACAGTCTTCAGAAGCCAGCAAACCTTCCGGCAGGGAGTCGACACCGAAGCGATGAACCCACTGCTGTTCCAATCGGGTCAACAACGGTTGATCGTCCTGTTGCAGCGCCTGTTCAATCAATTGCTGAAGGCTGATCTGACGAGGGTCCTGATGCTGGTAAGGGGAATGGTTCACGGAATCAGGCAAGCTTGCGATTGAGCAGAGGGCGGATCAGGAGGAACAAGGCGGCCGTCAGCAGCGTCAACACCAGAAGGCAGGTGGTGCCGGTAACGGATCCGTAAGGCGCTTCCAAGAGAACCGATGACAGATCAAGCGGGCCGGCATAAGCGGCACGAATGGGTTCAATCGCGAAGGTAAGGGGATTTAGCGATGCAAGCCAGCCCAGCCAGGGAGGCATGAAACTCAAAGGGGCCAATGCCGTGCTCGCGAACAGCAGGGGCAGGTTGGCCACAAAGATCACCGCAATCAGTTCGATGTGACCCGGCAGGGCAAAGGCCAGTCCGAGACTCAATGCTGTTACTGCGAACACCAGCAACAGCAACGTGACCATCACCAGCAGCAAACCAGCTGCGCCTGGCCACCCATAACCGAGCAGAGAGGCCGTGAGCATGATCGCCAGGCTCTGCACAAGACTCAACGTCGTGATGTAGATGACAGAAGCCAGAACAATCGAACTGCGACTGCGCAGCGGAGCGACCAAAAGACGGTTCAGAAAGCCGAATTCACGGTCGAACATCACTGGAAGCCCTGCATTGAGCGCAGCACTGAACGCGGTGAACACAATCACCCCCGCTCCGAGAAAACGCCCATAGCTCATGCCTCCCGGCAGCAGTCCCTCGGGTGCACGTGAGAACAGAGCTCCAAACAGAACCAGCCAGATCAATGGCTGGAGCACACCGGCCACCAACGTGGATGGCCGCCGTTGCAGCTGAAGGAACAGACGTCGTGTGAGAGCGAAGGTTTCCTGCAGAAGCTCGGCAATCGCCGAGCCGTTGTCGGAGTTGGAGGGATTTGTACCGAGGGCAGGACTGGTCATTGACAAGATGGAAACTGAAAGAACATCGGGGGAGGCATCAACGCATCGACTGGCGTCGCTCCTGCTTGGGATCGCGCTGACCGGCCACGGCAAGCTCGGCATCCATCAGCGTGCGTCCCGTGGCCTGCAGATACACATCGTCGAGGCTGGGACGACTCTGTGACAGGGAGAACACTTCGAAAGCCTCGCTCGCCAGGCGTTGCTTCAGCGCTGAAAGGACATGCTCACCATCGACAACGAGATTGAGTGAATAACCCTGAGCGCGATTAATCACGATCCGTCTCACGCCATCCACCACTTCGAGAAGTTGACGAACGCGTTCCGCTTCCGGCTGATCACTGAATTCGCGCACTCTCAGAGTCACCCGATCTCCACCGAGCTCACGTTTGAGGGCTTCTGGAGCACCCTCTGCAATCACATGACCGGCATCGATGATCGCCATCCGATCAGCAAGTGCTTCCACTTCCTCGAGATAATGACTGCTCAGCAGGATCGTGGTTCCCTGATCGCGAAGGTCTCGAAGCACCTCCCAGATCACAGCACGACTTTCGATATCGAGACCGACCGTCGGCTCATCCAGAACAAGCAGCTGCGGTTGATGGAGCAATCCGGAAGCAAGATCCAGGCGACGTCGCATGCCGCCGGAGTAGGTGCCGCAGCGACGGTCAATCCAGTCACCCATCGACATCCGATCCACCAGTTGATCAATCCGGTGATTCCGATCCTGCCGCGGCAGATGGTAAAGATCACCCTGGAGTGCAAGGAGTTCGCGGCCAGTGAGGATCTTGTCAATCGCCACCTCCTGAGCCACGTACCCCATCAGTTGACGCACTGTTCGAGGTTCCTGAAGCGCATCAACCCCAGCAACAACGACACGTCCTTGATCCGGGGCAAGCAGTGTGGCCAAGATGCGCAGTGCGGTGGTCTTTCCAGCTCCATTCGGCCCCAACAATCCGTAAAGACAACCTGAGGGAACCGACAGGCTGAGTCCACTCAGAGCCGAAACGGTGCCATAGGACTTTTCCAGTTGATCCAGCTCAAGCAGTGACATCCCGCCCACAGAAACAAGCGTTTGAAATCTAGGAAGCAATCCCAGGGAATCCTGCACTCAGCGTCATCAACCATCCCCTGAGCTGAAGATCGAACAGGGAAGCAGCAGGAAGACGGCTGATGATCAGCAAGAGGCAGATCCCGAAGAGATAAAGAATCGACCAACGAAACAGCCCTTTGGCTCGATCAATGCTGTCAGGCTCTTCCCGGAGCTTGCCGATCATCTGGAGCAAACGTCCGTTGAAAGGAAGCAGCAGCAGGCCATAGAACAGTCCTCCCTCCGGCAGTGCCCAGATCCCGAGCATGCTGATCAACACCGTGGCCCAGCCATAACGGCGAATGGCGCGAGCAGTCACCACGGGCCCCTTCACCACAGGCAGCATGGGAATGCCGACGGCTCGGTAGTCATCACGCAGAAGCAGGGCCAAAGCCCAGAAATGTGCCGGCGTCCAAACCATCACGAGCGCAAAGAGCCACCAGCCACTCAGCCCCACATGTCCGGTGGCTGCCGCTGCACCCACCAGAGGAGGGATGGCACCAGCCACACCGCCAACAACGATGTTCTGGGGTGTCCTTGGCTTGAGCAGTGCTGTGTAGAGCAAGACATAGCTGCAGAGCCCAAGCAACGACAGCCCGGCGGCGAGACAGTTCACACCACTGACCAGCAATGTTGCCGCCGCCAGGGTGCAGGAGATTGCACCGATAAAAGCGGCTGTTGGCGACAGTCGACCCGAGGGCAGCGCACGGCCGCTGGTGCGCTGCATGCGGCCATCAAGTTCCTGCTCCCACAGACAGTTGAAGACTCCTGCGGCTGCTGCCGCAAGAGCACCTCCACCAAGCGTGCAGGCCAGCCTCGGAGAGGAGAGTGGCCAGCCCTCGGTCAAGGCCATGCCCCCGAGTGTCGTGGCCAGCAACAGAGGAATCAGTCGCGGCTTGGCCACCTCAAGCCAGGGAGGAAGCTTGACGCGCTTACGCGATGGAACAACCTGTTCGCGCGTGATTGGAGCCAAGGGTGCAGCTGTAGTGGAACTAGCCATGACAGGCCTCCAGGGCAGAAGAGTCGAGAACGACGGGAAGTGGATCTGAGGGAGCTGGTTGACGCCTGCAGGTCAGCCCTGCGAGAACTGCAACCAGAAGACAAGCCACGAGCTGATGAGCCACGGTCACTGCGGGCTGTGAAAGGCCAAGACTCAGCGTTGTGACACCAAGGCCGATCTGCGTGCCCACCAGCAAAGGAGCCGTCAGCAGAAGCGGCCACTGCTCTCGCCCCCAGGGCCCACTGAACAAGGCCACCAGCACGAACAGCAGCACACAGAGAGCAGCCGGCGTGGCCGAGGCACGATGCCAAGACAGCCATTGACAAGACTGACCGGCCTCAAGACAGCGCTGTGAGGCCCAGGACGTGGCCATGCCAGCACCCAGAAGGCACTGAGCTGAAACCGCCAGCACACTGAATGAACCAAGAACGATCCACCAGCGAGGGGCAGCGATGGACTGGGGAGATGCGAGAAGAGTCTGGGTCAGACCACTGACCGTGATCACCAGCGTGAGAGCCAAGGCCAGATGAGCAGTGACTACCCCGGAAGGCAACAGCTTCAACACCGTGAGCGCTCCAAGACCTCCCTGCAGCACAACCATCAACACCAGAAGCCCGCTGAGCGGCAGCAACCATCCGGGCAGGTCGCGGCGGTACCACCACACGACTGACATCTGCACAAGTAGTGCCACGCCGACAACAAAGGCGTCGAGACGGTGAAACCATTCAAGGAAGACCTGGACGTTCATCTGACGACCAGGCAACAAACTGCCGTAACACAGAGGCCAATCCGGGCAGGCAAGACCTGCCTCCATGACCCTCGTCGCTCCGCCGATCACCACCAGAGCCACAATGGCCACCACAAGATGGGCAGCCAACTGAGCCAGGCGGAGACGAATCGGATTGAGAGTTGATGCAGTCAACGCAAACTCCTTAATGGAGATGGTGATCCACGGAACGTAGCCGTCTGAATCAGAACGGCACGATGTGTAGCCGACTGCAACATCTGCAATCTCAGACTTGATGCGACTTTGCTGACAAGAGAGCCCTTGAACTCAGAAAAACCGAAGGATTTTCAGGCTTGCTTAACAATCAACGCGTGGTGATTATTAACCAACCTCCATAGCCTGAAGAGACACAAATTGAGGTTCGGGGTGCCCATCCCCTCAGCAATACTCACCCTGGTCTTAGGAATGCTCCTCGTCCTCGGGGGGCTGTGGATCGGTCAGAACATCAACCTTCTTCCAGTTGATGCCAGTGCCAACGCTCCGATCTACGACGAGTTGTTTCGCGTTTTGTTCAGCATCGGCACAATCCTTTTCGTAGGAATAGTCGGATTAATTCTTTTCAGCCTTGTGCGTTTCCGTCGCCGCCCCGGACAGCTCGGCGATGGATTGGCTTTGGAGGGAAATCTTCCACTCGAAGTGTTCTGGACTGCAGTGCCGGCAATCGTTGTTCTCTTCGTTGGTCTCTACAGCTACGACATCTACGAACGCATGGGAGGGATGGTTCCACTTGGACATGGCAACCATGGTTCGGAGACGGTGGCTGATCAGCGCGTCTGGGGGGGCATCGGCTCGACGCAGGATTCCCAGACAGCCACGACGGCGGGGATCCCACCCTTTCCCATCGAGGTGACCGCGATGCAGTTCGCATTCCTCTTCCATTACCCCGATGGTGACTTCATTTCCGGAGAAATGCATGTCCCTGTCGACCGGCCGGTTTCACTTCGGATGGAGGCCAAGGACGTGATTCATGCCTTCTGGATTCCGGAATTCCGCCTGAAGCAGGACGTGATCCCCGGACAGCCGACCGTGCTCGACTTCACTCCAACCCGCACGGGTAGTTACTCGATCGTGTGCGCAGAGCTCTGCGGTCCTTACCACGGAGGCATGCGCTCAAGCGTCGTGGTCGACAGCGCCGATGACTTCGACACCTGGCTCCAGTCCAACCGAAAGCTCCCCGCTGCTGAAGCATGACGATCACAGCTCCCCAAAAAACAGCGCCTGCGTCACCTTCTCTGCAGCCAACGGGATGGCTTCGCTATCTGAGCTTCAGCGTCGACCACAAGGTGATCGGCCTGCAATATCTCGTTTGCGGATTTGCCTTCTATCTGATTGGTGGCGCCATGGCGGGCGCGATCCGAACCGAACTATTGAGTCCGGTTTCAGACTTCATGGCCAGGGATGTCTACAACCAGATCCTTACCCTGCACGGGACGGTGATGATCTTTCTCTGGATCGTTCCAGTGGTCAACGGGGCCTTCGGAAATTATCTGATTCCCTTCTATGTGGGTGCCAGGGATATGGCATACCCCAGACTGAATGCGGTTGCCTTCTGGCTCATTCCTCCAGCAGGACTGATGCTCATCAGCAGCTATTTCATCACGGGCGCTGCCCAGTCGGGCTGGACAGCCTATCCACCGCTCAGCATCACAACGCCTGCCACCGGTCAAATCATCTGGATTCTGAGTGTTCTGCTTCTGGGTGGAAGTTCAATCTTCGGCGGCATTAATTTCATCGCCACAATTCTCAAGCTCCGGCGTCCTGGGCTGAAGCTGATGCAGCTTCCGATGTACTGCTGGGCGATGCTTGGGACCAGCATTCTCGTGGTTCTCTCCACCCCAGTTCTAGCTGGCACACTAATTATGTTGAGCTTCGATATTGTTGCTCATACGGGTTTTTTCAATCCTGGAATGGGAGGAAATGTTGTCGTTTACCAACACCTTTTCTGGTTTTATTCTCACCCAGCGGTTTACATCATGGTGCTGCCTGCCTTTGGCCTGGTGAGCGAAATCCTTCCGGTTCACTGCCGAAAGCCTCTGTTCGGATATACAACCATGGTGTATTCGATCATGGCCATCGTTGTTCTTGGATTGGTGGTGTGGGCTCACCACATGTTCACCAGTGGCACTCCACCCTGGATGCGTCTGTTCTTCACGATTGCGACAGCCTTCATCGCGGTTCCAACCGGAATCAAATTCTTCAATTGGCTGGCAACACTCTGGGGAGGTCGAATCAGTTTGAACAGTGCTGTGCTGTTTTCCTGTGGCTTCATTGTGAACTTCGTGCTCGGAGGAATCACTGGTGTCGCGCTCGCACAGGTTCCGTTTGACGTTCACGTTCATGACACCTACTTCGTTGTTGCCCATTTCCACTACATCGTCTACGGAGGCTCGGTGTTTGTGATTTTCGCTTCGATCTATCACTGGTACCCCAAAATCATCGGACGCATGCTCGATGAGCATCTCGGCCGTTTGCATTTTCTGCTGACCTTCGTTGGTTTCAACCTCTGCTTTGCTCCCCAGCACTGGCTTGGCCTCAACGGCATGCCTCGACGGGTTGCCGAATACGACCCGCAGTTTGAGCTCGTCAATCAGATCAGTAGCGCAGGAGCACTGTTGATGGCCATCAGCACCCTTCCTTTCCTCTGGAATGTGATCGCCAGTGCTTTTTTCGGTGCCATCGCAGGCGATAACCCCTGGAGAGCACTCACTCCTGAGTGGCTGACTTCATCACCACCACCGGTTGAAAACTGGAAAGGAGATCCCCCTCTGGTGACCCATCCCTACGGCTACGGCACCCCCGCCGACGAAATCGATCTGAACTCCGCCAGCGGGAGTGATCTTTGGAGAAGCGGTAAATGACATCACTCACTCCTCAAAACGCTCAGCTCGATCACATTGATGATCACGGAGCAGAGCACGGAGCTGAACATCCTGATCACCGCATGTTTGGCCTGGCCGCCTTCCTGGTGGCTGATGCCATGACCTTCGCAGGCTTCTTCGCCGCTTATCTCACCTTCAAGGCAGTCAATCCGTTGATGCCAGGTGCGATTTATGAGCTTGAACTGCCGCTGCCAACACTCAACACCATTCTGCTGCTGGTGAGCAGTGCAACCTTTCACCGCGCTGGCGTGAATCTGCGCAGACAGAACAACGAACGCTGCCGGCTTTGGCTGATGCTGACTGCTGGTCTCGGCCTGGCCTTTCTCGCCAGCCAGATGGTGGAGTACTTCACCTTGCCCTTCGGCCTCACGGACAATCTCTACGCCAGCACCTTTTATGCCCTCACGGGCTTCCACGGTCTGCACGTCACCCTGGGGACCTTGATGATTCTGATTGTGTGGTGGCAATGCCGCACACCTTCAGGTCGTGTCAGCGCCAGCAATCATTTTCCGCTCGAGGCCGCCGAGCTCTACTGGCATTTCGTGGATGGAATCTGGGTCATTCTTTTTGTGATTCTGTACCTGTTGTGATTCTGTACCTGATCTAACGAGCATCGAGATCGAATCAAGTGAAAGAACTTCGACGGAATCCTTGCCCGGGTTGCAGTCTGGAGTCAGAATTGATTTGTCTTTTCCGATAGACATGCTGGTTGGAGAGGAATTACTGAACAAGGCGCGAGCTCTCAGCAACCGCCCTGAAGATGAAATCGCCCGAGGCTGCGGTTATGTCGGCCCTAGTGGCCGCCTGATGCGCAAAAGTTTTTACAGAGCCCTGGTGGAAGCCAAGGGGTACAAACTTCCCTCCAGCAATGGTGGTTCAGGCGGGGGCAGCCGAGGACGTCAGGCCGAGTTCCGTACGCGCGTTCATGGCAACGGCAATCTTCTGATCGGCCATGCCTACACCAAACGCCTTGATCTTGTTCCTGGCCAGGAATTCAAGATTGAGCTGAACAAGGATTCGGGCACGATCACACTTCTGCCGCTTGCCGAATCGAGCTGACTGACGAATCTCTGACTGAACAGTCTGGGATTCTTTACCCAAGGGGATCACCCGAAGCCTTCACCCAAGGAGCAGCTGATCGCTGTCTCCTTGGGTGAAGGCTTCGGGCTGTTGTCTCAGGCTGTTTTATTCAAGCGATGGCAGGAGGATCCTGGCCTTCATCGATGCTGGAACTGAACGCAATCAGCTCGATTCCGCTGAACAGGAAGCTGATGCCGACCAGCGTTCCGAGCACCCAGAGCAGACCCCAGAACTTAAGGGTGACGATCAGCAAGCCCAGAATGAAGGTGATGACGCCGTTGGCAATCGCCCATCCAGCGCCGGCCAGACCGCTGTTGGCCAGTCCGTTGAAGAAGGCCACGACGCCCTCGACAAGGAAGACGATGCCGATGGCCAAGGCGAACGCAGCCACTTGCTCTGCGGCTTCACCCGGATCACGGAAGTTACTGATCATCGAGGAGCCGGCCACGATGAACAGCGTGGACACCACCAAACGCCAGAAGCAAATCCAACGCCCCATCCGACCGGAACGAGCAAGGTTGCTGATCCAGCCGACCACACCGCCGACGAGAAACAGCACGGAAATCACGCCTGTTGTCCAGAACGAAGCGATGACAGGGAAAATCAGGGCCAGGACGCCGAAGACAATCAGAAGAATGCCCTCTGCGATCGAGAAGGCTTTGAAGGTGCCCAGGGATTCGGAGCGGTCCTCGGAATTCATGAACAGTTCAGAGTGAACAACATCCGAAAGTTATTGAGACCTCTGAAATCCGGCCATGGTTTGTGGACTCCGGTCAACCCCAGCCGTGCTCTGCAAGCCAGGCAGCGCTGATCGGGGGTGTTTTGTCCTGGGGGCCACGGGCACTGATCAGCCGCTCCGTGTAGCGAGCCAGCAGATCAATCTCGAGATTGACCTCATCGCCCACCTGCAGGTCACGCAAGGCTGTCACCGCCCACGTATGGGGAATTACGGCAAGCCAGAACCGTGCCCCTGCATCTGCACAACCCGCCACCGTGAGACTGATGCCATTCACCGCAACACTGGCCTTATCGCAGATGTAGCGGCCAAAGTCCGCATCCCGCCAGCGCAGTTCCAAATGCCATGACTGGGGCAGAGACTCCACGGCGACCACCTCACCGATGCCGTCCACATGGCCGCTCACAAGATGTCCACCCAAACGGTCGGACAGACGCAGAGCAGGTTCGAGATTCACAGATCCTCCTCCGGCGGCCTTCGCTCCCAGAGTGGTGCGCTGCAGTGTCTCCTCGCTCACATCCGCCAGAAAGCCGTCGCCCACCAGTGACGCCACCGTGAGGCAAACACCGTCCACGGCGACGCTGTCACCAAGCTGCAGTGGAGCAAAAGCGCTACAGCCCTCAACGAGCAGAGCACGACCACGT
Organism: Synechococcus sp. AG-673-F03; assembly: GCA_003211205.1. Lineage (GTDB taxonomy): Bacteria > Cyanobacteriota > Cyanobacteriia > PCC-6307 > Cyanobiaceae > Synechococcus_C. The sequence continues at coordinate 82,167 of QCTJ01000002.1, forward strand.
CGCTCGACCTGACCGACCGCCTGGACCAGCCCCGTAAACATTGCCCATCTCCATCCCCTCTGCACTGGTCATAATCGAGAGAGCGGCGGAGCCGTACTTGATCGAGATGAGCGTGGCGGGAATCGCCCTGGATGCCAGCAGCCGCAGTCCGATCGTGCTGCTGCGGGACCCATCCCGAAGTCGCCAGGTGCCGATCTGGATTGATCAGGCTCAGGCGCACAACATCATGGCTGGGCTCAATGACTCGCCACAGCCCAGACCCCTCAGCCACGACTTGATGGCTGCATTGCTCGACGCAGGGGGATTGCAGCTGGAGCGGGTGATCATTCACGCGATTGAAGACAGCACCTTCAGGGCAGTCCTACGCCTCTGCGACAGCGACCACGACACCACGACGGTCGAAACGGATGAGCTTGAGGCTGCTCTGGATGCGGATGACAACCTCCTGGAGATCGATGCACGACCCAGTGATGCGATCGCACTGGCCATTCGCACCGGCAGCAGCATCTGGATGCTTGAGGAGGTGGTTGCGGAAGCCTCGATTGCCGTCGATGCCGAAGCGGATGCGGAGGATCGTGATGAATTCCGTCGCTTCCTCGACGGGATCAGTCCCGCCGCCCTGGGACGACACCTGGAATCACGCCAACCTGGAGATCCCAGGGATACCCAGGGCGACCCCCAAGACCCTTGAGCAGCACACTCCCCCGGCCTGTGCTGCGCCGCTCATTCGGTGACGGGGCCGATGTGAGCCTGTTCACGCTCGGCACCATGCGCGCTCTCCAGTCTCCGGACCAGATGCTGCAGGTGTTACGCGCAGCTCTTGCGGCTGGTATCAACCATCTTGAGACAGCACCAACCTATGGGCCAGCTGAAGCCTTTCTGGGCATGGCGCTGGCTCAGCTGAACAAGGAAGGCTTGGCCCCGGCAGACGGTGGCTGGGTGATCACCAGCAAGCTTCTGCCGGGACAGAGTTTTCAGGCTGGGCGTGAGGCTCTCGAGACCAGCCTCGGCAGACTCGGGATCAACACACTGGACAATCTGGCCATTCATGGCCTGAACCTGGACAGCCATCTCGACTGGGTGCTCTCCGGCGAGGGAGCCCGGCTGATCGACTGGGCTCTCACAAGTGGCAAGGTCCGCCAGGTGGGCTTCAGCAGCCACGGGTCCAATGCTCTGATCGAGCGTGCAATCGCCAGTGATCGCTTCCGGTTCTGTTGCCTGCATCTGCATCTACTTGACCCCAGGCGCATGCCTCTGGCACAACGGGCCCTCGAGCGGTCAATGGGCGTGCTTGCGATTTCACCGGCAGACAAGGGTGGTCGCCTGCAGGCACCGAGTGATCTTCTGAAAGCTGACTGCAGTCCCTTCCAGCCCTTGCAGCTGGCTTATCGCTTTCTGCTCGCAGCAGGCATCAGCACACTCACCGTGGGAGCCCAGAGCGCCACAGACCTCAAACTGGCTCGATCACTTGCAGCCAGCGACGGTCCATTGGATCTCGAGGAGCAAAGGGCGCTCGCGCAGCTTGAACAGCTGCGGGAGAGTCGTCTGGGGCATGAGCTCTGCGGCCAGTGCCGTGCCTGCCTGCCATGCCCCAATGATGTTCCAATCCCAGAGCTGCTGAGGTTGCGCAATCTTGCCCATGGCCATGACCTGATGGAATTTGCCGGGGAGCGCTACAACCTGATCGGCCGTGCCGGGCACTGGTGGGAAACGGTCGATGCAAGCCAATGCGACCGCTGCGGAGACTGCCTGCCACGCTGCCCGCACCAGCTGCCAATTCCTGAGCTCCTGGCGGAGACCCATCGACTGCTGGCAGCCGCACCGCGACGGCGGCTATGGGGCTGACGCCTCCCAGAGCTGCTGCAAACGTTGCTGCTCTGCAGCATCGGGTGGCAACAACATCCAGCTTTGTGCCCAGACCGATGGCTGCGGAAGCACCAGAGGGCGCAGTCGCAGCGGAATCCGAACTTGCGCTCCAACAAGCTCACCCCTGGGCAGCGGCGGAATCCAGCCCTGTGCCAACAATCGAGACAGCAGCGGTTGCTTCCAGGCTTTCAGCACCCAGTCCTTGGGGATGGGTTCAGCGGTCTGGGAAGGCCGAACCAGCAGCGTCCAATGCAGTGGTGCTCCTTGCTCTGGCAGCACAGCCGTGAGCCTGGGATCACGCTGGAGGGCCGCCATGCAGCGCTGCAGAGGCAGCACGGCAACCCTGGCATCGCCCTGCAGCAGCCAGTTCATGCCGAAACGGTCATCAAAACTGAGAGCCGACGCACGCAGGCGTCGCAGGGCATTGCCATCTCCCATTCTCTCGGCGAGAGAAATCAGCAATCTCGGGCTGGAAGGCAGCAGCAGCTTGCCCTTGAGCTGCGGGTCGAGCAGAGCGTCCCAACCAGCATCCAGTGCAGGAGATGTTGTGCCATCACGCCGAATCACCATGACCCACGGGCTGAAGGCCACCGGCAACAACAGGCTCTTCCAAACCAGAGGAGCCTCGTTGAGGAAGCGTTGGCCAAGAGGGCCGATCCTCGACTGAAGAGCATCAGCAGCGATCGCCTGCAATCGCTCAGGGCTGATCACCGACAACCAGCCGTCGGTCAAAGCCAACAGATCCGTTGGCGACGGCCACGGACTCTCCAGAGCAGTCGCCCCTGAAAGCGCATCGAAACGCCAGGGGTCCGGCAGATCACGACGCCAGATGGACGGCAGAGTTTCTGCTGATGCACGCAGCCTGGGAACCGGTCCTCCCCGGCTGCAGCCACTGAGACCGGCAGCAGCTGTCACAGCAGCGAACTGAAGAAACCGACGACGGTTCAACAATGGCGCCGGGTCGACAACAGGCTTCATGGTCCGAACCTACGGGGCGACAGTGCCTGGATGGCCGGCCGCGAACAACTGATCGACGGCCCGATCACAAGACTGCACGAGAGTGTCGACGGAAACACCTCTCCATTGAGCCAGAAGAGCAAGGCCACCGGCACCGACTCCTTCCTTTACGTGGCCCTGCTCAAAGTCGCGCAGGCGCGCGTGGCGGCTCGCAGAGAAGCGCAGGCCAGCGGCATAGGCCTGCAGTGAAACGGAATAGTGCTGCTCCAAATTGCTGAGCAGCGTGGACAACGAAGAGTTAGACGTTGCAGCCTGCAGACGCTCAGCAGCAAGCCATGCAGTGGTACCGATCAGAACCCGATCGCAAAGCTGCTGACGACGATCAATTGGAACCGCATGAAGAGCCAGCGCAAGCACTGCGGCCATTTGACTGCCACCGGCAAGCAGAACGGGCTGATCCGCATCGAGCACCCCGAGCAACAGCCCTGTGGCAAGAGCCTGAAAAGGGTCACCAACGGCCGCGAGCAAGGCCTGTGCATCGATGCTTGGGGGGCCAGGCAGGCGCGAGAGCCCCTCGCTCACCAGCTGCTGCTTCAACGCCATCGGTGGATGCAGAGCACTGCCACTAACCAGTGCCTGAACAGGCAACCCAAGCCCCGTCAACACGGCCAGGGCTGTGGTGGTGCCGCCAGGAACACATTCCGCCAGCAGCAGTGGACGACGCAGTCGTTGCCCAAGACGCCGACCACGATCCAAAAGCTGCTGCACCCGTTTGGGCTGCATCGCACGGCCGCTGGAGACGCAACCAGCAGGACCGGAACCTGGATCTTCAAAGCGGAGATGGGGGAACTGCGGTGACACCGGCAATCCGAGCGCTGCAACCTGCGGATCGAGACCGAGCTGCTGGCAAGCCACCCAGCTGATCAAGGCTGGTGACACCCCCGCTGGGAGAGGTGGCAGGCACCAGAGCGGAGGAACGGATGGTCCTCTCAGCAGCAGTTCCGCATCGGCCAGAGCCGTTGTACGGCGTGCTGCTGGGGTGCAGCCCGCCGCGGAGATTCCCGGTTGTTCAGCGGTCCTTGTGGACGCGAGCACCAGCAGCAGATCCGGCAGCGGCTGCGCAGAGTCAGACCAGAGGCTTGCAAAGCGAGTTGCTTGAACCGTGGCCGGCGAGCCGGTCAGCCGACGCACCCCAAACGGAGGGTCAGAGGGGATCGAGGGCGACCAGTCCATGAAGCAGCGGTGGAGGGTCAGGGACGGGGGCCTGCAACCGGGGGAAAATCCAGTAGGCCAGGGTGTGGAGAGCGAGGACGTACACCAGTTGCTGAATGAGCACAAGGGCGAGAGCCATCAGCTGAACCAGCAACAGATCAGGTGCAAGCGGTAACTGCAGCAACTCCAGCAACCTATCCAGCAGACCTGCTCCAGCTCGGGTGATGATCACCCAAAGGTTTTCACCCACCAACAGAGAAAGCGCAACAACCCTCACAAGGAATCCGCCAGCACCGATCAGCAGGCCGATCCCCCAGCTCAGCCACCAGCTGCAGCGATGCAGCCAGCACCAGCCGAGCCAAATAGACAGCAGGCCATAGGGGAACAGCATCAAGGGGCCACGCACCGGCCCCATCAAGGCAATCAGCAAAAGAATCGTCACCGCCAGGCCCTCGACCCCAGCACGGGCACCTCGACGGACCGCCAGCAGGGCGAGTGGCAGAGGCAGGGCAAGGCGGAACAGAGCTCCCCCAACCGGGAGGTAATACAGCGCCAGCCAGATCAAAGCAGCCGCGGCCGCAAGATAGGAGGATTCCATCATCCGCAGGGCCTGGCGATGGCTGAGGGCTGGTCGCATCAGGAAGCAGGCTTTGGCTGGAGGTTGGAGGACTGATTCAGATCGCTGGCGGGCACCTTCTCGATGGTCTCCACCTCAAAACCAATGCCAGCCCGCCGAAGAGCCTCCGTGACTCCCTCCGCAGGAGCAGCTGGATCTGCTGCTGAGAGGCGAATCATGATGCGATAAGGCAGCGTGCGCTCCGGAGTCGGTCTCGGCTCAGGCCTATCGGTCCCAGCCGTCGTTGATGGCGATTGTTCACGTTCGGATTTGCGATCGGTTGCGCGATCGGGTTTGCGTTCGGACTCGGTGGCTTCCCCATCCTTGATGACGCTGGCTTTTGGCTTGTCGTTTTCGTTCTCGTTGACCTTGGCCTGCTGCTCCCCCTTGTCGGCAACAACGCTGGTGTCTGGATCGGCCTGGGTGCCAGCTGGGCTAACCCCCCCAGCCTGAGAGTCAAAGCTTTCAGACAGCCGCTGGCCGAATGGGGTGCCATCACAGGCCTGCAGCAGCATCAGCAAGGGCAACAGCGACAGGACAAACAGCCTGATGCCCATCAGGAATCGGCAGGGCGAATCACGCGAACGGCACTAGCACGCAACCGACCTGACTTCGTTGTGGCAGGAGGCTTCTTGGCTGCAGGCTTCTTGGCTGCGGTCTTCTTGGCTGCTGGTTTTTTGGCTGCTGGTTTTTTGGTGGTGGAAGCCTTCCGGCCACCCTTCTTGCTGGCAGCCTTGGCCTCCAGCAGCTCCACTGCTTGCTCCAGGGTGATGTCGTCAGCACCTTTGCCTTCAGGAAGCGAGGCATTGACCTTGCCCTGCTTCACATAGAGACCGTAGGGGCCGTCATAAACCTGCACCGATTCATCCCCGCCATCGGGCTTGCCGAGATCCTTGAGCGCGGTCCGACCACCTCGACCACGTTTCGGCATGGCCAACAGCTCAAGAGCACGGGTGAGTCCCACGGCGAGGACATCGTCATCGCCCTTGAGCGAGCGGTAGTCCTTCTCACTCTTGCCCTTGTCCCAAACCACGTAGGGACCGAAACGACCCAGTCCGGCCTGAACCCTGCCACCGTCAGGGTGCTCTCCCAGCAACCTGGGCAGCCGCAGCAGACCAAGCGCATCATCGAGGCTGAGATCCTCTGGCTTCACTCCCTTGGGCAGCGATGCACGCTTGGGCTTGGGGTTCTCATCACTCACCTGCCCGCGCTGCACATAGGGCCCGTATTGACCAAACAGCAGATAAACGAGATCTCCGGTTTCCGGATCTTCACCTAAGGCCTCAGGCCCATCAGCCTTCTGCTTGAGGATGAGCTCGGCCTGATCGTGGTCGAGATCGGCGGGGGTGATCTCACGCGGAAGGGTGGCCTTGATCAGCTCTTCCTCACCGTCGTCTCCGACACGTTTAGCTTCGAGATAAGCACCAAAGCGACCGATCCTGACCACACAGGGAAGGCCCTCGAGGTCGATCGTGCGCGAGGTGCCGGGATCGATGTCGCCCTCCCGCAGGTGCACCTGGGATTCCAATCCCTCGTTTCCCTTGTAGAAACTCTCTAGGTAGGGCAGCCACTGCACCTTCCCGTGAGAGATCTCATCGAGAGTGTTCTCCATTCTGGCGGTGAAGGAGGTGTCAACCAGATCCGGGAAGTGCTCCTCGAGCAGCGCAGTCACCGCAAAAGCTGTGAAACTGGGCGTGAGTGAATTGTTCTGAAGCGCGGCATAGCCGCGATCCACAATCGTGCCAATGATCGAGGCATAGGTGGATGGCCTGCCGATCCCCTCCTTCTCGAGCATCTTGACCAGGGACGCTTCTGAGAACCGTGCGGGAGGCTGGGTCTGGTGGCCGAGCGCCTCAACATCTTTGAGCTTGGGAGAATCTCCCTGCTTGAGCGCTGGCAGCAACACTTCCTGGCCTTCCAGGGCCGCATCGGGATCATCACTGCCCTCCACGTAGGCACGGAAGAAACCAGGAAAATCAATGCTCTTTCCACTGGCGCGGAACACCGCATCAGCAGCACTCAGATCAATAGACAGCATGGTGAGGCGGGCCTCAGCCATCTGGCTGGCGACGGTGCGCTTCCAGATCAGCTCATAGAGAGCGAGATCCCTGCCATCGAGACCTGTCTCCTGTGGAGCACGAAAACTCTCACCGGCAGGACGAATCGCTTCATGCGCCTCCTGTGCATTTCTGGCTTTGGTGCTGAACTGCCTGGCCCCCTTGCTCAGATAGTCCTTGCCGTAACGCGATTCCACACAGCTGCGGGCAGCGCTGATCGCCTGATCAGAGAGATGCACCGAATCGGTGCGCATGTAGGTGATGAAACCACGCTCGTAAAGACCCTGAGCGCAACGCATGGTTTCCCTGGCAGAAAGCCGAAGCTTGCGGTTTGACTCTTGCTGCAGGGTGCTGGTTGTGAACGGCGGAACGGGCCGTCGCACCGTGGGTTTTTCCTCCACGGACGTGACGCTCCATGGCACCGACTTGACCGTTTCGGAGAGGGCCAGGGCATCGCTTTCACTGAGAAGGCGGACCTTGCTCCCGGCCTTGAGCTCGCCGGTGTTTTCATCAAAATCATTGCCGGTGGCAATGCGCTGCCCCTCCAGGTGGGTGAGCTTGGCGTCAAAACGACTGCCGGTCTGCTCGAGACCAGCCTTGAGGTCCCAGTAGCTGCCGCTGCGGAATGCCCGACGTGCGCGTTCCCGTTGCACCAGCAGACGCACAGCCACGGACTGGACACGACCCGCGGATAGGCCCCAGGCCACCTTCTTCCACAACAGCGGCGACAGGGTATATCCCACCAGACGGTCCAGGATGCGCCGCGTCTCCTGGGCATGCACGAGTTCCATATCCAGCTCACGGGTCTGGTCAAGAGCCCGACCAATCGCCTCCTTGGTGATCTCGTGAAACACCATTCGTTTGACCGGAACCTTCGGCGCAAGCAGCTGCAAGAGATGCCAGCTGATGCTTTCACCTTCTCGGTCTTCATCAGTCGCCAACAAAAGCTGGTCAGCACCTTTGAGGGCGTCCTTCAACTCCTTGACCGTTTTTTTCTTGTCCTTCGGCACCACGTACAGGGGCTCGAAATCGGACTCGGTGTTCACACCGAGATTGGCCCACTTCTGGCCCTTTTGCGCAGCTGGAATTTCACTGGCGTTGTTCGGAAGATCGCGCACATGCCCCATGGAGGCTTCCACCCGGAAGTCCTTGGGAAGGAATCCACGGATGGTGCGGGCCTTGGTGGGGCTCTCAACGATGACCAGGGTGTGCGCCAAAGGAGGGCAGATAACCGTTCCCTTCTTTATCGCACCGCCGCTCCAGATGCAGCGAATACGCGCGATGCCACAAGGAGGAACGGAAGCGCGGCTAAAGTCGCTCGAACCGCTCTGCCCTGCGCGCGCCATGCCCGAGATGGGTGCCTTGCTTATCGACACCCAGCCTTTGGCAGCGCCGGGTGATCTTCTTAATCTTGCCCTGAACGCCGGTGCGATTGCCCCGGAAGGCGCAGTTCTGCTGGCGATGTTGGCCACCCTGCTGGTGGATCTGGCCGGCGAAAAAGTCTCTGTGCGCTGGGTTCCACCGATTTGTTACGCAGGTCTGGGCACAGCCCTGGTGTTGCTTGCCCTGCAGTGGAACGCTCCTCTGGAGCCATCATTCCTGGGCGCATTTCTCTCCGATCACCTGGCGATTGCCTTCAGGGCCGTCGTGGCCTGCTCAACGCTGCTGTCCTTGCTGATCAGCTGGAGGTATGCCGAACAGGGAGGAACCCCTGTTGGTGAATACGCCGCAATCCTTCTGGCAGCGACGCTTGGAGGAATGCTGCTCTGCGGGGCCACCGATCTGGTGAGCATTTTTGTGTCCCTGGAAACCCTGTCAGTTGCCAGTTACCTGCTCTCCGGGTACATGAAACGCGATGCGCGCAGTTCGGAAGCAGCGCTGAAATATTTGCTGGTTGGATCTGCCGCAGCTGCAGTGTTTCTTTATGGCTCCTCACTGCTTTATGGACTCAGCGGCTCCACCAGCCTGGAAGCGATCGGCCAGTCACTGCTCACCAGTCCCACCCCTCTAGCTGCTCTTGCGCTGGTGTTTGTGCTGGCAACCGTGGCGTTCAAGATCGCTGCAGTGCCCTTTCATCAGTGGACACCAGACGTTTACGAAGGATCTCCGACACCGGTGGTCGCCTTCCTGTCAGTGGGTTCAAAAGCCGCCGGTTTCGCCTTGGCTCTGCGCATCCTGGTGGGCTGTTTCGGCAGTTTCGACACGCAGTGGAAGCTGCTGTTCACCGTTCTCGCGGTGCTCAGCATGACTCTCGGCAACGTCGTTGCGCTCGCCCAGACCTCGATGAAACGGATGCTGGCCTACAGCTCAATCGGTCAGGCCGGCTTCGTGATGATCGGTCTGGTGTGCGGCACCGAGGACGGTTTCGCCGCCATGGTCCTTTATATGGCGGCCTACCTATTCATGAATCTGGGGGCCTTTGCCTGCATCATCCTGTTCTCGATTCGCACCGGCAGTGATCGCATCTCCGATTACGCCGGTCTCTACCAGAAAGATCCTCTGATCACGCTTGGGCTCAGTCTCTGCCTGCTGTCACTCGGAGGCATCCCACCGATGCTGGGTTTCTTCGGCAAGATCTATCTCTTTTTCGCGGGCTGGGCTGATCACCAGTATCTGCTGGTGGTGGTGGGACTGATCACCTCTGTGGTGTCGATCTACTACTACATCGGAGTGATCAAGATGATGGTGGTCAAGGAGCCCCAGGAAGCCTCCGATGCAGTGAAGGCCTATCCGCCGATCCAGTGGAACACCATTGGGCTGCCTCCACTCCGCGTGGCACTGGTGACCTGCGTGGTGGTCACCGCAGTGGGTGGAATCCTCTCCAATCCGCTCTTCCAGTGGGCCAATGATGCGGTGGCTGGAACCCCGATCCTGCAACAAGCGATCGCCAATGCTTCCGGAGCCACCCTTGGCTGACGGAGCGGCGGCTCAACGCACCCCCGTTGCTGAATTGCGCGGAGTCGACAAGATCTATGGAAGCGGAGCTGGCCTGGTCAGGGCTCTTGATCAACTTGATCTAACCGTGCGGAAGGGCGACTATCTCGCGGTGATGGGTGCCAGCGGCTCCGGCAAAAGCACTGCGATGAACATTTTGGGCTGCCTCGACCGGCCGAGCAGCGGCTCTTATTACCTCAATGGGAGTGCAGTGGAGGAGCTTGATGACGATGCCCTTGCGGATCTGCGCAATCAGCAACTGGGTTTCGTGTTTCAGCAATTCCATCTGCTGCCTCACGCGACGGCTCTCGAGAACGTGATGCTGCCGATGATCTATGCAGGGCTCTCACCCCAGCAGAGACGGGACAAGGCCAGAGAGGCTCTTGACCGTGTGGGCCTCGGGGAAAGGATGCAGAACAAGCCGAATCAACTTTCCGGCGGTCAACAGCAAAGAGTCGCCATTGCCAGGGCCATCATCAACCAGCCGGCCCTTCTTCTCGCTGATGAGCCCACCGGCGCCCTCGACTCACGCACCACGGATGACGTGCTGAACCTGTTCGATGCCCTTCACGACCAGGGCATCACGCTGGTGCTGGTCACCCATGAAGATGATGTGGCGGCTCGTGCCGAACGGGTGGCCCATTTCCGTGACGGCCGCGTTGAACGCTGGGATGGTCGCGCCCACGAGTCCAAGCCGACCTGAGCAGTCTGATTAGGCTGGTCTTTGTGTGTACTGGATTGCATCGTCTCCACAGCCACTCCGAAGACAAGGCTGCTGCTCGTCGATGACGAGGCTCGTCTCACTGAACTCCTGAAAATGGAACTGGAGGTTGAGGGGTATGAAGTGGAGGTGGCCGCTGATGAAGCCACGGGCCTGATCCGAGCCCGCACGGAACCATCCCCAGACCTGATTGTTCTGGACTGGAATCTTCCAGATTTCAGCGGCGTGGATATCTGCCAGCGAATCCGCAGCAGCGCCATCACCACACCGATCCTGATGCTCACCGGCCACGACGACGTCTCTGATCGGGTGACGGCCCTGGATGCTGGGGTGGACGACTATCTGGTCAAGCCTTTTTCGATTGAGGAATTAATGGCACGACTGCGGGCCATGCAACGACTTGCCAGCACGTTCTCTGCAGGGTCTAGCGACGTAGATCATCCTGAAACACTTCAGGTAGCAGACCTGGTGATGAACACCAGCACCAGGGATGTGACCCGTTCAGGCCAGCTCATTCAGCTGTCCGTGAAGGAATACGAGTTACTCAATTTCCTAATGCGTGGTCAGGGGAAAGTGCTCGAACGCTCTGAAATCATGCGCGGAGTCTGGGGTGAGAACTTCTACGGTGACGACAATCTGCTCGATGTCTACATCCGCTATTTGCGCCAGAAGATCGAATCGAGTGAACGGGCAACCTTGATTCACACCGTCAGAGGTGTGGGCTTCATCCTGAGAGAAGAGCGTCAGGCTCAGACGTCTGAATCTTGAGAACGCTCGAGACTGGTCATCAGCTGTCCCACCAGCAGTGACACGGCATCGGCTCCTGAAGCAGTGAGCGGATTGAGGTCCAGATCGCCAGGATCAACGGCCACCCAGCCGCCGGCCTCAGGCTGACGCAGTTCAAAATGCAGATGAGGTCCTGTACTGAGGCCAGTGCTGCCCACACGGCCGATCACCTCACCCTGGCGAACCTTCTGTCCGGACTTCACGTAGATCTCTGAAAGATGTCCGTACAGGGTCCGGCGTTTGGACTGGGCATGATCCAGCTCCACTGCAATGCCATAACCACCCGCCAGACCGCTGCTCAGCACAGTTCCTGACAACGCAGCGACCACTGGGGTCCCTTCAGGAGCAGCCAGATCCTTGCCGGCATGCATCAACCATCTCCCGATGATCGGATGGATCCGCCAGCCGAAGTCGCTGGTGGTGATGGCTGAACCGATGACCGGGAACAGCAGCTTGCGATCACCGTTGCCAGAGATCGAAGCCGGTCGGGGCGACACCGCAAACACCGTCTCGAGAAGGAACGTTGCAGAGGAGCCTGCCAGCAACGCCTTCACCGGTACTGAAATCGGAGGAAGCGGTGTGCCATCAAAACCGCGTCTGGACAAGCCGGTCAGCGTTTCATCACGGCCTTTCCAGACAACGCGCGGTTGCAGACGATTACTCCGGCGTCGCACCGCCACACCGCTGCTGCATTCCTGCTTCGACAGAGCACCGCTTCGGCAGGCCTGCTGGAAGGCTGGAACATCAATGGGTCGGGACTGTTCACCCGTTTCAATCTGGCGACGCTCGAGCGGTGTAATGACGCGATTTCGCTCAAGGGACTCGAGCGAACGATCGAAGCTGAGCGGCGGCGGCAGCGGCTTGAGCTTAGGAGGGGTTACTGGTCCCTGCGGGGCAGGAATAGACAGCAGAACCGATGCGGCAAGCCAACGCAGAACCAACGGATCAAGACGGTCTCATCGAGCGAGACTCTAGAGATCCTGATCAGGACTGTCTGTCCAACGGGTCCAGCTGGTCCTCCGGGTCCCCTGTTCCAGAAGCAGACGTCCGTCCAGGCCGATACCTCGCACTTGCCAGGACTCTCCCGTGCCTGGATCAGCCACCGATGCAGCCCAGAGACGCTGCTCGGCCTGATGAACCACCATGCTGGGCTCAAGCGCCAACTCGCCGGCGCGGTCGAGTGCGCGCAGCACAGCTCCTTGCCAGACCCTCAGCCGACATCGCCCTGAACAAAGCAGTTCCCGCAGGGAGATCGCTCCAGGAGGAACCGGATTATTCACATTGAGCCCGACGCCGATTCGTGCCAGACGGACCCGATTGCCGCGGAAGACGAGGGTGGGCAGCACACCGGCCAGCTTGCGGGACTCAATCATCAGATCATTTGGCCACTTGATGGACACCTTCAGGCCGGTGGACTCGACCTGCTCCGCCAGGGCAAGGGCCATGGTGAGACCGAACAACCCCGTTGAGCATTGCTGCTGAGGCCAGGGGAGAGCCGCGCTCAACCAGACACCGCCCATCGGCGCCACCCAGCGGCGTCCGTACTGTCCATGACCACGGATCTGATGGTCAGCCAACACAGCGCGAGGAGAGAGTCCAGACCAGGGCTGCTGCACCAACCATTGAGACAACTCACTCTCGGTGCTGACACACACGCCCAAACGCCTGAGCCTCCAAGCGTCATGACCATGGCGGCGTAAATCGTGCAGCAGTCGCCCCCGGCCCGTGCGCACAAAGGTCAATGGTGCTGCTCCCACCAGGGATATAGGCGAGCGACAGCGTTCTCAAGATCCTCGACCGGACGGACAAGAGCCAGCCGCAGCCAGCCACGGCCGGCATCACCGAAACCGTAACCAGGGGTCAGCGCTACGCCGCAGTGCTCCAGCAGCTCAGCCGCAAGCTGTTCGTCGCTCCAGCCCTTGGCACTCGCCCATTCCGGAATTGGCATCCAGAGGTAGAGAGCCATGGATGGCATCGGCACGGTCCAACCGAGATCAGCCAAAACCTGTCGCATGCGATCGCGGCGCTGGCGATAAATGGGCAGGAGACGTGATGGCCAGTCGGCATGTTGATCCAGCGCCACCACTGCGCCCCGCTGGAGGGCCTGGCACTGGTTGAAATCAACGACACCTTTCAGCTGACGCAATGCGCTGATCAATGGAGCAGCTCCCACCGCAAACGCCAACCGGAATCCCCCGAGACACCAGCCCTTGGACAGAGAGAAGAATTCAATTCCGCGCTCCCGCCAATGGGGGCAGCGCAGCAGAGACGGGGCATCACCCTCCAGCGCCAGATCCACATAAGGGTTGTCGTGGGCCAGCACTAGATCGTGTTGAACCGAACGGTGCATGGCCTCGTCAAGCCAGGCCTGCTCTCCGGTGCAGGCGGTTGGGTTGTGAGGAAAACCAAGCACCATCAGACGCAACTGCTGCCATTGCTCTGCGGAGAGCGCATCGAAGTCTGGAGCCCAATCCCGCTCAGCTGTGAGAGGAAGGGTGTGAATGGCGGCATCCGCCAGTTCCAGGCCACCGCGGTGAGAAGGGTAGGAGGGGTCAAGAATCAGAGCTGAATCACCGGGATCAAGAACGGCAAGAGGCAGATGCGCCGTACCTTCCTGCGATCCCACCAACAGGAGCACTTCCGTCTCCGCATCCACTGGAACACCGAATCGCTGCTGAACCCATGCGGCAGCAGCACGCCTGAACGATTGTGTTCCTGCATGGAGGCAGTAGGAGGCGCTGGAAGGATGCTCAAGCACCTCGGCCATCGCTTTCACGGCAGCGACTGGTGGCGCCAGGTCAGTGGAGCCTAGAGACAGGTCAATCAGGGCCTGATGCTGCTGCCTTTCGCTGTCGACATAGGCCGACTTGCGCCGGTCATTGCGATCAAAGACACCGCTACCGAGCCTTGCGAGTCGATCAGAGGTGATCATCCGGAGAGGTCTTCAGTTGAGGGCGGGTGATCACGACGGATGATCACAACTCCGTGATCAGATCTTGTCAATGGATCGGCGGAGCTCTTCAAGGTCGTTGTCGACCTCAGACACGTTCACCGGCTGAACAGCATCTGCCTTGCCCTGGTCAGCTGCAGGCAATGCAACGGCTTCGGGGCCACCGGCCAGTTGCTGGCGAAGGGCTGTGAGCTCATCATCAACATCATCTCCACCCTCAAGGGCTGCGAACTGGCTCTCCAGATCGGCTCCTGCCAGTTCAGCCGCGGCCTGACTGCTGGCTTCCATCGCCTGAACCTTGTCTTCCATCCGCTCAAAGGCGGCCATGGCGGAATTACTACCCATATTCCCCACTGCACTCTGGAGCTGTTGCTGAGCCTTGGCCGCCTGGGCCCTGGCCTTGAGCATGTCCTTTTTGGTGCGTGCCTCGGCAATTTTGCCCTCAAGTGCCACAAGACTCTTCTTGAGGGTTTCCAACTGAGCGTCCTGACCTTGCACCTGCTTGGACAGAGAGGCAGAGGTCTCCTGGAATGTTTTGCGCCGGGTGAGTGCCTCTCGGGCCAGATCCTCTTCGTTCTTCTTGAGAGCGAGCTCCGCCCGTTCGTACCAGGTACGAGCCTGGGATTCCGCTTGATCGGCCTGATTGCGAAGGCGCTTCTGACTGGCGATCGCCATGGCAACAGCCTGGCGCAGCTTCACCAGATCCTCCTGCATGTCCGCCACGGACTGGTCGAGAATCTTGACGGGATCCTCGGCCTTGCTCACGAGATCGTTGACATTGGCGCGCAGCAGTCGGCTGAGCCGGTCGAAGAAACCCATGGATCAGGGCGAGCAGCAGCCTGAGGGTAGCGAGCAAATCAACAGTGCCTGCCTAAGGTCGTCTCAAATCGGCAATTGGCATGAGTCGGGCCCCGAAATCGCAGCGACGCCGCTTCGGGAATGGTGAGGTGCTCATGCCACCTGAACCGTCACCCGTTCAGGCGATCAGCGGATGTCTGGAGGCTCTCCAAAGCAGCTGGAGGCAGGAGGGTTCACTGGCTGCGCTCTGGCAAGACTGGCCGAAACTGGCAGGCGATCCACTCTCCAGCCATTGCCAACCGCTAGCCCTGCGGAGCGGAATGCTGACTGTGGGAGCCAGCCATCCCCAGTGGCGCCAGGCCTTGCTGTACAGCAAACCGCAGCTGCTCGCAGCCATTCGTGCCGCAGGCCATCCCGTGCGCGATCTGCGGATTCAGCAACACCACCCTGCGGCGCGTCAGGTGGTCGGAGATCCACTCGAGGAGTGGAAACGCCATCCCAGTCGTATTGATGTGCATGGCATCGCGGCATGTCCCCGTTGTGGAACGCCCTCTCCCATGGGAGAAATGGCCCAGTGGGGCCATTGCAGCTTCTGCCGTCGTATCCAGCTGAGCGAGTTGTCGAAGCCGGGTGAACGCGATTAGTAGCGTTCGGGTCGTGGTCGTGTCCAGGTGAGATCCACACCCTCCTTGCGCAAATCCGCAGCACGCTGCTCAAGGAGAGACCTGTCCAAACGCCACAACTCGTAGATGCCGGCACTCCCCAGTTTCTGCGGCTTGAGGCCCTGCCAGTGCTGCTTGGCTGCAGTGCCCTGGTTGATGACAACCAGCACCGAGGGCGACGCATCGACCTCCGTGCGAGGCAAACCCTGGAAACCTTGTCGCTGCTCACGGCTGAGACGATCAGCGAGGTTGACGAACGCAGAATTTGATTGGCCTTCGTAGAGCACCACCTGGTCTGTATAGAAGTGGAGTGAAGGCTTGAGCACACCAACCATCGCCAGAGGTTCCCCTGGCCGGCGTTGCGCAACAACCTGTTGTGCGACCTGGCGCACCGGCAGCTGACGAACCCGATCCCCAAGCTGGATCATCGGCACGAGCGCAATGAGCTGAAACAGCACCATCGGTCCCTGCCAGCCCAGCAGTCGTCCGTACACAGCGCCCCAGAAACTCCTGGTTCCAAGCAGGACGGCAACCAGGAAGCACACCGCAGCCCTGATCACCAAGCCACTGGCCATCAGCTCAGCCGGCAGTGTCGGCATCTCCGGATCCTGAATCAGAGGAATCCAGAGGGGCGATGCCAGCAGACCAGCCGACAGGATCACTGTGCAGAGCGCAGTTGACCACCAGGCAATCAACAAACCCTTGCGCTGCCGAAGAGAGGGGGGAAGGGCGGTCAAGGCAATCAGCAAGGCGGCAGCCGGTGTGGCAGGAAGCCAGTAGCTGGGCAACTTCGTTGCCGCTGCAGTGAACAGCAGAAACACCGCCAGCAACCAGCAGCCGGCGAAATGGCCGAGGCTTTCGCGGACGGGAATGCGCCGCGAGGAAGCGCCTCCCGCGAAATCGGCAATCACCCGTCCCAGCCCGAAGACCAGCAGCGGGGTGAAGGGAAATGACGCCACCACCAGCACAGGTCCGAAAAACCACCAGGGCTGCAGATGGTCGTTCACCACGCTGGTGAGGCGCTGAAGATTGTGATATCCAAAAAAGCTGTCCCAGAAAGGCTGGCCCTCCACCAGCAGCTCGGCTGCATACCAAGGAAGACTTATCAGGCCTGTGATCACAAGTCCTTGCAAAGGCCTCAGAGACGTCCACAATCCTGAGAGATCCCGGCGAATCAAGGCGAACAGCACCAGGGTGATGCCTGTAAGCACAACCGCCACCGGGCCCTTGGTCAGCACGGCGAAGGCCAGAACAATCCAGGCCAGCCACCAACGACGACCCGATCCACTCGCGTAGCAGCGCCATTGGCAGAGCAGGCTGAGAGCGAGCATCCCAGTGAGCAACGAATCACTGACAGCGGTTCTGCTCCAGATCAGCACCAGCGGAGACAGGGCAAAAGCCAGGGCTGCGGCGATGGCCGTCCGACGCGGAAACAAATCGCCTCGCACTGAATAGCGCAGCAGGGTGTCCCCGAGAGCGAGCATGGTCAGCACCGAGGCCAGAGCCGAAGGCAAACGGGCCGCCCAAGTGCCGAGCGGGTCCCAAATACTCCCTGTCGGCAAGGCATATCCCAGACCCATCAGCCAGTACACCAGGGGTGGCTTATCGAACCGGGGCAACCCGTTGACTCTGGGCGTTAGCCAGTCACCGGTCTCTGCCATGGCGCGGCCCGATGCCGCGAATAAAGGAGGCGTTTCATCAACGAGACCGGTGCTGCCGAGCTTCCAGCAGAAGATCGCCACTGCCAGCACAAGGATGAGCAGCATTCCATGCCGTCGCTGCCGAGCGGTTAGACAAACAACTGAAGAAGTCGAGGCTGATGAATCCGCTGTCATCAGGAGATGGTGCCATCCCCTGGTGTCAGGCCTCTGCGGATCCAGGCTTCGACCCGAGTTGCCAATCCGTCCTGACTCGCGCAGCGCTCAACCCAGCGACGGCAAGCAACACGGTCGATGGCCGACGCCTGAAGTGTTGCTTTGGCAAGAGCTTCCCGATCATCGGGAGCCACCAGCCAACCGGTTTCGCCGTTCTGAATGATCTCTCCAGGACCGCCGCGGTCGTAGGCGATCACCGGCACACCACAGGCCAAGGCCTCAACCACAACATTGCCGTAGGCCTCGTTCCACTTCGGTGTGTTGAGCAGCGCTCTGCACCCGCCAAGTTCGCGCTGCAGCTCCGCGGTGGGCTTGAAGCCACACCATTCAATTGTTCCTGCGGGGACAGCACTCTCCACGCGCATGGCATAGGCCTCGTCTTCGACCAGCCCCCAGACACGCAGCGTCTCACCAAGCTGAGCTGCAACTGATGCCGCATCCTCAAGCCCCTTTTCAGGCGCCACTCGTCCAGCCCAGCCAAGGGGACCATCCGTTGTGAGCTGCAGCTGATAGCGGGAGAGATCAAAACCATTACCCACAACCTCAGGCGTCTCAACCAGGGCGAAGTCGTTGGCCTGCCGGCAGGTATGAAAGGCGAGGCGGCGCTGATCCCAGCGAGCCAGATCAGCCACAGCACAGTCCATCACCGCAGACACGGATCCCATACTCACCAGGTGAAAAATTTTCGGCCCGACGTGGGGAGTGAGCCAAAGCGGCAGCCAGTCGTATCCGAAATTGAGCAGTGCATCAACATCGCTGGCCAGTTCAAGCGCCCGATCCCAGAGACGAGGCAGCACAGCATTAGTGGGAATCTGCATCGAAGCATTCCGGTCCGCATGCTGCCAACTCGGCTGATCAACACCCACAACGGTGTGGAGTGTCACCCGCTCATCCGTCACCGGTGAACAGGAGCCTTCCGGGGCAACGAGGTGAAGACGATGGCCACGCTGGGCAAGGCCTTTCACCAATGATCCGAGTGTGAGCTCAACACCACCACCCCGGCCGCTGCCGAGCTGTCCGACGGGTGTGCTCACCAGCACAAGAGTCAGGGGACGATCGGTCATGCCTTCAGGTCTCCAGGACGGGTGATCGACGCCGAAACCCAGGGCTCCCAGAGTCGCTGTCGCTGACTCACCAACAGCACTGAGATCAGCACCAACAGCACTGCCAACCATTGCAGGGTGTCGAGGCGTTCTCCCAGCAACACTCCCCCGGAGGCAAGCGCAAACACTGGCGTAAGGAAGCCCAGCGTGCTGAAACCGGTGAGGTCCTCGCGGTTCGCGAACCAGAAAAACAGGGAATAAGCCAGAGCACTGCCCAGAAGCGAGGCATAGGCCATCTGAGCCCAGTCGAGGGCCGACCAAGCTGGGATCAGAGCTGTGCTGGGGTCGAGACCATGCCAGACGAGCAGAGGCACTCCACCCAGCACCATGTGCCACCCGGTGACCGCCACGGGATCACTGTTTTTGCAAGCGAAGCGACACAGCACAGTGCCCAAAGCCATCGCCAGTGCCGCCAGCAGCATCCAGCCCGTGCCGTCCTGCCATCCGGCCTGCAGATCGGAAAGATCAGCCTGCAACCACCAGTGCTGGAGCAGCGGTGCAGGGACGCCAAGACAGACGATGCCGGACAGCCCGACCACAAGGCCGATCCAGCCAATCGGATTGATTGATTCCGCGAACAGCCAGCGTGCGAGCAGAGCCACGATCAGGGGCTGCGAATCGATCAAAACCGATCCGAGGCCTGCACCAGTGCCCTGAAGGCCCTTGGCCAGAAAAAACTGGAAGAGAATGGCATCCACGAGGGTGAACACCAGAAACCAGCCACGGTCAGCAGGATCAACGGTCAGCCTTCTTCCCAAGAAAGGCACGGCGATCAGCAGCACGATGCCAGCAGGAAGCAGACGCAGACAGGCCACCAAAAGAGCCCCGCCCGACTCCACCAGAGGGGCCATGGCCGCCATTGCAGTACCCCACAGAGCGAAGGGCAACACCATCAGCAGCCAGCGCTGCAAGGTCGTCATGGAATTAGGCGGACAGGGTCCTTTTTAAGATCCGGCGAGTTGAACAGAGGATCATGGGGTGGTTGTGGCGCCGCAAGTCCAAACGCCGCATGGCGCGCATCGTCATTGAGGGCGCGATCAGTGGCTCGACACGACGCAGGGTGCTGAAGGCTCTGCGCGAGGTGCAGGAGCGGGAGTTTCCAGCTCTCCTGCTGCGGATCGATAGTCCAGGAGGAACGGTCGGCGACAGTCAGGAAATTCATGCAGCTCTGCTGCGGCTGCGTGAAAAAGGCTGCAAGGTTGTGGCCAGCTTCGGCAACATTTCCGCCTCCGGAGGTGTGTATGTCGGCGTGGCAGCCGATTCGATCGTGGCCAATCCCGGCACGATCACCGGCTCGATCGGTGTGATTCTGCGGGGCAACAACCTTTCGGAACTGCTTGCGAAGGTCGGTATCCGCTTCGAAACCGTGAAGAGCGGTGCTTTCAAGGACATTCTTTCCCCTGACCGGGCCCTCAGTCCTGAGGAGCGAGAGCTGCTCCAGAGCCTGATCGACAGCAGTTACGACCAGTTCGTCTGCGCCGTTGCCGAGGGCCGTGGGCTGGACAAGGACAAGGTCCGGACCTTCGCTGATGGGCGGGTGTTCAGTGGAGCACAGGCCAAAGATCTCGGACTTGTTGATGAACTGGGCGACGAAGAGCAGGCTCGATTGGTGGCAGCCCGTTTGGCTGAGCTTGATGAAGAGCGCTGCCGACCGGTGACCCTTGGTAAGCCGCGCAAGCGTCTCCTGCAGGGCCTGCCTGGATCAAGCCTGCTGCTGCGACTCGATCAGTTGCTGACCACGGAACTTGAGCTCAGCGGCCAACCCCTCTGGATGTACAGGCCATGACAGTCCCCCGGCTGCTGCGAGGTCTGCGCGGTGCCACCACCTGCGCTGACAACAGCGCAAACGCCATTCGAGAGGCTGTTGCCGAGCTGGTGGATGCCCTGATGGATCAGAACGCTCTGGATCCCGACCTGCTGGTCTCTGTGACGTTCTCCGTGACCGCTGACCTGGACGCCAGCTTTCCCGCAGCGGCGGCGCGCCACCGATCAGGTTGGGAGGACGTGGCCCTTCTGGATGTGCAGCAGATGGTCGTCCAGGGGGATCTTGCACGTTGTATCCGGCTGCTCGCCCACGCCTGGATCCCTGCTGATCGGCCGCTGCACCATCCGTACCTGAGGGCAGCCGCACGTCTGCGCCCGGACCGATCTGGTCACAACTGACAGATCAGGGGCCGACCCCCGAAGCACCTGCATTCGGGAGATTCTCAGGACAATCCGTTCACGACTCACGGCATTCGCGCCGACTGCTCCGGAATCACGATGAAACGACTTTTTCCTCCCACTCCAAAACTCAGTGCTGGTGTGACAGCTCTGATCGGCTGCGGAATCATCGGCGGAGCGGCTCTGCTGCCCAGCTTGATCAAGCCTGCCGTTGCACAGAACACACCTTCAATTCTGGAATTCAGATGGGATTCAGACGCTGGTTATCGCAAGCTCTACTTCGTACAAAGCAGCCAACGCCGAAGTGATCGCTCGGAGTACTACTTCATGCTGCGCAAGAAGGATCGCAAAACCGCGATCCTCAAGTTAAGCATCACTGTTCCCAGTTATTTCGATGCAAAAATTCGTCCAGAAGCTTTATCCCTTTGCAAGATGAAGATGGGAGGAGTGCTCGCTCGAAGCAAATGCACAGAAGTGCTTCCGGCGGTGTTTGAAGTCAACGAGAAACAAACGGCCATTGAAGTTTTTCCCGACACTCCGATTCCTACTGGCGGCACCTACGCCGTCGTGATGAACGTCTTCAACCCGAGCCAGGGGGGAATGTTCCAGTTCAATGCCCTGGCGCAAGCCCCCGGAGACGTTCCCATATCTGGCTACCTCGGCAGCTGGCTTGTGGATATCGACTGACCCGGCTGATAAACTCGCTTCTTGACGAAAGGCCGGGCGCCGGAAAAATCCCATGACGAAACGAACCCTCGGAGGCACAAGTCGCAAGCGCAGGCGCGTTTCCGGTTTCAGAGTGCGCATGCGTACGCACACTGGACGTCGTGTGATTCGCAGCCGCCGCAAGCGCGGACGTTCACGCCTGTCCGTTTGATTCATTCGGATTGCTGCGATGGTCCTGCCGGCATCCATGCGTCTGCGCGGCCATCGCTGTTTTGACCATCTGCATCGGAAAGGCAAACGCTTCCACGGCACCTTGATGGTGCTCAGAAGGGCATCAGCCCACAATTCCTTGCTCAAACGACCGGCGACTCCGAAGGGGTCGGTCAGCCCTAGCAGTCCTGCAACCTGCCGGGTGGCAGTGGTAATCAGCAGCAAGGTAAGCAAGCGCGCCGTGATCAGGAATCGATTGAGGCGACGCCTGCATGATCATCTGCGTTCGAGATTCGAACATGCACCAGAACACGCCAGCGTATGGCTTCTGGTCAGTTTGAAGCCTGGAGCAGCCACAGAGGATCGCGACTTACTGGAAGAATGCGACAGATTGCTTATACAGGCGGGCCTGAAGTCATGACCAGCTCAATACAGGAAAACACCTTTTACGAGGGCGGCCCTGCAAAAGG
The DNA here is from genome assembly GCA_003211205.1 of Synechococcus sp. AG-673-F03. Lineage (GTDB taxonomy): Bacteria > Cyanobacteriota > Cyanobacteriia > PCC-6307 > Cyanobiaceae > Synechococcus_C. The sequence goes on from QCTJ01000002.1 coordinate 104,212, forward strand.
GGATCTCATCTTCAACGTTCTTCTGGGCTTCACCCTGATTGGCCTGCCATTCACCGTGGGGGCCATCGTGAGGACTCTGTGGCTGCGCTTCCGCATCACCAGTCGACGGGTGTCCGTGAGCGGCGGCTGGATGGGCAAAGACCGCAGCCAGGTGGTCTACAGCCAGATCCGTGAGGTGCGCTGCGTACCCCGTGGTTTTGGCGCATGGGGAGACATGGTTCTCGTGCTCACGGATGGATCACGACTGGAGCTTCGTTCGATGCCGAACTTCCGGGAGGTCGAGACCTACATCCAGGAACGCATCAAGAGCAGGCCCGAATCCAACGGTTCCAGCACTGACAGCATTCCAAGCAAAGGCTTCGCTGCCTAATTCTGAACGTCAACGCAACGGCCTCGACGCTGTTGCACACTGGCATCACCCTTCACCGCCCATCGGAACGCCATCGTGATCGGTTACATCTCCGACAATCTGCTGCTGCCGATCCTGGATTTCTTCTATGGATTGGTTCCCAGCTACGGGCTCGCGATCGTGGCTCTCACGGTGGTGATCCGCCTGGCTCTGTTCCCGCTCAGCGCAGGATCCATCCGCAGCGCACGGCGCATGCGCATCGCCCAGCCGGTGATGCAGAAGCGACAGGCCGAGATCAAGTCTCGCTTTGCCAGCAACCCTCAGAAACAGCAAGAGGAGCTGGGCAAATTAATGAAGGAGTTCGGCAGCCCGCTGGCTGGTTGCCTGCCCCTCTTGGTGCAGATGCCGATCCTGTTTGCGTTGTTCGCCACGCTGCGTGGGTCACCGTTCGCGGACGTTCCCTACACACTCAATCTCAAAGTGCTGCCCGCCGAGCAAATCGCAGCGGTGGAGCCAAAACCGTTCAGCAGTGCGAGCCATTCGATCTTCGTCACGGAGACTGATCACGTCCCGGTGATCGCCAGCCTGCCCGGTGGAACCAAGATCGGCACCGGTGACAGCGTCCAGATCCAGCTCCAGACCAAAAGCGGAGAGGCGTTCTCAGAGGTCTTAAACGGTGTCGAGAACGGCAAGTCTTTCCTGCCTGATTGGACGGTCACCAAAGGCGAATCGATCGTGTTGGTCTCCGAAGCCGGAGAGATCACAGCGCTGGCTCCCGGTGACGCGACCGTTGAAGGCAAGATCCCCGGTCTGGCCGCCCGCAGCGGTTTCCTGTTCATCAAGGCTCTTGGGCAGGTGGGCTTCTACACCGACGGAGCCGTCAACTGGGATATCGCCATCCTCGTGGGCTCTTTTGGTCTGAGCCTGTTCATTTCCCAGCTGCTGTCGGGAATGGGCATGCCTGCGAATCCGCAGCAGTCCACAGCCAACAAGATCACTCCGGTGATGATCACGGGAATGTTTCTGTTCTTCCCTCTGCCGGCCGGCGTTCTGCTTTATATGGTGATCGCCAATATCTTCCAGGCTTTGCAGACCTTCCTGCTGACTCGTGAAGCTTTACCGGACAATCTGCAGGCCATCCTGGACGAACAGCTCAAGCAGGAACCTGCACCAGCTGCAGCCGGTGGTGTTCCTGGAAGCCGATTGCCTTTCGAGCCAAAGGGCGGCAACAAATGATTCCCGGCCTTGAGCCGGTACCGCTCAGGGAGCTACAAGCTCTGGGAACCTCCAGGGTCTGGTCAGTGGATGGTCAACTCGATGAGATGCCCAGCCTCACCCCCGTGCGAGGCACGCTCAGGGCAGAACATCTCGGCAACCTCCTCGAGGTTGAAGGTTCAGTGCAGACCATCGTCTGCCTGCGCTGCGACCGTTGTCTCGGTCACTTCAACCAACAGCTCAGCGCCGACTCCAAGGAACTGATCTGGCTGGGCCAAGAACCGAGCGACGATCATCTCGCCGAAGCAGGGCTCGACCCGACGTCCCCCGATGGCCTTATGGAGTGCCTGAACCCACGCGCTGATTTCGAACCAGAACGCTGGGTGTTCGAACAACTGAGCCTTCAGATGTCAGTCGTTAATCGCTGTGGGGAGCATTGCCCAGGAATGCCTCAAAAACCATTGGACACTTCCGCAACCAGCAGGGAGACAACACCCGATCCCCGCTGGCAGGCCCTGAAGAATCTGCAGTCGTCGATGCAACGCAACGGGACGAACCATGACTGATAACTGGATCGCACAGCTGGATCTCTTGATCCGATCGGGCACACCGCTGATCTGGATCCGCAGCCATGAGGAAGAGCGCGTGGAAACGCTGCTACGCCAGACCTCGGAGCGACTTCCCGATCGCACACTGACCTGCTGGGATTTCGTGGGAGGCCTCAGTGGCGCCTTGGGCCAGGAGCAGTTGGGCGCCCGACAGCCGATGGCGGTGCTGCAGTGGCTGCAGGAGCGCTCCCCTTCCAGTCCAACACTACTGCTGCTCAAGGATGTGCACCGGTTCTGTGAGGACCCAGGAATTGCTCGCATGCTGCGGAACCTTGCCAGCCAACTGCGAACCACGCCACACACCTTGATCGTGACCTGCGGGCAATGGACGCCTCCAGCCGACCTGGATGAAGCCCTGACGCTGATGGACCTGCCCTTGCCCCAGGAGCAGGAGTTGCGAACACTGCTGGCCAACATCGCCCGAGCCAGCGGTCGGGCCCTGGAAGCTGATGTGCTCGAGGAACTCACCCATGCCTGCTGCGGCCTGAGCGAAGCAAGGGTGAGGCATGTGGCCGCCAAAGCACTCGCACAACGTGGATCACTCAGCCGCGAGGACCTCGTCGATGTTCTGGAGGAAAAACGACTTTCTCTGGCCCGCAGCGAAGTGCTGGAGTTCTGCCGAACCGATGCAACACCTGGCGACATCGGCGGGCTCGAAACGCTCAAGCATTGGCTTGATCAACGACACAGAGCCTTTAACGACGATGCACGCCGCTTCGGACTTCCCCTGCCTCGAGGGGTGCTCCTGGTGGGACCACAGGGTACCGGCAAGTCCCTCACAGCAAGAGCAATCGCCCATAGCTGGTCGATGCCACTTCTTCGCCTGGATGTGGGCCGACTCTTCTCCGGCCTGGTTGGAGCCAGTGAAGCCAGAACCCGCGACATGATTCAGCGGGCGGAAGCGATGGCGCCCTGCGTTCTATGGATCGATGAGATCGACAAGGGATTCGGCAATGACAGCCGCAGTGACGGAGGCACCAGTCAGCGTGTTCTGGCCACCGTGCTCACCTGGATGGCAGAGAAACGCTCTGCGGTGTTTGTGGTGGCCACCGCGAACGGAGTGGAGCGTTTACCGGCGGAGCTGCTGCGGAAGGGACGATTTGATGAAATCTTCTTGCTGGATCTGCCGTCGAGAGAGGAGCGTCTGAGCATCCTCAGCCTTCACCTGCAACGGCGTCGCCCTGGCCTCAATCTGCCGCTCTCAACCGTGGTCGATCGCACGGACGGCTACTCCGGCGCTGAGTTGGAACAGGTGGTGATTGAAGCGATGCATCTCGCCTTCGCCGACATCCGTGAGCTCACGGAAAGCGACATGATCCTGGCGGCATCGCAACTTGTGCCTCTGTCTCGCACGGCAAGGGAGCAGATGGAAAGCCTCAAGCAATGGGCCAGTGCTGGGCGGGCCAGACCCGCATCATTGCGAGCCGTAACGAACCCTGACGCGGCGTAACAATCCACCCCCTCAGCCCAAGACGAACCCTGTCAGGCTCCGTAAGTTCCAGGAACCGCCGAAAGACCGGAATTGAACCGTTCCTCTGAAATCACCACTCAATTGGCAGCTGCCTGCCTGGGAGCCGGGGTGATTACCACGGTTGCCGTCGCTCAAGGCCAGAACCCTGTCACAGCCCTGGGGATCACCCTCTTCTCAGCCGTGGCGGCTGTGATGGTAGGCCAGGTTATCTGAGAGCAAACACTGCGCTGACAGCTGACGCCTAAGCTGCCGGCGCAACCATCCGAACCCCTGTGCTCGATCAGCGTCTGGTGCGAGAGAACCCTGAGCTGATTGCGACTCAGCTGGGACGCCGAGGCCTGGATGTGGATCTCAGCTCCCTGCAGCAGTTAGCACAGCATCAAAGGGATCTCGAACAAGAGCGCAGCACTCTCCAGGCGGAGGGCAACCGCATCGGCAAGGATGTGGGCCAAAAAATCAAAGCCGGTGCCGATCCCAAGGGGGCCGAAGTCGCGGATCTGCGTCAGAAAGGCAACACCATCAAGCAGAAGGTGTCCGTTCTCGAGGACGAGGAGAAGCAGCTCGCCTCACGCTTGAAGGAACAACTGCTCACCTTTCCCAATCTGCCATCGGCCGACAGCCCTCATGGCAAGGATGAAACCGACAACATCGAGGTGCGCAGCTGGGGCGTCCCACGCCAACAAGAGGGCCTTGAAGAGCATTGGGCCATCGCTGACCGTCTCGGGCTGCTGGACAGCGAGCGATCCGTACGCATTGCCCAAAGCAGATTCGTGACCCTGTTCGGCCAGGGCGCTCGCCTGGAGCGCGCTCTGATCAATTTCATGCTCGACCTGCATGGCAGCAAGGGCTACCGAGAGGTGCTGCCACCTGTACTGGTGAATAGCGCCAGTCTCACAGGATCAGGCCAGCTGCCGAAGTTTGCTGAAGAGAGCTTCCGCTGTGCTGAGGACGATCTCTGGCTGACGCCCACGGCAGAAGTTCCGGTCACATCTCTGCATCGCGACGAAATCATTCCAGGAGATCAGCTGCCTTTGAAGTACGTGGCCTATAGCCCGTGTTTCCGCAGGGAAGCGGGGAGTTACGGCCGAGACACCCGAGGCCTGATCCGATTGCACCAGTTCAACAAAGTGGAGCTGTACTGGTTTGTGCACCCCGACCACTCAGCCGAAGCTCACGCGCAGATCACAGCGGATGCGGAGGCAGTGCTTCAGGTTCTGGAACTCCCCTACCGGGTGTTGGAACTCTGCACAGGTGATCTGGGATTTTCCGCGTCGCGAACCTACGACCTTGAAGTGTGGCTCGCAGGCGCTGGTGCCTACCGGGAGATCTCCAGTTGCAGCGTCTGCGGTGATTTCCAGGCACGGCGTTCCTCGATCCGCACCAAGGAAGGGAAAGTGACACGGCTGGTGCACACCCTGAATGGCAGCGGTCTGGCGATCGGCCGCACTATGGCCGCTCTGCTTGAGAACGGTCAGCAGTCCGATGGCAGTGTGTTGCTGCCTAAGGCACTCGTGCCTTACTTCGGTGGGGACAAAATCCAGCCAGAATGAGCTGATTGAAACGGGTTCCATGAACGTTCTGGCCTCACTGCTGGCTCTGGGGCTGTTGATAGTCATTCATGAAGCGGGCCATTTTCTGGCTGCCCGACTGCAGGGCATTCGCGTCAACGGCTTTTCAGTGGGATTTGGGCCAGCCTTGCTCAAAACCGAGCAGGGGGGTGTGACCTACGCACTGCGATTGCTTCCCCTGGGTGGATTCGTTTCATTCCCCGAAGATGATGAAGAGAGCGACATTCCCAAAGACGATCCGGATCTACTGCGTAATCGGCCGATTCCTCAGCAGATTTTGGTGATCAGCGCTGGCGTGCTGGCCAATCTGCTGCTGGCCTGGTTGGTTCTTGTGGGACACACCGCCACCACTGGAGTCCCTGGAGAACCAGGACCAGGCGTGATGGTGATGAGCGTGCAAGGCGGTGAACCGGCAGCTCTCTCTGGACTCAAACCTGGCGACCGCATCCTGTCGATCGACGCCATTGATCTCGGCCGTGGAGAGCCGGCCGTCCAGGCCGCCGTCGACCCGATCCGCAACAGCCCTGGTCAGCCGCTCAAGCTGCAGGTGTTGCGTAACGATGTGCTCACTCCGCTCCAGCTCACGCCAGCCGACCAGCAGGGTGTCGGTCGTATTGGCGCCCAGCTTCAGGAAGTCGTCAGCGGCTCCACCCGTCCCGTGCGCTCGCTGCTGGAGGCGATCAGCGTGTCTAGCCAACAGTTCGGCGGGCTCTTCAGCAGAACGGTGTCGGGCTATGCAAGCTTGTTCACCAATTTCGGCGCCACCGCTCAGCAGATTTCAGGCCCTGTGAAAATTGTGGAAGTGGGTGCCCAGCTCTCAAGTCAGGGAGGCTCGGGTCTCGCCCTCTTTCTGGCGCTGATCTCGATCAACCTGGCCGTCCTTAACGCTTTGCCCCTGCCGCTGCTCGACGGCGGACAGCTGGTGTTTCTACTGCTCGAGGGTCTGCGCGGACGCCCACTGCCGGAACGGTTTCAGCTGGCTGTGATGCAATCTAGTCTACTGTTGGTGCTCGGCCTCAGTGTGTTGCTGATCGTGCGTGACACGAGCCAGTTACCTGTGGTGCGTCAATTGATTGGCCAATGAAACTGTATGGTTGCTAATTGAACTGCTCCATTTCATTCGCTGCATGGCCAAGAAGTCGATGATCGCCCGCGATGCGAAGCGCAAGAAGATGGTTGAGCGCTTCTCAGCCAAGCGGACTGCCCTGATGGCCGCCTTCAAAGCAGCGCGGGACCCCATGGAGCGCCTTGAAATCCATCGCAAGATCCAGGCACTGCCTCGCAACAGTGCTCCCACCCGCATGCGCAACCGCTGCTGGGCCACGGGCAAACCCAGAGGTGTTTATCGCGACTTTGGCCTTTGCCGCAATCAACTGCGCGAACGTGCCCACAAAGGTGAGCTTCCCGGCGTGGTGAAATCCAGCTGGTGATTTGTCGAAAGTCTGCTCAAAAGTGATGCAGTGGAGGAGGTGTTTGAACACCTCCTTTTTTGATGGATGTCACAAAGCGAATCGAATTGGATTCAATGGGATTGACATTTCAATCCTGTGAAGTGCCAGAATCAGCTTTGACAGAAAGACATAAACAACAGTGCAAGGTCAGACACAGTCGATCTCCTTTGACGGTCGGGAGATTCGGTTGACCACGGGGCGGTATGCCCCCCAGGCCGGTGGCTCGGTGATGATCGAATGCGGTGACACTTCGGTGCTCGTCACAGCCACCCGATCCAAAGGGCGCGAAGGCATCGATTTCCTTCCCCTCATCTGCGACTACGAAGAGCGCCTTTATGCAGCAGGGCGCATTCCAGGAAGTTTCATGCGACGTGAGGGGAGACCTCCCGAGCGAGCGACACTGATCTGCCGTTTGATCGACAGGCCGATGCGGCCTCTCTTCCCCAGCTGGATGAGAGACGACATCCAAATCGTGGCCACCTGCATGTCTCTCGATGAGCGCGTCCCTGCGGATGTGCTTTCGGTGACTGGCGCTTCAATGGCGACACTGTTGGCGGGCATTCCTTTCCAAGGACCGATGGCCGCGGTCCGGGTTGGCCTTCTGGGCGACGACTTTGTTCTCAACCCCAGCTTCCGCGAGATCGAACGCGGGGATCTCGATCTGGTCGTGGCCGGCACCCCCGATGGAGTGGTGATGGTTGAGGCCGGGGCGAATCAGTTGCCTGAAGGGGATGTGATTGAAGCGATCGACTTCGGGTACGAAGCGGTTTGTGAGCTGATCAAGGCTCAGGAATCCATACTTAAAGACGCTGGAATCGAGCAGGTGAAGCCCGAGGCTCCAAGCGAAGACACCACCCTGCCGGTGTATCTGGAGAAGGCTTGCACTAAGTCGATTGGCGATGTGCTCAGCCAGTTCGATCAGAGCAAAGCCGAGCGCGACGAAAAGCTCGATGCCATCCGTGATCAAACCGCGGAAACCATTGATGGTCTGAAGGACTCAGACCCCGTCCGTCAACTGGTTTCAGGCAACGGCAAAGCACTGCCAACCAGCTTCAAAGCCCTGACCAAGAAGCTGATGCGTCAGCAGATTGTCAAGGACGGCAAGCGTGTTGACGGCAGAAGTCTCGATCAGGTGCGTCCGATCAGCGCGGCCGCCGGCGTGCTGCCCAAGCGAGTGCATGGCTCTGGTCTGTTCCAGCGCGGCCTCACGCAGGTGCTGTCGACCGCAACCCTCGGCACACCCAGCGATGCCCAGGAGATGGACGATCTCAACCCCAACACTGAGAAGACCTATCTCCATCACTACAACTTCCCTCCCTACTCGGTGGGCGAGACCAAGCCGATGCGCTCCCCTGGCAGGCGCGAAATCGGCCATGGAGCACTAGCCGAGCGGGCCATCTTGCCCGTGCTGCCTGCAAAGGACACCTTCCCCTATGTGGTGAGGGTGGTGAGTGAGGTTCTCAGCTCCAATGGCTCCACCTCAATGGGTTCAGTGTGCGGCAGCACCCTGGCCCTGATGGACGCCGGCGTGCCGTTGAAAGCACCCGTCAGCGGTGCCGCCATGGGTCTGATCAAAGAGGGCAAAGAGGTTCGAATCCTCACCGATATCCAGGGCATCGAGGACTTCCTCGGCGACATGGACTTCAAGGTGGCCGGAACCGACAAGGGCATCACCGCCCTGCAGATGGACATGAAGATCACCGGTTTGGAGATCAAAACCATTGCCGAGGCCATCAACCAGGCGCGTCCTGCCCGTCTCCACATCCTCGAAAAGATGTTGGAGGCGATTGACACCCCCCGTGATGGCATGTCACCCCATGCCCCACGCCTGCTCAGCTTCCGCATTGACCCGGAATTGATCGGCACCGTGATTGGTCCTGGTGGCCGCACCATCAAGGGGATCACCGAACGCACCAACACCAAGATCGATATCGAAGACAGCGGCATTGTCACCATCGCGTCCCATGACGGTGCGGCGGCTGATGAAGCTCAGAAGATCATCGAAGGCCTCACACGCAAGGTGAATGAGGGCGAGGTGTTCAGCGGTTCGATCACCCGGATCATTCCGATCGGCGCCTTTGTGGAGATCCTCCCTGGCAAGGAGGGCATGATCCACATCTCCCAGCTCTCAGAAGCTCGGGTCGAGAAGGTGGAAGACGTGGTGAAGGTGGGCGACGAGGTCACCGTTCGTGTCCGCGAAATCGACAACCGCGGCCGCATCAACCTGACCCTGCGCGGTGTGCCCCAGAACGGGGAAGACACGGAGCCGGAACCTGCCCCCACACCCGTTGCGCCCCTCTCCTGAGGGGTCGCTTCAGACCTGAAAACCAGGATCAATTGTCTGCATGGCCCCTGCCGCTCGCTTTTCAAGCGCGGCATGGGCTTTCCCATGGCTAGCGATCAGACAACCGGCCTGACGCACATCACCAGTGTTGTAAGAGAGCGGACGACCGTCCGCATGGGTGAAGGCACCACCAGCCGCCAGCAAAACGGCCTCAGGGGCTGCCATATCCCAGTCTTTGGGGGCACTCTTGCCTGAAAGCGAGATGTAGAGATCAGTCTCACCGCGCAGGATGGTGGCCACCTTGCAGCCCACACTGCCGACCGCCTTGGAGCCGGCGAGAGGAAGAGCCGCGATCAGTCGCTCCAGGCGATCATCCCGATGACTGCGACTCGCCACCATGATCAGTTCGCCCTCAGCACTGCGGTCGCTGAAGCGCACGGGGCTGCGCTTGCCGCTGCGATCTTCACACCAGCTGCCATCACCCACCAGACCGAACCACAGCTCATTCACCTCCGGAAGCAACACCACACCAATCACCGGACGCTGACCTTGCACCAACGCCAGATGAACCGCGTATTCATTAGTGCCTTGCAAAAAATCCTTGGTGCCATCAAGAGGATCCAGAATCCAGAGCCATTCGGCAGGCAATGGCTCGCCCTCAGTGAGTTGCTCCTTGGCCGTCTCCTCGCTGAGCAAGGTCCAACCAGCATCGGGAAACGCTGCATGCAGACCATCCAGCAGCCACTGATTCACGGCCAGATCCGCCGCAGACACAGGTCCCTCTCCACCATTGTCCACACTCAACGCCCGTGAGAAGCCATGGGGAGGCTGCTCACCGCGGGCATAGGCTCGCAGAATGTCTGCAGCTCCCCAGCAGAGAGGGCGCAGTGCCTCAAGAAGGCTGTCCTGACTGATGCCGGCAGGCAGGTTCATCACAGTCGGCATCATGGAGTGATCTGGGCGGAGCCATTGTGAAGCAGCGCGCCGAACCGGAATCCGGTGTTCTGTATCTGGTGGGTACACCGATCGGTCATTTAGGCGACCTTTCACCGAGAGCACGGGCCCTGCTGATCGCAGTGGACACCATTGCTTGTGAAGACACTCGCCACAGCGGACAACTGCTCACAGCCCTGGGATCGAAAGCACGCCGTTGCAGCTTTCATCAGCACAACACCCATCGCCGCATTCCCCAGTTGCTGAATGAACTCAGCAGCGGCCAAAGCGTAGCCGTGATCAGCGATGCAGGATTACCCGGGATCAGTGACCCTGGAGAAGAGCTTGTGGCTGCAGCACGACAAGCCGGCCATACCGTGATCTGTATTCCCGGTCCCTGCGCTGCCACCACAGCGCTGGTCAGCAGTGGCCTTCCATGTGGCCGCTTCTGCTTTGAAGGGTTTCTGCCGGCCAAGGGGCGCGAGCGGCGCGAACAATTGGCAGCGGTGGTTTCAGAACGACGCACCACCGTGCTTTACGAGGCTCCGCATCGACTGGTGAAACTGCTGGAAGAACTCCAGGAACTCTGTGGTGATCAACGTGCTCTACAAGTCACTCGTGAACTGACCAAGCGTCATGAACAACAGGTGGGACCAACTGTGATCGCTGCCCTGACTCATTTCAAGGAACACCCTCCCCAGGGTGAATTCACCCTGGTACTGGGTGGGGCTCCGCAACAGGAACCAGTCGCCATGAATGACGCCCAATGCCGTCAGCAACTGGCAGCACTGATCGAGCAAGGCATGAAGCCCGGCGATGCAGCGAAGGATCTGTCCAAGAGCGCTGGACGATCACGACGTGAGCTCTACGCCCTACTGCATGAAGAGCAGGAGCAGGCAGACTGAGCAGAGCTTCGCGGAACCCGCGGCATGTTGCTGCGCCTGAGACTGCTGCTGATCACCCTGGGCGGCAGTGTCGCCTTGCTTGTCGTGCTTTGCCTTGGAGCGCAGAACCTGAGTGAGCGCTACAGGCTGCAACTCGGCGTTGGGACGACAGCACCTCTCCCTGCAGGATTCATTGTTGGCGTCAGCACTGTGCTGGGAATGATCAGTGGCGGCAGCCTCGCCGTGGTGTTGATGCCGAACTCACAACGTTGAATCAGGCGTCGAGGGAATAAAGGGCGCCTTCTAGGAGGAGACGAGTGATCCCCCTGGCCAGCAGGTGGCTAGATGTGCTCTCAAACACCTTGGTATCAGGAACCTTGATCACGCGCTGACTGCGTCCGCACTGACGCTTTGCAGAGCGTGGACTGGAATACAAGCAGAGGGCCTGGCGAACCAGCTCCTCGGGATTCAGAACACCCAGTTCAGGAAACTCACTGAGCGGCCTTGGATCCAGCTCAACGGTCTTGTCGACCAGCATGTACACACTGTCGGGGAGCACGCCGGCGGCGAAAGGCCGACAGCTGACCTGCACCCTGCTCACTTGCGGGAGATCCACAGGCAGAACGGCGATCTCCTGGAAGACATCATCCGATGGCCCATCGAAGGCCTCGTCATCGCCGACATCGTCAGCATCGTCGAGACCGAAATCGTCGGCATCATCGAGAGCGAGGTTCGCGCTGCCATCGTCTTCTTCCGTGTTGTCTTCCGCCTCCAATGGCTCAGGTTCAACCAGTCGCTCAGAGGGTTGCCCAAGATCCTTTGCAGCTTCAGGCTGCTCAGGCGCTTCTGGTTGATCAGCCTGGGGAGTGGTTGTGGCAGCGCGAGCGCGCACTGACTTGAGTTCGTCGTATTCCTCCGGAGTAAGCAGAGTGCGAACTGTGCGACTGACCGTGTTGGCGCTGCATCCATAAACGGCAGCGAGAGCAGCGCTGGACTCGCCGGAGCGATACCGGACTAAAAGCTCCTGCTTTTGACTGTCAGTAAGCCGGCTGGGTGCCATGGAGCAATTTGATCAGCCTTCAACCTTAGATGCCGCTCTTTGGTTTGACTGCAAGAATGCCCAGAAGGCTCCCTTAGCTCAGCTGGATAGAGCAACTGCCTTCTAAGCAGTCGGTCGATGGTTCGAATCCATCAGGGGGCGTCAGTCGTTACGGGGTTTTCGGGAATACCGGGAACCCTTTTTGTTGCCTGCCCGAGGCTGCTCTTACGTTGCACTCAACCAGCAAGCAGTAATAGCTAAACAAGAGAAAAGCCATTGGAACGATATGGAGTGGCACCAAACCGCTAACTGCATTGAAAAGAGACTTCAAACCATTCAGCGAATGCAAAGGTTGAATGGAATTTCAGAACTCATGGCACTGGCTGATTACTGCACTAAATACAAATTAACGACTAAGTGCATCACAAAAGAAGAGCACGATGCCCTTATCGACCTTGAAAATAGCGATGGAGCATGGGTTCTTCATCGGAGTGGAGGAATCAGACTGAAGATCACATCTGAATCAGGAGAAGTAATTCTTAGCCTTCGCATTGAAGACAACATTTGGAATGGCTATGCCGAGCATGTAGCCGTCTGGCATAAGTTCACTGAAAACGCCAAAGCACTATTCCAAATTCCATCCAAGAACTAAAAAACCGGCGAGTCAGCGAAGATCAGAGACCCAAGATCAAGAAGAGTTTCACAGCCAATAGAATGAAGCGGTCGAATACATCAAGCCGCTCGCAGGCAATGACTAAAACCTAAGCCTTGAGGCACGTTTTACCCCAGTTGAACACCAAGACCCAAAAGAAAACAGCTCCTCCCAACGCCACCTTCCAGGTATGACTGGAAAAGAAACCATCTCTTTCAATCTTCTTTGCTTTATTTTCATCGGTACCATAATTAGCAGCAAGAGTATGCACAAGACCGTACAACTGCAGACAAACAGCAAGGCCTAGAATTCTTGCAATTTCCGCAAACATTTGGTTCATGACAGGCCTGACATTACAGAAAGGCTACCCCAAGCAAGCAACAAAGCTGATTAAAGAAGTTCAGATCAATGACCACAAACAGACTAATGCTGACCGCTTTATCTCTGGGCGTACTCGTGGGCCTACTGGCAATCGCTCAAGGAATGATGACCAACACCAGTGAACAGAATGAAGCGATGCCAGCGACAGAAGCATTTAACTCAAAATAGTACCCAGAAAGAATGGCAACAATTAACCCTTCTAACTTAATCAAATAACACTGGTCAATGATCTGCTGCAATCAATAACGGTAGTGCTTAGCCACTTCACCCTTACCTTTTGCTCCTTGCTTATTCTGCCAGACGCTTGTGATAACTTTTTTATTTTCATAACCGAGGATTTGGCTGATCGCGCTGTCTGTTTTGCACCAGCGGGCAGTGACTTGATGATCAATCATTTCAAGACCCTCCTGATCCTCCTCCACAAGAGCAGCGAAAAAATCAATCTGGAATGCTCTTGTTTCTGCGCGAAACTTTTCGGCATCTCTGTAAGAGCTTAAATCTTCCTTCTCGATCGCACTCAAAGCGAGCTCCAACTCTTTAGCTCTATCGACTGGTTGAGCTGGCTGCTCATCTCTGAAGCTAGTAATCGTAACTTCAGCTCGCTTCACTCTCCACTTTTCACAGGCTTCTTTTGCTTTCTGCTCAGATGAATAAAAGCATCCCACAAGACTAATCAAAATCAGGGTGATGAACAGAGATTTCATCATTGGCTCGATGAATAACCAAGGCCTTTGCTCTTGCAGTCAGCTTACCAAAGCGATACGAGTGAAGCCCACATTCTTATCATTGTGGCCCACTGAATACTTGCTCTTTCATTTGAAGCACATTCAAGAGATGTAGTGGAAATATTGCCTTTATCGTGGTGACGTTCAATTCAGAACGTGTCAGTTGATACGCGCTGGTGGTCGCTGACGAACTGGGAAAGGCCTCCAAGCAAGTTCGCCTTCAGGACCTTGCTCGAGACGAGGGATGAGGCGAATTGGCTGTGTTCAAACATCGAGAGGCAAGGCTGTGATTGGAAAAACCAGGCTGTATTGCAGCAAAGGTGAAGGATTCCGCCTCGCTGAAGTGGCAACGGAACAAGCATTCATCGGAGCCAAAAGGCTCAACAAACAAGGCTGGCAAGTGGACGCGCAACAAAAACAGCCGGAAGCAACGCAGGGGCCCAATTCGGCACATCGACCTAAAACCAGGCGTGATAAAAGAACGTCCTCACAATTGAGAGCAATCATTCCCAACATCCATTCTCGAGACGATCAACCTGTCTTCAATGCCTCAACAGATGACAGCCGTGTGCGGGCACGTCTGGGAATGATGGTGTTTTGGGTTCTGGCACTGCAAAGACACCCACAAGAAAGATCACCAGTTCTGACCTATGGGGTGTGCGACCAAACCAGAAGCGCTTTATCGCTTCTATAACGCAGGACCTTGAGCACACTGAAACGTCATGCTGACCTGCACTGAGCATGCGATGGAAAGCCTCTGTCACAAGCGCGACAGGGCGACTGCTCTGCATGCGCAAAAACTCCTTCAAAGGCCACGCTGGCCAACGCTGCAACATTTGTCCGTTTACAAACCGTTACGGTTCGACTACTTTGTTAACAATCTAAAAGTGATATCAGATGGTCACCTCGCAAAGCTCAGCTGAAGCAACGTCAACCTTGAACTACGAAGAGCTCTTAGAAGAAATGGAAAAACTCGATATCGCAGACCTGCTTTTGATTCACCGCCGAGTCGCGATGCGATGAGTCCATTTTTTAAAGCAGCTTGATATCAAAAGATCGCATCAATTATCAGCATTGCAAAACAGACATTATGGCGAAGTTTCAATGACTTAGACACCCATAGGAGGGGGGCCAATAAGTTTACATTCAGGATTATATGATTTAGCTCTACTCATGAATGTTCAGAATGTAACTTAAACGAATAGTACATGAACGCGCTGAGACTCAATTCGCTGCGAAAAAAACAAAGACTCCATTTATGTTTTGAACGGCGAATAATGATCAGCACGTTACTTTTAAATCAAAAGTTGGTGCAAGTCTGATCACAACAACTACAGACGTTGAGGGTACGACAGAGACAGGGCTCAGGCGGAACCATCAGCAAATCCTTCTGGTCCTAAAACAGGAGAATGAGTCACCGAACTCAGCTGAGTTCAGTGACATCAGAATTTAGCTGCAACACTCCAGCTGAACAAGGGGGGCTTCAACAGCAGCTCAACCTCGGACCGTGGTCTTTTGATTGTGCTTAACAGGTCGCTGACGGCTTTTCAGAGCCTTCAGCATCCCCTTCTCAAGAGACGTCAGCTTGGGAGAGGTCTCGTGCATCGCAGCCCTAGCACGCTCCTTAGCGGCATCCATAAACCTCTCAGTCTTGTCCTTCGCTTCAAAAGCCATGGTCTTCCAACTATCCTCCATCAAAAGTTACACACACAACACGACGGTGACCGCAAATCCATCCAATCTTTTCGGACTGAACTTGACGAACTGCCTGAGCAGCCTTCCGATCCGTCTGGTGTTGAGCCATTAGGACTAACCAGCTGCCAGCAGAAAGCCCTGAAAGCCCTGAAAGCAGTCAGCACCCGATCGTGACAAATAGAGCTATAGAGCTGCTGTTACCCAACAAAGTTTGGCCACTCAAGTCGGCCGATGGGCCGCAAAGCAATACACAAGCTCCACGAACGACATGCAAACTACGGCAGGACAAAGATTTTCAAGGAAAAAAAAGGCCGAAAAATATGCCTATCTATACACAAAAGAGTCGTGAGCTTGATGTGAACACAATTCACAGAAAGCAAATTCAGCAAAGCCAATGGAGTTCTCATACACCTGATCAATCAAAGGCTGAGTATCAAGACGGATCGCCCTGAGAGGAAGACTCTTGCTGTAGCTCTGCACGACGCAACTTAACCCAGGCCTGACCGAGAATGGTCGCCTTTTGGGTATCGACACGTCCAAGATCAACATTGCCAGGAAATTGACGCCTTTCTGCGGCAAGCAGCACTTCTTGTTCTTCGTTGGTCAGCATGAGGATCAACTCATAAGCAATTCACTGTAGAGAAAAGATGAAGCTTGCCAGCCAAACAACAGAACCCAATGCTTGAATAGGTTCTAATGCTTATGGCCCTTTCCCAAATCAGTCTTTAGAAAACACCTACGCCTTTGGCGACATCAGGTTGTGAGGTTCTGATCAGCGAAGCTGGAGAGCCATGCCATCAAGAAATGACCGCCCACCCTTTGTCGGGGTCAAAGCAGGAGACTTGGTTCTCGTGCAGTCAACGCTCAACCCCGATCCCACTGATACGGACTGGTGGATGGGATGGATTGTAGGCAATCCAGATCAATTCAGAGAGATTCATGGTGTAACGATGCTGGCTGTTGTCGATACGGACAGTGGGGAGCTCCGACATGTCAATGCCGAACAGACAACACGATTAAGCCTTGCAGGCATGGAACAAAACAAGGTTGTGCCACTGATCAGAGCATGATCGTGAATAACGATTAATGAACAGCCAAAAAGAGAAAAAAACCAAGCATCATCCAGCTCGATAAACCTTGACATTAGTGATAGTGCTTCTCATTACTCTGTCATTTCTGATAGTTGTTTCAGGTCAAAAAGCCTGGTAAAACAAACGCTGTTAACACAGTCGTTCGAAAGATGTATGGGAAAGGCACCCTTCAAAAGACGTCAAGAATTCTACAATTCAGAAAAAACATTGCAACCTGAAGACCTGCAAAATTATTTAATCAATTCAATCAAATCTTAGATGCCACCGGTTTACCCCAATCTGGAATGGGAAGAGGCTGCTTCCTTGGAAGGAATTCCACCAGAAATCCATCCAGATTGCCAAGGAGTGTCAACAAGAGCTTGAAATCACACGACCCCAACAGGAACGACGCGGCTCTTACTCCAAGCCGGTGTGGAATCCAATGTCAGCAATATGGCAATCTGATTTAGCTCCAAGCTGATCTCAAAGCTTGAGATGTCGAACCTTAAGCACTGGTTCAACAGAGGATCATCAGTGCGTTGAGGTGCGTCTTCACCAACCCTGTACTAGAGGTCATCAGCGCCTGGACTATCGACGCAAACAATCAACAGCTGATGGCAATGATCGAATGATCCATGTGATGGTGTGCGCTGAAGCCACGGGAAGCAGATCCGAAAAGACATCATCATGGAGTTGCAGAGGGGCGAGGGACCAGTGGTATCCAACACTCAGGCCTTAGCAGGGCTCACCAAAAGCCAACGCCTTGGGCTGCGTGAAGTCCTACTGGATGTCAGCAAAGCCAAAGCCTGGTCATGGGAGCTTCCAGTCCTCCTCAGAGATCGATGCTGGCTGCGACTCGATCGCATACGACTCAGCGAACTGATGCGATACATCCCTCCGGATGGACGCGATGAGGCGCCTGAACTAATGCATTACCAGCAACTCATGGCGCAAGGAATCGATCCACTACTGGCTCAACAGAATTGTTGGCTGGAGTTTGGAATGGAAGACTGTCAACGTGCTCTGCATGCCTACTGGCAAAGTCGCGACAGAACCAACCATGGCTGGTCAGCGCAACGGTATCGACAGCTTGTGAGCCTTTACCGCGACCAGATTGAACGAGGTCTACCGTCAGTACCGATGCTGATCCTGGCGCGCAGGGAAACGAATGAAGAACATCAGATCCACTGGATTAAGCACACGAACCCGATTAAAGACCTGGTCAACATAAGGCCGTGTTATCTGTGAGACAAATCCGTATTGCGACCAACAAGATCTTCACAACTGTGACTCCTTCAAGCCTGCTAAACGAGCAGGATGTTTGAACTAAAGATGAACCTTGGTAAACGTTAAGTCAAGACCTGACGCCATTCTTTAGGACATCACCTCACGCAGGGGCAACAGGCCGGAATGAGAAAGCTTGCCGCAGTCCTGATCGACGGAACAAAGAATTGCTGCTTAAAAAGTCAGAGCCAACAGCGAGCAGATAGAACGATGGACAAATGATACAACTCTGCGTATTAAGTCGCTCATGGTCGATTAAAGCGCAGTGTTAATCAATGACAACAGAAGAAATGATTCCATGAGGCCAAGTTTCTACGAATTTAAAGCCAACTATGACGGACAGCCGGAGCAATGGAAAAAAAGACTAATGGCAATTTACGTGACCGATCAAGAGGCAGCCATTGCAGCATGGACACTGATCATGTCGATGGATGATTTCATGCTGGAGGTTGAAGAGACTGCCACTTTTCTAGATCAGATCTACTCCGAAAAGTAAATATTCATCAATTACCAAAAACCAATGACGACATCAACAAAATACTACATGCTACCCAAGACATTTCACAGGGAATTTGCATCCTTAATTCATCTGTCTTGGAGCTTGATTCTGACAACCATCTTATTAATGGCATTACCTGCTAGAGCAAATGCAAACACGCAAAAATATAACGTCGTCAGCGATGAATTCTACGGACTCAATGCAGAACGAATTTTACTTGTACCCGTCGCTGATGAAGCCGATCAAACGGTGCTGATGACTGGCAAATGCACAAGCAGGGCACCGAGCGATCTCTATCTTGAAGACGGACCAGAGAATGCCAAAGAAAAATGGTTTGTTGTCACTGAAAAGGATCACATTGAACCTGATCAAACAATATGTCTAACAGGTAATTTACCGGCTTGGTTCGAAAAAACAGCATCACTTCATTAGGATCAATAGAAATCAAACCAAGCATTTCACTCCTTCGATGAAAAAATCCAGAGTACCGTACGGATCCAATCGGCAACCAAATCCACGCTCAAACAAGAATATAAAACCCTCAACTTCCTCCGCTAAACGCAAGGTAATTTAGTTATGACTCCAACCACAAGGTATCAAAAAACTTAACGAAAGATATCAATACAGAGCGATAAAAAAGAACAATACTAAATTATTGGGGTATCAGGCAATCTATAGCCAAAGAGTAAGAGAGACGATCGTGTCACCATGGCAAAAAGAACAACAGTCCTTCCCGATTTCAAAGCCTTTATCAACAAAGGCAACGTAGTCGACTTAGCCGTTGCTGTAATCATCGCAGGTGCATTC
>QCTJ01000003.1 GCA_003211205.1 Synechococcus sp. AG-673-F03
CAAGCATGGATTTCGTCCTCTCTGGCAGCTCGATGGACGTCCGATGAGTGGTGATGTCGGAGCAGGCACGGCCCGTGCGGCACTGCGGCTCTGGCAGCAGGTCCGGACCAGCGCTCCTCCGGGGCCGTTGCAGCTGGCGGGAGGCACAAATGGCGCGACAATTGGTTTGCTGGATGGTCTGGGGCTGCCGCGTTCCAGTGGTCCTGCAGGCGTCGCCTTCGGTGGCATGGCCCGTTCGATCGTGCACCCTCTTCTGCAGGAGGCGGAATGCCGCCGGACCACCCTGCGTGACTGGCCCTTCGGCTGGGAGCAGGCCCTGGCTCTCGCCCGTGATCTCGTCATCCCCTGGCTTTCTCGCCCCTGATGGTCCCGATTGGGGACTCAGTCCTGCTAGAAGGCGTTCAGGTCCTGATGAGCACTGGGAGCCTGGGCCATGGGTACTGAGCGCATCACCGATGATCTGCAGCGACTGCTTGCGCTGTTGCCCACTGCGGTTCAGGAAGCTCTTGCGCCCGCTGAACGCCGTGATCAGCTGCTTGAGGTCGTGCTCGATCTCGGTCGGATTCCGGAAGCGCGCTATCCAGGTCGCTCGGTTGAACTTGGCGGCCGTTGTCTGGAGCGCCACGATCTTGTGGAGATGGTGAGCAGGATCGGCCAGTTCGGTGCTGATAATCGTGCGGGCATCGAGCGAACACTGCATCGCATCAGTGCCGTCCGTAACCGCAGCGGTGATGTCGTTGGCCTCACCTGTCGTGTTGGCCGCGCCGTTTTCGGAACAGTCGCCATCGTGCGTGATCTGCTCGACAGTGGTGAGTCACTGCTGCTGATGGGACGCCCCGGTGTGGGCAAGACCACAGCTCTCAGGGAAATTGCCCGTGTCTTGGCCGATGATCTGCATAAGCGGGTCGTTGTGATCGACACCAGCAATGAAATCGCTGGTGACGGAGACATTCCACATCCAGGGATCGGTCGTGCCAGGCGCATGCAGGTGACCAGGCCTGAACTTCAGCATCAGGTGATGATCGAGGCGGTTGAAAATCACATGCCCGAAGTCATCGTGATCGATGAGATCGGCACTGAGCTGGAAGCTCAGGCGGCACGCACGATCGCCGAGAGGGGAGTGATGCTTGTGGCCACCGCCCACGGCAATGCCCTTGCCAATCTGATCAAGAATCCGACACTGTGCGATCTGGTGGGGGGGATTGAGTCCGTCACCCTTGGCGACGATGAGGCTCGCCGTCGCCGAACGCAGAAAACGGTTCTGGAGCGTGCTGCGGAACCCACCTTCCCGCTCGCTGTGGAGATGCACAGCCGCCATCGCTGGGCAGTTCACGACGATGTTGGGCGCACGGTCGATCTGTTGCTGCGTGGACAAAGCCCCAGGCCCCAGGAGCGCGAACTGATGGCGGATGGCGGCGTCAGGCTTGTCGCCCCAGATCCTTCAACGCCACAGCCTCCCCAGCGACGGCCTGCCCTGGCCGTTGTTCCTTTGCCCGATCCCAGGCGTTCCGTTCTCAGGGACGATGCTCCCGAAACGTCCGCCGTTGTTGAGGCCCCGCGTGAGCTGAAGCTTCAGGTGGTCTGTTGTGGACTCAGGCAGCAGCGACTCGAAGAAGCTGTCCGCTGCCATGGTTGGCCTGTCAGTGCTGTTGACGATCTGGCCTGTGCTGATGTGTTGCTGAGCGTGCGTCGCGGGTTAGGACGCCAGCCCGAGCTTCGCCGACAGGCAAGAGAGGCCGGGGTGCCGATTCTTGTCATTAAGTCGGACTCTCTGGCTCAGGTAGAGCGAGCTCTTGAGCGACTGCTCAACCGCCAGCCTCTGCCCAGAAAGGACCAGGAGGCTGAGAGGTCATTCGTTCATCCGGATCGAGGCGATGCCTTGGCTGCTCTTGAGGAATGCCGTCTTGCCGTGGAGCAGATTGTGATGCCGCAGGGGCGTCCGGTTGAACTTATACCGCGCAACGAGAACGTTCTTCAGATGCAGGCTGATCTAGTGGCGCGTTACAGCCTTCAGAGCGATGTCTATGGATCCAATGACCAACGCCGGCTCAGGGTTTTCCCACCATGATCCCGCACCTGGATGCGCGGATGGATTGACGAAGGTCACTCCATTGTGAGTAACTATTCAAACCCCAGAGTTGACCTCCGTAGGGAGTTCCATCACTGGAGTCAATGGGCCGTCGCCAAGTGGTAAGGCAGCGGGTTTTGGTCTCGCCATTCCTAGGTTCGAATCCTAGCGGCCCAGTTTTTCTCGATCCTCAGTGCTCTCACCCAGTCTGCTGGTCTTTGATTTTGACGGAGTGATTGTGGATGGGATGAACGAGTACTGGTGGAGTGCTCGTCGTGCCTGCCTGCAGCTCAATCCCGCTGTCGATCTTCCTGAGTCCACACCGCCACAGTTTCGACAGCTCAGGCCCTGGATTCATCACGGTTGGGAGATGGTGCTGAGCGCGGCATTGATTTCCGAGCAACGCGGTCCTCTTGAGCAGCTCGGGGTCCAGGCATTTGTGCACGACTACACGGCGCATTGCACAGCTGCCCTCGAGCGTTTCGGCTGGACTCCTGCCTTGCTGCAGCAGATACTGGAGGCAGTGCGGGCCGATGCCGTGCGGACCGATCGAGACGCCTGGCTGGCTCTGCATCAGCCCTATCCGGGCTTGCCTGAGCGTTTGATTGCTTTTTCGGAGGAGAACATTGCCTGGGCGGTGCTGACCACCAAGGCACGGGATTTCACCGCCGAGCTGCTCGCCTCAATGGGGCTCAAGCCACAACGGCTGGATGGGCATGAGTCGGGATCCAAGCCTGAGGTGCTACGCCGCTTGGCCTGCGACTGGACACTGAAGGGTTTTGTCGAGGACCGTCGCCCCACCTTGGAAGCCGTTCGAACCACCCCAAGCCTCGAAACCCTGCCCTGCTGGCTGGTCAGCTGGGGCTACCTGAGGCCTACGGACTTGGTGGATCTTTCCGAGGAAATTCATCTGCTGAGGCCTGAGCAGTTCGCAGCCCCCTTGGCGGACTGGCCCTGATTCGATAACGTACATCTGTACTACGTGAGACGGATGGCCTGAGTCGGGGCGCTGGGCGATCTGTCCGGTCCCTGATCCCACCGAGGCGTCGGTTCACTCGCCGTCCCGATCAGCTGCCTGCGGCGTTCTTTTGCTCTTTAACTGTTTCAGCCATGCCAGCCGATGTGAAAGCCTCCCAGTCCTCCGGTGGAGATGTCCGCCCCGGTGAGCGCGATAAAGCGCTCAATCTCGTGCTCGGTCAGATCGAGCGCAACTTCGGCAAGGGTTCGATCATGCGTCTTGGGGACGCTTCCAGGATGAGGGTGGAAACCATCTCCACAGGAGCACTCACTCTGGATCTCGCCCTCGGAGGTGGGTATCCCAAAGGACGTGTTGTGGAGGTTTATGGGCCCGAAAGTTCCGGTAAGACCACGCTGACCTTGCATGCCATCGCTGAGGTTCAGCGCAACGGAGGTGTTGCCGCCTTTGTGGATGCCGAGCATGCTCTCGATCCGGTTTATGCCGCATCGTTGGGAGTGGATGTGGAAAACCTGCTGGTCTCCCAGCCGGACACCGGCGAAATGGCGCTGGAAATCGTGGACCAGTTGGTCCGCTCCGCGGCTGTCGACATCGTGGTGGTTGACTCTGTCGCCGCTCTCACGCCCCGTGCCGAGATTGAAGGTGAGATGGGCGACATTGCCGTGGGCAGTCAGGCCCGTCTGATGAGCCAGGCGATGCGCAAGATCACGGGCAATATTGGCAAGTCCGGTTGCACGGTGATTTTCCTCAACCAACTGCGTCTCAAGATTGGCGTCACCTACGGCAACCCAGAAACCACCACCGGTGGTAACGCCCTCAAGTTTTATGCCTCGGTGCGTCTTGATATCCGCCGTATTCAGACGCTCAAGCGTGGTACCGAGGAATACGGCATCCGCGCCAAGGTGAAGGTGGCCAAAAACAAAGTGGCTCCTCCCTTCCGCATCGCGGAATTCGACATCCTCTTTGGCCGTGGGATCAGCACGCTGGGTTGTCTGCTCGATCTGGCGGAGGAGACGGGTGTCGTCACTCGCAAGGGTGCCTGGTACAGCTATGAGGGCGACAACATCGGTCAGGGTCGTGACAACACCATTGGTTGGCTGGAGCAAAATCTGGAGGCCAAGGATGCCATTGAGGTTTTGGTACGTCAGAAGCTGACGGAGGGTTCAGAAGTCACGTCCAACTCCATGCGTCCTCTTGCTGCTGCGGCTCGCTCGGCTGCTGCTAAGCCTCTTGCCAAGTCCGCTGAGGTTGCTGCGCCGTCGAAGGACGCAGCCTGATTAGCTTTGCTTGAGCTTTGAGGAGCTGCATTCGCTGCGGCTTCTCTGCAGGTTCCCTGCGATGCGTTGAAGTTCCTGAATGGCTTCAGCGCCTTCGAATTTCACCAGTTCGCGCCCGTTGCGGGATTCGACCCAGCTGATGTCGAAGTCAGAGACCAGAAAGCGCACCAGATGTTGCTCGCCCAGCTCGGCCATAAATGAGGCCCCGCTTCCGTCCTGGCCGTCATCGCAGACGTAGCAGGTTGCTGTGAAGCCCTGTTTGCTGAGATTTGTCGCCAAAGCCTGAAGGCTCATGACCAGATCTTGGACGACTGAGCGGTACTGCTCGGAAAGTCGGAGGAACACGCAGAAGACCGTCCAGGTGCATATGAGCCTAAAGGTTTTCTTTCGAATTCAGGGCTGAGGTGAGCTTTTGCGGTTTCATGGGCTGTCGGCAAGTGTCCAGAATCCGGCGGCAGGGCCGATGAAGCGCACCACCACCCAGAACAGCACCAGGGCTGCGATGCCGATCCAGGCGCCTCGTGTGGTGATGGAGACGAATTGCGTGGCCTGGGCTCGAGTCAGCGGCAACCAGGCGATAAATCGTTCAGCGTCCTTGGGGTCGGGTTTGCTCTGGCGAGGTGGCAGTCCCTGACTGGCGCGGCGTCGTGCTTCTCCCATCTCAGGCCTCACAAGCTGTTGGTCAGCCTAGAAGTGATTGTCAGTCTGGCCGAAGTCTCTGCAACGGGTCCCAGGGTTCAAGTGCGCGCAGAACCTGCTCTCCCCAGCTGCGTCCTCGGACGCGTCCGTCGAGGATGGCCAGCCGACCTCCGCTGCGTCTGAGCGAGGCAATGGCAGGGATCAGCATGGCCAGTGCTTCCGGGAGCAGAAGCGCGCGAAACCAATCACGCCCCTGGCGCTTCAGCGACTCCACACGGGCTGCGGTCAGAGGGTCCTCCAGGCTGGCGATCGGCAGCATTGCCGCAATCAACTGTTCCGGTTGTGGAAGCAGATGCTGATGGCTCAACCACCAGCTCCAGCTGCAGCAGATCACTCCGTTTGACTCCGGTGCTGTGCTTTCCAGCGTGACCCTGCTGCCGAACTCCGCTGCAAGCTCGCTGCAGAGGCGCTGACGCATGCAGGGCGCGTCCACCAGAACTGTGGTTAATCCAGTTCGGCCGAGGATCAGGCGTCGGCTCTGCTCCAGAAGATGGCCGGCGAAAATCTCAGTGTTTGGCAGTGGCTGACGCCTTGGCAGATAGATCGGCAGTGGCTCTCCACGCGGAGCATCACGAAGATCGATTCGCAGCTCAGCGCTGTCGATGCTCGGCTCTTCGCCATGACGTCGACAGCCTCCATCCGCGTGGATCAGTGTCCAGGGTTGCTGATGGAAGAGCGATTCCAGCGTGATCAGCGGCTCAAGCGGTTGCAACTGCCAGCTCCACTGCAGGGTGTTCGAATTCACGCGAGCCCCGCTGGCCCAAGATTGTCGGTCCATGGACATCAGCTGGCACCAGGGTTCTGGTGTTGAACCCAGCAGCTGCAGCAGATCGCGAACCAGGGTCAGAGCGCTCTCGGGCATGGCGACGTCGCGGTTCGTTCCGCCACCAAGGGTGACAAGCTGGCGGTTCAGGCGTTCATGCAGATCCAGCAAACCTTCTCCTGCGGAGGGAAATGCTGCTCGCAGCTCCTCCCAGTGACAGGAGTCGATCTTCACGGTCATGGCCCGTCGCAGACGGTCTTGCAGCCACTCCGCCTCGGGAACAACCAGATGATCGTCAGGACGGAGCTGGCCGCAGCGATGGACATCCAGAAGCTGTTGGGGTGTCAACAGCCAGATCTGGTCTCCAGGCGGTGGATCAAAGCCTGTCCAGCATCCAAGCTTTAATCCGCTTTCCAGCAGACGCGGTCGTTCAACATGAAGCAACCGCTGGTGTTGAGTCGGGTCGAGAACCAGCACAGTGTGATGGCTGCGCAGGCTGAGCGGCACCAGCAGGGCTAGCCACCAACGATCGCTGCTGCCCGCAGACAGTTGGATTCTGGTTCGATCCTGGCGTCGCAGACTTCGGCCCACCAGGCGGCTCAGGGTCAGTTGGTGCTCCCATTGGCCCGCTTCTCCCCTGAGCAGGTGCTTGAGCTGCTGATGGGCCTGGACTTCAAGCATTTGAGAAGCCTAAGAACCGCCGGGCCGCTCATCGGTTCAGGCTGAGCTGTTCCGATTCCTGCACGGGTCAAGCAACATGGTCTGGATGTGGATAGCAGTGATGGATCAGGAGCAGACCGCAGAACTCGCTGGTGTCAGCAGGGTCGGTGTTGTGGGTCTTGGCCTGATCGGTGGCTCGATCGGGCTGGATCTGCGTGCTCTTGGGGTCAGCGTTCAGGGCCTCGTGCATCGCCACAGCACAGCGGAGCGTGCTCTTCAGCGCGGGCTTGTTGATGCTGTCAGTTGCGACCCTGCCTGCCTCGAGGGCTGTGATCTTGTCGTGTTGGCGTTGCCGCTCGATGCCTTGCTGCAGCCGCAAGATGCGCTGCTACAAGCTCTGCCGCCTGAGGCCGTGGTCACGGATGTGGGGTCGGTGAAGGGAGCCGTCCTTGATGTCTGGAGAGATTGCCATCCCCGCTTCGTGGCGTCTCACCCCATGGCAGGGACTGCCGAGTCGGGGGTGGACTCCGGTTGCTGTGGTTTGTTCAGAGGACGCGCCTGGGTTGGAACGCCGGAGGCTGAGACAGATCCCGAAGCTCTGATGCAGGTGAGAGCTTTGGCTTGCTCGCTTGGTGCGCACTGGATCAGTGCGGATCCGCTTATTCATGACCAGGCCGTTGCCCTGATCTCCCATCTGCCCGTGATGGTGAGCGCCGCATTGCTGCGCGTGCTCGGGGAGGAGCGAGACCCACGTGTGCGAGATCTTGCCCGTCAATTGGCGTCCAGTGGTTTCGCAGATACCACCCGGGTTGGTGGCGGCAATCCAGCGCTTGGGACGGCAATGGCTTGTCACAATACCTCTGCACTGCTGAAGTCTCTTGCCGCCTATCGATGGAGTCTCGAACAGCTTGAAGAGGCAATCCTCAACGGCCATTGGGCTCAATTGGAGCAGGAGTTGGAAAAGACTCGCGCCTTGCGTCCAGGGTTTCTGGAGCCTCCGTCTGATCCATCTAAGCCGCAACCGTGAGGGTGAGATCTCGCGCAGCCATCAATTGCCTGCATGCCATCAGAGCGGACAGGCTGACCCCGGCGGTGCCCTCTCCGGGATGAATGGAATCACCGCAAAGCCACAGCTGGGGAATGGGCGGGCGGCTGGCCAGTCCGAAGGGCCCGAAGCGATCTGGGCTCTGCCCAAGACCACCCACCACGCCATCCGGACGACCGGTCCAGTGGGCGAATCCTCTCGGAGTTGCTAACTCCTGATGCAGCCAGGCGTCATCCGGCAGTTTCAAAGCGGCGTTCACGTCTTGTCGAATGGAATCCCGAAGCTCCCGTTTGCGTTGCTGGTAGGCCTTCTCATCCATGTCGTGCCAGCCCTCCGGGGAGGTGAAGACGCTGGCGATCACGGTGGCCTTACCCGCCGGGGCTCGACCGTCACCGTCGTGGCTGATCGACAAAAAGAGTGAGCCGGGGGAGTGGCCGTCGCGTTGCAAGTGTCCAGGGCATTCGTCCGGCAGGTGATGCCGTTCCACAGCGCCGTAGAACACAATCGCTCCGCTCGGTGCTTTGAGGCTGTTCAGGTGCTTGCGGTACGTGTCGGGCATCTGTTCCCGATCCGGAATCAGCCCTGGCAGGCATTGCGGCGGAAGGCTGCAGATGATCTCGCTGGCCTGTAGGCATCTCTGCGCTCTCCCAGGAGCTTCAACCGTGACCGACCATCCAGTTTGATCGCCATCGCGCTCCAGTTTCAGAGCACGATGGCGCAGAAACACACGCCCACCATCGCGTTCCAGGGCTGTCGCCAGCTGGTCGCTCAGGCTCTGCATCGATCCGTGCAGATGCCACAGACCGAGTGGGGCCTGGCACATCTGCAAGACCGTGGCGCCATAGAGGGCTGCGGTGCGGTCACTCGGTTGCTGTGAATACAGCCGTAGCTGCAGGTCGAGGAAGCGTCGCAGTCGCTGGTCTCCAGCGCATCCGCTGAGAGTCAGTAGATCCGAGACCGTGAGCAGGCTGAGGGGGGCACAAGCCAGATTCCCGGGGGTCAGGGCAGCCAGGGTGCGTCGGAGATCCCAGCCAGTGCGCATTGGCAGTACGGGATCAGCAGCAGCAAACTGCCAGTTCTGACGATGAATCCAGCTGCACAGCTGCCAGAAGCGTTCGCTGCCAGGAAATTGTTGGCAGCGCTCCTGGCGCCAGCACTGAGGATCGTGCCAGAGATGCACCGGAGGTGACCCGTCATTGAGGTCCACCACACATCCAGGGTCCAGCCGTTCGGCTTCAGGAGGTTGGATGTCAAGGTGCTGGAAAAGCCGTGCATGACTCCCTCCAGGTTCCAGTCCCGCAACCTGAGTTGCGCCCACATCAAAGGTGAACGGACCCCGTCGGAACGTTCCAGCACAACCGCCCAGCTGGTGGTGTGCCTCCAGCAGGGTGACACTCAAACCTTCATGGGCCAGCAGGGCTGCGGCAGTGAGGCCGGCAATGCCGCCACCGATCACTATCACGTCCTGGTCGGGTTCCATCGCGGCATGCTGGCAGCAGAGTTGGATCAGTGTGGATGCGTGATCAGCTGGGACAGGCTCTGGCGGCTGCCACTGAGTTGCTTGAGGGACGACAGGTCGTTGATGTGCTCAGTGTGGGCGGAAGCAGTGTGGGTTCCACGTGGCGGCTGAACCTGAACGATGGTGAGCAACTCTTTGTCAAGGTGGCACAAACGGCCAACTTGCTGGCGGAACAGTCCGGTTTGCAGGCATTGCGTCACTGGGCAGATCCAGCCTTGATCGAAGTGCCCCAGGTGCTCGGCTGCTTGCCAATGCTTGAGAATTCAGTCTTGGTGATGGCCTGGTGGAATGCCAGTAGCGGCGATCAGTTCTGTCTTGGCCGGGGACTTGCGCAGCTTCATCGTGCGTCGGCTGAGGCCGGACCGTGTTGTTTTGGCTGGGATCGCGATGGCTTCATCGGTCTTGGGCCCCAGCCCTGCGGATGGCGTGACAGCTGGGGCGATGCGTTCACCCAACTCAGACTTCAGCCCCAGCTGTGCCTGGCCTCTGAGTGGGGGCTAGCTGGGCAGGACTGGGAGCCTTTGCTTGAACCGATCGCTGCATGGCTCAATCGTCATGCCCCTGAACCCTGCCTGGTCCATGGCGATCTCTGGGCTGGCAATGCAGCAGTTCTGGCTGATGGCCGTGGTCTCTTGATTGATCCCGCCAGTTGGTGGGCTGATCGCGAGGTGGATCTGGCTATGACCCATCTATTCGGTGGATTCTCTCGTCGCTTTATGGAGGGATATAGCCGTGAATGGCCACTGCCAGCGGGCGCAGAACAGAGAATTGAGGCTCTCAATCTCTATCACCTGATAAATCACGCCAACCTTTTTGGCGGTGGATACCAACAGCAAAGCCGCAGGATCCTCAAGGATCTGCGGCTCGCCTTGCTCTGAAACGATCGTGAATGAATCTGACGGCTCATTCCAGGTGGCTTCAGCCCAGGTACTCCTTGCGAAGCGTCTGGATTCGGGCCACGAGAGCATTTCGCTTGTCGCTTGTGGTGAGATTCTTCCAGCTCCATTGCCCGACAACCACAACGCCAAGCAGTTCCAGCAGGCCTGGGACAACCGGCAGCAGATTGATCGTGTCGAGAATGCCTTTGATCAGGATCTGGGCAACGATCACAGCGGCGAAAATGCCAACAATCTTGCCGATGCGCCCTGCTTGGCTCCAGTCGACCTTGTCAAGAGTTTCGTTCACCTTGCCGAGGACGTCTTTGTAGCGCTCGGCGAAGGCGATGTTGTCGCCTGTGGCGCTTTCAGTCGACTGCGTAGTGGTTTCGTCGCTCATGACGCCTAGGCTGGCTACTAATACTCCGCGACGATATCGGCAAGATCACTGGAATGCCATGCCGGCTCCGTATCGATCTCGATTGTCTCATGGTTCTCAGGGCTTCACTTGGAGCCGTGTCACCGGAAGAGGGTTGCGCATTGCTGCTTGGCGAGTCAGCACCTGATCTCAATGTGCGCTTCGTGTGGCCCTGTTGCAATGTCTGGCGCCCTGGTTTTGGCGGATACAACGATGCGATCTCGGGAGACCGTGATCAAACGCTTGTTTCTGCTTCGCGCCGATCACGTTTCGCACTCGACCCTCGTGAGCAAATCGCTGCCCAGCGATGGTCTCGCCACAGAGGTTGGCGGGTTCTTGGCAGTGCGCATTCCCATCCAGAGGGCCAGCCTGTGCCCAGTGCACTGGACAGGCAATGGGCTGCCAGGGAGGGGGTCATGGTCATTGATGCCGGTGTCGCTGGCGTCCGTGCCTGGTGGTTGCAGGGGGCCGGGCCAGGGGGACCCGACAAGCCTGTCAGCGCTCTTTCGCTTGTTGTCCAAAGTCAGGTACCGGTGGGAGACACTGTGAAGTCGTGTCCCGATGGCGCCTCCCTGCCTCTGCAATGACGGAACACCTTCCAGATCTCGATCTGAGTGCGCAGGAGCGTGGACGTTATGCCCGTCACCTCACACTTCCGGAGTTTGGGGTCATAGGTCAGCAGCGGTTGAAAACAGCATCGGTGTTGTGTGTTGGCGCCGGTGGGCTCGGCTCGCCCTTATTGATGTACCTGGCGGCGGCTGGTGTTGGTCGCATCGGCATCGTTGACGATGACCGTGTGGAGGTCTCCAACCTCCAGCGGCAGGTCATTCATGCCGAAAGTGGCCTTGGCCAGCTCAAGACGGATTCCGCTTGTCAGAGGATCGTCGGCCTGAATTCCCATTGCCGGGTTGAGCAGCATGCCTGCCGGCTCACCAGCACGAATGCCATCGAGCTGGTCGAGGGCCATGACCTGGTGGTGGATGGGTCCGATAACTTTCCGACGCGCTATCTGATCAACGACGTCTGTGCCTTGCTCAACAAGCCGTGGGTGTACGGCTCCGTTCAGCGTTTCGAAGGGCAGGTCAGTGTCTTCAACCAAGGCCCTCAGTCACCGGATTACCGCGATCTGGTTCCGGAGCCACCGCCCCCAGGCCTTGTTCCCTCCTGCGCCGATGGAGGTGTTGTTGGAGTGATGCCGGGATTGATCGGGCTGCTTCAAGCCACCGAAACGATCAAGCTGCTGGCAGGGATTGGTGAATCTCTTGATGGGAGGCTGCTGCTTGTGGATGGCCTGACCATGCGTTTCCGTGAGCTGCGTCTGCAGCGCCGACCCCAGCGCCCTCCTATCACAGCTCTGATCGATTACGAAGCGTTCTGTAGCGTCGACGATTCTGGCCGTCTTGAGGGAGCGTCAAGCGTGAGAAGCATTTCCGTGAATGAGCTCAGCGCATTGTTGGACGACGGCGGTGAGCTGGTGCTGATTGATGTGCGCAATCCCTCGGAAGCAGACGTGGCCGTGATTCCACGATCGCAACTGATCCCGCTTGCACAAATCGAGAACGGAGAGAGGATCGACGAGATTCGCCGTCTTGCTGGTCAACGTCCGATCTACGTGCATTGCAAGCTGGGAGGACGTTCTGCGCGAGCGGTCGAGCTGCTATCCCAGCATGGAATTGACGCAACCAATGTGGCGGGAGGGATCGATGCCTGGTCTCAGCAGGTTGATCCTGGAGTTCCTCGTTACTGAGGCTGGATCAGGTCGTCAGTAGTCAACCCCACGCTTGAGGTCGACTCCCTGTTCGGCGTAGTGCTTGTGGCACACCATTTCAGAATGAACACTCGCCAGATCGAAGTAGGCCGGTGGGTGCTTGCAGCGGCCAGTGATAATCACTTCAGTTTCGGAGGGCTTGCGCACCAGGGCCTGAACGATGGGCTCGACCGGTAGCAGTTCCAGATCAACGGTGGGATTAAGTTCGTCCAGGATCACGGTCTTGTAAAGGCCGCTGGCGATTGCCGCTCGGGCAATTTCCCAGGCGCGTTCAGCCTCCACGTAGTCGATCGGTTCCTGTTGACCACGCCAGACGATCGCGTCGCGTCCGGAACGCAGGTGGTCGACCAGGTGCGGATAGCTCTCACGTAGAGCTGCAATCGCTGCATCCTCGGTGTAGCCGTTGCCTCCCTTCAGCCATTGCAGGATCAGCACGCGATGGCTCTTGTCCTGACTGATGCCTCGACCGATGGCCTGGAGACCCTTGCCCAGGGCGCTGGTGGACTTCCCTTTGCCTTCGCCGGTGTAGATCTCGATTCCACCCGGTGACGGGAATGGAAGCAGAGAGTCATCTACGGGCTCGATCCGCCTGTGGGCGCGCATCTCAGAGTGCAGATCGGCGATGTGAATCAACGGTTGAGGGGCAGCGCGTCCGGTCACGATGATTTCCATGCCCTCCGGTCGGGCCGAGAGGGTCTTCACCACGTCGTTGATATCGAGCAGGCCGAGATCCAGCAGCGGGTTCAGTTCGTCCAGAACCACAACGGAATACAGAGCGCTGGCAATCGCACCTCGAGCGATGTCCCAGCCTCTCTGGGCTTCTTGTTGGTCGAATTTTGTGGCCTCGTCAGCGTTGAAATAGTCAGCGCGTCCTGTGCGGACTTGATCGATGAGGTGGGGAAAGCCCTGTTGCAATGCTTCGATAGCTGCATCCTCGTCGTAGGCCCGTCCAGGTCCTTTGAGGAATCGCAGCAGCAGAACCCGGGTTCGCCGTTGTTCGCAGATGCCAAGACCAATCGTGCGCAGCACAACACCAAGCGCAGCCTGGCTTTTGCCCTTACCCTCTCCGTCGTAGACATGCAGCTGACCGAGACTGCGTTCACGGCTGTCGGCAGCTGTGACGATGCCGATACCCGGCTTGCTGTTGCGTCTGGTTCCGCTCGAGCTATCGGATGACTGGACTGCGTCCATCGTCGATTCCTGGATGGAGCTTCTTACGATCGGAGCATAACTACATTCCTGTTTTCAGCAGTGGCTTTCGAGACCTTGCGCCTGCTGGAATCTTTGTCGGTGGAGGATGCGCTTCGCCTCAAGCGCCTTCGCGAATGGATCCTGGGATTTGATCGCGTGTTCGTGGCCTACTCCGGTGGGGTGGACAGCACCTTGGTGGCTGCAATCGCACAGGAACAGCTTGGCGACTGCGCTTGTGCCATCACTGGCGTGTCGCCTTCGCTGGCTCCTCACCTGCTGGCTGAAGCGCGTCAGCAGGCGCACTGGCTGGGAATCCGCCACCGTGAAGTGGAAACCAGGGAGCTCGAAGACCCCTCCTATAGCAGCAACCCCACGGATCGTTGCTATGCCTGCAAACGCGAGCTCCACAGTCATCTCGCCCCCATTGCTGAGGCTGCTGAAGGAGCGAGGGTGCTCGATGGTGTGAATCTCGATGACCTCGGCGATCATCGGCCTGGCCTTCAGGCGGCCAGTGAAGCCGGTGTGGGTTCGCCGCTGGCGGATCTGCAGATCGATAAGTCCTGTGTGCGACGACTGTCCAAGGCGCTGGGATTCCCCTGGTGGGACAAGCCAGCTCAGCCTTGTCTGGCCTCACGCTTTCCCTATGGAGAAGCCATCAGCCATGACCGGCTCAGACAGGTTGGTCATGCGGAAGCCTGGCTGATCGAACGCGGTTTCTCTCGCGTGAGGGTTCGATCCCAGGGTCTTTCGGCCCGGATCGAGGTCCCTCAGGAGCGGCTTGCGGAACTGCTTGATCCTGAGCTCAGAGACTCATTGGTTCGGGCCATACTCGAACTCGGCTTCACCAGTGTGAGCCTCGATTTGGAAGGGTTGGTGAGTGGAAAACTCAACCGGGTCATCCCCGGCTGAGGGCCGATTTAGCCGGCCTGGACGCTCGGTGTCCGTTCCGCTTCAGCCACGGCCGAGGGTGTTTCACGCAGAAAGCTGCGCATGGCGTGGTGACCTGCGCCCAGCTCTTGCCTGAGGTGTTCACAGGCTGATTCGGGCATGGTGTGATCGCCGCAGGTGAATACATCCACTGCTGCATAACTGTTTTCAGGCCAGGTGTGAATGGAGATGTGAGACTCGGCAAGGAGCGCCAGTCCGGTCACACCCTGAGGTTCGAATCGGTGGGTGATGAGGTTGAGAAGAGTGGCACCAGCACGTTTCGCTGCCATCGTGATGGTGGTCCTCAGAAAGGCTTCGTCGTTGAGCTTGCGCTGATCGCAGCCGTAGAGCTCAAGGATGCAATGTTTTCCCACCATGTTAGTCGCACTCGTCTGACTGGGGCTGGGGGCTGAGATGGTCAAAGCGTCGTCCCATCCCGGGTTGGGATGCAGGCAGGACAGGGTCTGCTCCATCAGGGCATCAAGCAAAAGGGCCCCAGACCCTAGCTTTTTCTCATCCCGTTTCTCAAGTGATCGGCGTTGAGAATCTGCGAACGCTGCCGCCATTGGCCTTCGAAGGCGTCCAGGTGCGTTGCGCTCACCAGGCATTGATGGGAATCACCCACGGCTTCCAGCAGGGTGAGCTGGCGACGTGGATCTAGTTCCGCCAGCACATCATCTAGGAGAAGCAGAGGGGGATGACCACACAGTTCACCCACCAATTCCAGTTCGGCCAGCTTCAGTGCCAGCACCACGGTGCGCTGCTGCCCGGCAGATCCGAAGCGGCGAGCTGCAGTGCCATTGAGCATCAGATCGATTTCGTCGCGATGGGGTCCCACCCTGCAGCTGCCCAGCCTCTCCTCTTCTGGCCGCTGCCGCTGCAGTTGCTCTTCGATGGACAGCCGCCAGGCTTCCTCGGCCTCCTCCCCTTCCAGCACGCTCCCCGGCGAGTAGCGCAGTTCCAGTTGTTCATCGCCCTGGCTGAGACGTTGCTGCCAGGCTGCAGCGAGGGGCTCGAGTCGTGCCAAGGCACGGCGTCGGCGGCGGTGAATGCGAGTGCAGACCAGTGCCATCTGCGTGTCGAAGCTGTCCAGAAGCACGTCCCGTTCCAACGACGTGCCGAGGCCACCTCGTCTCCAGAACTGACTGCGTTGTCGCAGCAGACGGTTGTAGCGACCAATCAGGTCGCCATAGACCGGTTCCAGCTGCAACACGACCCGATCGAGCCACTGACGCCTCAGTGCCGGTTCTCCACGCACCAGATGGAGATCCAGTGCACTGAACCCGACACAGCGCAGGGGGCCGATCAGATCCATTTGACGCTGCAGCACCTTGCCGTTGCGTCGTGCCTGTCGTCCTCCCCGTCGCCGCAGTTCGAGCTCGACCACATCCTCATCAAGGCAGGTGGCCTTGAGCAGAGCCCGGGAGGCATCCCAGTGGATCAGATCCCCATCCTGGCTGGATCGATGCGAGCGCAGGCTGCCAAGCAGCTCCACTGATTCGAGCAGGTTGGATTTACCAACACCGTTGCTGCCGATCACCAGCAGACGCGGCGCATCAATCTCCAGCTGCAGATGGCAGTGGTTGCGGAACTCCTGCAGTTCGAGCCGGAGAAGCCGAATCGGTCCGGGTGCGGTGTGTGGTTAAGGTAACTGGAGCGCGGTTGTTCTCCCAGCCGCCGCGTGGGCATGTAGCTCAGTTGGATAGAGCATCAGATTCCGGTTCTGAGGGTCGGGGGTTCGAGTCCCTCCATGCTCGTGTTCAGAAAGATCGACCGGTCATCGGAGCCGCAGGCCCATGGCTCTGATTCCGCCTGGATCAAGAATGAAGCCGCGAGATTTCAGTGCATCGAGCGCCTGGGCAGGTGCCGCGATCGAAATGCTGCATCCGGGTAAATCTCTACGCAGACAGGCCAGGGAACGGTGAACCAGCACCGCCAGCAATCTGGATTGATCAGGTCCTGCAGCGGCTGACAGGTTCCAGAGATTGGCATTCAGCGCCTGATCACTGGTGGCTCTGACAAAGCCCACAAGCCGCTGCTCTTCGCTGTCGAGGATGCTCAGGTGCCAGATGCTGCGTTGCAGTGCCAGCGGCCAGCGCTCCACCGGGTGGGGTTGATCGCCGCAGTCTTCCAGCAGGGCATTGATGCTGTTCCCATCGGGAACGAACTCCATGCTCACGCTGTAGCGCTCTGGGAGCCGAGGAACGGCGGCCTGTTGGCGAAAGGGAAGCAGTGCCACCGCGACTCAACCGGTGTTGCGCATGCCGGCGGCAATGCCGTTGATGGTGAGCAGGGCACCGCGCAGGAGCTCGCTGCGGCTGTAGGTCCGGCCGTCGCCGTCACTCGGAAATTCGCTCATGGGTGGCTGACGGTTCTGATCACGCAGGCGTTTGAGCAGGGCCACCTGCAAGAACCCCAGCGGCACGATCGTGCGGTTGCGCAGGTTCACCGACAGCTGCAGTGCCGGGTCGGCATCCAGCAATCTTTCCTGTCTGGTGATGTCCAGAACCAGGCGTCGAGTGAGTGTGTATTCATCAGCGATCGTGGTGTAGATCCGCTCAAAGGCATCGTGATGGCTTGCACTGCCCAGGCTGGTCACGTAGTGACGGGCCAGATCGAGATCGACTTTGGAGAGAGTCATCTCCACTTTGGAAATCAGCATCCGGAAGAAGGGCCAGCGCTGGTGCAGGGTGCGCAACAAGGTCATCTGCTCTGGATCAGCTTCGAGCTCTTCACTGAGAGCTGTGCCCACACCGAACCAGCTGGGCAGCAGGAATCGGCTCTGGGTCCAGCCAAACACCCAGGGAATCGCACGGAGGCTGGACAGATCCCTGGCGCCGGATTTGCGCCGTGCCGGACGACTGGAGATCTGCAGTTTGCTGATCTCTTCAATCGGAGTCACCTGTTCGAAAAAGGCCACCAGATCGGGATTGTCATGCACAAGGGCCCGGTAGTGGCGGCGTGAGCATTTCGCCAGTCGAGCCATCAGCTCATTCCAGCTTGGGGTGGCATCCAGCTGATTGGTCACCAGGCTGTTCTGCACCACTGCTGTGGTGACCGTTTCAAGGTTGTAGAGAGCCAGTTCAGGCAGGCTGTATTTGGAAGCCAGCACTTCGCCCTGCTCGGTGATCTTGATGCGTCCTTGCAGCGTGCCGCTGGGTTGGGCCAGGATTGCCTGGTAAGCAGGGCCGCCGCCTCTGCCGACGGAGCCTCCACGGCCGTGGAACAAACGCAGGGCCACGCCATTGCGTGCAGCCAGATCCTGCAGCGCAATCTGAGCCTTGTGAATTTCCCAGTTGCTGGAGAGGAATCCAGAGTCCTTGTTGCTGTCGGAATAACCGAGCATCAGTTCCTGTAGCGGCAGTCCCTGGCTGCCCACGCGAGGTAAGAGGTTTCTGTACAGCGTTGTCTGGAACAGCTCTCCCATCACTTCGGGAGCGCGCTGAAGATCCTCCACCGTTTCGAACAGAGGAACCACCAGCAGATCGGCATGGCCAGCGGAGGGATCCACGAGGCCGGCCTCCTTGGCCAGCAGCAGCACCTCCAGCAAGTCGGAAACGCTGTGACTCATGGAAATCACGTAGGTGCGGCAGATGCGGCTGCCGAATTCGTCCTGAAGGCGATGCAGCATCCGGAACACATTCACCGTTTCCGCCGTGGTGGCTGACCAATCCACTGCCGGAGGTATCAGGGGGCGACGCGTCTGTAGCTCCTGCAGCAACCAGTTCACGCGCTCCTGCTCATTCAGGTCTCCATAGGCCTGATCTGGATTGAGATATCGGCTGAGTTCATCCAGCGCGTCACTGTGCCGCGTGCTCTCCTGACGGATATCGAGCCCCGCAAGTGAGAAGCCGTAGATGTGAACCTGAGTGAGCAAGGTGTCGAGGGGCTCACAGGTGAGATCAGTGCTGACCAGGCTTGTGCGGATCAGCTCAAGATCACTGCGGAATTCAGCGACCGACCCGTAATGAAGGGCTTCGCTCGGCTGACTCTCGGGAGCAAACGGCCGGGGGCTCTCAGCAGGAGCTCGCCAACCGGCGTCGGCCAGCTGATCGTTTCTCAACTTGGTGAGACGCAACCGTTCGAGCATGAAGCTCATCTTCAAGCGGTAAGGCTCGAGGCGGTAGCGCGTGGCTCGCTCCTCGTAGACCTCCGGGAAGCGAAACCGATCCATTTCTAGAGATTCGAGCAGCGAAGCACTTACCTGACTCCACTGCATCGAGATGCTGAGCTGGTCGCGCAGGCTCTGGACGGCACTGATGTAGCGGTCAAGCATCAACTGACGCTGATAACAGGCTGTCCGCCAGGTGATGTCTGTGGTGACGGAAGGGTTGCCGTCGCGATCGGACCCCACCCAGGAGCCGAAGGTGCAGAAGGACGACGGGGGCAGCTGGACATCGGGGTAACTGCCGGAGAGTGCGGTGGTCAGGCGGCGACGCAGCTGCGGCATGGCGTCGAACAGAACCTGCTGGAAATAGTGCAGGGCGTAATCGACCTCATCGAGCACGGATGGCTTGAACTGGTGCAGTTCATCCGTACGCCACCACAGCCTGATTTCCTCTTCCAGTTGAAGACGGATGCCGTCGGCTTCGCGCGGACTGGTTTCGAAGGCGGTCTCCAGCTGTTGCAGGAGGCTGGCAACACGCCGCTGCTTGTGCCTCACCGTGTGACGCACGATTTCCGTGGGATGGGCTGTGAAGACCAGTCGGATGTCGAGTTCCTGAAGCAAGGTCTCCAGCTGTGCGGGAGGCACGTTCAGGCGCCGCAGGCGCTCAAACAGTTCACTGAAAGTGGCGGGTTCTGTCTGAGTTGCCAGGGGTGGAGTGAAGGGATCAACCTGCTCGGCCAGTTCCTGAGAGCGGACGATGCTTTCGAGGTAGTTGTCCTCCTCGATGCGCTGCTCGAGGATGTTCACCAGCTGGAAATACAGCGAGAAGGCTCTGGCAGCTGCTATGGCTTCCGACAGGTCCATGTCTCGAATCAGCGAGACCACGGAATCCGAGCTGACGGCACTTGGTTCGGGTAAGGCCGGATCACTGAGCTGCTTCATGCGCAGCAGGCGTTCAGCCTGTTCCGCAGGGCATTCGCTGCGTAGCACGGTCTGCCATAGATCTTCCACCAGAGCCAGGCGCTGCTGCAGCAGATGGCCATTGCCAGATGTCTCCTGCACCGCAGCCCTGGGCTGATCGCTCGCAGGAATCATTGCGGGGGAGGAGGACATCGAAAGCGGGTCGGGATCTGGAGTCGTCATGATCATCCCAAAGAACGTTCGGCCGGTGTGCACACTCCACGCATCTCCTCCTCTCGCATGGCTGTGATGCTCTCGCGCAGCACCGATTCGATGCTTTCTCCGGAGTGGATGCCCTGCAGCCATCGCATGGCCTGATTGCCTTCTTTTAAGACGGCTGCAAGTGGATTGAGTTGTTGCTTCAATCCAAACTCTTCAGCCAGCGGCGTCACGCTGTCGATCAGCTGCTCCAGCCAGTTCCTGCAGGAGCGTTCGCGTCCGTCGCGCCAGTTGTGCAGGGTGGCCTCAAGACTGGAACGGGCCGCGGCGCGATCGTTGCTCATGCTGAGCTCCACCAGTTGGTGCAGATTGAGCGCACTGCTTTGGAGGGGGTCGTGCTGTTCGGGTTCTCGCAGTACCTGCTGCACCCGTAGTTCCAGAAGAACGGTCACTGCAATCAGCACCTCGGGGTCGCTGATCAGATCGCAGATCCGCAGCTCAAGACGATTCAGTTGGTGCGGACGGTCCGGTCCGTTCGGTCGCACGGAGGTCCAGAGGTGCCGGACGTTGTGCATGGAACCGGCCTCAATCTGCTGGTTGGTCCAGGAGATGAAGTGCTGGTGGTCAAGGAAGAGAGGAACGCGGGCTGGCGTCAGCGGGAACTGGAGCCACCGCTGGGAATGCGCTCCGGTGATGCGGCCGTTGAGAAACGGTGAACTGGCACTCAGAGACAACAACAGAGCCGCTTCACAGCGCACAAGACGCAGCGCAGCGAACAGTTCAGCTGGATTGTCGATCCCCAGGTTGATATGGATGCTTGCTGTCACCACTGCTGTGCCGTAGGTGGCTTCGATTAGTGAGTGATAAGGGTTGTCCGGGTCTGAACGCTCAAAACGGTCGGTGTCGCCCAGGCTGAGGGTGCTGCCTGGCAGCAGGGTGAGATCCTGGTCCATCAGCCAGCGACGCAGCTTGCGGCGAGGTGAGAGCAAGGCCTCTGCAATGCCATCGTAATCGGCCTGCGGATCGGTCACATATTCGAGATTGCGGTGATCCGGCTCCGTCACGAAGCCCTCGAGTTCCCGTTTGGCGCGGGCTGCGATGCCGACATTGCGGCCATCGGGTCGGCCGGTGAACAGCTCGACTTCAAAACCTTTGAGCAACCTGTTCCGGCTCATGTTCCGACGTCCTCGAGACAGGCCAGCGCTGTGAGCATCCCGCGCGCCTTGTTGAGTGTCTCCTGGAACTCCGCTTCAGGCTGGGAATCAGCCACGATCCCCGCTCCGGCCTGAACCTGCAGGGTCCATCCGCCGTCGGATCTTGGTTTCACCACCATGGTGCGGATGGTGATGGCGGTATTGAGTGCTCCGGCCAGGTCCACCGAGCCATAGACACCTGAATAGGGACCACGGGCGTCGGGTTCAAGCTCGTGGATCAGCTGCATTGCCCTGATCTTTGGAGCTCCGCTCACAGTTCCTGCCGGGAAGGAGGCCATCAACAGATCCCAGATGTCCTTTCCAGGGGCAAGACGACCCTCCACTTCACTCACGATGTGCATGACATGGGAATAACGCTCGATCACCATCAGTTCGCGCACGGAGACCGAACCGGGCGCGCAGACGCGGCCAAGGTCATTGCGGCCTAGGTCAACGAGCATCACATGCTCGGCGCGCTCTTTGGGATCAGCGAGTAGGTCGGCTTCGAAGTTCCGGTCTTCCACAGGATTACTGCCTCGGGGCCTTGTACCGGCAATCGGTCGCAGCACCGTGCGGATCCCACCCTGATCCGGTTCCGCTTTCACCATCACCTCAGGACTGGAGCCGATCAGCTGCCAGTCACCGAAGTCGAAAAACGCCATGTAAGGAGAGGGGTTGATCATCCGCAGACTGCGGTACAGATCCAGCGGTGGATGATCGACATCAGCGCTTAGCCGCTGACTCACCACCAGCTGGAAGGCATCACCAGCAGCAATGTGGTCACGCGCCTGGTCCACCGCCTGGTGGAAATCCTCTCGGGTTCGATTGCTACGGGTCTCTGGGGTCGCACCTCTGTCTGGCCTCCAGTTGAGAGGTCGCACGGGCGGTAAGGGGGCGGCCATGCGTTCGCGTAGTGCGGTGATCCGCGCCATCGCCCCGTTCCAGGCATCCTCAGGGCTTTTGGCTGCGTTGCGCTGTCCGCTGAGATCTCCATAGGCGACAGCGGTAATCAGGCGTTTCACCTGGTCGAAGATCAGGATGCTGTCCATCAGCATCCACAGTCCATCGGGCGGACCATCGGCGCTCGCGGGATGGACAGGAACGCTGGGCTCGATCCAGCGGATCAGCTCGTATCCCCACATTCCATAGAGCTGGCCCAGCGGAGGCAGTCCCGGCAGCGTTGCAGGCCGGTAAGGCTCCAGAAAGCTTCTCAAGCAATCGAAGGGGTTCCCGCTGAAGGTCTCGCGGTGATTGTCTCGCCAGGTCCGCTCCAGCCCATCACGCGCTGCTGACAACGTCCAGACAGGGTCACAAGCCACCACGCTCCAGCGACCGAGGGTTTCGCCACCTTCAACAGATTCAAGCAGCACACCAGGTGGTCGTTGATGCCCGACCTTTAACCAGGTGGTCAGCGGGGTCTCGAGATCCGCAGGCCAGCTGCAGGCCACGGGGATCATCGTGGCGCCTGATTGAGCGGCTTCCAGAAAGGCTTTGCGGTCGGGACTGAGCATGAAGAAGTCGTCGAAACCGACCGCCGACCATCATGCCGTTCAACAGAACGACGGGATGGATTTAAGCGAGGAGGGGATCAGGTATCGAACGTGTCGCGGCCGCTGAACTTGATCTTGGCAGGATTGGTGTTCTGGCCGATGCGGCGTGGGTTATGCCCCACCATTGCGCGACCCTCATTGACTTTCTCGGGGAAGACGCCGTCCTTGGGATGCAGGAATTCAGTGTCGCCACCGGGGTAGATCCGGTAAATCTTGTAGTCCTCGATCCGGGGCTTGAATTTGGTACGCAGCTGGGTTCCCAGCGCCAGGCACTGTTCCTTACGGGCGAAATACATTATGTTTTCGCCGGTGTTCATAACTGCAGCGCCGCCGGTTGGCAGCTCGAACACCTGATCGGTTTTGCTGCTCCAGGTGATTGCGTATTTCTCTTCTGTTAACGCGGAATTGAGCAGTCCACCGGTGCTTCCGATGTACTGGGGAAGCTTTCCTGTCAAAGGAGTTGATGTCATGGCTGTCCTGAGGAAATCCGCATGCCGATCTGTTTGGAAAGTAGCAAATGATTCGGCTCCGATTTGGTGATCCGACCCGGACCTTCACACCCGTCAACAATGATCAGCGATCGGAAAGAACACCGTCAGCCCGCGGTCCCTGCGCTGGGTGAGGCGTCCGCCAAGTCGTTCAAGCAGTCGACGGGTTGCCGTCTGGCTCAGCTGCAGCCCACCCGTGCTGGTGTTCCAGCTGAGAACGGGACCAAGGTTTTCCTGCGACAAGTCGTTGGCGTCGGCTGCTGTGGTGGAGAGCTGATCAGGTGTTCTCGTGAGAATCTGCAGCTTCAGGCGCGCACCTGCAGGTTGAAGGGTCAATTCAAGGCTGCTTCCTGCCGGCAAGCTGCGGCTGCAGCGGTCAATCAGTCCGCCAAGCATGGGCTCCAGTCGACCTGGATCGCTCAGTACAGGGGGAAGCCCAATCTCCAGGTTCAGCTCGAGATGTAATCCCCGGCGTTGCAGCTGCTGTTCCCATCCCGGCGCCAGAAGATTCAGCATCGCTCCAAGGTCGGTGCGGGCCAGCGTGGATGAGCTATGGGGCTGCCGCTGCAGTTCGGCTGCCTGAAAAATCAGCCCGAACCGATCGATCTGCTCGCTGCATTCGGTGTCGATCTGCTGCAGGCGACCGAGCACCTGCTCTGGAAGGTCACGGCGGCGCAGCAGGGAACGGATCAAGGTGCGGATGGTGGCCAAGGGTGTCCGCACTTCATGCGTGATGGCCTCCAGCAGCGACAGCTCAGCATCCTCATCTCCGTTGTCGTTAGCAGGCTGTGGTGGAGGTGGTGTGGATTTGGGACCCTGCGCTGTCTGCAACATGACCGTGGGCGCCATTCCAGCGAGCCGCTCCGCCAGACGGGGCCAGAAGCGTGTGGCCAGATCGCTGCTGCTCTGCAAAGGACCGAGTTGCCGAACCGCCTGTTGCAGTTGGTCGGCTTGTACAGGCGCATCCAGGCGCAGACGCTGTTCAACCAGTGTCAGGGCCTGGCCAAGGATGTCGGGTTCGCTGCGCATTAGCAGCTGCCGCTGTCCCTCTTCGCCATGGAGGGCCAGGGCCACCTGGAGCCGGCTTGTGATCACGATCAGCAGCGGATCGTGACTGTCGGACTCTCTAAGGGGCAGGCGCTGGAAGTGCTCGTTGGACGTGGCCAATGCGACCTGGCTTTGTCTGGCATTGAGGCGATCCGGTGGGAGCAGGGTTGATCGCTCGGCGGCACTCAGGACATCCAGGGCCTCAGGTGCCCAAACCCAGCCCTGAAAACGCTGAAGCAGATCGGGGGCGTAAAGGGCTGGCAGCGGTGCCGCCAGCCAGATGCCTTCGGCAGTGTTGTCTTGAATCTCCAGCAGATCCTGCAGCACTTCCAAGCCGCCCCACCACAGCCGTCTGGCATTGGTGTCGCTAGCCTGGCCGGGAGGGACACCCGTCGCCATACAGGCCTGAATTGACTGCAGCAGCGGTGTGGAGTCCTTCAACGGATCAGAGCTCGCCTTGCACGCCTTGCCACGGATAGGCAGAGGCCAAGGGCGATGAAATTCACCACCATGGCGCTGCGTCCGTAGCTCATGAAAGGCAGTGGAA
The DNA here is from genome assembly GCA_003211205.1 of Synechococcus sp. AG-673-F03. Classification (GTDB taxonomy): domain Bacteria; phylum Cyanobacteriota; class Cyanobacteriia; order PCC-6307; family Cyanobiaceae; genus Synechococcus_C. The sequence continues at coordinate 24,239 of QCTJ01000003.1, forward strand.
TTCCGGTGACGGGCCCAAGGCCGATGGTCATGAAGATGTTCACCACAACCTGGAACATCAGCATCGTGGCGACGCCGATTACCACCAACGATTCGAAGTCGGTCCGAGCTTTTCCTGCCACCTGAAGCATGCGCCCCATCAGTAGTGCGAAGCCGACAACCACCAGAATTGTGCCCACGAGTCCCAGCTCTTCACCCAGCGCACTGAAGATGAAATCGGTGTGCTGCTCGGGGATGAAGCGCAGCTTGGTGAGTTGTCCCTGCAGCAGGCCAGTGCCGAACAGTCCTCCAGAACCAATTCCCACAGTGCTCTGCAGGAGGTGATAGCCACCACCCAAGGGGTCCTTGGTGGGGTCGAGAAACAGCACCAGTCGGTCGCGCTGATAATCCTGCAGGCCATTGGCCCACAGCCAGGGAGTCACCAGTGCAGCTGCACTTTGAACAGCCAGGACCAGAGCCAGCGCGACTTTTTTCCAGGGCAAAGACCGGTAGGTGATGCCCAGAGTGAATGGGATCCAGGCGGCGAGTCCCCAGGGGAACAGTCCTGCGAGCAGGGCCGTGATCAGGGGGGAGAGCAGCAGAACCAGCCACTCGAAAGGCATTCCCGACCAGTAGAGCATCGTTAACAAAAGCGCCCCGAACACCAGCGATGTGCCCAGATCGGGCTGGATGAACACCAGCACCCAGGGGAGTGAAATCACACCTACTGGTCTGAGCAGATCCACCGGGCGTTCAACAGGGTGTCGATCCAATACCGCTGCCAGCAGCAGGATTGCTGCCAGCTTCGCGAATTCGGAGGGTTGCACATGCACGCCCCCGATGCTGATCCAGCGTTGTGCGCCCAGTGCTGTGGTGCCGATCATTCGAACAGCGACCAGGCTGATCACGGTGAGTCCGTAAATGGGGATCAGCAGGGGGCGGAGTCGCAGCAGCGACAGCCTCGCCAGCAACAGTGCGATTCCCACGCCGACACCGGCAGTGATCCAGTGGTGATACCAGTCGGCGTAATCAGCCTGACGCTGCGTGCTGGCGATCAGAAGTCCAGCCACGGCGACCATGGCCAGCGGCACTCCCCACAAAATCCAGTCCCGCTCGCGTCCGCGACCCCGCCGTTTGTCGGGCCTTCTGAACAGGGGTTGTCCACTGAGGCCGACTCCGGACACCATGATCAGCCTTCGTTGGTCACCATGGGTGAGAGACTGTCTGCCAACGCCAGAAATGTCTTGGCGCTGACTGAGTCGGGCTTTGACAAGGTGATCGGTCTGCCCTGATCGCCGCCTTCCTGGACAGGCATCTCCATGGGGATTTGAGCCAGTAGCGGGACGTCGAAAGCATCGGCCAGCGTCTGGCCTCCGCCTGTGCCGAAGAGGGCATATCTGCGATCGGGCTGGTCTGGCGGAATGAACGCGCTCATGTTTTCGACCACACCCAGCACCGGGATGCTCATCTGGCGGAACATCGCCAATCCGCGTCGTGCATCCTGAAGGGCCACCTGCTGGGGTGTGGTCACGATCACCACGCCCGCCATCGGAACAGCCTGGGCTAACGACAATTGGGCATCGCCGGTGCCAGGCGGCAGGTCAACCACCAAGACATCGCGCTCTCCCCACTGGACTTGATACAGAAACTGGCGAATGATCCCATTGAGCATGGGGCCGCGCCAGATCACGGGCTGGTTCTCTTCGATCAGCAGACCCATCGACACCATGGCAACGCCGCAGGTCTCGATCGGCTGCATGCACTGGTTGTCTCCACTACCACTCACCTCAGGCGTACGGTCAGCCACCCCGAGCATGGTTGGGGCGTTGGGGCCATAGATGTCGGCATCCAGAAGCCCCACCTTCAGACCGCGCACGGCCAAAGAACAGGCCAGATTCACCGCCACTGTGCTCTTGCCAACTCCACCCTTGCCGCTGCTGACCGCGATGACATGGCGGACACCGGGAATCGACTGTCGTTCGGCGACCTGGCCGTGGCCTGCTTGTCCGATTCCTCCCTGGGAGGGTGGTTGCCCGAGTTCGATCTGGACATCGTCGATGTCCTCCAGTTGCAGCAGTCGCTGCCTCGCACCGCTCACAATCTGATCACGCTGGTTCTGGGCGAATCCAGGCAGGTTCAACCGGATCACCGCCCGTGGAGGTGTGACCCGCACCTGGTCGAGCCAACCGAGGTCCAACAGAGAACGGTCACTTCCCGCATCGCGGAGGTCGCTGAGCGCCTGAGTGGCCTGTTCCGCAGTGGTCATGCGTCCCATTCGTTGGCTGGATCCTAGGGGCGCTTTTCCATGACAGTCCTTCACACGGACTTGTCGGAGACGGTGCTGGGCTGAAATGGTCAGGTGTTCACTGGCACTGTCGACCATGGTCCGTTCCCTGCTTAAGCGTCTGAAGGGCCGGATGCTCGGGGCCGTGCCCTCGTCGTCTGCGGCTGTCTCGGGAGAGTGTCCCCCCGCCGACTCCCGCGAGCGTGCCCGCGCGCTGGTGATGGGCCTGCAAGATGAAATCTGTTCAGGCCTTGAAGAGATCGATGGCGTTGGCAAGTTTCAGGAAGAGAGCTGGGATCGCCCTGAAGGAGGCGGTGGGCGTTCCCGCGTGATGCGTGAAGGCCGCATCTTTGAACAGGGAGGCGTGAATTTCTCTGAAGTGCACGGCAAGGAACTGCCACCTTCAATCCTCAAACAACGACCTGAAGCCAAAGGGCATCCATGGTTTGCCACCGGCACCTCCATGGTTCTGCATCCCAGAAATCCATTCGTTCCAACGGTGCATCTCAACTACCGCTATTTCGAGGCTGGACCGGTCTGGTGGTTCGGAGGTGGTGCTGATCTCACGCCTTACTACCCCTTTCTTGAGGATGCCCGCCATTTTCATCGCACCCATCAGCAGGCTTGCGATTCAGTCGATGAGCGTCTTTATCAGGTGTTCAAGCCCTGGTGTGACGAGTACTTCTTCCTGAAGCATCGCCAGGAGACGAGGGGGATCGGCGGCATTTTCTACGACTACCAAGACGGGTCTGGGAGTCTTTACCGCGGCCAGGATCCCGAAGGCCCAGCTGCTCGCAAAGCGGCTGAGATCGGTTCAGTGAATCTCTCCTGGGAGCAGCTGCATGATCTGGCGAGGGCTAACGGAACGGCATTCCTTCCTGCCTACATGCCGATTATCGACAACCGTAATGGCCTTGCTTATGGAGACCGCGAGCGTCAGTTCCAGTTGTATCGACGGGGCAGGTATGTGGAATTCAATCTGGTCTGGGATCGCGGAACCATCTTCGGATTGCAGACCAATGGCCGCACTGAATCGATCCTGATGTCTCTGCCGCCTCTGGCTCGCTGGGAATATGGCTATCAAGCAGAGGAGGGGTCTCGTGAGGCCCTGCTCACGGATCTGTTCACCCGTCCACAACATTGGTTTGACGATCCATCGCTTGAGGAACGCTGTCGTCCGCATCAGGCGGTGAACTGAACCTCTGGGTTGCTGGGCCCGGGGCCTCCCCGATGCCCAGCTCAATCGCTTCAACGATGCGAAGGGCTAGCGCGGCAACCACTGCATTGCGACTCTGCGGAGCCCGCAAAGCCCGCTCCAGCTGTCCCTCCAGTTTGCCGATCTCTAGAATGCTGATGCCTAGTCTGGGTGCGCCAAGACCGCCTCGAAAGTTCAGGGGATAGCGCCCGAAATTGAGGGCCAGGCTCTCGTCAATCCTTGTCGCTGGACTGCGCAGGTTGGGGATCAGGCCAGAGCCGACGCCGTGGCGGCCGTAGGCATCGAAATGGATCTCCAGGGCGTAACCACCTGCGTCGTGGTGACGTCGCCCCACCGACCAGTTGGTGCGTGGATCCTCTTCATTCGCAATCGTGAGTTGATCCGGTTCATAGGAACGGATCTTGAGTCCGCGAGCCTGGCCTGTTTTCACCACGGCATCACGAACCCGCCGATTCCAGAACAGTTCATCGCGCATGCGCGCATCCATGGGGCGGGCTCCCCCACGGATAACAGCTGCGCCCGAGGTCCCGGCTCCCTCGATTCCCTGGGAGTCGGCATGGCCTGCCAGAACCAGAATCTCCATGGACTCTGAGGGTGTTGCTCGGCCCGTCCAGCTGGCAGGCAAGCCAACCCTGACTCCCGTGAGGGGGTCGTCGTCCTGGGGGTGTGGTGTTTTGGCGGCCGTTGCCATCACGGCTGACAGGATCAGTCCAGCGGTCATCAATGCCGCGGGCAGGACCAGCCGTCGCGGAGTCACGTCAGATCGGTGATGACAGCAACGCGCCATCGCTGGCCAGTTCCAGCGGATCGGCAAGGGCGAGCTCAAGAGCGATGAGCTCATCGCGATGGGCACGCAGGCGAAGTGTGCTGCCTTCGCCTGCCTCAGACTCGATGAGCAGGATCTGAATCTCCTCCACGCGTCTTGCGCGGCAGGTGTAGATCCAACCGGCCAAGGGACCAAGCGTGGCAATCAGCAGAGGCCACCAGTTCAAGGATGGGTTCATCTGTCGCACGACCAGTCCAAGGCTGCCAGCACCGACGGTTCCCAGCAGTGACAGCAGGATTGCCAGAGGGACACTGCTGTCGACCTGGCCTCTGTATTCCAGCAGGCAGCGATCGGCATCCCCGCCCTGCTGGCTCCAGCCCCGCTGCTTCAACCAGGCGTCGAGGCCATTCAGCACTTCCACTGGAGGCCGCGGTGATCGAACCTCCACAACAGTGGTTCGATCTTTGCTGGCAGCGCGCAGGAAGAAGACCAGTCCAATCCCCAGCAACGCTGTGAGCAGCAGAGTGGACGTCTGGGGGGATGGCATCCGGCTAGCTGCTGCCCGAACAGAGGACTGTTCTACGTGGTCAATGGCTAGGTGGTCAGTGGATCGTGTTCATGAAGCCAGCGGCTCCAGGGTTCCATCAGGCGTTCAGCCTGCCCTCTAGCGTCCTGATGCAGATGCAGCATGCGGCGGGGACGACCCCTGCTTGGACAACGCTTGGTATAGGAATCAATCATTTCCTGCTGCTCGAGAAAATCGACCGCCTGATGCAGCACCGTTTCGGAGAGCCGCAGCTTGGGGTGTTCACTTTGTAGGCGCTGAAGCAGTCCGGAGGGGTAGGTGTCGTTCTGCAACAGGCAGTCCAGAACCCAGCAGACCGCCAGCTCGAGATCCAGGAAGAGCGGCGGGGGCTGCTGGAAATAGTGTTCGATGTCCGCCAGACAGGAGCGCGTTGGTTTGCGTTGGGTGAGCATGAAAACAAGCTGTCTCGATTTTGTCTAACTCGGTCTCGTTCTGATTTTCAAGCGCTCAGTTAAAACTCGTTCGATCGCTTGCTGGGGCCAGAGTGGTGGTTGGTTGTTGTCCCTTGCTTTCCTTCCATGGCTGAGATCCCCAATGAGCCCTGCGCATTCGCAGTCTTTGATGGAGACCTGGATCGTGACTGGTATGACCGCCTCGTCCAGGCAAAGGCCCTTGCGGTCGATACCGAAGCCATGGGACTGATTCACGGACGTGACCGACTCTGTCTGGTGCAGATCTGCGACGACAGAGACCAGGTCGCCTGCATTCGCGTTGGTCTCGGCCAGACGGAGGCCCCGCGGCTGAAGTCACTGATGGAGGCTCCAGCCATTGAAAAGGTGTTTCATTTCGCCCGGTTTGACGTGGCAGCGCTGGCCACGGGGCTTTCGATCCGAGTCAATCCTGTGTTTTGCACCAAAGTTGGGAGTCGCCTGGCACGCACCTACACCCCGCGGCACGGCCTTAAGGATCTGGTGATGGAACTGGTCGGAGTTGAGCTGGATAAACAGGCCCAGAGCAGTGATTGGGGCAGGGTTGATGAGTTAAGCGACGTCCAGCTGGCCTACGCCGCCAACGATGCTCGTTATCTGCTGCCCGCGCGCCGTCAGTTGGAGGTGATGTTGCGGCGAGAGGGTCGCTGGGAGCTGGCGCAGCGTTGCTTCGCATGCGTTCCAGTGATGTCTGATCTGGATCGTTTCCGCTTCGTCAACACCTTCGAGCACTGAGCGGTTTCAGTCTTCGAGCATGAAGTGTTGATCCATGGGCTCAGCCTCCAGCAGCGTGTCCAGGTTGCTGCCCGCTGAGCCCTGGCTCTGTTCCGCTTTCGCTGCATCAAGCAGGCTTGTTGCCACGGCTTTTCGGGTTTCCAGATCCCGTGCACCGTCCTTGGCTGCTTGCTGGTCGACCCGCCTGCGGGCAGAGGCCTGGCTGATGCTGAGCAGACTCGCCAGTTCCGCGCAAAGCCTTAGATAGTCGCGTTCCTGAATGGCGGCCATGGCGGTGGGAAGGAGATCCTTCGTTCTGAAGTGAAACCCAGTATCAGCGGTCGGGTGCGAGCTGGCCGATCACCTCCCTGGCAATCGCTTCGCTGCCGCCGGCTGGGCCCATCCTCTGACGCCCCATGCGTCCCATCTCTTGTCGCAGCAAAGGGTCATTGAGAAGCTGGGCAAGACGGCGGCCCAGCTCCTGTTCCGATTCACAGGTGCGGACGGCACCACCCAGAAGTCGGCTCTGCCTCTCGGCAAACCCACGGGTGAACTGTGGACCACGACCTGGCAAAGACAGGGCTGGGATTCCCAGTCCCACCATTTGTTCTGTGGCTGTGCCGGCGGTGGCAACACCTGCTTCCGCCCATGCCACCCACTGCTGGAATCGCCCTGGTCCAATAAGGAGAAGCACCGGCCCATGCACCCAGCATTCGGCGGCTTTGAGGGCGCTGCTTGGAGGAGGGCAGCTGCGGAATCCAAGGTTTTGCAGCAGTTCACCCAGCTCGTTCTGATGGGGGCTGGAGCCAAGGGCTGCCAGAACGGCCAGAGGCACGGGGCTTGGCATCTGCAGGAGTCCGCTGATCAGGCGGCGGAAGTTGTTCAGTGCCTCCGGCATCCGGCTGCCGCACAGCAGCAGGATGCGTCGGCATCGCTCCAGGCTGGCTGGGGGGTCTGATGGAGCAAGCCCATCCATCATTGGATTACCGGGGCTGGTCGCGTTGACGCCGTGGCGGCGCAGTCCCCTTGCGGTGAGACGGTCGCGCATGGCAACTAGGCGGCAGCCACGCCGTTTCATCACATGCCATTCCCAGGGATCCCACTCGCTGCCTTTCAGTGCGTGATAGAGATCACTCAGGGCTTTTCCTGGCCCGCTGCTCCAGATGTAGTCGCTCTTGGGCGTGCCGATGAACCCAAAGGGCCGACGGGTGCTCCAGGCCATCAGCAGCGGCAGCAGGTCTCCCACGGCCAGGATTGCAGCAGTGGACTTGCGCTCCTTCTGCAGGCAGATCCATTGCTTCCAGGTGAGTAGCGGCAGACCGGCCATGAGATCCGAGAGGAGAGCGCCCAGGCTCTGATTGCTGAATCCTCCGCTGGGAAGTCGAGCTCCCGGACCGATCTTCTGCATCCAGCCTTTGTCAATCGCGCCCTGAAAGCAGCTGCCCTGGCCGACGAGAGGAAGCACCTTCACGGTCCAGGCCGGCTGCAGTCGGTGCAGCGCTTCGATGATTTTCAGTGCGATCAGATCCTCGCCGTGTCCATTGCTGATCACCAGCAGGGCAGGGGCGGTCTCGCTGATACGATCCGCCAGTGGAGCGGATTTGCTCCGAGCGGCGGCATGGCCAAGTGGTAAGGCAGAGGATTGCAAATCCTTTATCCCCAGTTCGAATCTGGGTGCCGCCTTCGTTCTCATCACATGGTCTGGATGATCAGAGTTGTGCTTCAGCACTGACCTGTCCTCCTGCTGGTCTATCGGCACGACAGAGAATGCGTCCTGTACGGACGCTGCAGTTCCCCAGGCTCACAGCCCAGGCCTTCGGCAATCCTTCAGCCAGCCCATCGGCGTCGTAGTTCGCTTCGGATACACTGTTGATACTGCCTTGCCAGTTGGTCGTTTTCAGTTGGCAGTTGCCTCGGCTGCACTTCAAAACGGGCGTTGTTGACAACTCCGACACCACGAATGTGAGCCTCTGGCTGGAACCTGGCTGATCGCCAGCTCCAACAAAGCGGATGCTGATGACCGCCGGCGTTCGGCCATCGATCTGAATGAAACGGCAACCACGCTTTTGTCCATTCATTGGCTGGAAGCGACAGTGGCTGCTTTTGGTCTGATATCGACCTGAAAAGGATTCGAGTTGGGGTTGAGCAGCGAGGGGGGAGCTCAGACCCAGCACAAGAGCGCACCCGAGGGCAGTAGGGCGTTGGTGGATGTGCAGGACGCGCATCACTTCAGTAGTCGCTGTCGGCCACGCACATGCCGATGCAGCTGATGCCGTTGCTGGTGGTGCGACCACAGTGAGAGCAGAGCACACGCTCATCTGCAGCACCGCTGGCTGAATCCTGCGCGGAGCCCTCGTCCCGCCAATTGCGAGCTGTTTCGGCAGCAGTGAGTGACATCGCATGAACCGTATTGAAGCGATCATGGCGTGCAGCGATCCATGGCGTTGTGACAGGAATCGGATTCGGGACTTGGGCCTGGGGCAACCAACTGCTCTGGGGCTATCGCTCCGAAACAGACGATCCAGAACTGAAAGCAACGTTTGCAGCGGCCGTTGCTGCCGGATTGCAGCTCGTGGACACGGCGGACTCCTATGGCACTGGTCGATTGAATGGTCGAAGTGAAGAGCTGCTGGGTCAGTGTCTGGAGGGCCTTGAGCTCTCGTCCCGCAACAACCTCATCGTTGCTACCAAGCTGGCTCCATTCCCCTGGCGCCTTGGTCGTCGCGGCCTGGTGAAAGCATTTCAAGCCAGCCGGCAGCGTCTACGGGGTCATCTCGATCGGGTTCAGCTGCACTGGAGCACAGCCCGATACGCCCCATGGCAGGAACGACCCTTGCTAGATGGTCTCGCTGATCTGGTGGACCAGGGTGAAGTGCGTGAGCTTGGTGTGTCCAATGTCGGCCCCCAGCGTCTAAGGCTGCTTAACGATCATCTGGCGCGTCGTGGTGTACGGCTGGCCAGTGTGCAGGTGCAGCTGTCACTGCTTGCGCCAGAACCGATCAGACCTGGCGGCATCCTCGACGTGTGTCGCGACCTAGGTGTGGAGGTCCTGGCTTACAGCCCTCTTGCTCTTGGCGTTCTGGCGCGACACCCTGGCTGGACACCCAGTGATGCAACGCTCTTGCGTTCGGGGCTGTTTCGGCGCCTGTTGCCGGGTTCTCTGCCTCTGCGTCAGGCGATGGCTGACATGGCGCAGGCAAGGGGGGTGAATCAGATTCAGGTGGCCCTGAACTGGTGCCGGGCTCACGCAACCTGCCCGATTCCTGGATTTCGCCGACCGGCTCAAGTCGAGGATGCCAAGCAGGCACTTGGCTGGACCCTCACCGAGCAAGAGCGCAGTCTGCTCGATCAGCTCAGTCTCGATTGTCCGGTGCGCATGCCGGACAATCCGTTTCAGAGCGCTTGATCGGTTGGTTCCGGATCTGGACTGACGACCACTGGCAGTGATGATGCCTGGGGTTGCAGGGAAACCACCTTGAGTGGTGGCTTGATGGCAGGTGAAGGTTCTGCCGCCGACTGTTCGCAGGCTGAGAGTGCTTCCTGCAGCAAAGAATCAAACGTTGCGCCCGGAAGGCGGTGGCGTGCGATCTCCAGAAACGTTCGAGGCAGAGACTCTCCTGCAGCGCGGCGAACGGCGGGATTGTCCCGGCGCTGTTGTTGTTCCTCCTCGATTGCTCTCAGGAAACGATGGGTGACATCGCGCTTCGTGCAGGCTTTGATCAACGTGTCACGGTCACCCTGAACCTGCTCCAACTCGGTGATGCGACGCTCAAGGCTGAGGAGAACTTCCGCAGCTTCTTTACTGATGTTGGCCAGTTGCCCATCAGAGAGAAACGGCATGTCGGCAACGAAGACCTTGCCGTGATCATTCAGCGCCAGAAAAGTCGGTCTTGGTCCGCCCTGACGGTGAGCTCCGCTTTTGTCGTATCCAGAACTGACTGGGCGTCTTGGAGGTGTGGGACCTGCCGAAGAACGTCGTCGGGTCGTGCGCTGAGGTCTATCAAATGGCATGGCTTACTAGGGCGTATGTCGCGACGCATTGATCGATGCAAGATCGATCTGTCTGCTGGGAGACTAACGGGGCTGGAAGGCCTCAGTGCGCTTTGTCCTCCAGCTGTTGGAGATTGTTGGATCCAGGTCTGGTTCAGGCGGGTAAGCCGAGCACTGGGGAGTCGTCATGGCCAGTAGTTGCCATGATCTCGCCGATGTCCCACGCCTTGAAGCCCTGTTGTTCACAGTGGTCGATTGCAGCTTCGACCGCTGCGCCAGGAAGCACCAGGCAATAACCAATTCCCAGATTGAAGGTGTGCCAGAGATCACGCTCCTTGATCTCTCCGTGAGATTGCAGCCAGCTGAACAGTTCCGAGCGCGGCCAGCGTTCGGGGGCCACCTTGGCGATCAAGCCGTCAGGCAGGCAGCGCGGCAGGTTCTCGGGAATGCCTCCGCCTGTGATGTGGGCCATGGCATGCAGAGGTGTGTCTGATTCGAGCAACCGCTTGACAAGTGCCCCGTACAGATGGGTTGGCTTCAAGAGCGCCTGAATCAGAGGTTGATCATCGGAGCCGAAGCGTGTTTCGGCCGATACGCCATTGGTCTCGAGAATTTTGCGCACAAGGCTGAAGCCATTGCTGTGAACTCCGCTGCTGCTGACCCCAACGATGCGATCGCCGACTTGAACTTGGCTGCCGTCAATCACCGCATCCTCGTCAACGACGGCCACGCAGAAACCCGCCAGGTCGTAGCGGCCTGGTGGATAAAAGCCCGGCATCTCTGCTGTTTCACCGCCGAGCAGTGCGCAGCCGCTCTGGCGGCAGCCATCGGCAATGCCCTCGACCACCGTGGCCATGGCATCAGGGCTCAGGGCTCCTGTTGCCATGTAATCGAGGAAAAACAGGGGTTCGGCGCCGCTGGTGATGACGTCGTTGACGCACATGGCGACCAAGTCGATGCCCACTTCGTAATGGTTGTGATGCTCCTGGGCGAGTTCAAGCTTGGTGCCAACGCCGTCGGTTCCCGACACCAGCAGTGGACGTTTCAGCCCTTGCGGCAGGCGGATCATGCCTCCAAAGCCGCCCAGCCCGCCGACCACCTCTTGACGATGCGTCGCTTCGACACCGGTTTTGATCCGCTGCACGAAAGCTCGCCCAGCTTCCACGTCCACACCGGCGGCTCGGTAGTCCATCAGCAGCAGTAGTTCTGCCCTGATCCTCTCCCCTCGTGAGCGGGGCGTTGTGTCGTGCTCTTGTGCCGCTGCGATCGCCGGTCCCCTGATCATCAGTGGGGCTTGTTGTTTGGATTGCCTGAGCTGATCAATGGCCCCTCGGTGCGTTGTGCTTGCAACCCAGTTGCTGCATCCTCTCCGGGCGGCTGATCAGCGTCTTGGCTTGCTCGGCGTGAGCCTTTCCCTGCCTGCAGGGTCGTCCAGACATTTTTACGTTCAAGCAACTTTCATGCGCTTCGGTCGCGGTTTTTCGGCCCTTAACGGCCGAAGCAACGGTCTTTCCCAGATCGCCGTGTGACCAACTCTTATGGCTCGTTTTTTTCCTGCCATTGCTGCATTTGCCGGAGTTTCGCTCGCAGGCCTCGCTCTCTATCCGGTGCTGGCGAGAGATCTTGATGGCTTTGGGATCACTGACCCACTTGACCTGGTGCTGCCTTCCGAGCCTGTTTCCGCTCTCGAAGTCGCTGAACCATCGACCGAAGCGCTACTGGATCCTTTGACTACTTATTCGGTGACAACTGATCCAGTCACAGCGATTGCCGAGCCTGAGCCATTGGTTGTTCCGCTTGTGATCTCCACGCATTCGGGCGAAGCCAGCTGGTATGGCCCTGGTTTTTATGGGAACCGCACCGCCAATGGCGAGGTGTTTCGCCCGGGAACAATGACTGCCGCTCACCGCACCTTGCCGTTCGGCACGCGTGTGCGTGTAACCAATCTCTGGAACGGTCGCAAAGCAGTGGTGCGCATCAATGATCGTGGACCATTCGCAGGGGACAGGGTGATTGATCTGGCGCATGGTGCTGCAAGCGAGCTGGGGTTGACGAGCAGTGGCATTGCCCAGGTTCGTCTTGAGGTGCTTCGCTGAGCCTTCGCGTCCTCCGAACTCGTTCTGAACTCACGGCCTGGCGTGCATCACGGCCTGGCCCGATTGATTTCGTTCCCACGATGGGGGGACTGCATCAAGGTCACGCCCAGCTGATCCAGCGTGCGGTTGCTGGCTGCCCGGAGCCTGGATCCGTTTTGGTGAGTGTGTATGTCAATCCTCTGCAGTTCGGAGAGGGGGAAGACTTTGATCGCTACCCCCGCTCCTTCGAGGCTGACTGCCTTCTGGCACAGCAGGCCGGTGCATCAGCAATCTGGTGTCCGGATGAGCGCCAGATTTATCCACAAGGTGTCGCGTCGGGCTGGAGGCTGCAAGCGCCGTCAGCTTTGCAGTCGGGTTTGTGCGGTCCCTGGCGGCCAGGCCATTTCGATGGAGTTGCCACCGTGGTCAGCCGCCTGTTGGCCCTTGTCCAGCCAAGGCAGCTCTGGCTGGGTGAGAAGGATTGGCAGCAACTCACGATCGTGCGCCGGATGGTGATCGACCTGGGATTGTCGGTTCGGGTCAGGGGATGTGCCACCGTGCGGGATCCCGATGGTCTGGCTGCCAGTTCGCGCAATTTGTACCTGCTTCCAGAGCAGCGACGCAGCGCGGTTTCGATCGGAGCCGCTATCCGCAGTGCTGCTAAGGAACTTCAGAACAGGCTGGCTGGCCAGAGAGATGTTCTGATCCAGCTCAGACGGCAGCTCGAAACCGCAGGCCTTGAGGTGGAGTATGTAGAGGTCGTGGATCCATCCACGCTTCAGCCTGCTGCGGAAACGCAGTCCTTGCGCCTTTTGGCTGCGGCCGTCTGCTCAGGCTCCACGCGCCTGATCGATCACATTTTTGTCATGACCCGTTCTCCCATCGTTGCCATCGACGGCCCCGCCGGTGCTGGAAAGAGCACGGTCACCCGGGCCTTCGCTGAACGCATGGGTCTGCTGTATCTCGATACCGGCGCCATGTATCGGGCCGTGACCTTATGGGTCCAGGAGCATGGTGCTGATCCGGCCAACGCAGACGCCGTCGAGCGGCTTCTGAGCGGGTTGGAGGTGGATCTTTCGCCGTTGCGGAATGGAGTGCAGACCGTTTGTGTGAACGGCAGGGATGTCACCGATGCAATCCGTGATCCCAAGGTCACCGGTGCGGTGTCGTTGGTGGCTGCCCATGCTTGCGTACGGGCACTACTGACGCAGCAGCAGCAGCGACTCGGTGAGAAGGGCGGCCTTGTGGCTGAAGGCCGCGATATCGGTACAGCTGTGTTTCCGGATGCCGAGCTCAAGGTGTTCCTGACGGCGACTCCTGAAGAACGGGCCCGTCGTCGTGCCAAAGATCTGGAGACGCGCGGTCATGCCGTGCCTGCGCTCAGTGAACTCGAAGCGCAGATTGTTGAGCGAGACCGACTCGACAGCACCAGAACAATTGCGCCGTTGGTGCAGGCGGATGACGCCACCGAGCTGATCACCGACGGGATGGGGATCGAAGCCGTGATTGACGCACTCGAGGACCTGTTCCGCGGGCGGGTTGCTGAAGAGGTCTGGCCCACTCCCGAGCGCTGATCGTTGTTTAGGGCTGGATGGTTGCTTTTTAATCTTCTGCGCTTAGTTCATCGAGCATCGCTGCGCAGGCATCTTCCAGTAGATCCAGCACATGATCGAAGCCGGCATCCCCTCCGTAATAAGGGTCAGGAACTTCGCTTCCGCTGTAGCGCTCTCCGTAGCTGAGCATCGGCCGGATCTGGGCGGTGGCGCTGGCCCCCGCTTCTCGGGCTAGGCCGCTGACAGCCCCGAAATTGTCGTTGTCCATCGTCAGTACCAGGTCGAACTCTTCCAGGTCATTGAGTTCGATCTGACGGGCCCGGCTTGGCAGATGAATGCCACGCCGCTTGGCCGCGGCCTGCATCCGACGGTCCGCGGGATTTCCCACATGCCAGCTGCCGGTACCGGCGGAGTCCACCACGAAGCGGTCATTGAATCCTCGTTCGTTCAGAAGATGCAGGAACACCCCCTCCGCAGCGGGAGATCGGCAGATGTTGCCGAGACAGACGAAAAGTATTTTCATGGTTTTTAAGTAGTCGTTTTCAGAATATTTCTACCTTTAGGTTGAGGTGTAAAAAGTGGCTTCGTAGGTTTCAAAGATTTAAAAAATATTGTCTGAGCTTATTTCAGATAAAGCGATGTCGATGCGTTTCGAAATCACCGGGTCACCTTCTTTTGTCTTTGATTCAAGCAGAAGGTCTCTGGCTCTGCTGTTTCCGATGCTTCCTAATGCGATGCAAGCGCTGTAGCGCAATCCCCAGTCGTCAGGGTATTGCAACGTCCAACTCAGTTGATCCATTGTGATGGTCAGTGATTGGCAATCAGCTTGCTGAATCCAGTCAATGTCTCCAAGCGCGCATGCTGCCACGCGTCGGATGTTGCCCTGGCAGTGATTACCAATTTCGACCCCAACAGCATCGATCAATGCTGGTACATAGTCACTGTGTTTTAGCTTTGCCATGGCTTTGACAAGGCCCATTTTAATGTCTTGATCTGATTCTAAAAAGTACAGGTTGTGTAGATCTTCTTTGATGCTTTCAGGGCTTTCGGCAACCAGCCTAATGCCTTCCTCGCGTTCCATGAATGACGGCGATCCGAGCTTCTTGAAGGCAGCGGAGAGTATGTCTGCTGTTGATCTGAGTGGTTGCTCGGTGTTAGTAGATTTTTGGATGTCTTGATTGATCAGCAAATTGCCTGCAAAGTTTTCTCTGGTTAATTCATCAAGTGTTTTGAAGAGAGAATCATGCTCCTCTTGATTCTGCGCCCCTCGGTCGTTTCCTGCCTTGGCTGGTTTGAGCAGCGAATCGCTCAGGATTGCCTTGATGGCATACATTTTGACGTTGTTAGGGATTGGGGCTGCCAAGAGGGGTTCGGCTGCTGAGATCGTTCCGATTCGGGCAAGATCGAAAGCCGCTGATTGCCTCACAAAACGATTCTCGTGATTCAGGAGTGCAATCACTTGATCGAGATAGCTATTGTCGCCAGTGCTTTCATAGAAGAATGCTGCTGCTGAGCTCACCACTCTCTCGGAGTCTGATTGAAGAAAGGGCTTGATTTTCTCAGCAACCTGCCAAACTTGATGTGAAGCCAGTGCTTCAATAAGAGCTTCTATTGGTTTGTTGTCAATATCTTTGTTGAGGTAGCTGATGAGTGAATGAGAGCATTGATCGTTTTTGATTTCGATCAATGCTCTCAATGTTGCTTCATGGAGTTGAACGTCATTGGTATTCAGTGTTTCAAGCAGTGAGTGAATGCAACTTGCATCTTTGATCATCCCCAGCGATCGCGCTGCTTGCCTTCGCAGTGGGTAGCCACCGGTCGAGGTCACCTCTCGCTCATCCTTCAGGCAGTCGACCAGCTTGGGGATCGCTTCGATCACTCGGTGTTTGCCCAGCCACCAGGCGCCGTGGTAGCGAACACCAGCATCTTCATGATCTAGGGCTTCAAGGGCTGATTGTGTTGAGTTGATTGGGATCAAGTCTCTATTCTGCAGCGGCAGCTCTTCGGCTTTATTTTAAAAGGCAGTATCCCTATGATGTTTCTTTGAGAAGTCCGCATCATGCTTGGGTTCTTTTTTCGGAGGGTTTACACCACTTTGCTTCCCATGATGCAGTCTTTTTGAAGCGAAATTCACCTGCGATTGATCCCCAGCATCGCTCTTTGGTCACGGGGTCTTGGCCACGATCGAGCGTTGACAGACTGTTTCGATCCAGGTGGAATGAGCTCACGAGAATGGTGTCTTTGCCATTTCGTTTGACAATGCAGCAAGAGCCTGGCTCTAGTTCTCCATGATATCCATCATTTCTTTCGGTGACTTGGTAGTGGCAATTGTTCAATGCTATGAAGTCTGATTCTCTGATCTTATTTCGTAGAGTGATGTCTGTTGTTGCTTTTGAGAATTGATCGGGTTCTTTAAAAATATGGTTCCAGAGTTTAATAATTCCATTCTCAATTTCTTCTGCTCGTATCATCCGTAATCGGTATGGGTTTTTCGGGTCCACAGCATAAGTTTGATCCAGAAGAATTGAGCCTTGCTGAAGATGCTCTATCGGTCGATATTTGAGAAAGATATGAGCAAACAACGGAGGGTTGTCCAAGGCTTGCTGTTGATTGCTGTACTCTCCGCATAGAAGGTCTAGAAATCGTTGCAGAGATGTTTTCATCAGTGAGTGACTGAAAAAAAAGCCCCCAGATGGAGGCTTATGGGAAGTCTAAACAACGATTTTGTTCAGATCAGAGCATTGATTGCGTAGTCGAGATAGCTGTTGGCTTCTGTAGCCGCATCTCCAGAAAGACCGTGGTTGGCCTTGATGTGCTTCAGAGCTTCAACGTACCAGGTTGGTGAGAGCTCAAAAGTGCGGTTGATTTCAGCGAGGCCAGCAATCAGGTAGTCATCCATAGGGCCTGTACCACCAGCGACGAGGCAATAGGTGACCATGCGCAGGTAGTAGCCGATGTCCCTGGAACACTTGGCTTTGCCTTCAGTGGTTGAGGCGTAGTTCGAGCCTTCCATCTGGGTGGTGAAAGGGAACTTGGTGTAAACAGCCTGTGCAGCTCCGTTGACCAGGGCATCACCCTTGGCAGTGAGAGCCTTGGCAGCCTCCAGGCTTGCTTTGGCGCGAGTGAAACGGCCGGAAGCAGCTTGCACTTCGGCCGTGGTGAGGAAGCGACCCTGAGAATCTGCTGCCGCGACGGCTTCGGTGAGGGGGGTTTTCATGATGGAGAAGGATTTAAACGGAAAAAGGGGCTATCGATATCAAGCGACAGAGGCTGCTGCGCGATCGAAATAAGTTCCGATCTCGCTGTTGAGAGAGGCGCAATCACCTGAGGTGATGCCGTCTTTGTCGTTGACGATGGCCAGTGCGGCTTCTTTCATGAGGTTGACGCCAGCGGCTACAGATGCGCCGGGTGTGCCCAGTGCCAGGTAGGTCTCACGCAGACCATTCAGGCAGCGATCTTCCATCACAGATGCGTCACCGGTGAAGACCGAGTAGGTGACGTAGCGCAGGATGATCTCCATGTCGCGCAGGCAGGCAGCCATGCGACGAGAGGTGTAGGCGTTGCCTCCGGGGGCAATCAGTGCAGGCTGCTGAGCAAACAGAGCGCGTGCAGCATTCGCAACGATTGTTGAGGCGTTGCTGGAAATGCGGTTCACGGCGTCCAGACGCTTATTGCTGTCAGAGACGACGGCGGCGAGAGCATCAATCTCGCTGGTGTTGATGAACTGTCCCCGGGCGTCGGCCTGGGCGACAACCTTGGTGAAGGCGTCGAACATTTGGAACTCCTCTTGGCAGCGTCTAAATGGGTGTCACAGACACCGGAGGGACATCGTAAAAGTCCCGTCGGGGTCGAAAGCAATTCTCTCTAAGTGGTCGAAGCACACCCGACTGCTGTTCATAATGCTTAATCCCCTGTCAAAGCAGGGCTTTGCCCAGGTCAGAGCATCACGCCAACAATCAGAGGTCAAACAGCACATCGTGGATGTACGCCTCGGTCCACTCACTGCCATGGAATCGAGTCAGCATTCCCCTGGCAGGGTCTTTCTCGGCTCTGTAATCGGTATATCGCCGTTGCCCAGCCAGGAGATGCTCCATGCGTTGATCGGAGACAGGCACGGCCGCAGCGGCGAGTTCCAGATAAAGGTTGAGGTAGTCATTGAAAGCTGGTCGCACCACGCTTTCAATGAGCTGATTGCCTTCTTCTCCCAAGGGCAGTCGTGTCCAGAGGAACCCCGGCGAGAAAAAGGGCTGGGCTTCGTCAGGTATTGGACCTCCGTCTGGTAACTGAGAACGCCAGCGATCAAAGATCGGCATCAGCCGATCCCAAACGCCTTGAGTGTGCTCACTGTCCTGCTTGTCAGCCGGTTGAAGATCGAGCGCGAGCAAGTGGCCTGACGGCAGGGTGACCAGGTCTCCGCCAAAGAAGGGCAGGTCATATCGCGGTAGCGGATTGATCACAAAGTTCAGAACCGATGCGGATGAGCCCGCACTGACGCAGGCTGCCCTCACCTGACGGAATTTTTCGCACTTGCAGGCCCAGGTGGCCGTGGTCACGTCGACAGGTTTCGCTTTTGATCCTGTTTGATCCTGCTTGAACAGAAACGCATCATTGACCGGATATGGCTCGAGCCCAAGCGGCTGTAGAGAGTGGACAGCGTCCTCAAGAAACGGCTGCCAGCTCCAGCCTTCAATGGCAACAGGATCAAGGCTGTTGAGTCGGTTTGAACTCATTGCTTGGCGGATGCTGGGAACAGAAATTCGCTCAGGAATCGGTCGGACCACTCTTTGCCGAAATGACTGGTGAAGAGTCCGTGAGCCGGATCCCTTTCGGCGCTGTAAACGTCGTAGTTGTCCTGCAGACGTTTCACTTCATCCGACTGAATGAGTGCCTCGGTTTTGAGAGCGGTGTCATGAAGTTCCCAGTACGCCTTCAGAAATGCACTGAATGCCGGCGGCAACGAGGTCTCTGCTTGATCTGCACCGCCACGACAAAACAACAACCAGGATGAGAAGTATTGATTCGGGTCGAACGAGCGCATCGTCTCTTCGCCGTTTAAATCAGGAAATTTCTGATTCAGTTGTTTGAGTCCGGAGAAATAACGATCGAGATAATTTGCATCCTGAACAAGAGGTTGGAAATCGAGAACGGCAACGAGCTTTTGCCGCGCACCAAACCAGAGCAGGTCAACTCCCATCAAAGGATGGTCAAGGCTGTAATCGGGATAGGCAACCGAATTCAGAACCTGCAGCTTGTCACCAGCATCAAGCCTGGTGACCCGCCAGCGACGGAAATTCGGGACCTCCCAGAGCCAGCTTCGGATCACACTGGTGCCTTTTTTGGATTGGCATTCCTCGAGCCCAGAGGGCACGTCAATGGACTTACCACCTCGTTGCTGGATGCCGTGGTGAAGTTCCTTGAG
Organism: Synechococcus sp. AG-673-F03; assembly: GCA_003211205.1. Lineage (GTDB taxonomy): Bacteria > Cyanobacteriota > Cyanobacteriia > PCC-6307 > Cyanobiaceae > Synechococcus_C. Next base: position 43,248 of record QCTJ01000003.1, read on the forward strand.
AAATGGGTCGAACACGTTTCAGCTCTCCTGGGTTGGAGGATTGTTGTCAGCTCTCTCTCTGGTGTCTGACGACAGTGCAGCAATGTCAGCGTTACTGGGGCAGCGAAATTCAGTGCAGTACGTGGTCATGGCGACACCGTTCAGAAATTGCACCGAGCTCACCCGCATTCTGATCTGATCATTCACAAACCAGCATCGTTCGATACCTGTGTTGGTGTCATATCGGGTTTTGATTGTCAAGACGCCATCGTCAGCAAAGGAGTAGGTGCTGACAACAGATTTTTTTTCTACATAACCGACATCTCTCAACAGAAAGCCTTGACGGGGGTCTTCTGGATTAGGGGCATCGACAACCACTGCGGCGTAGTCGTTATTGCGAGTGTCTTCCATCAGGTTGCTCTCCCACCAAAATCTGGCTCCACCACTGGTATCGCTGATCTTCACATTCAGTGCCGAACACACTTTTTCAACAACTGGGTCGTTGGTGTCAAACGGTTCGATGATTAGATTTGAATCCGCAGCTTCATCGTCTTGGCAATCCAGGTGATGGACGACCCGGCGATTCAGCCAAGTACCCCGACTTGATTCAAAAAAGCTAGCCATCGTCATCGGGGTGATCCCCTCTGGTCTCATCATTGGCCGCTCTGAGCATTTCTTTGCGCCTTAAGTTGATCCAACACCTCATCGATTCGTGTGAGCTCAGGGTGTTCGCTGAGCGTGGCGTCAATTTTCTTTTGGGATAAACGAAGTTTTTTACCCAGCCCTAGAACGTCGTTATAAAGTCGTTCCCGATAGGTGGATAGTTCATCAATCGATTCCTGCAATTCTTCAATGCTTGGTGCTTGCTGAGGAGGTTGATCCGCCATGCTGAGCAAAGGAACAGAAAAGCGAGTGTGAGCCTACCCGCCCACTGAATCCCAAGCGTTGCCTGCGTTGCGATTGGTGATCTAGTGGTTTGCCGGACAGATTTTCCTTTGATCAGTGCCTTTTGTACTATTCGTCGCTAGGGCTCCTGGGATCTCGAAGCCTGTTGAGGGCCTTGTTGAGCTCACAAGGTGACGAACTCTTGCGTGATCAGCTGATCCCGAACCACTGCTTGGTTAGCCCGGCTTAGCTTGTTAAAGCGCTTCCAACCCCTTGGGTTTTTCAGCCATCGTCTCAAGACACCTTCAAAGGCCTTGTTTCAGTGGTTGCCTCTCGGCATCAGAAGCCTCTCCCCCACAAAATTGTCTGGCCCCAAATGCTCGACGCATTCTCCCGTTCGGTCGTCAGCGCTGACGCCAAAACCGCACCTGTAGGTGGTAGCGACCTCGCTGTCCTTCGCAGCTATGTCAGCCAAGGCAATAAGCGCCTGGACGCTGTCAACGCCATCACCTCCAACGCCTCCTGCATCGTTTCCGATGCTGTGACCGGCATGATCTGCGAGAACACCGGCCTGATTCAGGCTGGTGGTAACTGCTATCCCAATCGCCGCATGGCTGCATGCCTGCGCGATGGTGAGATCGTGCTCCGCTACATCAGCTATGCGCTGCTTGCAGGCGACGCTTCCGTGCTCGATGACCGTTGTTTGAATGGTCTGAAAGAGACCTACATCGCTCTGGGAGTTCCCACCCAGTCGGCAGCACGTGCCGTGGCCATCATGAAGGCTTCAGCAACTGCTCTCATCGGCGAAACCAACTCTCCTGCCTCTGGCGGCAAGCGTTTCCGCAAGATGGAGACCACTCAAGGCGATTGTTCAGCTCTAGTTGCTGAAGCTGGTTCCTATTTCGATCGCGTGATCGGCGCCGTCTCCTGAACGGCTTCTCGCTTTCTTTTCAGACACTCTCCCTCTTAAAGGAACCCATCAATGAAGTCCGTCGTTACCACAGTTGTGACTGCTGCAGACGCAGCAGGTCGCTTCCCTTCCCAGAACGATCTTGAAGCCGTTCAGGGCAACATCCAACGTGCCGCTGCTCGCCTTGAAGCTGCTGAAAAGCTGGCTGCCGGTTTAGATGCCGTGACTCGTGAAGCCGGTGATGCCTGCTTCAACAAGTACGCCTATCTGAAGCAGCCTGGTGAGGCTGGTGATAGCCAGGTCAAGGTTGACAAGTGCTACCGCGATCTGGGCCACTATCTCCGCCTGATCAACTACTGCCTCGTTGTTGGCGGCACTGGCCCTCTGGATGAGTGGGGAATTGCAGGTGCCCGTGAGGTATATCGCTCACTGAGTCTGCCTACCGGCCCCTACGTTGAAGCACTCACCTACACCCGTGATCGTGCTTGTGCACCTCGTGACATGAGCCCTCAGGCTCTTAACGAGTTCAAGTCCTACCTGGATTATGTGATCAACGCTCTTTCATGAGTTTGGTTCATAGCAACTAGCTGATTCGGGGGGTGCACAGGCATCCCCCTTTTTCATGATTAGTTTTCTCAGGATTGTTGGAGTCGATCAATCGCAAGCTGTAAAACGTTGCGGACAACTGGGTCAGATTCGCTTTCGAGTTGTGTTTGAAGATTAGGAATACTTGAACTGCAGCCGAGCTTCATCAGTGATAAGGCAGTGTTTTTTCTGACCAAACTCTCCTGATCTGAGAGAGCAGAGGAGAGTAAAGGTAATGTCCATTCTGAATCCTCAAGATTGCCAAGCAGGATGACCGCTTCAGAACGAATTTCAGCACACGAATCCAGAAGAGACTTTTGAAGCAGGTCTCGATCCTCTTGGGAGTTCAGGGATTGAATCTGACTGGCAAGAGCCGATATTGCTGCTTTTCGGACTCTGGCATTGTTTGAGGTCAATGCACCTTTGAGGGTTTCTGGAGCACGATCACCAATGATCGTGAGTGCCCAATTCGCTAGGCCAATTTGCATTTCTGTGCTGTCGACATTTTCAACGATGCTCAGAATTGCTCCGATCGATTCTTTGCCCATGGATGCCATCGCTCCCATGGTTGAGCCTTGCACCACTGAATCTGTATCGGTCAGAAAAGTCGTCAGTAGATCTGGCAGGCTATTTCGGTCAGCAATCAAAGTCAGAGTTTTAGCAGCTGCTCTTCTCACTGTGACCTGATCACTGCGTCGCATGGCCTGGCACAAAGCAGGAACAGCTGCTTTCCCAATCGATCCCAAGCCCTCGGAAATTTGACGGCGAAGCAGCCCTCGAGGATCCCCAAGCCCGGCTACCATAATTGAGATGGAGTCTGGATCAGCGTCAATCGGCAATCCTGCGCTCAATTTTTCTTTGAGATGATTGGCAAGATCGAAGGCTTCTTCTTGGCTCAACTGTGTTTCAGCGAAGTCATTCATTGAGCCCCTTCATCACACTTGACTTTGACCATAGCTCAAACCATGACCGTTTTTATTGTCTCTCATAATCTTCAGATCACATCAGATAGTGTTCCTGCAATATCTCCTCAAGCGTTAGCTGATGGATTGAAGGGGCAATCAAATGCTTTTGATCATGCCGAAGCTTTAAATCATCCGCATTGGCTCATTCGTTTAGAGTCTTCTTTATCACCTGAAGAAATGGCCGAAGAGCTCGTTCAAGCATGGAAAAAATTTCGAATTTCTTCTTCTCATAGCTCCGAGCATCATTGGCTTGCTCTTGGAGGTCGCAAAGATGCTCCGGGATCAGCTGGTTCCCCACTGCAAGATGGATCTTGGGGAGTTGATGTCGTTGAATGTACAAATCCTGATCAATTTCTGCTTGGCATCAACTGGGACGCACTGAAAAGTGGACGACCCAGCGATGCAGTCTTTGAAATCAAGGTCTAAGTCGAGTTAGTCAGAATTGTTTTATATGCGTCTTTGACGACGATTCCTTTGGCTTGACTTTTTATCCGCTTTAGTGCTTTCAGCTTTATTCTCTGATCTCAGCTCCGTGTCCTTGGGGCTGGACGATTTTGCTGGCGATAGTTCTACACTCTTCTCTTTCAAGTTGCTCTTGCTAGTAGTTGCTTGACCTTGAGGCTTGCTTTTTGCGTAATCTTTATTCAGCGCAGTCACGCTAAAGCCAGCTCGATGCATCACTTGCATCCCCTGACATAGACCATTGAATGGAATGTTGAAATGTACGGACATCGACGGCCTTGAACGATTCATGGTCGTTGTTTGTACGATGAATCGCTTCCCAGAAAAAGGTCCCACAATGTTCAAGCAACTGATGCAACTCTATGCTGTTTTCGCTTTTCAATGCATCGAGTTAGTTTTTTTTGACTTGTTTGAGTTTAGTGAAGACATCTTGCTTGATTTTAAGGTACAATTTATACGCTATTTAATCCCTTGATGACAGGTCGTTTTGACAATATTCATCCCGAGCTGACATGTGAGCATGCACGCCGGATTCTTCTTCAGCCCATCAATGAGTTGGAGTCGCAAAGCGATTACTATATGGCCGCGTCTCATTTGATCAATTGCCCGGGACCAGAGACTGAACAAGCTTTAGTGAATTTGTTAGATAATCCTCTCAATGAACAAGCTGTTAATATTGCTAAGAGAAAGGCTGTCGAAGTTCTTGGAAGGTTAGGTGCTGTATCGTCGATCTCTAAAATTGGGCAATGCCTTTGGTCTGAAGACCGTTATTTGGTCGAAAACACTATATTTGCTCTTCAGCAATTGAAATGCAATAATCCCCGACTAACTGCAAAGATGATTGATCTGTTGGAAGATAATCGATGTAATCAGCGTGTTTTAATTCAATGCTTGGCAAGTCTGTCTGTGCAAGAATGCCTCGCCGCAATTCAGGCTTTAAAGAATTCTGAATCTCATGGAATCAGAGGAGCCGCAATTGCTGCAGATGCTCAACTCTCCGGTAGTAGAAAGCAGCTTTCTGTTGTGGCTGAGCATCTTTTGCTCCCAAACCAGATGGACCGTCAATGCGCAATCCAGGACTTAATTGATGCGCAAGCCGTTGAGTATCTGCCTTCAATTGTGGCGTCGCCAGTTTCCCCAGCTTTTCGAATGCGTGCTTGTAGGCTTCTGCTTAACTTTCAAGATCAGCATCCAGCCTTGAGGGAATCAATTCATCTTATTGACGCTGTTCTCATCGATGAACCGGGTGATCTTACGCTTGTTCATGAGTATGATGCCACTCCTAATTCCGATTTTTTAGTGCGGGATCTCTTTAATACGGATTTCAGCCGCTGTTACCTTGCCTTGAAGACGCTGAGATGTATCCCTTCCGATGTTCTCTGGCCAGTCATCTCAAAACAATGGGATGAAGAAGCACATAATGACTATGGTGCCCATTATTTCTTTATGCGCTTGATTGGTTCGCGGGGTGATTGGCCGCAGCAAGCTTTAAGTTGTATTGACGAAATCTTGACGTCATCTGCAATCAATCTGCGGCCTCAGTTTCAAAAAAGCCGTGCTGCAGCGATCTACTCTATCGCTCAACTAAATCCATCACGCTTTCTTCAGCTGATCCCCATGTTTTTGTCCGATCAATACATGCCTCCTTGGGATTGTCGTTACGCGGTGATCCTGGCGTTGGAATCAATTTCTAATCGGGTCAATCAACTTGATGCTGATTATTGTTTGAAACAACTTGCTGGTGATGGTGATTGTTTTGTTCAGGCCAAGCTGGCATCGATGCAATTGGCTTGCTTCAACAAGCCGTAATGTCCTCTTGGCGGTAGTGTAGAGTCCCTTCATATTTGCAGGTATTGATATGGACATCTCCAGTAACTCCATTGATTCTTTATTTGCTGATTTGGCCCATCCGAATCCTAATATTCGCTTGACTGCTTGTTCACTTCTGGCGGAGAAATTTCCAGAAGAGGCAATGCCTCGACTCTTTGAGTTGATGCACGATCCCGATCCAGGTGTTTATCGCACTGCTGTCAAAGCGTTAGGGATGATTGGCCATATGAGTGTCCCTGATCTGATTCAACTGTTCAACGCATCCGATAATGGAACCATTAGAGCGTGTTGTATTAAGGCAATTATCCAAGTGTCAGTGTGTTTTCCTGACCAGGTTTTTTCTCTCGACACGTTAGTGATGCTGGAAAAGGCTTTAGAGGATGCCAGTCCAGTGGTCGCTCAGTCCGCTCTGATGACTCTTGGTCACCTTTCCAAACAAGCTTCAGAAGAATTTCGTGTCATTCCTCTTTTGATTAAAGCTTGCGAAAGCAGCAATATTGCGCACGTTCAAGGTGCGGCTATGTCGCTAGCTGAATTAGATTCTCCTTCGGTGAACCAGTGTCTGCAAGGGCTGGCTCAAGATGAGAGCAAAGACGACTTAATTCGAGAGGTTGCTCAAGCAAGCCTTGAGAGGCGCCAAAGCTTGGGTTTTGACTGATAGATTTCCTAGCTTTTCTTAAGTACATTAACGGCCACTTTCATTACAGACTTAACCTGCTCGTCTTTTTCAGCTTTTATTGCATCTTGAATCTTCCCAATTGCGTCTTTCGCTTCCATTTTCATTAAAGCAAGTGATGTGTTTTTTCTAACCTGATCCGATTCGTCTTTGAGCATTTTGCATAAATGATTGCAGGCCTCTTCGGGTTCTAGTGTTTTCCCGGCCATTGTGGCTGCTTCAGCTCTAACCTCGCTTGCCTGATCAGAAAATGCTTTGATCAGTGTGTTTTTTGCTGACTTGTTCGTTTGTGACTGAATCTGTTCCGCAAGCACAGTGATTGCCGCGATTCGGATCTCCACATTGTCTGATTGGGTCGCTTTATCAAATGCGTCGGGTGCTTTTGATCCAATAAAGCTGAGTGCAAGATTGATGAGTCCAACTTGAAAAGCTGTACAACTTGGTTCCACTAAAATCTGAAGCAGATGATCGATTGCAGGTTCGCCAATCGTTGCCATCGCTCCTGCTGATGATCCTTGAACTACTGGATCAGAATCCGTTCTGAATGCTTCAACCAGATTTGGCAGTGCTTTCTTGCTGCCAATCAGATTGAGTGTTTTGGCCGATGCGCGTCGAATGATCACATTTGGGTTGTTCTTCATTGCGTCGCATAAATATGGAATTGCTGCTTCTCCCACATTCCCAAGACTTTGTGCAAATGTCAGTCGTAAAGCACCACGCTGATCTCCCAATCCAGCAACCATTCGCTCGATCGAAGTCTGATCAGAGCTTGGTGTCTCTTGATCGGCAAGTTTTTGCTTCAGGACTTCAGCCAACTTGAATGCTTCCTGCTCGGTAAGACTTTCAAGTTCGTTGATTTGCTGATGAGATTTTGCCTCACTCATGGTCGATCACATTGCTTGATTGGAATCTAATTGACGGTCTTCAACTCTTGTGTTCTGGAGTCAGCCTGTCGATCGATAGTCAAAAAAAAGCCCCATCAAAAGATGGGGCTTTGCATTCGATCAATAATTTGAATTGATCAGAAGTGAACGCCGAAAGGACGGAATGCCACGTAATCGGTCATTTTGGGAGTCTGATGTCCGCTGTACTGCTGTTGGGGCAGTTTGACAGGAGTCTTCTGAACCGCATTGTAGCTGAATGCTTGGGGTTTGAATTCTTCCCTTGATGCAATCGCCAGTGGATTGATCGTACGGCTGTTGCGACCTTGGGCATTGTCGCTGACGGCAACTTTCATGCCACCCAGTTCACGCATCAGGTTGAAGGAACGGTTGAACATCCCTGCATAGGAATCGTGGCTTCTTTCGTAAGGAACGACATCTGAACCAAATACCTCAGTGTATTCAGCCGAGTCAGTTAGCTTGTCGATCAGTGCGTTAAAACCGTCTTCCGCTTGCAGTTTGATGTGGTTTTGCACTTCTGACTGGTTCAGAGGAGCTCTCCCAAGCAGATGCTTGAAATTCAGCTCGATTCCGCGTTGTGCGCCAACGCTATGGAAAAAGTTTGACTTGTAGAAATCTGATTTGGCTAAACCGTTAACGAAATCACGGACGGTGATTTCACCATTCATTAGCCTCACCTCCAGTGAGGTCTCTCTCTGACTCTCTCTGGGATGAAGGTTTCCGAAAACCTGTCGATAAGCGCCAGCAATAACTCGCTCAAGAGCTGCAGTGTTGTCGGGATTGTACTGATCGAAAATAGCTCCAAAAGGGCACTCGGCGTGAAGTCGAGGACCGATCCCAATTCCCATTGAGGCACAGTGTTGCCTCCTGTACTCGGCGCGTGCACCCGCGAACGTGCGGTGGCTAGTGTTCTTGCCTGCTTTGCTGGGAGTGGAATAAGCTGCAGGACCGGTTCGGGTCGCTGATGTGTTGGATTTCAGACTGGTTTCTGGGCCGAGCATGATGTGAATTGGGGATAGGTTTGGCTATTTGTCTGGAATTACCCCTGATAGTTGCTTTCGAAACTGAAGCTCAAGAGCAATCGTTTGCAAACTTAGAGATGTCAAGAAGACTGTTTGTTGGTGCCTTCTTGTTGCATTCGAGATTGGCGCAAATTTTATTTCTTTGGCCAATTCTGTGGCCAAATAAAATGTCCCATTGGTGCAGCAACTTCACGACATAGGCGTGGAGAACAGCTTGAGGCTGAAGCTATTAAAAAAGGGTGGGCAGAAATGCCCACCCCAGTCACATTGCTGAATTATTCAACAGTTTGAACTGACGAATCAGCCCAGGGAGTTGATGACGTAATCGAGCAGGTTGTTATAAGCGGTCAGAGCCTGGGGGCTCATGTCGCGGGGTGCACAACCGTCGTTACGCATCTGGGAGAAACCAGCCACGTAGGTGCCAGCGTCGATGCTGAGGGCCTTGTAGACCTCTTTCTGACCGTTGATAGCCAGCTCGTCCAGGGGGCCGGTGCCGCCGGTGACCAGGCAGTAGTTGATCAGACGCAGGTAGTGAACGAAGTCACGCTTGCACTTCTCTTTGCCTTCGGTAGCACATGCGCGGGGCTGACGGCCAGTTGCACCGTTGGGGTACTGGGCGTAGACAGCGTCAACTGCACGCTGAGCGATGGCGTCGTAACCGGAAGCCAGCTTTTCAGCAGCTTCCAGACGTGCAGCTGCACGCTGGATAGAACCCTGAACGGATTCCATGTCGGAAGCAGAGGGGAAGCGGGAAGCGCTATCGGCTGCACCGACAACAGTGGTGATGACGGACTTCATGATGAAGGATGTTTGTTGTTTTGAACGATCAAGCAGATAGGGCTCAGCTGATGGCGCTGATCACCATGTCGAAGTAGCTGCCAGCTTCAGCAGACAGGCTTGCGCAGTCACCCTGGGTGACAGGCATTTTCTTGGCCTGGCTGTTGGTGTTGGTGATCAGAGCAGCAGCAGCAGCCTTCATGATTGCCACAGCGCGGGAAGCGGAACCTGTAGGAACGCCCAGAGCGGCGTAGGTTTCGCGCAGACCGTTCAGGCAGCGGTCTTGCAGCACGGAAGCATCGCCGGCCAGAAGGGCGTAGCTCACGTAACGAAGAACGATTTCACCGTCGCGCAGGCAAGCAGCCATTTTGCGGTTGGTGTAAACGCCACCGTTAGGAGCGGTCAGGCCGGTGTTTTCGCAGCAGATACCTGCAACGGCATCAGAAACGATGCAAGCAGCGTTGGAAGTAATCGCGTTGACAGCGTCGAGACGCTTGTTGCCATCGGAGATGAATGACTTGAGGGAGGCCAGCTCGCCTCCGCCGATGAAAGCGCCGCTGGAATCGGCCGAGACGGCCTTCCGGGAGAATGCGTCGAGCATGGGTGCTTCGGAAAGTTTTAGAGGGGGATGCAATTCCGCATCACGAATGACGTTAACCCTGCTTTCTGTCCCCCCACCAAAAGGAGATTGTCAGGACACACAAGTTTGCAAACTTAATTCTAAGGAAAAACTAAAACTTGCGAACCCGTTGTCACTGCGGCGCATGATTCCTTGCGCCGCAATAGATCTTCGCGATTATGACGTCTGTTTAAGGACCTTACACTGGAGCTATATCAATGCTAAACCCAAATTCGTCGAGTATCTTGGCAACGCTTTGTTAAGCCATTCAGCGAAAGGATGCGTCAAGCCTAAGTAGCTGTTACCAGATTGTTCTCGATGCGTGGCTTGAGCTGTTTCTCGCTATCTCGTAAAGCACCTTGGTGGTGATGCAGTTGTTCCATGACGAACCGATTGCCGGCCGGTGATTGGAGTCTGCGATTGAGCAACGTTTAATGAATCAGCTTCGCCTCCAGCACTGCTGGCCACGCCGTGGCCAGCAGCTTCCTGCTTCTTGGCGGAGCTTTGGTGTGACCTGGTTGAAGTGTGAAGTGATCACTGCCTACAAGCTCCTGAATCATCCGCCGTCGTGTACTGATTCAAGAACGGTCGTTCCGAAGCAGAACACTCCTCGTCAGTTGGTCTTCCGGAATTCAGTGTTTCCCAGCAATCTGCCTTGTCTGGATCGGTGCATGAGCATTTCTACTCTGAATTCACCAATGCCTGGTTTTCTCTTCTCTGCAGGTTTACGGAATCTCCTTCATTCGGTATTTGTTCGATCAAGGATCTGTTCTTTCTTGGTGGATCCACGGACTGCTCGGTTTGGGCAGGCCGCTTCTGCTTCGTGCTGGATTCACAGGGTTGATCGGGTTGATTCAGACTTGTCAGTGTTGTCTGGTGGTCCTTTTCAACAGTTTTGCTGCTCCAGCGTTCTGAATCAATAAGCTCAAAAAGTTTTGATCGATAATCTCAGTCGCAGAGCTTTCTAGACGTTTTTAACATATGAATAAATCTGAGCCTCGACAGTTACTTCATCTTACAATCTCAATAGCTTCAATCCACACTTTGAATGAATCGATATTTCTTGTTTTCATCTGGCTTTGATCCAATCTTTTTGTCTCGTTTCTTGCAGACGTGACGCCTAGTTGATGTCTTCAACAAGTCCATCTGCTTGAATTAAACTTGTTCAAAGTATCTTGATCACAAATATCAATAGATTTTTCTTTTTGGAATGAACCTGTTCAGGGAATTCATTCCTTCTGTTATCATCGCAAGACTTTCTGATAGTCGAATGCCAGTCTCTGCTGAAGCGGAAAAAGCTATGCCACGTCTTGTGGAATCATTGAAAAATAATCAGAATTTTCAGGATCAATTGCATCAGGTCGCTGATATTGAATCTCTTCGACAGGTCGTTCAATCTGTCGACCCTTCTCTCACAGGTGCCGCTTTGATTCCACTTGATCAAGCCACGCGTCCTCCGAAGATCCTTGTGGATTCCGGAGTGATCGATCCGTCTCTTCCCTGGAGACTTCTTCGTTGCACTGGAGGACCACTTGTTTTGCAACTGATCTGCAGCAAAGCTAATTTCGCAATCTGGATCGAGAGTTGCTGATGAATTCCCCAGAACTGCCCCGTTTTGTCAATGAGGTGATTCGCTCTCATGAGCTTGCGACTGGGTTGAAAACTCTCGTCTCTCACGAGCAGATTGTTGCTTATGCTCAAAGTCAAGGATTTGATTTTAATCAGAATGAGTGGAATTCCTACTTTGAAACCGACTTCGCAAAGTTGTCTGAGTCCACACAGCAAAAAGTGTTAGCTGCCCAGAGCAGTCATTGGTCGTGGGCTTTCCGTCAGATTACTGCGTGGAGAGCTATGCTGATGGAGGGCGCGGATACGAGTCATTCCTGATCCATGCTCAAATTACGATATTGTGAGCTGTAATGATGTCTGATGCCGAACAGGATCAGGTTCTTGAACAATTTATTGCCTTGGCAAATGCTGATCAAGGGCTCCAAGATGAAATAAAGTCGGCACTCAATCAAGACCAAGTGATTGCTATTGCTGCACAACGCGGTTTCGTTGTCGATCCATTAGCTATCTTGAGGAAGTGGAGTCAGCACACAGACTTCTCAAAACCAACTTGGATGGGTTGGTTTTCGGAGTGATTTCAAGTATTGATATCTGAATAACGTGTTTGCTTGCCTCCTCGTTTAGCCCAATATGTCACAAGGCTTTCGCCTCCTGGTCTGGGTACGCTTGCAATCGCCCGTAAAATTTTAAATGAACGATTCGGTCCCATAGGCCAGTTGCCAACAGCCTTAATTTGTCTTACTTTACCTCCAATTTCAACCATACACTTTTCAAATTTTTCGAGCTGTGTTTGATCAACCGTTTCAAATATAAAGTCAGTTCCTTCGCAGATCAGATGTTGTGAACGGATCCAACCTTTAAGCTGTTTTTCGCTACTTTCCATTCACTATTTTTCTTCTTCAATCCATGTCGAACTAACTATATCAGAGATGTCTTCAATTCTTTTGAATTTGAGGGGTCCATGCTCTGAGCCCCATTTCACCTCATCGGTCTCTGGGTCAAATCCTCTGTCTCGACTAACCCAAGTGTGTTGATTCAACTCAACTTCGCTAACTAAGTAGGTGAGTTTTCCGTCTCGAGGCACCAAACATTCTTTTCCTGGTTCAACATGGCCAACGTAATGATTGGCTGTTGTTTCTTTGAAATGCATTGAACAGCCGCAACGTTTTTTGAGGCCATCTCTATCGAGTGAAGCAAGTAATTCTGGATTTCTACCTGATCCGGCTAGCCGTTCCTTATTGTTAAAATCAAAGTTTTCAATCACAAAAACATCGTCTTGGCAGACGAGGCGATGGACTCCTTGCCTGTAGGGATTCCACGGTGAATAATCGTAGTACTGCTCCGAATAAAAACCAGGACCTTTGAAAATAGTCCAAGGCAACGGCCGGAAGACGATGTTGATCCGTGCGAAATCTTTGGGTCTTTCTTGTGATTGTGCGAAATTATCGTAGATGCCTGACAATGTTTTTGCAAATCTGATCTTATCTGGATAATCCATGGCTGAGATTTTTAGGCTGAAATTTTTCGGACTTCAGAGGCAAAAGAGGCTTGAAGGATTCCAGATCCAGCCGATGTCTTTAAGACTGAAGATCGACAGCGAACGTGCTCTGATATAAACCAGATGCGCTCCTCTGCAATCGACTGATCATAGTGAGTCTTAAGAATAAACGTGCCGTCGTCAAGAAATCGGTAGTCTGATTCTGCTGCTATAGCTTCTGCGTAACCCACGCTTCTTAGAAGTTTTCCCGATGATTCGTCCGATGGGATCGGTACGATCAGGCAAGATCCACTTGAGACCTCACTTGGATCGTCGGGTTCCCAGTCACTTTCAGCATTCCACTCCATCCAGAAGGGTGATCGATACTTGCTATTAGAAGGTTGAGATGATGCTTTGACCAGCTCTGAAATTTTGTTTTGATCATCGTTGAATGCTTTGATTGATATTTCACTGAGTACGTCTTCGAATTGTTGAAATGCAAGGGAGTGGCCGCTTCTCATTGAGCGCCATTCTCCAATGCTTTGAGCAACAAACTGCTCAATATTCATCATTAATTTTGCCTTGACTGTCGAAACCTTCGGTGTTTTTAGGTAAATTAGCTTGCATCATGTTGACCATAGAGTCAACCATCATTGACATGGCCATCGGGACCGATGACACAGATTTATTGAAAGCGTCTGTTTGATTGGGGTCGGACCTGGTGGTGTCTCTAAGAATTGGCATTTCAGGGTGTGTCGACGAGAAAAATAGGAGTCTGTCCGGTTGATTAATGGAATTGGATTGGTTGTCGCTGAAACTAATCCAATTATCTCTGATTCAATCAAGAATCAGAGCTCAACTCCTCGAAGGTTTAAGCCTTCGAAATAGAAACGATCCGACCGCCTTGGGCTTGGATGCTCCGAAGCGTTGCAGACATGGAGCTTTGGCTGACAACTGACTTCTGCATCACACGGCGATTAGCGCTGACCTGACGACGGGTTGTCCAAAAGATTGAGATTCCCTTGGCGTTGCCAACGCTCTTGCGATCGACAATCGCAGGTGCATTCCCAGTGGAGAGGCTGTTCAGCAGTTTTGATCCATTGCTGGCCGCGTCGTAGCCTGCGAAGCCCGCATCAACTGCTATTCCACGTGTGTAATTAATGGTTCGTCCGCCACTCATTGATTCGCTTGAGCGATTGTGGGGTACTTGGTCGATCCCAAAGGCAGCCAGATATTCTTCGCTATAGGTGTAACTTGAAATTTCTGCCTCATACCCTTCAGTGTTCATGAGGGTGACATGCTCCATCAGTTCTTGTTGGTCATGAGGAGGTCGTCCCAGTAAATGTTTAAAATTGAGCTCTACAAATTGATAGGGACTCTTGTCTTCGAGAAAAAGTTTCTTATAGGTATCAGATTGTGCAAGTGCTGTGACGAAACCCTGAACCGTAAGATCGCCATTCATAAACAAGGCTTCTAGAGACTTGTTGACGTCCAGCTCCATGAGGTGACGGTTGCCGAAAACCTGCTTGTAAATGCTTTGAATGACTTCATTAGCATGACCCAGATCAGAATTGGCCTGGGTCGCCAGTGTGGTGGTTTCCGTCATGTCTCAGGTGATTAGGTGATAGGTCAATTTTTAGGCCCTTTGATGATCAAAAGGCCTATTCAACAAGTCGTTGAAAGAAATTTGTTTACATCACTTCGGTGATGGAGACGATTTTTCCACCTCTTGCATGGATGTACTTCATCTGGCTAGACATGTCTTTGCCAGATACCAAGTAGGTGCTGCCTGCAGTGCGTTGCCTGGTGCGCGCAGCTTGTGCCGCAACAACAATCCGGAAGCGCTTTTTGGTGGGATCTGGTGCACCAGATTGGGTGCCAGTTCTGTTGATCCTGGTTGTGGTCGAGCTCCATCCTCCCGGAACCATTCCTGTTGCCACTGAAGTGACCAACGAAGAACTGGTCAGAACTGTGTCGCTTGCCGCGAAACCTTCGGCCAGCTTGAGATGACGGTTGAAGGCCACCTGTGAGCGGCCATTTTCGGAGAGAATTCGTGCGAATGGCACGGTGTCTTCACCGAACGTGCTCTGGTATTCCTCGCAGTCAACATAACTACAAATTTCTGCGTCATATCCACCTTCAGCAAGAATTCGTGTGTGCTCACTGATTTCTGCTTGGGATTTTGGTGCACGTCCGAGGAAATGCTTGAAGTTCAGTTCGATGAACCGATAGGGCGCATTAGTTTCGAAGAAACGCTTCTTGTATTCGGCGGAAAGACCAATCGCCCGCACAAATTCGCGAGTGCTCAGATAGCCGTCGATGAATTTGCTTTCTGCTGACACGGATCGTTCGAATTCCATGAGATGAGGGTTGCCCATCACCTGCTTGTATGAGGCCCGAATCAGTGCATTCAGTTGATCGGCACTATCGCCTGGGCAACGTTGGAACGTTTCCTGTTCCCTTTGCCCCAAACCAAAGAACACGTAGGAGTCACCGCGCATCGGAGCGCTGTCGCTGCCGCTGGTGATTCCAGGAGCTTTGCTTGGGATCTGGCCAAGCGAGAATGCTGTGGAGGGGCGGACTCCAATGGTTTCAGAAGGACTGCTGATCCGAGGAGCAATGCCTGAAGCCATGCTGCTTGTCAGTGCACTGCTGCCACCGCGTGCGCTGTCACTTCCAGCAAAGCTCTTTTGCAGTGCTGCCAGCATTGAGAATGCTGAGGTGGCTAGATCTGCAGGTGAGCTCCAAGCACGGGCGTAGGGAACAATGTCACTGCCGAACACCTCCAGATATTCCGCCGAGTCGATGATGCTGTCGATCAGTGCAGCGTGGCCGCTTGCGGCCTGCAAGCAGATTTTTTGAGACACCTCAGCCTGAGAATGGGGCGCGCGACCGAGCAGATGCTTGAAGTTCAGTTCGATTCCACGTTGTGGGGCAACAGAAGAGAAGAAACGAGACTTGTAAAAGCTTGACTGCGCCAGCCCTCTGATGAAGTTCCTAACTGTGAGCCTGCCGTCTCTCAGTTGTGCCTCCAGTTCAGTGCAGCGTTCAAAATCCATGACGTGCGCGTTGCCGAACACTTGTCGGTAACTGGCAGCAATCACTTCATCCAGAGATGACTGGTCGTCGGGGCCATAGCACTCCGCTGTGACGCGGTGCGGACAATCCTCATGGCTACGAGGACCCACACCGATCGCCATCTGATCGCATGACTGTTTGAGGAATTCGCCAATGGTCAGTGCAGGCTTCTGAGCGTTTTGTCCTTTCCTCTGGAAGCTGACAGGTCTATTCCACTTGGTTTCAGCGCCGAATCCGTTTGAGGTTTGGTTGGTTGCCATGGTTCAGATCTAATGAAAGGTTGTTGGGTTGGTCGAATGCTTGTACAGATGCGATCAGGTCACCGGAGTGATGCTTGCGATCTTTCCGCCTTCTCGGTGAATCCTTTTGAATTGCTCGGAAAGCTTGTCGAACGGAACGTAGAAGACCCTGTTACTGCGGGTATAGCGAGAGATGCGCCGCAGATTGTTGGCGCTGTAGCCCGTGACTTCAACGCGGTAGGTCACGCCCTCCTCGCCGGCACCAGCACCCAGCCGGGTAGGTGCATCCTGCAAATTGGTGGAAGGGCGGAAACTCCAGCCTGTGGCCTGAGTGGATGACGGAGGAACCACGGGAAGTGGCAGGTTCTGATATGCCGCACCTCCAAGCTTGCTGCGGTTCCCGGCCAGATCACCCTTCAGGCTGCTGCTGCTGTTCCCGCGCAACAACTGGAAGCTCCAGGTGAATTCCTGGAGAGTCGTGCAACATTCGGTTTTCCAACCGCGTTGATAGGGGACGGTCCACTCACCGAATGCATTCTGGTAATCGTCTGAATCCAGAAAACTGTCGATATCTGCTTCATATCCCTTGCTGTCGAGGCGCTCGGCATGGGTGCGCATTTCCTGGAAGTCTGCAGGAGCCCTCCCAAGAAAGTGGCGGAAGGCAAGCTCGATGTAGCGGTAGCGCGCGCAGGTGTCGAAGAAGCGTGTGCGATAGAGATCGCTTTTGGCGATGCGTCGCACCAGCTCTCGCACGCTGATCTCACCGAGCTTGAATTGCGATTCAGCAACGATTTGGCGCTCGCTTTCCATGACGTAAGCGTTGCCAAGCACCTGCTGATACACCTTGCGGATGATCTGCTCCTTCTTGGCATTGTCGTCGCCAGGGAGCAGTTCGAGGGGTGCTTCACTCTCGTCCGAGAAGCGCTCGACCCCCAAAAGCGAGGCAGGACCGAAGGGCATGAAGGTTCTCACGATATTCGCCGGACCTATCGTCAGTCAGAACAGCCGTGCGCGAGCGCCTTCTTTATAAAGCTCAATCAAGTGTGTCTAAATATTGCGTGACATGACAATTCGGTGCTCCTGGAAGGGGTCTGAAGCAGGCATCAGTTTTGGTTTTCTGAATCATTTTTCGCTTTCAGCGATTCCAGACTTGTCCTTGTTGAGCTGCGTGTTAACGGGTTCCATTGATCCAGTTCAAGCGCTTCACGGTTCAACAATGCCTCCAGTTGCTGGTCAAGACCTCGGCAAAAACTGAAGTCAGCGCCCCGAATCGATTCGACGCAGTCAAGCGCTGCAGCTTCCAGGTCTGCACCTCGGAAATCGGCCATGTCCAGCTGGCTGGTTCCAAAGCGTGTGCCTCTGCACATCGCACCTCGCAAGTTGGCGTGTCGAAGATCTGCCCCAGCCATCGCCGTGCCATCGAGAATTGCTCCGCTGAGATCGGTCCCGCTGAGATAGGCACCCATCAAGACCGCTTTGCGCAGGTCAACTCCTCTTAAATCGGCGTTATTCAGAAAGGCACCATTGAGCTTTGCTCCTGGACCAACGGCACCGCTGTTTTGATGATCGAAATCCTCGGGAAACTTGGTG
This sequence comes from Synechococcus sp. AG-673-F03, assembly GCA_003211205.1. Lineage (GTDB taxonomy): Bacteria > Cyanobacteriota > Cyanobacteriia > PCC-6307 > Cyanobiaceae > Synechococcus_C. Next base: position 60,813 of record QCTJ01000003.1, read on the forward strand.
CTCGAGTCGTATACCGCCAGACGTAGATCTGCGCTTTGAAGTTTGCATTGGCTTAAATCACTGCCACGCAGGTTGCAACGGCAGAGCAAGGCGCCGCTCAGATCACGTTGACCCAAATCCTGTTGGCTCCAGTCCGAACCACGAGCATCAACAGCTGCACCTTGAGCATCTTCAGGCGTTTGCGTCTCGGGGGCCGTCCAGTTGCGAAGGTCGATGAATTGAGACGTCAGAGCTCGAGCCTCCTTAATTGCATTGCTTCGAGGCTACCTCTCCCCCACCTGAATGATCTCACTCAATCAGTGTTCAAGGGTGATGGTTGTTGAGATCAAGTTTCTTCTTGTTCGCCTTGTGTAGGCCCCATGAATCGAAAATCCCATGATGGATTACCGAATTGCGCTTTCTGGGGACTGGAATGATGTCATCAAAAAAGCACCGATTGATCCAGTCGGTGCTTCGATGTTCAACTCTTTGTTGGGATTGGTGCGCCGAGGCTTAGGACTTTTGTCTTATGCCCAGGTTTTTGCATTTTTAGACTGATACATGCGTTGGAATGAACCGCTGTAAGGGTCTCTGACGGCCTTGGAGTAAACAAATCCACTCACGTCGTATCCGGCTGGTTGAGAAATCTGTCGAGCGTTGCTGAATTCCATCACCAGTTGGCTGCGCGCTTCGATCGTTGTATCTGAAGCGGCGTTGGCTGGAGTAACTCTGGCGAGATTGGTGAAAGTGGAACAATAAGCACCAGCTGCTGAAGTCCAGGCGCGTGGATAAGGAACAGTGTCTGTTCCAAACACCTCCAGATACTCACCAGAATGGGTGATTTTGTAGATCAATGCATCAAATCCAGATTCGGCAATGAGCGTGATTGCTGCACTCACTTCCGCTTGGTTGATGGGAGTACGTCCAAGCAAATGCTTGTAGTTCAATTCGATGCCGCGAATAGGCGAAACACGACGGAAATACGTCTCTTTGTAGAGGTCTGACTTGGCGAGTCCTGCCACAAAATCTCTTACGCTGATTTCGCCGGTGCTGAGTTGCGACTCCAGCTCAGTGCAGCGTTGGCTGCCCATAGGACCCAGGTTGCCGAAAACCTGCTTGTAGCTTGCTGCGATCGCTGTCTCTAGCGCTTCGGTTCCGTTGGCTGCGTAAACCTCGTTGACACTGCTGAAAGGGCATTCGCTGTGAAGCCTTGGCCCAATGCCGATGCCCATGGCGGAGCAAAGGTTTGCTTTGTAGTCCTCAGGCGTTGACGCTGCGAGGCCTTTGCGCGGAATCAAGTTGCCTTTCTCGCTTTCCTGGCGGTAGAGATTGGTCGCCGTGTTTTGAAGTGTTTTGGTGGAATTCCCTGCGGCGTAGGAGACGCGGTTCAGGTTCGTGAAATCCCGTGTCGGCTTGATGGCGACCATTACTGATCTCAAAGGGGTACTTGTGACCAGACAGTAATCGCGTTTTCGGATGAACTCCCCAGAGCCAGGAGGCTTGCAACAAAATGTTTTCTCGCGATTCTTTGATTTTCTTAATGATCAGCGAATGGATGCTTGATGTTTCTTGATCACTGGTATTTTGTGGTTTATTGGTTGTCATCAAATGACGCTGTTTCTCGGTTCGAGTGGTTCTTTCACGGCAAACCCTCTAGTTATCTTGTGAATTCAATATGAGAATGGACTTTCTGCGTCATTAGTTGTGGCTTGAATTAAATCCTAGATTCGTTTCATCACTCTTCGATTAGCGAGTGCCATACATTTCTCCGGCAACAATAAGAAGAACTCTGATGATTTCAAAGGCTCCTATAGCAGCCAAACCAAGCCATGCCTTTTTAGCCCATTCAGGCGTTTTGATGTAGGCAGGGACAAGGATCTCAATTTCAATTCGGGCTTGAAGTTTCTGATCCCATTGTCGATCTCTCCAGTCGCTTCCGTAGCGAGGATATTGCTGGTAGATCGGCATCACTCCGGTTGAGGCCCCCGGAATCACCCGCGAGCGCTGATTTGGCACATCGTCATAGCCAAACGAATCCAGATATTCGCTGCTGTCGAGTACGGCATCAACAAAGCTGCTGAAGCCTTTCTCTGCAATCAGTATTGACCAACTGATTCGCTCACTTTGACCATGCACTTCTCGACCGAGAACGCGTCCGACGACCTGGTCGACCAGCCTGTAATTCGTACTGCAGGCCACATAGCCTTCCTGGAAGCGTCTTGACAGCAGTAATCCGCGAATGAAGTCTCTGGTTGTGATGCTTCCGTCACGAAACTGGGATTCAAGGTTCACGTCACGATCGCATTTCATGGCGTGAAAGAAGATCTGCCGATAGGCCTGCTCGATCTGGAAGCCCCGGTCTTCACGGCTTGGGTATGTCGCGCGATTCAGCTCAGACTTCAGGCCACCCTGGTCGCCGACACGGTTGTTCTGGCTGGTCAGCGGGTAGTCGAGCAGCTGAAGCGCCATCCGTAGAAATGCTCGTTCAATGCTGCTTATTTTATCTCTGCTTCACTGCTTCCCTGCCGAGACCCGTCGTGTCTCTTCATCTCCTTGCGAATCATGTTGCCGAGGTGAGATAACGCATCACTCAGTGTTTTGGCATCCACTGCCGCTCCCAGTTTGCTGTAGCTGTCCACTGAGTGCAGGCGCAGGCGATTCAGGGCCAGAAGTAATCCAGGTACTGGTACATCGAGTAGTGCATAAAGCTCTGCCAGGCATTGCATGCCGTCGCTGTCCGTGACGTCGCTTTTGCCTAAGGCGGTGCCGTAGATGCTGACGCGCAGAAAATGAAAGCAGTCGCGCCAGCAGGCGTCGGCCCGATCCTGCGGGTACAACTTGCCGCCTGGTTGCACCAGCTGCGGCTGCTCACTCAGAAGATCCGCACGCGCCTGGTCAACAAGATCCGAAACCTGTCGTTGAAGTGCCGTCAGTGGAGCGGCTTCAAGACCTGACCAGTCACAACACTCTTGAATCTCTTCATCGCTGAGTAAGCGTTTGCTCTGATCGGCCTCACGAATCAGATCACGCAGGTTCTCTGGAAGGCTGGGATCTCCACTGAGTCCACACACCTTCGACTCCCGTGCGAGTTGTTTGATGCGTTCTGCTGAAGCGGAGCTCACGGATGAACGGCCTTGTTTCTCGAAGTCCTGGGAAGAATCGGGCACGCGGTCAGCCAGCCGTGGCGTTCCAGATAGAACGCCCACGCAATCTCCTGGCCCACTCCCGGGCAGTGATCGGGGATGGCATCGGCAATTGGATCACTTACTCCAAGGCTTTTCAGCAGTGCTCCAACATCGGAAGCAGACCTCACTGCCGTGCTGCGGATGGCGGCACCAACGACCCAGGTGAGTTTGGTCGCATCCAACGGGCAAGCGTCGCTTTCGCAGGCGAGCAGCACATTTCCAGGCTCAGTCATGGCTGCGAAGGTGTCCTGCCAGAGTTGCAGGTCATCGGGCTTGAGATTCAGCCGCAGGATCTGATCCCCGACCAAATGGAGCTTTTCGTTTTCAGCTCCAACCCCCTCAAGCAACGACATGAGGTTGGCCTGCTGTGATCCATCCATCGCTCAAATCCGGCCTTGGGAACTGTATCCGTACTGTTCGGAATCTCAGCTGCCGTGCATCAGGGATGTCACCAGAAGTAGAATGATGAGCTGTCGGGTTCTGCTTGTGCCAGGCACTCCTGGACAAGCCACGCACGATCGATACGATCGGGCCGCCAATGCTCGTATCCAATGGCTGCAGCTGAATCCAATGCGCTGATGGTCCAGCAGCTCAGTCGACAGCTTCATGCAGTCAGTGAGATCGCTGAGTCACTCACGCTGCGTTTGCTGGCCATGGAGGAGCGTTTTGAGCAGTTGCATCTGAATGCTTTGTCTGCTGGATCAGACCCTGCGCCAGATGAAGCCAGTCAACAGCTGCTTGATGACAGTGGTGACCGTCTCAGGCATCTTCAAGGATTGCTCGACGAAGAGGCTCCCGGCCAGGTGCTCGAACTCGTGACTCCAGCAGCCAATGAAATTGAAATGGCTCCTCACTGCGTTGATGAAGCCATCTTTGATCATGAGGAGCTCGATGACATTGAGGATGAGCTTGAACCCTCGCTGAATGAGACGGTCTATGTGGATGACCCGCAGATTGAGCCTGCTCATGGCCAGGTCAATGATCAGGATGACGATGATCAGGACGACAATGATCAAATTGATCTCTTGACTGCCTGATCGGTGGGGTTCAAGGTTGTTTCAGCTGCTCACAGCTCCAGTAGTCGGACCCTGAACTGAGCAACCTGGCGAGCTTGTGTTGGCTCTGACTGCACAAAAGGATGGTCGTTCAAATGGTTGATGACTGTTTCGATTCTTTCATCGACTGATTTGTTTTCAAGCTCGCCACGCCTGAGACATTCTTTCCAGGCTGGATCGAACACCATGGCGAAGCCATCGGCATTGTTGAACTGTCGATCGTCGTTAACCGGGATTGGAATCAATGAGCGGTTCTGCGAAGTGCCAGGACCAGGATTTGAGCTGGGGGTGATGCGACTATTGGCCCGTTAAAACACTCGATTTGGTTGAGCAGTGATCAAGACAACGCCTTTTGGCAAAGGCTGGTCTTGCTGCTCCCATACCGCGACCTTACGTTTGGTTCGGTTCGGCGGTAGCTCCTTCGCCCTCCTGATCGTTGGCGTTGGTAGAGGAACTCTATGTCTCGCTCTCTTCCCCAGAACTGGATCGACGGCACCTGCACAGCCTGAATCTGGTGCGAGATCTGGGGTGGACTGGGGCCATCGTTCATCCGTCTCTGTCTGTCTTCCGCCAGAAACCAAGCGCCAAAAGCAGGAAGACCAAGAATCTGCAATGGCGTTTTCTTCCAAAAACGGCCGATGATCCGCGCAGTTTTAAGGGAAGAACCAACCGAGGACAAGGCAAGCGTCTGTCGATCGAAGGAACCTGTGGAACCACTGACCCCTGGGAGGCCGCAACCATTGCTGTGGCTGCGTCCCAGGAGCGGTGGCGAACCCTGCATCAGCAGCTGGAGCAGCAGCAGCGTGAGCAAGGCCAGGCCCTTTCGGTGTATTGGGAGCGCTGGTATGCCCGTGCAGAGCAGCAACCAAGGAACAATCGCAATCGCTGGTTAAGTGATAAGCGGAACCTGTGGAATGGACCGCTCGGCATTGGTCTTCAGCCGTGGGCCACGATCAAGACAATTGAGCGAATTTCCAGAAACGATTTTCTGGAGTTCCTGTTCATCGTGCGCAAGCACTGTGAAGCGCAGGGACTCTCTGTGGACGACACCAGGCATCAATATAAAGCCCTGATCCGTCTCCTCTTCATGGAGGCGAGAGCCGATTTTCCTGCTCTCACTTGCCCGGAATTCCCTGTGATCAAGAAGCAGGTCAGGCAAAGTGGCACTTCTGATACCCCTTCGGCAGATGCTTAGAGATAAGCCAGAGGGGCTTTGAAGGGATTGGCTGTCAGACGGCCTCAAGACGTTTTTGCTGGTTGGGGAGCAGAAATGACGCCTTTTTTGATGTGTTCTCGGGGTTGTTCCTTTAGAACCTTGGTGCGGTTATTACGGCCAAAAGATGCCTTCGCGGCTTAGTTCCAGTCCATAACATTCTTAAAGTTTTTCTATGACCATGACTGAAGACAACTCCTCAGAAAATACACCCAAAAAAAAGAAGGGGAAGAAGGGTTGCTCTGGCAACAAGAAGGCGATGCTTGCTTATGGGGTGATCCAGATTTCTGCCACCGTCGTCTCCGCCATTTCACTGGCAGCAATCGCCTTGGGGCTCTGCGCTGTCAAGCAGGAAAGCAAGGCGTTCAATGGTTGTGTGGACGAGGTCATCGCCAAAGGCGTCACCAATGCCGAAGCAGTTCGCTTCTGTAATGGCGGCTGATGGCTTCGCTTGATGCCTGGCGGCCTCTTTTCCAGAACTGTGCCTTTGGAGACGTTGTGTATCGGTATGAACCATAAAACTGTGTTCGTCCGCTTGAAGGAGGTGCTGGCTGAATCGGGAAGACACCGATAGGGGAATCACGGGGTGGTGCGAGAACCACCCCGTTTTTTTTGTTCGATCCCTCCCAAATGCAACGGTCATGGGTTTCAGGAGACTCGGGCACTCAAAAGCACCGAACGGTGCCATGACAGGAACCATTTGGTGCTCTTTTGGCGCATAAGGAAGGTGCCAGGACCCAGATTTGAACTGGGGACACGGCGATTTTCAGTCGCCTGCTCTACCAACTGAGCTATCCCGGCGCGTTGTCTACGCGACCTTTGAATCTTAAATCACGGGGTGGAGCTCCCAGGGCGTTCTGGCCAGGCAAATCACCCCTTGGATGGTGACTCCTGAAGCCTGAAGAGCCTGATTCGCGGCCACAACGGTTGCACCTGTTGTCACGATGTCATCAACAAGTCAGACCTGCTGCTGACGGCGCTGGTTTGTCCAGGCATGGCTTGTCCACTGGGTGGGTGCATGGTTGAGCTTGAAGCTACCGGACTGGTTGCTCACTCTCTGCCGACGATTGAGCCGGTGCTGACCCACTGTGGGGCGACAACGCTGCAGCAGCTGAATTGTTCGTCGTTCCAGGCAGCGGCAGATCAGTTCTGGAAGCGGATTCAATCGGCTCTTCGCCTTCCAGCCAGGAATCGGTATCAGCAGACTGTTTTGTGGTAAATCGCACTGAAGACTCGTGCAAATCGCCTGCAGAGAGCCAAGATCGTGAGTCCTGCGCAACGACAGAATCAACTGTCGCATTGCACCGCTGTACCAAGAGACTGCGCGCCAGGGCAGGGGGCTGTTGCCCTTTACCCCAGATTCAGCAAGTCCCAGGCGTTGTTGGCAGGTCTGGCAGAGGCCTGACTGATCAACTTCTGAGATGAGCTGTCGCTTGCAGATCGCGCAACTGGGTTCGATCAGTAGCTGCCCAAGACAGGTCTTGATGCAGGTCAGCAAGGCAACGATCTGCGATTGACTTCAGGATTCCCCTTTGTCAGCCCCGGCAGGCATGGCTCTCAACATGGCCACGAGAGTGCGGTGTGCATCCTCGCTGTCGGTGAGCATGTGGTCGAAGGGAATGCTGATGGTCTTGCTATTCACCTCCAGGGTCATGGCTTCTGCGGTCACTCCTGTCATTGAGGCTGCCGTTGCCGATGTCAGGCCTCCGTAGTGGTGGGCATAGCGGAGCACAGCATCACTGTGGTCGTCATTCATATGACGACAGATGCGTTCGCTGATGGCTGGAGTAAGCGGTTCGGCGGCCATGGGAAAGATGCAGGGAGTGGATGAACGAAATCAGCTAAAGCGTTGCCAGAGCAGCAGGGCTAGTCGTAAACCGCTGTACCCGACGAATCCGGCCAACACGATGAACAGCCCGATGGCAAGAGCGTCGCGGAGTCTGTTTGCCAAAGGCTCATGGAAGCTCAATCGATTCTCGCCTGGAACAGGTGATTTGATCATCTTGTTGTTGCAGAGCGGTGAGTGCGAGCCGCGCAACCCCTGCAGCAGGAGGGCTGTAACAACTACGGATCGGAACACCGAGTAATCGTTGCCGCATCCGTCGCCATTGGGGGTTTCTGGCGCCCCCTCCCAGGGTCACCAGACGTTTGGGGGCGGGTGCTCCGAGTTCAGTGAGCTTGGTCCAGCCCTGGCGTTCAATCTGGCTCAGGCCTTCCAATAGACCATGCAGGTACAGCGCATCACTCACCGGTCGTGGAGTCAGGATTGGTACAAGATCGGGATCATCCACGGGAAAACGCTCTCCTCGACCGATCAGGGGCAGCAGCTTCAGCCCACTCTGTTGATCAGGGTCGATCTGACGGCTCAGTTCGTCGAGGTCGATCCCTGGAAAGCACTGGCGTAGCACTGCACCACCGCTGTTGGAGGCTCCCCCTGCAAGCCAGCGACCGCCCACGCGGTGGGTGGACGTCCCTGCACCATCTCGTAAAGGGATGCTGGTGAAGCGTTTGAGCACAAGAGTGCTTCCCAGCACGGTGATGCCTTCATCGTCAGCGGCATCGGCCGTGAGCACTGCTGCATTGGCATCGGTTGTGCCTGCGATCACGAGTATGTCCTCCGATAGCCCCAGCTGTTTGGCTCGGGCAGTGTTCATGATTCCGAGACTTGAGCCGCTCGGTCGGATCTCCGGCAGTGCTTCGCGCCAGGCCTGTTGATCAAAAGCATGAGGCCATCGCTGATCGCTGAGCGACCAGCCCAGGCGAAGGTTGTTGCCCTCTTCTCCAAACCTCCAGTCCCCGACCAGCCAGCCGCTGATCCAGTCAGCCTGGTGACGAAGGATCAGCGGCTGCGAGTGCTGTTGCAGCAGCCTTAGTGCGCGGGCCAAGCTGCCACTGGCGCTCGCCGCCAGCTGGCCTGCTTGCACCAGCTCACGCACCTGCTCCAGCTGTTCCGGACAGGCAACGTTGTAGGGCAAAGCCTTCCCGAGGGGGGTGCCATCTGGATCGCAGGCAACCAACGTCCCTGAGGTTCCATCGACAGCCACTGCCTTGAGCTGGCTGCGCAGCTCGTGTGGAATGGCCTTGATCAGCTGGGTGCAGCTTGTCAGCCAATCATCTGGATCCGCCAGGCCTCGGTCGTAGCCGTTGGAATCCGTGTAGAGCAGATCGCGCTGTTGATTAAGAACCGCAACCCTCACTCCACTGGTGCCCAGATCAATTCCGAGCGCCAGTGAATCGTGCATCAACCGATCAGGCGTTGCGCAGTTCTGCCGCCTTGGCGTCAACGTTCTCCCAGGGAGCTTTCAGGTCATTGCGGCCGAAGTGCCCGTAGGCAGCAGTGTCCTGGTAGAAGCGTCCACCACGTTGCTGAGGCAGGTTGCGCAGTCCAAAACTTTCGATGATGGCTCCGGGGCGCAGGTCAAAGTGCTCCTGAACCAGACCTGTCAGCGCGTCGTTGGCCAACTGACTTGTTCCGAAGGATTCAACCAAAATTGACACCGGCTTGGCAACGCCGATCGCATAGCTCAGCTGCACTTCGGCCCTTTCCGCCAGACCAGCTGCTACAAGGCTTTTCGCCACGTAACGGGCTGCATAGGCCGCTGAGCGGTCCACTTTGGTGGGGTCCTTGCCTGAGAAGGCGCCGCCCCCATGACGGGCATAACCCCCGTAGGTATCCACGATGATCTTGCGTCCGGTCAGCCCGGCATCACCCTGGGGGCCACCGACAACAAACTTTCCAGTTGGGTTCACAAGATATTTGGTTGCTTCCCGGCTTGGTTTCAGGGCTAGGTCGGCTGTTGCCGGCTCCACGACGTGGGTCCAGAGGTCCTCCGTGATTCGCTCACGGATGCCCTGCTCGTCACTCATACCTCCCACCTCAGCCGTGTGCTGGGTGGAGATCAGGATCGTGTCGATCGCAACCGGTTTGTCATTCTCATAAACCACACTCACCTGCGTTTTGCCGTCAGGCAAGAGGTAGTCGAGGGTGCCGTTGTGACGTACTTCCGCCAGCCTTCTTGCCAGCCGGTGGGCCAGGCTGATGGGCAAGGGCATCAGCTCGGGTGTCTCGTTGCACGCATAGCCGAACATGATCCCCTGATCGCCAGCGCCAACCAAATCCAGCGGATCGCCAGCGTGGTCATCGGCTTCATTTACACCCTGAGCAATGTCGGGCGACTGCTGGTCGAGGGCGACCAAGACAGCACAGCTGTTGGCATCAAAGCCACCGGCGCGGGCTCCGCTGTAGCCGATCTCCTTGATCACGTTGCGAACAAGGTGGATAAAGTCCACTTGTGCTTTGGATGTCACTTCGCCTGTGATCATGCAAAGGCCAGTGTTCACAACTGTTTCGCAGGCCACACGGCTGGTGGGATCCTGCGCCAGAAGGGCGTCGAGTACGGCATCACTCACCTGATCGCAGATCTTGTCGGGATGCCCCTCCGTAACGGACTCGGAGGTAAAAACGTATCGACTCATGGCCATCGGTAATTGCCGGCGACTTTACGAGGTCGACTCTTTAGGCCTTTGACAATGCGTCTGACGTTGCGGTCAGTTCGCTCCAGTGACTGATCAGATGTTCATGGGCGGTGAGTGTTGGCTGGCGATGCCATCCGGCTACATAACCGATGGTCAGTGCGATCCCTGCCTGTCGTGCCATCAACAGATCGGTGTCGGCATCTCCGATCAGGGCGCAGTTCTCCACTCTGAGGCCCAGTTGTGAGCACAGTCCCTCAACAGCTCCTGGGTCTGGTTTGGCTGGATGGTGATCGGCACTCCACAGCCCGCTGATGCAGTCGTTGAGTTGGTGCTGGTGGAGAAAGTTCTCAATGCCCTCTGTGGTGTCATTGCTGATCACGGCACAAGTGATTCCAGCAGCGGCCAGCTCTCTGAGAAGTCTTGCTGCATCTGGCAACAAGCCAATTGGGTGCCCACCTGGATGCAGTGCTTGTTTGTGCTGATCCACATGATCAAACACCTCCTGAGCCAGGACCAATGATTGAGGCCAGCTCAGATTCATCTGACAGAACACCGTTGCGGTGCTCAGCAGGTTGTGATGTCGCGACGCTACTGCCAGTGTGCCGTCAGGGATCACCCCTGCACTGCAGCGTCCGTAGGTTCTCGCTAGCAGATCGCTCAGCTCCCGAAGCTCGCTGGCTGAGGCACCTCGCGATCTAAATCGGCGCCCTGCTTCGTCAAGTCTGGCGTCAGCCAGTTCGATTAAACGCGGCTCGCTATGGGAAAGGGTGCCGTCCTTATCGAACAGCACCCCCTGAACTGAACCGAGCTCACAGTCCTTGAGTTTGAGATGAGCCATTGGCTCGACTACCTCAAATCATCATTGAACCCAGGGGCTCTTCGCCTTCCTCGGCTTGCTCAAGCAACATCTGCTTGTAGCGAGCTGCCATTTCTTCAGCCTTGTCAAACACCTTCTGCGGATCTGTGAGCATGTCACCAGGCTCTGGCTCAAGCGCCTTGGTGGAGAGTGAGATTCGGCCTCGCTCTGCGTCGAGATCGATGATCATCACTTTCATCTGATCATTCACGTTGAGCACCGAGTGTGGCGTTTCGATGTGCTCGTGACTGATCTCAGAGATGTGCAGCAGACCGCTGACACCGCCGATGTCGATAAAGGCGCCGTAGGGCTTGATTCCGCGCACTGTGCCCACCACAACCTCACCTACTTCGAGGCGATTCATCTTGCGTTCGACCAAAGCGCGCCTGTGACTCAGCACCAGACGATTGCGCTCTTCGTCAACCTCAAGGAACTTGAGGGGGAGGAAGTCGGCAACAAGTTCTTCCTTGGGTTTACGTGTACTGATGTGGGATCCGGGGATGAATCCACGCAGTCCTTCCACCCTCACCAGGGCGCCACCTCTGTTGGTGGCAAACACCTCTGAGTAGATGGTGGCGTCTTCCTTCTGTAACTGGCGGACACGTTCCCAGGCTCGCTGATATTCGATCCGTCGAATGGAGAGGGAGAGCTGTCCGTCTTCGTTCTCCTCGCTCATGATGAAGAACTCCCGGATTTCACCGGGTTGCAGTACGTCGCTGAGTCCTTCAACGCGATTGATCGACACCTCCTGAAGAGGCATGAATGCAGCGGTTTTTGCTCCGATATCGATCATGGCGCCCTTGGATTCCAGGGCGAAAACCGTGCCGTTAACGATGTCTCCAGGCTTGAAGTTGTAGTCGTACTTACTCAGTAACGCTGCGAATTCATCCAGGGTGAATCCAGCACTGTCCATGTCCCGGCTGGTCGCCCGGCTGCTGGGATCGTCAGCAGTGGGGATGTCTTCGGGAATGCCGAGGTCTTCATCGGTACCGAAGTCGGCTTGATCAGCTGAAACTTCAGCCACTGCTTCGGTTTCGGATGCGACCGCTTCTGCGGTGTCCACTGCAGATTCCTGGGAAGGATCTGTGGGAGTGACAGTCATGGAACGTTGGCGGTCTGCCTCTGGGACAGAGCGATGGGATCTGAAACAGGCCCGCCGACCTGGATCAGGCAATTGCAAATTCTACAGATCGACGATCAAGCTCAGATCGCGGCTGTTAGCTCCGCCTTGGTTGCACTGATGCCTTCCAGGGTGGCTACAAAATCACTCACACCGCTGAACTGGCGATAAACGGATGCAAAACGGATATAGGCGACTTCGCTGAGACTTTTCAACTTTTCGAGCACCAGTTCACCGATGTCACTGCTGGAGACTTCACGGCCGCTGCGTTGTTGAAGACTAAGTTCCAGCTCTTCAACCATGGTTTCAAGGCGTTCTGGAGGAATCCCAGTCTTCTCGCAGGCACGACTCAAGCCATGAAGCAATTTGCTGCGACTGAAAGTTTCACGATTGCCATTTCGTTTGATCACTGTGATCGGAACGGTTTCAACCCGTTCGTAGGTGGTGAAACGAAATTCGCAATTTAGGCATTCCCGTCGCCGACGCACGCTTCTACCTCCGTCGGCGGCTCTTGATTCGAGCACCCGGCTATCGGTGTTCTGGCAGGAGGGGCACTGCACGCCCTAACAATTACGTAGATGTATGAATTGTAAGGCTTGCGTCCACCCATGACATCTATGGCGCGAATTCACGTTTTAGACATAAAAAAAGCCCCGCATTGAGCGGGGCTGAGAAGATCACTTGCCGATCTTCGGAGGATCGCGGAATGCGATCGCGAAGAACAGAGTTGCAATCGCGAGAGTGAGGATGAGGATGTAAGCGAAGCTTTCCATCGGTTATCTCCAAAGGGCTGATCAGCTGAGCGGTGTGCCTGCAGGGGGAACGTAGCCCTCTGGCAGTCGGCGAGTAGAACGGTCTCCCAGTTTTTGGAAGAGACCAAATTCCACCTGTTCGCCGAGGTCGGGATCAATTCCGGCGAACACATCGCGATAAAGCGTACGGGCTCCGTGCCAGATGTGGCCGAAGAAGAAGAGCAGAGCAAATACCGCATGACCGAAGGTGAACCAACCACGCGGCGAGCTGCGGAAGGTGCCGTCGGAGTTATAGGTCTCGCGATCGAATTCGAACGCTTCTCCTAACTGTGATTTGCGGGCCAGTCGCTTCACGTCAGCAGGGTCGGTGAAGGTTTGACCGTCGAGTGCTCCACCAAAGACTGATGCCGTAACGCCTTGCTGTTCGAAGGAATACTTCGCTTCAGCTCGACGGAAGGGAATGTCAGCCCGGACAACTCCATCAGTATCTTCAAGAATCACAGGGAAGTTCTCGAAGAAGTTCGGCAGGCGACGGACCTGCAGTTCACGTCCGTCTTTATCTGTGAAAGCAATGTGCCCCAACCATCCAGTGGCTAAGCCATCTCCGTTGACCATGGGGCCAACGCGGAATAGTCCACCCTTGGCCGGACTATTGCCGACATAGTCATAAAACGCGAGTTTTTCGGGAATCGAAGCATAGGCCTCAGATTCTGATTGCCCTTGATCCATCGCGGTCTGAACGCGACGGTTGATTTCGGTCTTGAAGTAGCTCTGGTCCCACTGATAACGCGTGGGGCCGAACAGCTCAATCGGAGTTGCAGCAGCTCCGTACCACATCGTTCCTGCAACGATGAACGCTGCGAAGAACACAGCAGCGATGGCACTGGCCAAAACTGTTTCGATGTTGCCCATCCGCAAGGCCTTGTAGAGGCGTTCTGGAGGACGGGTGGTGATATGGAAGACACCAGCAATGATGCCGACGATTCCAGCTGCAATGTGGTGGGCAACGATTCCACCTGGGTTGAAAGGGTTGAAACCTTCAGGACCCCAAGACGGTTGTACAGGCTCTAAGTGACCGGTGATCCCATAAGCATCAGTGACCCACATTCCTGGGCCAAAGACTCCTGTGAGGTGAAAAGCTCCGAATCCAAAGCAGCCGAGACCTGCCAGGAGCAGGTGGATGCCAAAAATTTTGGGGAGATCGAGAGCTGGCTCTCCTGTGCGGGGGTCTTGCCAGATCTCGAGATCCCAGAATGTCCAGTGCCAAATAGCGGCGAGCATGAGCAAGCCACTGAAAACAATGTGTGCAGCGGCGACACCTTCAAAGCTCCAGAAGCCGGGATCTACGCCTGAGGCTCCCGTAATGCTCCAGCCTCCCCAGCTGTCCGTCACGCCCAGGCGGGCCATAAAGGGCATCACGAACATGCCCTGACGCCACATCGGGTTCAGGACTGGATCGGAGGGGTCGAAGATGGCGAGTTCATAAAGGGCCATCGAGCCGGCCCAGCCGGCGACGAGGGCAGTGTGCATGAGGTGCACGGCCAGAAGACGGCCTGGGTCGTTAATGACGACGGTGTGCACCCGATACCAGGGCAATCCCATGAGTCAGGTTCGGGGGAACGTAGCTGCCAATGCAGTCAGACTTTTCGATCGTAGGTCGTTCACTTCGATGAATGCGCCAGGCTGTCGTGAGCTGAAATGCGAATTGACGGGCTCTTATTACATCGAAGTTCTCGTGCCCGCCGGATTCCTGGGTTTGATTGTCTTCTCAGCAATCTCTCGCGGGGGGTTACAAAACGCAACCTGAGGCTCGTAGTGTCTATGCCCCGGCGTGTCGCAGCGCCCTTCTCTTCAAGAGGTTCAATGCCTGTCATCCGTTTTGTGCGTGAAGGTCGGGATGTGGAGTGCTTCCCGGGTGAAAACCTGCGGGCTGTGGCCGTGCGAGAAGGAATTCAGCTCTACGGACTGAAGGGGCAGCTCGGTAACTGTGGTGGATGCGGACAGTGCAGTACCTGCTTCGTGAAAGTTGAAGGCGAGACGTCCACAGCCGCGATGAGTGCGAGAACCGCGGTGGAGGAGGTCAAGCTCAGGCGGAGGCCGGAGGGATGGCGCCTCGCTTGTCAATCTCTTGTTGAGCAGTCGGTGGTGGTTGTAACTAAGCCACAGGCTTCGATGCCTGATCAAACCAAGCGGGTGGCTGCAGCTTTGGCGGCGCCTCTTCCTCCCGGACCCTTGGAATGGCCTGGTGCGTCTGCCGTTGATGAGGGCGCTGATGACGAGTCAGCGACTGATGAAACCATGCAGCCCTTAGAAGTCTCTGGTCAAGGTTCGCCTGCAACGCCCGGTGAAGAGCGCTGATCGGTTCGAGTCAAAGCTTTCCGGACGGTGATACGTTCCAGCAGGTTCTTTCACATTCATGGAAACCAACGATCTCGGCTTCGTGGCCAGCCTGCTGTTTGTTCTGGTGCCGACCGTCTTCCTGATCATCTTGTTCATTCAGACCAACAGCCGTGAGGGGTGACTTCCCTCACGGCTGTTCAGCTCCCTATTGATCACCGCTGTTCCGGTTCTCTCACGAGAAGCACCGGGGCAGGGGCATGAACTCGGATGTAATCGCTCACTGAACCGCCGAGCAGTTTGTCGAGGTCAACGAGTCCTCTTGCCACCAGAGGACGACGGTCTTGAGAGGCCAACACGACCAGATCAGCGTTGACCTTCTCGGCTGCCAGGCACACCCCTTTGCCGATGTCCGAGTCGGTCACGTGCAAGGGCTTAAGTTCAACCCCCAGCTTGCGAGCTCTCTGTACCGCGAGGTCGAGGTAGGTATCGCTCTTGCTGGCTGCTCCTCGTGATGGTGTGGGGTCCTGGCGCGCCACGTGAACACCGGTCAGCTGTCCTCCTGGAATCTCGAGCACCATTTCGCAGGCCAGCTTGAGGGCGTCGTCGCCGACTCCCGTGCCATCGATGGTGACCAGAACTCTGTTGATATGACGGATGTAAAGATCGTCACGGACCAGCAACATCGGTCGCGTCGACAGTTGAAAGACGTACTGGCTCGCGCTGTTGGCCAGAATCGACCGGAGCCGGCCAAGACCTCGTGATCCCATCACGATCAGGTCGACGTTCAGTTCATCCGCAACGCTGAGAACGGTCTGCTTGGTGTCCCCCTGGCGGATGATTGAATTCACGTCCTGTGGATTGAGTCCCAGTCTCTCAACAGAACCAGCCAGAAGGCTGCCTGCGCTTTCCCAGTGCTGTTGTGTTGCTGCCATGGTCTGTTCAGGGACAACATGCAGCAGGTTGATCCTGGCTGACTGGAAGGCCGGCAGGTCGCGCAGCATGTTGATCATTTCACCGACGTGGCCTTTGCCTGAATCGGCGATCAGAAGGTTCTTGAACACGGCGAAGTCTCAGCCTATGCAGCAGCCTATGGCCGATTGGAGTTTCCAGTTCGGATGGTGAATGAGAGCGTTACCAGGCATCCCTGGCGCCTGGTCAAACGAGTGCTTCCACAGCACACAGACCATGGCGGTGTGATGTGGCATGGATCGTATGTGGGATGGCTTGAGGAGGCTCGGGTGGAGGCACTATCCGCTACGGGCTATCCCTACGAAGTGATGGCCTCAGGCGGCCTGGAAATGCCCGTTATTCAGCTTCGGATTCGCTACCGGGAAGCGCTGATGCTTGGCGACGAGGTGGAGCTGATCAGTGTCTCCGGTGCTCCCCGGGGTGTTCGCTTGCCCTGGTCAACCCGTTTCATGAAGGGCGATATCTGTGTGGCTGAAGCTTCGGTGGAGCTTGCTCTGGTGAGCGTGCATCCGGTCCGAAGGGTTTTGCGTCATCCGCCCGAAGCAGTGGCGGAAGCATTCAGTGCTCTCGTTGACGGGCCAAAGCAAGGGTTTTGATAGTAGGTATGTACTAGCAGTGATGGTGTGTCGGAGCGCTCCTGGCGGTGGTTGTGGTTGCAGTGTCCTGGGATTGGTTCAGCCCGAATGCGCCAGCTCTGTTCTGCTGCCGCTCAGGCCCCTCAGGGTTTTCAGGAGCTCTGGGGGTGGTCTCTCCCGAAATTGCATAAGGAGTTCACATGGCCGGCGTCGGTGCTGTCTTCGCTCGAGCGTTATCGAGCAAGCCTCGGCCTGCAACCTTGCATCGAGGTCCCTGTTGATGTTCTGTGACCCTGAGTGGCCCGCTGGCTTTGAGAGGTTGGAGCGCCCGCCCTTATCGATTCACTGGCGTGGACGTCGAGCTCTTTTGTCCTCGCTCTCACTGCAGCAGGCTGTCGCGGTGGTCGGCACAAGAAGGCCTTCCAACCACGGACTTCGGATGGCGGACAAGCTGGGTCGAGCCCTTGCCCAGGCTCATTGGCCTGTGGTCAGCGGTCTGGCTGAGGGCATTGATGCAGTTGCTCATCGAGCTTGTCTTCAGGCTGGCGGCAGTCCCGTCGCGGTGCTTGGCACGCCGCTGCATCGTGTTTATCCGCCAGAGCATTGCGCTTTGCAGCAGGAGGTCGCGCAGGCTGGCTTACTGATGACTGAGCTCCGTGATTCCGCGAGCGTCACGCGATCTAGTTTTGCTCTGCGCAATCGCTTGCTCGTCGCTGTGACCAAGGCTGTTGTGGTGGTGGAATGTCCAGAGAACAGTGGAGCGCTGCGCTCGGCAGCGATGGCGCGCTCTTTGGGGATCCCCGTCTGGGTTGTTCCAGGTGATGCTCTGCGGGAATCGTCTCAGGGCAGTAATGCGTTGCTGCAGTCGGGGGCACTGCCGCTGATCAACACTCAGGCTTGGATTGATCAACTTGGGGCAGGACCTTGTGTCCCTTCTCTTGGGCAGGGTGATGCCTCTGTAGTGCACTCAGAGAACCCTCAAACCTCCGACCCTTTGCAAACCCATTTACTGAAGCTGGTCGATGACAATTCCAGCTTCGACGAGATGGTGCACGCACTTCAATCCAATCCTGAACGTGTTGCTGCGGAGCTGCTGAAGCTTGAGCTGGAGGGTTTGGTGGTGGCGCAGCCAGGTCTGCGTTGGCGCTCGCTCTAGGTTGATTTCATGGAGTCCGCCTCGTGTTCAGGACAGGAGTTGCTGGCTTGGCGTCGCCGACAGTTGCTGCGTGGTGGTCGGGCTGTTGATCTCGATTGGCTTCTGGCGATGGAGGCCAACCTGAGCTGGGCTGAACTGCAGCGGCTGCGCATCCTGCCTGAGTCAACCGCTTCTCTGGCCAGCAGCCTTCGGGACCTGGAGAAACTCTGGTCAGTGCATCTTCAAAATCATGTTCCGTTGCAGCATCTGGTCGGACGCTGTCCTTGGCGCGATCTTGATCTTCAGATCAGCTCAGCCGCGCTGATCCCCCGTCAGGAGACCGAGCTCCTGATTGATTTTGCGCTTGATTGTCTGCAGGAACCACAAGCGGCAGGTTGTGCCTTTGTGGGTCGCTGGGCAGATCTGGGCACAGGCAGCGGAGCGCTGGCCGTTGCCCTCGCTCGTGCACTGCCGGGATGGGACGGACATGCTGTGGATCTCAGCGCTGCTGCTCTCGGATTGGCGCAGACCAACCTCAACGCCTTGACGACTTCTGGGACATGGCAGCTGCATCAAGGGTCTTGGTGGGATCCCCTGCAACGTTGGTGGGGGCTGTTCGATCTTGTTGTCGCCAATCCGCCCTATATCCCCTCTCAGGTTGTGGAGGCGCTCGATCCTCTCGTTCGCGACCATGAACCCAGGCAGGCTCTGTGCGGCGGTGAGGATGGTTTGGATTGCTGCAGAGCGATTCTGGAACGGGCTCCTGAAGCACTCTCTCCAGGCGGATGGCTACTGCTTGAGCATCATCACGACCAGAGTGATCAGGTGCTTGGCCTGATGAGATCTGCAGGACTGGTGTTGTCCAGAGCCCACTCAGATCTCAGCGATGTTAAGCGTTTTGCCATCGCTAGACGCCCCCTTTGACTCGGATCCTGTTGCTCGGTCGTCCCCATGACCAATGACAAATCCTCATTGATGTCAGCCAAGGAGTTGGCCCAACATCTCAGGGGCGGTGGAGCAGCTCTGCTGCCCACGGATACCTTGCCAGCGCTTGCCGCTGCTCCTGACCATGCGGCTCAGATCTGGACCCTCAAGCAGCGTCCGCAGGACAAACCACTGATCCTGATGGCAGCTCAGGCTGATCAATTGCTGGCACTCACCAGTGAAGACGCCAGGGTTGATGCAGAACTGCTGGCCCGTCGCTTCTGGCCAGGCGCACTCACTCTGGTGCTTCCTGTGGAGGGGCGACTGACTCAGAGCCTCAACCCTGGTCAAGCAACCCTGGGCATGCGCATCCCAGATTGTGATGTCACTCGAGCCCTGCTGGCGCAGAGCGGTCCACTGGCGACAACGAGTGCCAATCCTTCTGGAGCAGCGCCAACTCAGAGCTCAGAAGAAGCCGCTGTCGCTTTTCCAGATCTGCCGTTGCTGGCTCCTTTGCCCTGGCCTAATCCCTCTGGGCTGGCGAGCACCGTGATTGCCTGGACATCTCCAGGATGCTGGCAACTCATTCGCCAGGGCGCTGTGATGGTTGATGTGATTGAGAGATCCCCCCCATGCTCTGGCTGATTGCGCTTGTGCTGGTGCTCCAGGCCCTCTTTCACTGGACGCTGGAGCCTGCGATCCGATGGTTCACGCCCTTGTTTGAACTGCGGGTGCTGCCTTTGCTGCTGGGCTTGGTAGGGATCTGGTTGCTGGCTGGGCGCACTGACTCAGATCGAGCACCCTGAACAGTCGGATTGGAGTTCCGAGAAGCCGGCTGACGGATTTGAACCGACGACCTTCGCTTTACAAAAGCGCTGCTCTACCACTGAGCTAAGCCGGCAATGGCGGAACTCTACCGGCGCACATCCGCTGGTCCGCGCTGACCTGATGCATCCACCAGAGACTGAGCTGCAGTCGTGAACGACAGCCTGTCTTTCTCAGGGAACTGCTGATATGGCTTTCAACCGTGCGCACACTCAGAACCAGTGCTTCAGCGATGGCATGGTTGCTGCAGCCCTGCAGTAAAAGATTGAGCACACCCGTTTCGGCTGGTGTGAGCTGAAAGTTCGTCATGGATCAGGGGAAGTCCTGCCTTTGGGATTCCCCTCAGTCGCAGTACCGTCAATCTTGTGAGCTGGTCGCCATGGAACGTCGGATCGGCAGATTGGCCACCAGTGCTGTGACGCGATCTTCGGTCTCCAGGCTCACATCGCCTTCCTCGAGATCAATGTCCACATATTTGGCCACGACCTCAAAGATCTCGCGTCGCATCTGATCCAGAGTTTCAGGACTCAGGTCGCTGCGATCGTGAGCCAGAACCAGTTGCAAGCGTTCACGTGCGGTGGTTGCACTGGCGGGTTGACGGCGCAGGATTTTGTCGATCAAGTCTTGCAAGGTCATGGCGTTCAGAAAATCTTGGTTTGCATCAGTTGGCGCACCCTGGCGCGAATTCCGCGTCGTCCGTCCTTTGCAGGGTCCATCAGAGGGATGTCTTCTCCTTGAAGACGACGAGCGATGTTCCCGTAAGCCTTGGCAGCAGGAGAAGCGCTTCCATTGAGTGTCAGAGGTTCCCCTCGGTTGGTGCTGACAATCACCTGCTCATCTTCAAGAACCAGGCCAAGCAGCGGTAGAGCCAGGATGTCGGTGACGTCGTCGACCGCCAACATCTCCTGATTGGCCATCATTTTCGGCCTGACCCGATTCAGCACGAGCTGAACAGGTGAAACCCCATGGGTGTTGAGCAATCCGATCACTCGATCAGCGTCTCTGACTGCAGACACTTCCGGGGTCGTGATCACGATCGCTTCCTTCGCAGCTGCCACGGCATTCTTGAAGCCGTCTTCGATGCCTGCGGGGCAATCGATCAGCACGTAGTCGAAACGTTCCGACAGCATTCCAGCGATGGTCTGCATGTCTTCAGGTTTCAGCCACTCGAGCATGCGTGGATTCCCCGCAGGCAGAAGTGCCAGGTTTGGCTCCTGTTTGTGCTTCACCAAGGCCTGATCAAGGCGGCAGGTTTCTGCCAGCACTTCCTGAGCGGTGAACACGATTCGATTCTCGAGTCCAAGCAAAAGATCAAGATTTCTGAGGCCGAAGTCTGCATCAAGAACCACGGTGCGAGCCCCTTGCCCGGCTAGAGCAATGCCGAGATTGGCAGTGAGGGTGGTCTTGCCGACGCCGCCCTTTCCCGAGCAGATCAGGATCGTTCGCGAATTGGTCACGGGGTCCCGTTTTGATCGCGCCACCTTAATGGCATTGATTCGTCTCGTCCGCCTGTAATTGATCAGATTTGCTGAGGCAAAAAGGGCGGACTGGCTGGCTCGATGGAGATGGCACCATCGAGAATGCATGCCTGCTCGGCGAGACCGGGCTGGGGCCGATCCTCAGGTCCTCGCGCCACAAGCTCCGCGATCCGCAGCTGAAGCGGCCTCAGCTGCAACGCCACGATCTTGGCGTTGCTGTTGCCCTTGCTGCCTGCATGAGCCCGGCCTCGCAGGCGTCCCCAGACATAGACATCCCCCTCGGCAGACGCTGACCCCCCTGGATTCACATCTCCCACGATCAGCAAGTGACCCTGGGTTTCGATGTGGTCACCGGACCGCAAGGTTCCCCGATGAACCGTGAGGTCAACCTTGGTTTTGGGCGGGTTCGGCTGTTCACCCCTCACTTCACTTGTGGGGATGACATTGCTGGCTTCGCGAACAGGTAAACCCAGTGCCGCTGCGCTGATCAACGTGTCGCGGCAGCGCGTGATCAGCAGCTGAACGCCGTGGCCAGCCTGATCTAAAGCATGCAGCAACTCGTCCAGATCGCGACAGCTCAGGCTCCAGTCTCCGATGTCTAGATCGAGATCACCTGGAGGGAGAGATGGCAGCTGTGCCGGAAGCCATTGCTGCCAGGACACGGACCGGAACGCCGGCAGCCTGAGGCAGAAAGGCACCTGAGGTGTTGGTTCAGCGGTCATGGCCGGAGCGTAGGGAGATCATCCATTTAGCGAATGCTGGCCATGGCCAAATGGAGTTCGGTTGTGATGTCTCCCGGGTGAATTAACCAGGCTGACGCTGTGGGAATCGCGAGGCTGTTCACAAGTGGCGAGCACTGTTCCAGCGCCTGAAGACTTTGACCGTCCCAAAGGCGCAATCCACCTCGATAGGGGTGATAGCCGCGGATCTGATGGTGTCGAAGTCCGCAACACATTTCAGGGTCGAGGCCTGCTGCAGCCGCATAAGTCTGCGCTTTAGCAAGCAGTTCCAACTGCGTTGATGCATCCATCTGGCTGACGTCGAGGGCTTTGAACAGTCGGCGGTTGAGGAATCGATCGCAGAGATCGGCAAGCGGCTCCGGTGCTTCCTCTCTCCATCGCTGAAAGTGATAGCCGGTGCGCAGGTCGTCGTTGGCGAGATAACTGTGGAGGTCAAGCTCCTGGGTCTGCCACAGCCAAGCCTGCATGGTTTGGTCAGCCCAGATGCGATCAGGGCCCAGCAGTCGCGCTTGGCGGATCAACTGATCCAGCAACCAATTGCAAACCACATTGAGGCGGTGGTTATAGACGCTGCGGTACATCAGGCTGCGAACTACCAGGTAATGCTCCACCGCCATCAGCCCTTTCGGATGAATGGCCAATTCGCCGTCAGGCGCCAGGGTGATCGCACCAAGGATGCGATCAAGATCCAGCTGGCCATATCGGGCACCAGTGCTGTAACTGTCTCGCAAGAGGTAATCCAGACGATCGCAGTCAAGCTGGCTGCTCACCAGGGCCTTGATCACGCCCCGTTCTGCACGTCCATGTTCGAGAAGATCGGCCACCGAGGCAGCTGTGCCTGTTGAAAACTGTTCGAGGGGGGCCTGAATGTCCGGGTGTTCCCGGATCACCCGTGCTGACCACTGTTCATGGTGCGTGCCAAACATCTCCTCGCCTGAATGGCTGAGAGGAGCATGGCCAAGGTCATGGAGCAGAGCGGCGGCGTAAAGCACGCCCTTTTGTTGCTCCAGTGAGGGATCGAGCTCAATCAGGCGGCCCATCGCTCGGCGGGCGATGGCAAAGACACCCAGCGAGTGGGTGAATCGACTGGATTCCGCCCCGTGAAACGTGAGGAATGCTGGGCCGAGCTGGCGGATACGCCTCAGTCGTTGAAAAGGAGCCGAGTCCACCAACGCGAGCACCATGGCTTCGGCGGGTTGATTGGCGTCCAGGCTGATGCCGTGATGAAGTGGGTCGTGATAGGTGCGGGAGCTCATTCAGCTCGTTGGCTCCGCTTCAACGTCATCTGTGATCGGCATGGGATCTGGACTGGCCTGACTGGCTTCCTGATCGATCATCGACTGGAGCACCAGTTCGGCGTCGCTGAGCCAGCGATCGCCTTCTCCGCCGGGATTCAGTGGTTCCGGTCCGTCCAGAATCCTGTCCGGAGTGATGCCTTCGCCCTGGATGTCTCTCCCGCTCGGGGTGACATAGCCCGCCACCGTCACGGCGAGTCCACTGCCATCACTGAGGTTGGTCAGAGTCTGAATCAGGCCTTTGCCGAAGGTGTTGCTGCCAAGCAGCAGCGATCGTTCGTCGTCCTGAAGTGCGCCCGCAAGGATTTCGCTGGCGCTTGCCGTCCCTTCATTGACCAACGTCACCATCGGTCCGCTGTAAAGCACTTCATATCCTGCCTGGATCGGATCGGCGATGCCGCTGCGATTTCGGGTCTCCACAATCGGTTGCTGATCCAGGAATGCATCGGCAACTGCAAGCCCTGCGCTGACCAGCCCCCCCGAGTTGTTGCGTAGATCGAGCACCAGCCCCTCAACGCTCTTGTCGGAGAGCTCGTCAATGGCTGCGCGAACCTGTTCTGGCACGCCCTCGCTGAACTGTGTGATTCGGATGTAACCGAGGGTGTGGGTGTCACTGCGCAGTCGCCTTGTCCGCACCGGCCGCAGATCGATGTTGCGTCGTTCCAGAGTGATTTCCTGCTGCTCGCCTTGCGGCGGCAGCAGGGTGAGCACCACCTGGGTTCCCACTGCTCCCCGAAGACGTGCCGCGATCGTTTCGAGGCCGAGCATGTCCACAGCCTCTCCATTCACTGCCAAGACCTCAGTTCCACTGACGATGCCGGCTTCAGCTGCGGGGGACCCTTCCAATGGGGCAATCACCACGGTTGCATTGCTGTCTTGACGATGACCGAGCTGCAGACCAACCCCGCTGAGGTTCCCCTCGTTACTGGCCTTCATCACCTCGTAGTCCGCAGGTCTCAGCAGGCGGGTGTAAGGGTCATTAAGCGGTAGCAGCATCGCCTCGATGGCGCTGTAAGCGTCTTCGCTGCTTTCAATTGTGTTTTCAAGAGCCTTCTGGCGAAGGCGTTTCCAGCGGATCCGATCGAACTGGTCAGGGTCCAGATAACCCTGGTTCACAAGACGCCAGCTTTCCACCACCAGTTGCTGCGCATCGTTCAGTGCCAGGACCTGCGGGCTGGCAAGGAAAACGATGAGAATGGCACTCGCCAAACCAAAAGCCAGACGTCGCAGACGATCTGACCATCCGTTAACAGTCGGCAACATTGGCTTCATCCATGCCCTCAACTGGAACGACATCGGTAGACTCTCGCAATCCAAGCCCACCTCTGCATGGCGAACTCCTCACCTGTCTACGACTGGTTCCAGGAACGTCTTGAAATTCAGGACATTGCTGATGACATCAGCAGCAAGTACGTGCCTCCACACGTCAACATTTTTTACTGCCTCGGTGGAATCACACTTGTGTGTTTCCTGATTCAGTTCGCGACAGGTTTCGCGATGACCTTCTACTACAAGCCCACGGTCGCTGAGGCTTACACATCCGTCCAGTACCTGATGACGGATGTGAGTTTCGGATGGTTGATCCGTTCGGTCCATCGCTGGAGTGCCTCGATGATGGTGCTGATGCTCATCCTCCATGTGTTCCGGGTCTATCTGACTGGCGGTTTCAAGCGCCCCCGTGAACTGACCTGGGTCACCGGCGTCACGATGGCTGTGATCACGGTCTCTTTCGGCGTGACGGGCTATTCCCTTCCTTGGGATCAGGTCGGCTATTGGGCTGTGAAGATCGTTTCAGGTGTTCCTGCTGCCATCCCAGTCGTTGGAGACTTCATGGTTGAACTGCTCCGTGGCGGTGAAAGTGTTGGCCAGTCCACACTGACTCGCTTCTATAGCCTTCACACCTTTGTGATGCCATGGCTTCTGGCGGTGTTCATGCTCATGCACTTCCTGATGATCCGGAAGCAAGGTATTTCTGGTCCCTTGTGATCCGTTTCAGTCTCTGAGCGCTCTGTCGTTCAGCCCCCCTGGTCTGCTTAAGGTTCAAACAACACCCCCTGATCCATGCACATCCTCAAGAAGCCGGATCTGACTGATCCCAAAATGCGCGCCAAGCTCGCCAAGGGCATGGGCCACAACTATTACGGCGAACCTGCCTGGCCGAACGACCTCCTCTACATCTTCCCGGTCGTGATCCTGGGCACGATTGCCTGCATTGTCGGACTCGCCGTCCTCGATCCAGCTATGCTTGGCGATAAGGCTGATCCCTTCGCAACCCCTCTGGAAATTCTTCCTGAGTGGTACTTGTATCCCGTTTTCCAGATCCTGAGGGTTGTTCCTAACAAGCTTCTAGGAATCGCTCTTCAGACCCTTGTTCCTCTTGGTCTGATGTTGGTCCCGTTTATCGAGAGCTTTAACAAGTTCCAGAACCCTTTCCGCCGCCCTGTTGCGATGGCTGTGTTCCTGTTCGGTACAGCCACCACCATCTACCTCGGTATCGGTGCAGCAATGCCCATCGATAAGTCTCTTACTCTGGGACTCTTCTGAATCTCGCTCTGATCGATGTCATTGGCCCAGCCCCACGGCTGGGCTTTTTTAATGGTGTTCCCAGTCGTGATTACTGTCTTCAGGAAACTCATCCTCCGGGTCAGGAACAGCCCCTTCATCGAGGTCCAGAAGCAGCACGTCATCTGGATTGACGCGCAGGAAGTGGTGGAGCAGCAGGAAACCAACAATCGTCCAGGTCTGGTAAGTCCTCGACTGTTGCCCCACCCAGGTGCCTGTTGGACCATCGAAGTATTCAGCCCACTGTTGCCTTGGTAACTGGTTGAGATGACTCCAATAGCATTCCTCCAGCAGTGCTTTCATCTGCCCCATCAGCAGAACATCGGCATGGGGGTGGCGGCGCTCGTGCAAAAGGATGGAGCCACCGAAGAACCACAACAGGCTCGGCCAGTGACCGCCGTTGTGATAGCTCCAGGGCCAGTTCTTCGGATCGGATCCGGTCTTGTTCTGCCACTCAAGGCTTTCCATCGGAGGGTGGCAGATGCGCATGGGCATCTCGGCCATCAAGTGGTCGCGGTTGTGCAGCGTCAAGCGGAACAGTGCACGTTGTTGTGGGGCCGTCAGCAGACCGAACAGGCAGCCGAGTGAATTTCCGAGGCTGTAGAAGCGGAAGTCAGGACGTCCTGTGCGCATGTTGCCGATCAGGTAGCCCCCACGGTTTTCGAGCCAGTCCTGCAGCCAGTCAGGAATGACTTGCGGCTGAACATTGAATTCGTTCTGATGCTGGTTGTCTCCGTACTGCTCGGTCGGTCTGCGACGCAGCACCTGCATGGTTTTGCTGGTGACCCAGTAGTGCTTGAGAAGAAACTGGCGAAGGTCGTGAACCCACTGCCGGGTCAGCACCAGTCGTTGGTCCAGCAGCCTGCTGTTGTGATGCTTGCGTCCCAGCTCCATCAGCTGTGTGCAGCAACGCAGAGATCCGTACAGCAACACCTCCACTTCCAGTGGTGCTCCCCAGACGTCCATCGGACGGTCAATCATGAAGGCACAGTCCGGCACGAACAGCACCGGAGTTCCTTCAAAGGTGGGATGCAACACAAGGTCCAGCAGCAGCTGAACACCGCGCTGCACAGCCTGACTGGAGGCGAATTCCTCGTCTCCACTGGACTTCACGTACATCCAGCACAGAACCGGCCACCAGAGACTTGCATCGACTGATGTGATCCGTCCGATGGACCGCTGGCCGTAGTCAGCAATCAGATGTCCTTCCTCTTCCACGAAGCTGGTGGGAAAGACTCCTCGTGTTTGGTAGGTGGTGCTCTGCAGGTCAAGGCAGATGGTCAGGAACTGACGGACGATGTCGAATCGTTTCTGCGTCAGTAGGTAAACCATCACGGGAACGTTGTCCCTCAGGAAGATCTCGCCGTAGTTGAGAGCTTCGTCATGACGGGGGTGTTCCAGGGCGGCGACGCTGCCAGCCAGCTGTCCACGCAGGGGAATCAGTGTTCGCTCGAAGTGCTCGCGGGCCTTCTGGACCACCTGGTCTTCTTTCGAGCTCGGTCGGACACGCTGGTTCTGCTGGCTGAAGCGTCCTGCCATGATCCGTTGCGTGTAGCCAAAACGTAGTGCTGGCTTTCGATTACGGCAGTGGAAGCAAGTCTTGAGATGCGATCAGTTGCGTAGAGGGGTGTTTGTGAGCTATGTTTTTGGACTGCGCGGCAGGCGGAAGCCTGGAGCGCAGTCACTGAACATGAAGAGCGCGAGCTTGTAGTGTTTGGGGGTGCTTACAAGGCCAAGAGGGAGCGATCCCACGGTGTTGTAGGTTTCACAAGCGGTCGCGAGACCGCACCGCCAACCGTTCCTGAGAGGGAACGCGACGGCAGAACCTGGACAATCGAAAAGTTTAGGAACTGACGCTTTCATCGCGTCGAGTATCGAATGCTGAGCCGAAAGGTTTAGTGATTGAGCTTGATGAAAATGCGATGTAAGTGTGAGGTCCCGTCAACAATTTTTAGTTGCAAAGAAGCAACGTGCTTACAAGATTGAAAGTTTTCACGAGCTTTTGATGTTGTCGGTGTGCGCGTTGTGGAGCAACAACCGGATCTGAGATCCTGGAAAGTCACGAGGGAGAGATTCTAAGTGCACTCTTATGAACCCTTCTGTCAGAGGAAGGTGGTTTTAACTGCAATCAGTGCGCCAGTGCTGATGAGTGGGTAAAGCAAATCAGGTTGAAGAGGTGAAAGCCTTTAAGAGGACTTGATCTACAACGGAGAGTTTGATCCTGGCTCAGGATGAACGCTGGCGGCGTGCTTAACACATGCAAGTCGAACGAACCTTCGGGTTAGTGGCGGACGGGTGAGTAACGCGTGGGAATCTGCCCTCAGGAGGGGGATAACGGCTGGAAACGGCCGCTAATACCCCATATGCCGAGAGGTGAAATGAATTTCGCCTGAGGATGAGCCCGCGTCTGATTAGCTAGTTGGTGAGGTAAGAGCTCACCAAGGCATCGATCAGTAGCTGGTCTGAGAGGATGATCAGCCACACTGGGACTGAGACACGGCCCAGACTCCTACGGGAGGCAGCAGTGGGGAATTTTCCGCAATGGGCGAAAGCCTGACGGAGCAACGCCGCGTGAGGGATGAAGGCCTCTGGGCTGTAAACCTCTTTTCTCAAGGAAGAAGATCTGACGGTACTTGAGGAATAAGCCACGGCTAATTCCGTGCCAGCAGCCGCGGTAATACGGGAGTGGCAAGCGTTATCCGGAATTATTGGGCGTAAAGCGTCCGCAGGCGGCCTTTCAAGTCTGCTGTTAAAACGTGGAGCTTAACTCCATCATGGCAGTGGAAACTGTTGGGCTTGAGTGTGGTAGGGGCAGAGGGAATTCCCGGTGTAGCGGTGAAATGCGTAGATATCGGGAAGAACACCAGTGGCGAAGGCGCTCTGCTGGGCCATAACTGACGCTCATGGACGAAAGCCAGGGGAGCGAAAGGGATTAGATACCCCTGTAGTCCTGGCCGTAAACGATGAACACTAGGTGTCGGGGGAATCGACCCCCTCGGTGTCGTAGCCAACGCGTTAAGTGTTCCGCCTGGGGAGTACGCACGCAAGTGTGAAACTCAAAGGAATTGACGGGGGCCCGCACAAGCGGTGGAGTATGTGGTTTAATTCGATGCAACGCGAAGAACCTTACCAGGATTTGACATCCTGCGAATCTCTTGGAAACGAGAGAGTGCCCTCGGGAACGCAGTGACAGGTGGTGCATGGCTGTCGTCAGCTCGTGTCGTGAGATGTTGGGTTAAGTCCCGCAACGAGCGCAACCCACGTCTTTAGTTGCCAGCATTTAGTTGGGCACTCTAGAGAGACCGCCGGTGATAAACCGGAGGAAGGTGTGGATGACGTCAAGTCATCATGCCCCTTACATCCTGGGCTACACACGTACTACAATGCTACGGACAAAGAGCAGCAAGTTCGCGAGGACAAGCAAATCTCATAAACCGTGGCTCAGTTCAGATCGTAGGCTGCAACTCGCCTACGTGAAGGAGGAATCGCTAGTAATCGCAGGTCAGCATACTGCGGTGAATACGTTCCCGGGCCTTGTACACACCGCCCGTCACACCATGGAAGTTGGCCACGCCCGAAGCCGTTACTCCAACCCTTGTGGAGGAGGACGTCGAAGGTGGGGCTGATGACTGGGGTGAAGTCGTAACAAGGTAGCCGTACCGGAAGGTGCGGCTGGATCACCTCCTAACAGGGAAGACAAACAACGATTTTGATGTCTGAGTACTTAATTCTTAGGCCGAAATCCTGTCACCTTAGGTCGATCGGTACCTCAATTTTGAAGTCAAGAATGCATAGTGATATGAATTGCTTGATGAAGATTTTCAGTTCCTAAACTTTGTCTAGGTCACATCCCACAAGGGTTGAGTCTTCCTGGGCCATTAGCTCAGGTGGTTAGAGCGCACCCCTGATAAGGGTGAGGTCCCTGGTTCAAGTCCAGGATGGCCCATTCGGTGTTGGGGGTTTAGCTCAGTTGGTAGAGCGCCTGCTTTGCAAGCAGGATGTCAGGAGTTCGAGTCTCCTAACCTCCACTGATCGAACTCAATCTCCATCTTCTGAATGATGGAAGGTGAACTCGAATGTGATGTGATTTAGATGTGTCCGCTGGCATGACCCCAGCTTCCTGTCATTCCGAATTGATGTGAGTTATCACGATTTTTGGTTGATAAGATGCTGGGCTCGAACTGTTTAATCAGTTTGATGTTTAGCAGAACCTTGACAACTGCATAGGAAAAAGTCTGTAAGAATAAAGCATCTCTCATGGATACATCATTCTTTTCTAGGATGATGTCAATTCTTGAGCAAGAGCCGAGACTCCATAATGTTCTTCTAATTGTGTCGAGCAATTGGGAGTTTGATGATTGATTCAGCAATGAATCTTTCAGAATCTGTTTCAACAACAGCAAGCGTTTTGGAGATTAATGGTCAAGCTACAAAGAGCTCACGGCGGATACCTTGGCACACAGAGGCGATGAAGGACGTGGTTACCTGCGATAAGTCTCGGGGAGCTGGAAACACGCTTTGATCCGGGAATTTCCGAATGGGGCAACCCTTAGAACGGCCAGCTGAATCCATAGGCTGGCACGAGCCAACCCAGCGAACTGAAACATCTTAGTAGCTGGAGGAAAGGAAAGTAAAAACGACTCCCTGAGTAGCGGCGAGCGAACGGGGAAGAGCCTAAACCGATGGTTTCGACCATCGGGGTTGTGGGACAGCAATGTGGAAAAGGGATGTTAGTGGAAGTGTTTGAAAGACACGCCAAAGAAGGTGAAAGCCCCGTACACGAAAACTGAACTGACCTAGCTGTATCCCGAGTAGCACGGAGCACGTGAAATTCCGTGTGAATCCGCGAGGACCACCTCGTAAGGCTAAGTACTACTGTGTGACCGATAGCGAAACAGTACCGCGAGGGAAAGGTGAAAAGAACCCCGGGAGGGGAGTGAAATAGAACATGAAACCGTGAGCTTACAAGCAATGGGAGCCCGACTTATCGGGTGACCGTGTGCCTGTTGAAGAATGAGCCGGCGACTTATAGGTACTGGCGGGTTAAACCGGAAATGGTGGAGCCATAGCGAAAGCGAGTCTGAATAGGGCGTTTGTCAGTATTTATAGACCCGAACCCGGGTGATCTAACCATGGCCAGGATGAAGCTTGGGTGATACCAAGTGGAGGTCCCAACCAACTGACGTTGAAAAGTCACTGGATGAGCTGTGGTTAGCGGTGAAATGCCAATCGAACCCGGAGCTAGCTGGTTCTCCCCGAAATACGTTGAGGCGTAGCGTCTCGTGCTCCAGCAGGGGGGTAAAGCCACCATTTCGGTGCGGGCTGCGAGAGCGGTACCAAATCGAGATGAACTCTGAATACCCTGTGTGTAGCGAGGCAGTCAGACTGTGGGGGATAAGCTCCATGGTCGAGAGGGAAACAGCCCAGACCGCCAGCTAAGGTCCCCAAATCAACGCTAAGTGATAAAGGAGGTGGGATTGCCCAGACAACCAGGAGGTTTGCCTAGAAGCAGCCATCCTCAAAGGAGTGCGTAATAGCTCACTGGTCGAGCGATCCTGCGCCGAAAATGAACGGGGCTAAGCGTTGTACCGAAGCTGCGGATTTATGGTAGGGGAGCGTTCTATGTGGGGCGAAGCGTTAGCGTGAGCGGGCGTGGACTGCATAGAAGTGAGAATGTCGGCTTGAGTAGCGAAAACATGGGTGAGAATCCCATGCACCGAAACCCTAAGGGTTCCTCCGGCAGGCTCGTCCGCGGAGGGTTAGTCTGGTCCTAAGGTCAGGCCGAAAGGCGTAGTCGATGGATAACAGGTCAACATTCCTGTACCGGTTATGTTTTGGGAAGAGGGACGGAGAAGGCTAGCCGAGCCAGACGTTGGTTACTGGTTCAAGCGTTCGAGGCTATGAGGAGCGGCGAAAACGTTCCGAGCTGAGGCGTGAGTACGAGCTGCTACGGCAGCGAAGTCGGTGATGTCATGCTTCCAAGAAAAGCTCTATACCCGTTAAGACATAACTGCCAGTACCCGAAACCGACACAGGTGGGGTGGTAGAGAATACCGAGGTGCGCGAGGTAACTCTCTCTAAGGAACTCGGCAAATTAGCCCCGTAACTTCGGGAGAAGGGGTGCCACCGCAAGGTGGTCGCAGTGAAAAGGCCCTGGCGACTGTTTACCAAAAACACAGGTCTCCGCTAAGTCGCAAGACGATGTATGGGGGCTGACGCCTGCCCAGTGCCGGAAGGTTAAGGAAGCCGGTCAGCGTAAGCGAAGCTGGCGACTGAAGCCCCGGTGAACGGCGGCCGTAACTATAACGGTCCTAAGGTAGCGAAATTCCTTGTCGGGTAAGTTCCGACCCGCACGAAAGGCGTAACGATCAGGGCACTGTCTCGGAGAGAGGCTCGGCGAAATAGAATTGTCTGTGAAGATGCGGACTACATACACCCGGACAGAAAGACCCTATGAAGCTTTACTGTAGCTTGGTATTGTGCCCGGGCTCTGAATGCGCAGGATAGGTGGGAGACGTTGATCTAGTGCTCGTGGGTACTAGGGAGTCAATGGTGAGATACCACTCTTTCAGAGCTAGGGTTCTAACGTTCACCCGTTATCCGGGGAGCGGACAGTATCAGGTGGGCAGTTTGACTGGGGCGGTCGCCTCCTAAAAGGTAACGGAGGCGCACAAAGGTTTCCTCAGGCTGGTTGGAAATCAGCTGACGAGTGCAAAAGCAGAAGGAAGCTTGACTGTGAGACCTACAAGTCGAACAGGGACGAAAGTCGGTTTTAGTGATCCGACGGTTCTGAGTGGAAGGGCCGTCGCTCAACGGATAAAAGTTACTCTAGGGATAACAGGCTGATCTCCCCCAAGAGTTCACATCGACGGGGAGGTTTGGCACCTCGATGTCGGCTCATCGCAACCTGGGGCTGAAGTCGGTCCCAAGGGTTGGGCTGTTCGCCCATTAAAGCGGTACGCGAGCTGGGTTCAGAACGTCGTGAGACAGTTCGGTCCATATCCGGTGTATGCGTAGGAATATTGAGAGGATTTCTCCCTAGTACGAGAGGACCGGGAGGAACGCACCTCTGGTGTACCAGTTATCGTGCCAACGGTAAACGCTGGGTAGCCATGTGCGGAGTGGATAACCGCTGAAAGCATC
Organism: Synechococcus sp. AG-673-F03; assembly: GCA_003211205.1. Lineage (GTDB taxonomy): Bacteria > Cyanobacteriota > Cyanobacteriia > PCC-6307 > Cyanobiaceae > Synechococcus_C. The sequence continues at coordinate 93,435 of QCTJ01000003.1, forward strand.
TAAGTGGGAAGCCCACCTCAAGATGAGTATTCCCATGGGGTAACCCAGTAAGGTCACGGGAAGAACACCCGTTGATAGGCTCTACGTCGAAGTCCAGTAATGGATGCAGCGGAGGAGTACTAATAGACCGAGGGCTTGACCATGATTTGGTTCTTGCCTGAGGCGATGATTTATTCAATTCAGACACATGATTAACAATGAAAATTGTTGATGATGTCCTATGCAGTTCTCAGGGTTCAACCTTGGGAATGTTTTCTATCCTGGTGTCCATAGCGTTGTGGAACCACTCCGATCCATCTCGAACTCGGTTGTGAAACGCAGCAGCGGCGACGATATTTGGGGGGTAGCCCCCTGAGAAAATAGCTCGATGCCAGGTAAAACATTTCTATCACGCATGTGATGCGAAGAAAGCCACCCCATCAAGGGTGGCTTTCTTTGTGCTCTGACGCGCTAGTGCTGTTGTCAGGTTTAATTAGCGTTGGTTGTTATGCGCTGTATTGATCTTCTCGAGATCGATATCACAAAGTTGTTCTGCGACTGCGTGGTCGCCAGGGTCTTGATGCTGATTGCTTGCGCGCAGGCAGAATACAGTGCTCATGCCTGATTGACGGGCTGCATCGCATTCGCCTGGGTGATCGCTGATAAACAGCACCTGGTTGGATTGAACGCCCAGTTTTTGCGCAATGCTTGTATAGCTTTGATGATCAAGCTTGGGGCCTGTGCGTGTATCAAACCAGTAGTCAAAACGATCCGTGATGTCTCCTTCATTGGTATGGGCGTAGAGGAGTTTTTGGGCCTGAATGCTGCCTGATGAGTACACGGCAAGCGTGATTCCTTTGCATTTCCAGCTGTCGAGTTGTTTGCATACATCGCTGAATAGAGGTGATATCAGTTCGCCTGATAAGTAGCCTTGCTCCCAGATCTTTCCTTGCAATTCCTTGAGTGATGTTGACTTCCTGTCTGATTGAATCAGGTGCTGCAAATAGTCTTCCACCTCTCTTGTTGATGGAGGTTTCTGAATAGTTTGGCTCAGCATTCTTTTGCTGGTTGGATCCGAATCGTCCAGCCATTCAATGATGGCTTCTTGCAATAACGCATCGATCTCAGCATCGCTAGATCTGGTCATCAACGCTGCGTTCAGATTCTTCTGCGCGAAAGGAAACAGCGTCTGGCTGACAAAGTCGACGGGACAGGTTGTTCCTTCGATATCCAGAAGGATGACCCGAATCATTGTTGACTCCGCATGAGTGATTGTCTCCAACTGAGTTCCAAGAGGAATTCCAGGATTTCGGTATGGCGACGAGCTTCGTTCAGGTTGTCGCCCCATGCGTAGAGGCCATGACCTGAAACCAACAGCCCATTGGGAGCTTCGCTCAACCGTTCGGCTGCCGCTTCGCTCAGTGCCTGTAGATCCTGACTGTTGGCAATGATCGGTACGTTGATACTGGTGTCATGGGTTGTGACTCCTTTCAGGCCCTTCAACATCTCCCATCCCTCAAGAGTCACGCTGCCTCGCTTCAGCTCCGTTTTCGACAGCAGCGTTCCTGATAAGGAATGGGTATGCAGCACGGCCCCAGCTCCGCAACAGTGAATGATGCGCAGATGCAGCAGGGTTTCTGCACTTGCTTTGCCAGCTCCCCGGGTGACGTCACCGCTGCTGTTCACTTCGATCAGTTCTTCGGGGTGGACGGATCCCTTGTCGACGCCGCTGGGGGCCATCAACAGTCGCAGTGGCTCATGCGCCACCACAAGGCTGAAATTGCCTCCAGTGCCATCGCACCAACCCCGGCGATGCAGCAGTTTCATCGTGGCTGAGAGTTCTTCAGCAGCCTGAACCAACGCTTTCGCGCCTCCCGCGTTTCATCCTTCTCCGTCCTATCGCACCCGAGATTCAGGATTGACAGCTGGGGCACCAATGGGTGCTGCGACCGGCAAGTTTCACCCGTTCAATGGCAGTGCCACAGTTCAAGCACGGCTGCCCGGTGCGTCGATAAACCGCGGCTTGTCCTCCGTAATTGCCGTTGACGCCTTCAAGGTCTCGGAAATCGCTGAATGTTGTGCCACCAACGCCGATGCTGATCTCGAGCACATGCACAAGGCTGTCGCACACTTGCTCCAGTTGTTTGCGCTTGAGCCTGCCCGCCGGAGTTTGGGGTGCAATTCCTGCTGCAAACAAGCTCTCATCGGCATAGATATTTCCGGCGCCTGCCACCAGTGATTGGTCCAGCAGGGCTGCTTTGATCGAGCGTGTTGATCCTTTCAGCTTCTTTTGCAAATAACCGGCATTGAACTCTTCACTGAAGGGTTCCGGTCCTAGTCGCTTCAATCCGGTGATGATGGAATCGGTGGCTGTTCCCTGCGGAACCCACCACATCTCTCCGAAGCTGCGCACGTCGACGAAACGAAGCTCCTGCTCCCTGGCATTCCAGAAGCGCGCCCGTGTGTGCTGGCAAGGTTCTGTGGGTTCTTCGTGCCACTGGAACTGGCCGGTCATGCGCAGATGCACTCCCCAGCAGCCACTGGGCTCGCCGGTGCTGGGATCCAACAGCTGGGCCATCAAGTATTTGCCGCGTCGACGCCACTCGCCAACGGTTTGACCGGCAAGACCACGGCAAAAAGCTGTCGCGCCCCCAGGGCTGGCCACAGCACGCTCACGGAGGATTTCGGCCTCTTGAATAACAAACGATTGAAGACGGTTCGCCAGTCCCCGACGAACCGTTTCAACTTCCGGAAGTTCCGGCAAGAGAGTTAGGCCGGCTCGAGTTCGTCGAGCGCGAAGTTGTTGGTGTTGATGCCACCGTCCGTACCCTGCAAGCCGTTGTAGTTGACCTGTTCAAACCTGACCACGACCGGGTAACGGATGCCAGATGTATCGATTGAGGCGACTTTGCCGACATCGTTGAACCAGAAGGACTCAGGGCGCTTAATCCGCACCATGTCACCGCGGGAGATCGCCATCGCTTCGTAGCAACTAAAAGCATATTTAGCGTATCTCTAGGTCTTTCCCTGGAGTGATGTTTCGTCACACAATGTCGCCCTGATCAGCTCTTTGCCGGTCCTACGCCATGCCAGCATCCAGCCTCCGGACTGCTGCCTGCCTTGCTGCCAACGAATATGGAAACTCCAGTTCTGGAGCTGGATCTGCCAGATCCTGAGCAGGACGACATCAGCACGATGGAGTTTCTGGCTCGCTTGGAACAGGCCTGGGCTGTATGTGACAAGTTCGATCTGCAGACCGAAATCTGGCGTGGAAAAATCCTCAAGGCCGTTCGTGATCGCGAAAAGAGGGGTGGAGAAGGACGTGGCGCCGGATTCCTGCAGTGGCTCAGGGAGCGAGAGATCAGCAAAACCCGGGCTTACGGATTGATCCAGCTTGCAGAGTCTGCGCAGGAGATGCTTGGCGAGGGGGTGCTCGAGGAGACCAGCGTCAATCAGTTTTCCAAACGCGCCTTCATGGAAACCGCTCAGGCGGCTCCGGAAGTGCAGCTGATGATCTCTGAAGCTGCCAATGAAGGACAGGAGATCACTCGCAAGCAGGTCCGACGTCTCACGGACGAGTTCATGGCCGCCACCAGTCCTCTGCTGCCAGAGGAAATTCGGCAACGCACCCAGGAGAATCTGCTGCCCCCCAAAGTGGTTGCGCCGCTGGTGCGTGAGCTGGCCAAGCTGCCTGAGCCACAGCAGGATGATTTGCGCAAGGTGCTGCGCGATGAGCCCGAGCTTGACCGCATCAAGGATGTGACTCACACCGCTCGCTGGATCACCAAGGCGACGGAATCCAGTGTCGCCGTCCGTGCCTTTCAGCAGGGTGAGCTTGATCTCGAGAAGGCCATGCAGGAAGCCCAGCGGCTGGATGCACTCGGATTGCTTGCTGATGCAGTCGGTCAGGCTCAGTCCCTGGAATCGGCAGTACTCAAGCTGCATACGTCCTGGCGACGACTGGGTGGTTTGCAGGAACGGCTTTGGGTGGAAAGTGGCAGCAGTACTCCGTATCTCCGGGATGTGCTTTCGGCGCTGCAGAGTCTCAGCGGAGCGACGCTGCGGGTGTCTTTAGGTGAGTTGGCTGGGGGTAAGCGGGTGCGACTCCAGCTGGTTGAGGAATCACCGGATCAGCTGGATCCTCCTCCGCTCCCCTAGATCTGGGGCTCGGTAGGCTGAACACACCATCTGTGGAGTGCTTTGGACCTGCTGCTGGATGCGCTCAAGCGCCATTACGGCTGGTCCGAGTTCCGGCCAGGGCAGCGTCCCGTTGTGGAATGCCTCTTGCAAGGGCAGGACTGCCTGGCGGTGCTGCCGACTGGTGGTGGCAAGTCACTTTGTTTTCAGTTGCCCGCTCTGGTGAGATCAGGGCTCGTGGTGGTGATCTCGCCTTTGGTGGCTCTGATGGAGGATCAGGTTCTCCAGTTGAGACGTCGAGGCATCGCAGCGGCCTGTCTGCATGGAGGCATTGATCCAGTTCAGCGGCGACAGACGCTTTCGCAGCTCAGCAACGGATCCTTGCGGCTGTTGTATCTCGCTCCGGAGCGTCTGCAGGGTGCTGCCACCCGTTCCGTTCTGCAGGAGCACGCCGCTACAGGACAGCTGGTGGCGCTCGCTGTCGATGAGGCCCACTGCATCAGCGCTTGGGGCCATGACTTCCGCCCTGATTACCGCCGGCTGGGTGAGCTGCGAGCCCTTTGCCCAGGTGTTCCTCTGGTGGCGCTCAGTGCCACGGCAGCCCCCCGGGTCAGAGCAGATATTCTTCGGCTTCTGCATCTCAGGCGGCCGCTGATTCAGGTCGGATCGGCCCGACGTCACAACCTCCACTACGCCATGCGCCGCCGGGTTGGGGATCCTTTGCAGGATGTGGTTAATGCGTTGGAGAATGCGCGTGGCGCTTGTTTGATTTACGCCCGCACCCGTGTTTCGGTGGAGCGCTGGACAGAGCGACTCTGTGCCAACGGGATTCAGGCCATCGCTTATCACGCCGGTCTTGAACCTGAAGTTCGACATCGAGCGCTCGAGCATTTCCTGGGAGCGAAGGATCCTGTGTTGGTGGCCACGGTGGCGTTCGGTATGGGGGTGGACCGGTCGGATGTCGGTCTGGTGCTGCATTTGGATCTCCCGAGCACTCCGGAGGGCTATCTGCAGGAGTCAGGTCGTGCAGGGCGTGATGGCAAGCCAGCTCACTGCCTGGTGCTGTTCTCGCCGAGAGATCGAACCAGCCTGGGATGGGCGATGCAGAGCGCTCTGCGCCGGTCATCCGCCAGCGATGCCGCCGAAGAATCGCGTCGCATTGAACTGGCGCAGCAGCAGTTGCGCCGTATGGAGGCTGTGGCAGAGGGAGAAACCTGCAGAGAACAAGCTCTGCTGCTGTCCGTCGGTGAACTGGTTCCTCCCTGTGGCCGCTGTGACCGCTGTCTTTCCAGCACCTCAAGTCAGGACTGGTCTGACCAGGCCACGGCTGTTCTGGAGTTGCTGGCGGAGGTTCACGGCACAGATTCCCGCAGACTGAGTGAACGACTCAATGCTGAAGAAGGTCGTTCGGCGCAATGGGGATGGCTGACGCGGCGGCTGGTTCAGGAGGAGTTGATCCATGAAACCGATGACGGCAGCCAGCGTCTGTATCTGAAGGAAAGTGGCCGCCGCTTTTTGCGTCAGCCCTGGCCTTTGCACTACGCCGCTTAAGCCGCGTTCAACCCTTTGCGGCCGTGCAGCGATCCTTCACGAGAGCCTTCTCGAATTCCGACTGGGGTGCAATCCAGTTTTTCCACTTCCCGTTGGCGCCAGTGGCATTGATTTTTTTGGCGGAGCAGTTCACCGCCACATAGAGCGACTGTCCATCGCTGTTCAGTGTCGGAGCCACTTCGCTCCCACCCATCGACTGCCAGTTCCCCCAGTCGACCTGAAGGGGGCCATAGTTCCGCCAGGAGGCTGGTTTCGGTTGCACGCTTGTCGTTGTTGTTGTTTGGCTCGCCTTGGCAGTGGTCACAGGTTTGACAACTTTGGGCTTCGCCGTACTGGGTTTCACAGCCGCCGGTTTGGCAGCAGACGGCTTAACGCTTTCGGGTTTGGGTTGGACCTGTACTGGCTCCTGCTTGTCGGGTTGGCTTTCGGTCAGCAAGGGTTGCTGTTCAGCAGGTCTTGTCGTCTTGGCTGTGGATGTGTTGCTGGTGCTTTCGGCGGAGCGCAGCATTAGCTGGGTTCCGATATTGACCTGATTGGGGTTCTCAATGGCATTGATGCTCACCAACGACGTGAGCGGGATGTCGTAGGCCTTAGCGATCTGGCTGAGAGTTTGGCCGCGGGCCACGGTGTGGGAGATGGCATTGGGTTTGGCCTGAATCGGCACAGGCTTGGCCGTGGGTTTGGGCTTGGCCTGAGGAAGCACCGCGTTGCTGGGCAGCTTCAGGGTCTGACCGATCTCAACATGGTCAGCACTCGACAGTCCGTTCAAGACCATTAACTGACGTTCACCGACTCTGTATTGCGCCGCAATGCCGCTGAGGGTGTCACCGGATTGCACGTTGTGACGACCCTTGCCTGCTGAAACGCTTCCAGGCAGTCGCAGTGTCTGGCCGGCCTCCACATGGTCCGAATTCCTGATTCCGTTGAGGCGCATCATGCTGTTCATCGACACGCCGTAGCGAGCCGCAATATCAGAGAGGGTCTCCCCTGACTGAACCGTCACGTTGGCGGCATGACAGGCGAGTGGTGTCAGAGCCATCGCGGCAAGGACGGTCAGGAGAGTGCGGCGCATGCATGAGCGTTGGCTGGGCGAAAGATAAGGTGCCTCCCGTTCAGCGCCAGTGCTGTTCTGAACTTGTTGTCCCGTCCTTCAGCTCAAGAGGCGACGGAATGTTTCTGGCTTGAGGGTGTAAGGCGGATAGCGCTGAGGCAGATCAAGCCAAAATGGACGCCTCAGAACCGATCGCTCGTGGGAAAAGGTTCTGAATCCCGCTTCGCCGTGATGGGCTCCCATCCCGCTGGCTCCCACGCCACCAAAGGGCAGATCTGGGACGCCACATTGCATCAACACGTCGTTGAAACACACACCGCCTGAATGGGTGCTGCGTAGGACGAGTTCCTGATCACGATCGTCACCGCCAAATAAATAAAGCGCGAGTGGTTTGTCCTGCTTCTGGATCCTCTGAATGGCGTCATTCAGGTCGTTGATCTCCAGCACAGGCAGCAGCGGTCCAAACAGTTCGTCGGCCATCAGCGGATCCTGTTCGTCTTGAACGGCGATCAACGTCGGTGCAATCCGGCGTCTGATGGGGTCGCATTCACCCCCGAGCAGCACGCGACCATCATCGTTGGCTTGCTTCAACAAAGCCTCCAGTCGGCCGTAATGACGGTCATGAATCAGACTCGCCAGTGATTTGGATTCGAGTGGATCGCTGCCGTAAAGCTTCAGCCGTTCCTCGGCGATGGCTTGTAGCAGAGGCGCACGCATCTCTGATTGGACAAGCAGATGATCCGGCGCGATACAGGCCTGACCCGCATTGAATCCTTTCCCCCAGACCAGCCTGCGTGCCGTGATGGACAGATCGGCACCAGGCAGCACGATCGCAGGGTTTTTGCCGCCGAGCTCCAGAGTGACCGGCGTGAGATTGGCGGCGGCTCCCTCCAGCACTTTTGCGCCAATTCGCCCCCCTCCGGTGAAGAAGATGTGGTCGAAGCGTTGTCTAACCAGTTGAGCCGCAACAGCTCCATCACCATTTACGACCTGAATCACATCAGCTGGGAAGTGCTCTGGCACGAGCCTCTCGATGAGATCGGCTGTTGCTGGGGCATGTTCGGAAGGTTTGATTACGGCGGTATTGCCCGCTGCAAGAGCGCTCACCAAGGGCCATAACGTGAGACTGAACGGCAGGTTCCAGGGACCGATGAGCAGCACGCATCCGAGTGGTTCGCGGATCAGCCTGGCCCGGCCGGGCTGCTGCACAAGCGGCACGCGGATTCGGCGTGGACGCATCCAGGTGCGCAGACGACGTTCAGCGAGTTTGAGTTCCTGCAGCAGGGTCACAACCTCGGCCATTCCTTCCAGGTCGGGTTTGGCAAGGTCGTGGCGAAGGGCCTTAAGAATCTCTGGCTCGTGTTGTGTCACGAGCTCACGCAGGCGCTGAAGCTGTTCACGACGCCAAGCTTCAGGCCTGGTGATTCCCTCCAGCACGGGTTGTCGCAGACGGTCCAGGTCGGTTTTGGTAAAGGGGCATGCAGCGTTGGCCTGGACCATGACGAGGATGAGCGTGCTGTCTATGCAGGCCATGCTCGCAGTTTCGAGAGCTCAACCGTTGGTGCGGGGATGACGATGAGCACGATCGCCATTACACCGTGATCAGAGGCAACGGCCTGATGAGTCAGCAGCAGCCGTGGTGGAACGGCGCCGTCATCTATCAGCTGATCGTGCGCAGTTACCGCGATGGCAACGGCGATGGGATCGGAGACCTGCAGGGCCTTTCCAGCCGACTTCCTTACTTGCGTTGGCTTGGGGTGGAAGCCATCTGGCTCACGCCCATCTACCCCTCACCGTTGGATGACGGTGGGTATGACATCACCGACTTCAAGGCGATCCATCCCGATCTAGGCGATCTCGCAGCGTTCCATCGTTTTCTCACGGCAGCGCATGCGCAGGGGCTGAAGGTGGTGATGGATTTGGTGATGAACCACACCAGCACCCTCCATCCTTGGTTTCAGCGCGCTCGATGGGCCGCCAAGGGCAGCCCTGAGCGTGACATCTACGTGTGGAGTGATGACCCGCATCGTTATGCGGACGCCCCAGTGCTCTTCCGCCATTTCGAGTCGTCGAACTGGGAATGGGATGAGGTGGCTGGTCAGTACTTCCTCCACCGTTTCCTTCGCCATCAGCCCGATCTCAACTACGCCAATCAATTTGTCCAGGAGGCGATGTTGGATGTGGTGGATTTCTGGATTGACCGTGGTGTCGATGGCTTCCGCCTGGATGCCGTGCCTTTCCTCTGTGAGGAGGAGGGATCACGCTGTGAGGGGCTTCCGGAAACCCACGCTTTTCTGCAGCGACTTCGCCAGCGGGTGGATTCCCATGGCCGGGATATTTTGTTGCTGGGAGAAGCGATCCAGCCTGTTGAAGAAATTGCGCCCTACTTATTAAATGATGAGCTTCACGGTGCCTACAACTTTGCGCTGACTGCTCACCTGTTTGCTGCGATCGCCAGCGGCAGTGTGGAAAATCTGCGCAATTGTCTGGAGGAGGCACAGAAGGTTGTCAGTGGCTGCCGCTGGGCATTGCCTCTGCGTAACCACGATGAGTTGTGGCTGGGTGATGGTCATCTGATCCCGGAGGAGGTGATCCAGACCATCCGTGCCGGTCTGCATCAAGGACAGGGACATTGGCTCAACTGGGGCATCAACCGTCGCCTGGCGCCATTGCTCAATGGCGATCCAGGTTCCAACCGCGTTCTTCACGCACTGCTTTACAGCCTGCCGGGGATGCCTTGCCTCTATTACGGCGATGAGCTCGGCATGGGCGATTGGCCGGGATTGCGTGACCGCGATCCCAACCGCACCCCAATGGCCTGGACTCCCGCGCGTAACGGGGGGTTTTCAACCGCACCTGACCCGTTGTTGGTGCTGCCGCCGATCACAGCTCCCGGCTACGACTACCGCGTGGTGAATGTTGAAGTCCAGAAGCAGCTGCCTGGTTCACTGCTGAACTGGCACCGTCGCATGCTCACCTGCCGGCGACTACTGCCGGCGCTGCGACATGGCAATTTCGAGCTGTTGAAATGTGCCCATCCAGGTGTGATCAGCTACGTGCGCTGTGACGGCAGCATGACGGTGCTGGTGGCGGCCAACCTTTCAGCAGCAGGGGCTTCTCTGCACCTTGACCTCAGCCGTTGGAGCGGGTTGCGCACGCGTGAGGTGTTCTGGGGTTGTGAATATCCCCCTGCTTCAGAGGATTGGTTTGTCTACCTGCCGGCCCATGGATTCAGCTGGTGGCTGATCGGTGAAGTGGAGGACGTGAACGCTGATCAATGAAATCTGATCAATGAAATCTGAGCAGTGACATCTGAGCAGTGACATCTGATCAGTGACTCAGTTCCAGAGGTGCGCTGTTGCCATGGCCGCACTGCTCAAGCATTTGATTCACCACAGGAGCCAACCGTTGCGCTTCGTCGCGGTCAACCATGGCCAGCCGCGTCCGCCGGGCCAGCACGTCTGTGATGCTTCTCGCCTTTTCGGTCTCGATGGTATGCCGCAGCTCTCCGCTGCAGATGGGCATCACCGGGCTGAGAGGTTCACGCTCTGCTGTTGACCAGCTGTTGACCAGGGCTTCCGCATTGAGGCCATGACTGCTTTCCAGATGCTCGATCTGTTCCGCTTGCTGCGGCGATTTCGGCAACAGATCCTGGAGGGTGGAGCGTTGTGTAATCAGACGGTTTGGGGTTTGCAGGGGATCGCTGTCTGAGCCGATGAGGGGTAGTTCCTTGGCCGGTGGCAGTGACTGTCCCAATTGCTTTGCAACGGCTGTGAGGGTGTCGAGAGCCATGGGACGGCAGGTGGTCCATTTGCCTCCCATCACGCTCACCAACCCACTTGGCAGCGTCTCGACCTCGTGCTCGCGAACAACACGACTGCTGTTCACGTCGTCATCGGCAGGCTTGAGCAGGGGTCTTCCTCCAGCCCAGCAACTGCCGATGTCAATGCTGTTGAGGCCTGGGAACCATCGCTTCACGTAGTCGAGGAGATAGCTCTGCTCCTGATCAGATGGCACAGCTGCCTGCGGCTGGCTGCAGGGCGTGTCGGTGGTTCCGACCAATGTGCTCCCGAAGAAGGGCAGCATGAACAGCACCCGGCCGTCATCGGTGGAGGGCAGCAGCAGGCCGATGCGTTGCGGACAGAGACGCTGCTTGAGCACCAGATGCACTCCGCGACTGGTCAGCATGCGTTCCTGGCACTCGGGTTCGGCCATGCGCCTCAGCGCATCGGCATGAATGCCGGTGGCGTTGACCACCACGCGTGCTTGCCAGCGCTCTCTGTGGCCATCGGCGTTTTCGCTGATGGCTGCGCATAGCTTGCCGTGGCTGTCTTTCTCCAGCTCCACCACCGGTGTGCGCGTGCGCACGACCGCCCCGTGTTGCTCGGCGCTGAGTGCCATCAACAGGTTCAGCCTGGCATCGTCAAACTGCCCATCGCTGTAGGCAACCCCCCCGCTGACATCGCTGCGCAGCTCGGGCAACGCTTCGTGTAGGAGCGCTCGTGACAGCAGTCGGCTGCTGCCAATCCCTGAACGGCCTGAAAGGGCGTCGTACATGCCGAGCCCAAGGCGGTAATACAGCTGGCCGATCAGCCCACCTGTGGGCAGAGCCAGTTCAAGGCGATGGGAAAGAAACGGCGCCTGTTTCAGCCAATGGCCGCGTTCCAGCAACGCTTCTCTCACCAGTCGAAGCTGAGCGGTGTCCGCGGTTTTGAACGCCAGTTCGAGATAGCGAACACCTCCATGCAAGAGCTTGGTGCTGCGCGAACTTGTGCCGCCACCAATGTCATGGCCTTCGAGCAGGGCCACCTTGAGTCCACGGCAGACCGCTTCGTAGGCCACGCAGGCTCCACTGGCCCCGCCGCCAATCACCAGAAGGTCGAAGCAGTTGTTAGTCATGCCAGCGCAAGCTCCTTGAGATAGCGTCGCTCCACTGCTTCATCCATTGCTGGCGTTGTTCAGCACTTAGCGAGGGTTCAAACACGTCGGCCTGCTCACCCCGGAGGGATTCCAGATCCTGCAGGTTGTTAATCAGTTCTGCCTGAACTCCTGCCAACAGTGCGACCCCACGGGCGGTGCTCTGCAGATAAGCCGGACGTCGTACCCTCAGCCCCGTGCTGTCGGCCTGGGCCTGCAGCAGTGGATCCGATGCGGCCGCACCACCATCCACGGCTAGCTCCCCGAGTCCATGGCCGATCGACTGCTCTGCCAGCTGCACCAGCCCTGCTACCGAGAGTGCGATGCCATCAAGCGCGGCACGGGCGATCTGGCCGCGACCAGTGTCGCGGGTCAATCCGATCAAAAGCCCCCTAGCGCCAGGATCCCAATGCGGTGTTCCCCAGCCTGTGAAGGCGGGAACCAGCATGACCCCACCTGCATCGGCAACGCTGAGGGCCAGCTGGTTGATCTCTTCCGCTGTCTCGATGATTCCCAGTCCATCCCGCAGCCATTGCACCACCGTGCCGGCGTTGAACAAGCTGCCCTCCAGGCAGTAGGTGGGCTGCCCCTGGTCGTCGGTCCAGCCGAGAGTGCTCAGCAACCCAGCATCACTGCGTTGAATGCTGCTGCCTGTATTCACCACCAGAAATGCACCTGTGCCGTAGGTGCATTTGGCTTCGCCTGGATGAAGGCACAACTGGCCGAGTGTGGCGGCTTGTTGGTCGCCTAGCAGGGCATGGATCGGCACTCCTGCAAAGGGGAGTCCTGATGCGATGGTTCCAAAGTCGCCACGACAGGGCACCAGCTCCGGCAATGCACTCAACGGCAGCCCGGCCTGCTCGCAGAACGCATCCACCCACTCACGTTGTTTCAGGTCCATCAGCAGGGTGCGGCTGGCATTGCTCATGTCGGAGCAGTGTCGCTTTTGTCCGCTGAGGTGCCACAGCAACCAGCTCTCCACCGTGCCGAAGCAGAGATCATCATTCGCGGCAGCGCTGGACGCGCTCGCTTCATGCCGCATCAGCCAGCGAATCTTGCTGGCGCTGAAGTAGGGATCGAGGAGCAGGCCGGTGCGAGCTCGCCATTCCTGCTCCAGGCCTTCCTCTTTCCACTGTTGACAGATGTCGGAGGTGCGGCCGTCCTGCCAGACCAAGGCGGCGCCGCAGGGCTGCCCATCGCTGCGTTGCCACAGGATTGTTGTTTCCCTCTGATTGGTGACTCCGCAGGCCACCACAGCGCCCCTCTGTTCTGGGCTGATGGCCTTCTCCAATCGCTCCATCGCCAGGCGCTGGCTATCCCAGATGTCCTTGGGGTTCTGTTCCACCCATCCGTCAGCTGGGTAGCTGATGGCTAAGGGAGCGCTGGCACTTGCAACAGGGAATCCACGCGGGTCAAAGAGAGCGGCGCGTGAGCTGCTGGTGCCCTGATCCAGTGCGAGAAGGAGGGGCGTTGCTGCCATAGCCGAGACTTTTTTTAGTGCTAGCGGCACTTGTCGGCTGTCGCCACTCGATGTTGAGGTCGCATCGCCAAGGCAGGTTGCTCTTGGGCACGTTTCAACCCATCAACCGCGAGCTTGCCGCCAGCGCTCTGGAGCTGAGATGACTCAGACCTTGAGAAGACGTCCTCAGAGGCAATCCATTCCTGAATTTCCCTGGAATCAACACCCGGTGCCTGGGTGTTGATTGAAGCCCTTGTCGAGACTTGAACTCGAGACCTCTCCCTTACCAAGGGAGTGCTCTACCGCTGAGCTACAAGGGCTTGTGGTGGATGGGCCGGGTTGGATTTGAACCAACGTAGGCAGAGCCAGCGGATTTACAGTCCGCCCCCATTAACCACTCGGGCACCGACCCGAACCACCCGAAGAACTTACCAGTCGACCTGGCGATCCTTTTAGCGATCTGTGCCTCTCGTTGGTTCTCGATACGATCGAGTTCCAAAGGAATTCTCGTAAGGCCATGCGCCTGCTGCTCCTGAACGGCCCCAATCTCAATCTGCTGGGGCAACGAGAGCCTGGTCTTTATGGACGACAGACGCTCGAGCAGATTGAGCAAGACTTAAATCAGCGTGCGTCGGCAGCAGGCGTGCAGCTGGACTGTTTTCAAAGCAATTTCGAAGGTGCGCTGGTGGAGCGCGTCCATCAGGCCATGGGTGAGGTGAATGGGATTCTTGTGAATGCAGGCGCCTACACCCATACTTCGATCGCTTTGCGTGACGCTTTGCTGGGAGTGGCGATTCCCTACGTGGAGCTTCATCTCAGTAACACGCATGCCCGCGAGACCTTTCGCCATCACTCATTTCTGGCTGATCGTGCGGTTGGTGTGGTGAGTGGTTTCGGGCCTTTCAGCTATGGCCTGGCCCTCGATGGCCTGCTGAATCACCTGCGCAAAGCTGCCGTATGACCATCACCTCGTCGGTGACGAGCATCCGCTGGCTTGCAGCGCCCACCAGTCGTCGCTGGGTTGAGCAGGCCATCGCCAGGCCCATGGAGGTGCTGATCGACCATGCCCATTGCGAACGCAAAGCGGCTGGGGCGGCAGTGCAGCTGATGTTCCGTTATTTGTGCGAACCAGGCCTGGGCGAGGCTCTCAGCCCGCTGGCGCGGGAAGAGCTCGAACACTTTGAACGGGTGTTGAAGCTGCTCAAGGACCGGGGGCGCTATCTGGAGCCCCTGCGCTCTCCTGGTTATGGGGCATGGCTGGCCAAGCAGGTGCGCCGGGCAGAGCCCAAGCGCATGCTCGATTCTTTTCTGGTTGCCGGGCTGATCGAGGCCAGGAGCCACGAGCGCATGGCACTACTGGCTGAGCACAGTCCTGATCCAGACCTGCGCTTGCTCTATGGCGACCTGCTGAAGAGCGAAGCCCGCCATTTCGGTCTCTACTGGGTGCTGTCTGCCGACCGTTATCCAAGGGATGAGATCGTGCTTCGGCTCAAGGAACTGGCCGCGGCTGAGGTGGATGCGCTGCGCGGGGAACTGTCTGCGCCGGAGGCTGTGCGCATGCATTCAGTGGGAGTTGATGCCTGATGGAGGCGAGGCTTGTCAGGTGGTCGAGAGTGGAGCCAGCGCCAGCTGTGAGAAGTTCGTAACCAGAGTCCAAAAGAAGTCTGAAGAGACGCGCTATGGACCCTGGGTCACTTCTAGGATTGGCCCAGCTAATTTGCGATGTCGATGCCTGACCCTGTGATCGCTGTTGCTGATTCGCTGCAAGCTTTGCGTAATGGCACCACCGACGAACAATGGGATGGACTCAAGTCCAATCCCCTGGTCCGTGATCTGATCGGGCGTTGTGCCGACTTGGAGGCAGCGATGCTGCTGGATGATCAGACATTGGCTGCCGAGCTGCCCACCAGCCGGATCGCTTCGTTGGAATCTGCTGTTGACGCGCGTCTATTGCTGGCGGCCTAAGTGTCTAAGAAGGATGGAGTCGGGGGTAGCGCTCGGCGATTGAGTCTCCAGTAAATTCAGCGACCCAGCCATTGGGGTTATTGAAAAACCTCAGCGTGCAGAAATAGGGCGTTTCGCCCATGTCAAACCAGTGAGGTGTTCCGGCAGGAACGCTGATCCAGTCGTCTGTTTCACAGAGCACCTGCACAACTTCATCGCCGATGTGCAGGCAGAACAGACCGCAACCTTCCACAAAGAACCGCACTTCGTCCTCTGCGTGGACGTGCTCTTTCAGAAACTTGCGGCGCAGAGAAACGCGATCCGGATGATCAGGAAGCACCCTGATGGCATCAACGCTTGGGTAATGCCCCCGAGCCTGCGTTCGTTCGATTTCGCTTTTGTAGCTCTCCAGAATCTGCGCGGGTGAGGCGTTGCCCTCAGGCCGATGGTGCGCTGGCCAGCGTTCGAATCCAATGCCCCGTTGCTTCAGCACATCCTGGATCCGCCTGCCTTCCTGGGTTTTCAGCAGGATGGTGTTGGATCGTGCTGAAAACAGCGTCAGTTCGCTCATGGGCCTGAAGCAATCCTGAAGCCATGCATCAAGGCTCCTTCCATCCTGTTCAGCATGCTGGATGGCTGGTTGGCTTGCATTGCCGTTGTCCATCACGTCCGAGTGTTGCCCAGATCAGCTGGTGCTGGTGGGAGTCGGTCCCGGGGATCCTGAGCTTCTCACCGTGGCTGCAGTTCGAGCTTTGGAGGCTGCTGATGTTGTTGCCCATCCCATCGCGCATGAGGGGGCTGAGGGCATGGCCCTGGCGATTGCATCCCGCTGGATTCGCTCTGATCAGCGTTGTCTGCCTCTGTTGTTTCCCATGGTGACTGACTCTCAGCCACGAATCTCAGCCTGGAGGCAGGCGGCTGATGTGTTGGCTGCAGAGGTCAGAGCCGGCAACCGGGTGGTGTTGCTCTGCGAAGGGGACGTCTCGCTGTTCGCGACTGGGAGCTACGTGCAACTGGCTCTGCGGCGCCATCACCCTGATGTGCCATTCGCCTTGATTCCAGGCATCACGTCGGTGAGTGCCGCGGCGGCGGCAGCGGCCAAAGACTTTCTCGATCTCCCTTTGGCGTTTCAGCAGGAGGGCTTGCTCATTCGTCCCTGTCCTGAAACGAATGCCGAGTTGATCGCCTTGCTGCAGAGTGCTCGCAAGACCTCCACGGTGCTGGGTTTGATCAAGCTGGGCCAGCGTTGGTCTTGGGTGCGAGCAGTTCTGGAGCAGGAACAGCTGCTTGATCGTGCCATTTTCGCGCAACGGGTTGGTTGGCCGGATCAGTGGGTGGCATCGGCTCAGGCGGTGCCCGACGATGTGAGGCCTTACTTCTCAATGCTGCTGATCCGTCAGCAATGGCCTGAGGTGTTGCCTTGATCGCCGCTACGCAACCGTTGACACCCCTGCAATGGCTTGCGCTGGTGCATCCGGTGCTGATCATTCTGTTTGTGTATCCGGTGATCGGCGCCACGATCCGCCTTGGAATTCTGGCCAGGGAGCGCCGTCTGGAGATCAACCCCATCGCTCCAACAGTGCCTGTTGAACATGTTGATCACGGCCGTTGGGCGACGGCTGGTCTGCTCCTGGCTGTGCTGTTTGCTTTGAGTCACGACTTGGCTGCCGCCGGCGCCGGCTTCAGCAGCTGGGCAGTGGTCATCCTTCAGGCGAGCGGCGTTGTGTTGTCGTTTCTGGCCCTGCTACGCACCCGACGACTGGCCCTGAGGCTGCTGTTCTCCTGGAGCTGTTGGCTGTTTCTGCTGCTGATCACGATCCAGCCTTTGCTGGTGAGTGAGCGTGCACTGGCTGCTGCTGCCGTCTGGCAGTCGCACACCTGGGGCGGACTGTTGCTGCTCGCTTTTCTGCTGCTGACCATGGCCTGTCAGAGAGAGATCGCCGCGCGCCTGTGGATGCGCCGTCTGCATGTGTCGGTCAATCTTCTTGTGGCCCTTTTGCTGGCCACTCAGGCCATCACGGGGACCCGTGATCTCTGGCTTGGCTGAGTGTCACTGCGGCGGGGTCTGTGGCATCAGGCAGCGGTGGAACGGGCGTCGTGACGGCAGGATGATCAGACGAATGATCAGGGCAACCAATGCTCGCCACTCCGGCGGTGCCTGACGATCCGGCCAGCAGCCTGGCCGGCAGAACAGCCAGAGGATGAGCTCTTGTCGAGTCTGGTCGTTGAGTTCCTGCCAGCGAAGCGCCAGTCGATTGCCGTGAGTGCTTTCCCAAGCCACGGTCAGGGGCGACACGTCGTCTGTCCAGCGAAGCCGTTTGATCTTCAGTTGTGCTGACATTGATGTGGCCAACTCCAGCTCTACGCCGCTTTCGCTCAGCGCCGTGATTCGACAGGTTCGCCGCTGACCGTCGCTGTCTTCCAGCTCTGCTGGCAAGCAAGCGGCCTGCCATGGGGCCGGGTCGCGTGCAGGTGGATCCCAGCAGGCGCGCAGTGCAATCCAGAGGCTGAGCAGATTGATCATCGCCCAGGTCAGGCCAAGCGGCCGTGAGTCGAGGATCTCGCTGTCCAGTGAAGTTGTCGTCACCAGTCCAAACAGGTTGATGAGGTTCAGCAGCAGCAGTGCCAGCAGGGGGATCACCAGAACGAGGCTGAAGCTGCCCCGATTGCGTTTCTGGTGTTTTGGTGTCACACGAAAACCACCGATGTGTCCCATCAGATTGGTGAACACCGTCAGCGTCAGCGGCACCGTCAGCACCCAGCCGGTGAGTTCACTCAACAAGGCTGTGCGTGAGCCGCGGTTGATCCAGCCGATGCTGAGCAGAAGTGTGGCCCAGAGAGGCAACAGCAGCTGGAGAGCTTCACTGCTGCTGATCAGAATGGGAACAGTGCCAAGCAGGCCGTAGCTGAGTGGCATCAGCATCAGCACCAGCCGGGGCATGTTGTTGAACCAGTGCACAACGCCTTCGAGGTAGGCCATTCGTTCCCCGAAACGAAGCTCGCCTGGGCCCAGTGGTCCATCGCGCAGTCGCAGGCTTTGCAGCGTTCCATTGGCCCAGCGCTGGCGCTGACGCACAAAGTCGGCCATGGTTTCCGCTGCCAGGCCTGCACTGAGCTTCTGTTGGAGATAAAGCAGTTTCCAGCCCTTGCGCCGTAGCCGTAGTCCCGTCACGAAATCCTCTGAGATCGCCTGCTCTTTGAATCCTCCGACTGAATCAATGGCGCTGCGTCGAGCCAGAAAAGCAGTGCCGGCGCAAACCACTGCTCCCCAGCCATCGCGAACGGGTTCGATCCATCGATAGAAGCTCTCTTCGTCTGGCAATAACCAACGCTCCATGCCCAGGTTCCGCATCACTGGATCGGCATTGATGAAGGTCTGTGGGGTCTGAAGCAGCCCAACCGATGGGTCTCGGAGAAAGCCGATGCAGCACTCGAGAAAGTCTCTCTGCGGAATGAAATCAGCGTCGAATACCGCCAGCAGCTCTCCGCTGCAGTGCTGGAGGCCGTCATTGAGATTGCCGGCTTTGGCGTGGGTTCGAGCCGGTCGATGGCGGTAATGGCACCCGTGCCGAAGGGCCAGTTCTTTCACCTCCTCACGACCGCTGTCATCCAGCACCCACACGCAACGGTTCCGATAGTTCTGGTGACAACAAGCGATCAGGCTGCGTTCCAGTACCTCAAGGGGTTCGCCGTAGGTGGGCACGAGAATGTCGACCATCGGCCGCCAGTCGCTGCTCTGCCATTGTTTTTTCAGTTGGTCGATTGTGCTTCGACGGTCGGGGAAGCGACGCCAGGCCAGCCACAGAGGCAACAAGCCCGACAGCAGCAGCCAGGCTTCCGCTGTCAACAACAACAGGCTCAGTCCTGTGCTCAGGTGCGTGCTCAGGTTGAGGCTGCTGGTGATTCGCCAGTGCAGATACCTGGCTGTCAGCAGGCTGATCAGCACAATCAGGCTGCGTCGCTTCCAGATAGGGCTCTGCTGCTCAGGCTGTTTCCTCAACCAAAGGGGCCACACCAGCAGCATCAGTGGCAGCCAGTTCAATCCAACTGCTCCTGCTGCTGTTGAAGCAGTGTCAGTGCCTGATCCGGGGTGGGTGCACGCATCAGTTTCTGGCGGAACTGCGAGGCACCGGTGAATCCTGTGCAGGTCCAGCTCATGTGCTTCCGCGCGATCAGCAGGCCGTGATCTCCACGCGAGTCAACGAGCGCCTGCAGTTGTTCAGAGGCCAGCATCAGGCGTTCCCGCGGACCTGGAGTGGGGGGAATGGCGCGACCGGTCAGCGCCGCATCGATCTGCCCCACCAGCCAGGGGGCTCCCATGGTGCCTCTCCCCACCATCACCCCATCGGCACCGGTCTTGTCGAGGCAGCGCAAGGCGGCGTCAGGGTTGTTGACGTCGCCGTTGGCAATCACCGGAATGCTGAGTGACTGCTTGACCGATGCAATCGCGTCCCAATCCGCAGATCCGCTGAAGCGTTGTTCTCGCGTACGACCGTGCACGGTCAGCAACGTGGCGCCCGCACCCTCCAGCTGTCTGCACCAGGCCACTGCCGCGTGATGGGAGCCTTCGATTTGCTCTTGATTGCACCAACCCAGGCGTGTCTTCACGGTGACAGGAACACCGACGGCTGAAGCCACGGATTCCACGATTCGGCAGGCCAGATCGGGATCGCGGATCAGACCGCTGCCGCCGCCTTTGCGGGCGATTTTTCGGACGGGACAGCCCATATTGATGTCGATCAGGAAGGCACCGGCGTCCTCAGCTCGTCGGGCTGCGTCGGCCATCGCCTCGGGTCTGTGATCGAATAGCTGAACGCCGATAGGTCCCGGTTCCTCGCTCAGCTCCTCGACTTTGCCTCTGCCGTGGCCGAGCTCAAGACTCGTGGCGTTCACCATTTCCGTGAACAGCAGAGCATCCGGCGCCCAGCGCCTCACAAGAGCGCGAAAAATTTTGTCGCTGACTCCTGCAAGTGGAGACTGCAGCACGTTGCAGCGCAAAACCCGCTCAATGCTGCTTCCCTTCAGCCGCAGATCCCTCACCATTGGGATTGGATTCAGTTCATGCATCCTCGCTAACTGCACGTTCCAAGAGGTTTCAGGCCGAGGACTCATCCAGTCCGAGCCGGGTACGGGTCTCGCCAACCTGGGCTTCGATGGCGTTGCGTAGCCAGGCCTGGTTGGACCAGTCTTCGCACAGAGCCAGCCGCTCCACTTCCTGCATCAGATCCAGCGGCAGCTGAAGGTTCACGGTCTGAATGCTGTGGGGACTGGCCAGTCCCCCCTGATGGGGTGCGTCGAGATGCAGAACTTGCACTTTCAAGACCTGAAGCCGTGTGCCGGTCCGAGGTTGCCGGTGTCGCACCTGACGCACGGTCAAGCGCACAGGACAGCCAGCACGAATCCGATGCAGACTTCTGTTGCCTAGAGGAGCGTCACGACGGTCGGCGAACACCGGAGTGCTGATGGCGGTCTTGCCGCTGTAGCTGAAGCACACCCTGCCTTGCGCATCCCAGGGAGGGCGAGATGACTCGCCCCTCTCCGGGGTCTTGAGTAGACGTCGGCGATCGCGTCTGACCGTTGCCATGACCTCGTGTGGAAGTCGAAAAATCAGACGCTGCAGGCGTACATCACTAAGAAGCGACGTCTTCGGTTCCAGGACTGTGTCGAAGACGTACGTGGCTCCGAAATTAATAGAGGTGCTGCACGGCTTGTCGTGTCATCCCTTCCCCCTCAGCGGCTGTCGATGACAGCATGCAGCGATGTCCTCACACTCTTGGAATCTGAGTCGGGCCTTACTCATGGCGATCCTTGAAGATCGCCTCAGCGACCGATTCGTGGCGTCGCTGGTCTGGGAGCGATTGGGCTATCTCCCCACTGAGGATGGCGCAGGGCCATGGCTGGCAGGCCCCGCAACGCCGGCTGCCTGGGGAGAAGCCTTCCCGGAAGCTCCGCAGGTGATTGCTGTGCGGCCCGCTTCGGTGCGTCTGACCCGGTCGATCCCCAAGCAATCCAAACAGCTGCTGAAGCAACAGTTGCAGTTCGGCGGCTATCGAATCAATGAGCTCTATCCCAGGCGCACCCGCCGCGCCACGGCGGTGAACTGGTTGCTGGCCTGGTTGGTCTCAGCTGGTGAGCTGCTGCCAGAGGAAGGAGCACTGCCGCCTCTGCTCGATGCTCCGGCGGATCCGGTGCGGGGGCACCCCGGCGATCCGCCGGTGCAATGAGCCTCACACCTGAATGACCACCTTGGTGCCCTTGAGCGTGTTCTCAAACAGCCAGCGGGCCTGATTCGTGGGCATGCGTACACAGCCATGACTGCGGGGAACGCCGAAGGCTTGGCCGGCGTCTTCCTGCCAGGGAGCTCCGTGCATGCAGATCATCTCGTTCGCGGTGATACACATCGCATAGGGCACGCCGGGTGCGACATAGCCACGGCCGCGCATGGTCACGGAGCGGTATTTGGTCAGCACCTTGGCTTCCCCAGTTGGGGTTGGCGTGGATGCCTTGCCAGTGCTCACGGGGATGACCCGCACAATCTCCTGGTTCTCGTCGTAGACGGTGAGCTGTTGATCTGAGAGGTCCACCACCAGGGTGGCGATCAGTTCGAGCATGATGATGTGACAGCGGGTTCATTGATCCATCGCTAGCTGTCTCGCCTGAGTCTTACTGGTCTCGCTCGGAAAGAATTCCCATTCCTGTTGGCGAAATGAAAAGTTGAGCGGCTGCCGTTTCGGGCCCAGATCTCGCAGACAGGTGCCTCTGTACTGTCAAGACTGTTTTGCTGTGGACCTTCTTGGCGCGTCCCGTCGTCGCGATCATCGGGCGTCCCAACGTTGGTAAATCCACGCTGGTCAATCGTCTCTGCCGAAGTCGAGAAGCGATCGTCCACGACCAGCCAGGTGTGACACGTGATCGCACTTATCAAGATGGCTACTGGGGGGATCGCGAATTCAAGGTGGTCGACACCGGTGGGCTGGTGTTCGATGACGACAGTGAGTTTCTGCCTGAAATCCGTGAGCAGGCTGCGCTGGCTCTCGAGGAGGCCAGTGTCGCTGTGGTGATTGTTGATGGTCAGCAGGGCCTCACGGCATCGGATGAGGCCATTGCAGAGTTCCTGCGTGGTCAGAGTTGTCCAACGCTGCTTGCGGTGAACAAGTGCGAGTCACCTGATCAAGGACTGGCCATGGCTGCAGAGTTCTGGAGCCTTGGCCTGGGAGAGCCCTACCCCATCTCCGCAATCCATGGTGCAGGCACCGCAGAAGTCCTGGATCGGGTGCTCACATTCCTGCCTCCGAAAGATCAAGAGGGTGATCAGGAAGAGCCGATCCAAATGGCCATCATCGGTCGTCCCAACGTGGGTAAATCAAGCCTTCTGAATGCCATTTGCGGTGAACAGAGGGCCATCGTGAGTCCGATTCGAGGCACCACGCGCGACACGATCGATACCAGCATCGTGCGTGAAAACCATCCTTGGCGCCTGGTGGACACTGCTGGAATCCGCCGGCGCCGCAGTGTCAATTACGGGCCTGAATTCTTCGGAATCAACCGCAGTTTCAAGGCGATTGAGCGCAGTGATGTGTGCGTGCTGGTGATCGATGCATTGGACGGTGTCACTGAGCAGGATCAACGCCTTGCAGGTCGCATCGAAGAAGACGGTCGGGCCTGTGTGGTTGTTGTCAATAAATGGGATGCCGTGGAGAAGGACAGCCACACCATGACGGCCATGGAGAAGGAGCTGCGTTCCAAGCTCTATTTCCTCGACTGGGCCCCGATGCTGTTCACCTCAGCACTCACCGGCCAGCGTGTTGACAGCATTTTCGCTCTGGCTGTTCTGGCTGTGGAACAGCACCGTCGTCGTGTCACCACCTCCGTGGTTAACGAAGTGCTGAAGGAAGCCCTCAGCTGGCGAAGTCCGCCAACAACAAGGGGCGGACGTCAGGGCAGGCTTTACTACGGCACCCAGGTGGCAACCAGGCCCCCGAGTTTCACTCTGTTCGTGAATGACCCCAAGCTGTTTGGTGACACCTACCGGCGCTATGTCGAGCGTCAGATCCGGGAAGGGCTCGGATTTGATGGCACTCCCTTGAAGCTGTTCTGGCGTGGGAAGCAGCAGCGTGACGCCGAAAAGGATCTTGCCAGACAGCAGAACCATCAGGGCTGAGCAGCATGGATTGGCTGAGGCAGATTCCGATCGGGCAGTACGTGGACGGTGCCGGTGGTTGGCTTCGCCAGCTGGATCCCCGCCTGAAGCTGTTGTGGGTTCTGGTGTTTCTGCTCACGCCCGTACTGGCAGGCCCCCTGTGGCGCGTTGCGCTCGTGCTGGCCCTGCTGTTGATCACGTTGGTGAGTGGATTGCCAGCTCGGCTGTGGTGGCGCTCGTTGCTGCTGGTCAGTTTTCTCGGCTGTGCTGTCGGGCTACTGGCCATGTTGCTGCCGACCGGTGATCCTGGAGCCAGCTTGAACCTGCGGTCGCCGGCGGAGATCCCAGGCCTCACACTGACCTCACCCTCCTGGGAGTTGATTCGTCTGGGGCCTCTGCGGTTGGGATCTTTGGAAATGGGCCCGCTTGTGGTCGATCGCCGCTCGGCTGAACTGGGGTTGAACAGCGCCACCTTGATCGTGACCGTTGTCCACAGCGTGAATCTGATGTTGCTATCCACCCCCAGTGAGGAGTTGATGTGGTCCTTGAGTTGGTGGTTGGCTCCCCTGGCTCGGCTTGGAGTGCCGATTGATCGACTGAGCTTTCAGTTGCTTCTAGCTCTTCGCTTTCTGCCGTTGGTCCAGGAAGAATTCCAGAACCTGTTGCGCTCGCTCGCCAGTCGTGCGGTCAACCTGCGCCAGCTCGGCTTTAAAGCCTCCTTCGGGCTGGTGCTTTCAGTGGGAGAGCGCCTTCTGGCCAACATCCTGCTGCGTGCAGAACAAGGTGCTGAAGCGTTGCTTGCACGAGGTGGAACCTGGTTGCCTGCAGATGCGTTTCGTCCTGAGCAAGCTTCGAAGGGGGCTGCTCCAAGCATTCTCAACGGGGTTGCTGCAGTGGGGCTTGTAACCGTTCTTGTTCTGCGCGGAAGGTACGGTGCTCTCTGATCCCCGTTTTCAGGTCTGTGAGCGCTGAGGGTTATCTCAACCACCCCACGTTTGGGATGCTCTACAGAGTGGCCCCTGCGGGGGAAGGTCGTGATGTGTACGCCACCTTGTACGCCCAGCGCATGTTCTTCCTCGTCACCCTGCAGCCTCGAGGGGCTCAGTTCGAAGTGATTCCCTATCTGGATGCGCGCCACCACGCTGAGTTGAATCTCGCCCGCCGTCGCCGCGATGCCTCTGAGGATTACGGCAGCTGGAAGCAGTTGTTCGATCAGACCTTCATCTGACCATGCAAGACGGACCGCTCGGGTGACGGAGATTCAGACCCGCTGGCAGCAACTGCAACAGCGTCTTCCGCAGGGAGTCAAGCTGCTTGCTGTGAGCAAGATGCAGCCTGCATCGGCAGTTCGAGAGCTTGCTGCTTGCGGTCAGATTGATTTTGGGGAAAGTCGGGTTCAGGAGGCTTTGCCCAAGCAGGAGGCTCTCGCGGACCTCACCGATTTGCGCTGGCACTTCATTGGTCGCCTGCAGGCCAATAAGGTCCGTGCGGTGGTGAAGGCCTTCAGCTGGATTCATTCCATCGACTCGATGGCGCTGGCGCAGCGTTCATCCCGCATTGCCCTGGAGGAGGGGTGTTGCCCTTCGGTGTTGTTCCAGGTGAAGCTGAGGTCTGATCCCTCTAAGGGCGGCTGGGACCCTCAGTCGCTCAAAGAGGCCTGGCCCGTGCTGCGCCAGTTGCCGGGTCTGAAGGTCTCCGGGCTGATGACGATGGCTCCGTTAGGACTGGACAGCATCGAGCGTCAGGGGCTTTTCAGGGATTGCCGTGATCTGGCGGATGAGCTCGATCTGTCTCAATGTTCGATGGGGATGAGCGGCGATTGGTCGCAAGCGGCCGCCGCCGGTGCGACCTGGGTTCGTGTGGGATCAGCCCTGTTTGGTGAGCGGCCGCCTGTGTCTCCTTGATCGGAATGATCAAATCAACGTTGCGAGATGGACATCAATTCATCTGGACACGCTTGCTCACAACTCCCTTGAGCGCTATTCAGGGTCAAGGTTCTGCAAATTCCCAGTGTCGTTGATTTCTCGTCTTCGTGCGGTCGTTGCTGGTGACGATTATCTGGATGGCGATTATGACGAGCTCGATTACGACACAGGCGAGCAAGACGACAACATACAAGGCATGTCGTCTGCAAACACCAGTGCTCTGGCTCCTCTGGATGCATCCAATCCGTTTGAGATGGACCAGAATTTCCCCGGCTCGAATGTGATCGGGATGCCTGGAATCAGTTCCGGCACTGCAGAGGTTTCACTGATGGAGCCGCGCAGTTTTGATGAAATGCCAAGGGCGATTCAGGCCTTGCGCGAACGCAAGACCGTGATTCTCAACCTCACGATGATGGAGCCTGATCAGGCTCAAAGAGCAGTTGATTTCGTGGCCGGTGGAACGTTCGCCATTGATGGTCATCAAGAGCGTGTT
>QCTJ01000004.1 GCA_003211205.1 Synechococcus sp. AG-673-F03
GATTGAAGCTTGCCAGATAATCCCGAATCAGAAAAATGTATCGATTCTGGTCTCACGGCACGAAGATGACCTGACTCATCGTTCAGACAATTTATTTGTGGCCGACCAATGAATCGCGCAACGAAAAGACTGCAAGGATTGCGGTAGAGATTGTACGGTGTATCAATCTGTTCGATTTTTCCTTCATGAAGTACAGCTATCCGTTGTGCCATCGCCATGGCTTCATGTTGATCATGAGTGACATAGATGGTTGGCTTGCTTTGCTCTAAGACCAGTCGACGAAGTTCCGGACGAATATCTTCTCTTAATTGTGCGTCCAGATTACTCATTGGTTCATCGAGAAGATAAACCTCAGGGTTTCTGAGAAGTGCCCTGGCTAAAGCAACTCTTTGACGCTGACCACCTGAGAGCTCAGCAGGGCGGTTGCTGGCACGATTCCAAAGTTGCACCAGATCAAGAATCTGTTTGATCTTTGAGGTTCTTTCGCGTTTAGATATGCCTCTGATCCGCAAACCAAGTTCGAGATTTTCAAATACCGTTAGGTGCGGAAGAAGTGCATAGCTTTGAAACACCATGCCAACGCTTCGCTCAGCAGGTGAAAGGGTTGTAATATCACGACCACGAATGTGAATCGATCCGCAGCTAACAGGATCAAGTCCTGCAATTAAGCGCAATGTTGTGCTTTTGCCGCAACCACTTGGTCCAACGAGAGCAAGACATTCATTGTCTGCGACCGTCATGGTCAGGTTCTCAACAATCCATTGGTTGTTGATGGCTCTTCCAACCTGCTTGAGTTCGAGTGTCATCCCTTAACAGCTCCAGTGGTTAAGCCCGAAACAATCGGTTTCTGGAACACCATGACCAATACGATGAGGGGAATTGAACCAATCACTGTCGCTGCTGCATAAGGACCGTAAGGGACTGAATGAATTGATGAACCTGCAATTCTTGCCATCGCAACTGGCAGCGTCAATTGATCTGAGTCGCTGATCCATGTGAGTGCGATTGGATATTCATTCCAAGAGAACAGAAAAACAAGAATCGCCGTGCTGGCAATGGCTGGTGAAATGAGTGGAAGCAAAATCCAACGAAATCGTTCAAGAATGCTTAATCCTTCAACTCTGGCAGCATCCTCGAGCTCAGGAGGTAGATCTGAAAATGCATTCGTGAGTAGCAAAACTGCCAAAGGTTGCGATAGGGCTGCGTAGGGAATAGCAAGTGCAATCAGGTTGTTTCCAAGTTGTAGGTATCTGGCGATCTCCAGTAATGCCAGAAAGAGCAGAACATAGGGGAATAATGCACATCCAATTAATACACATTTGATGATCAATGCACTTCGCTTCCCAAGTTTGCTTAGACTATAGCTTGCTGGAATTGCTAATAACAGTGTGAGGATTGTAGAGATTGCTCCTGCGAATAAACTATTCAATAGGTAGCGAATAAACGGTGGATTGCTCAGCAAAACACTTTGGTAATGGGCGAGTGTCCAGCGTTGATCAAGTGAAGCAAATGGTGTCACCAGAGCTTGATCCGTGCAGAATGAGGTGTAAAGCTGCCAGGCCAGTGGGCCGAGCGACCAGATCAATAAACTGATAATCACGAAACGTGTTGCTTTCATTTCGCGAAAGCTCCTGCCGAACGATTTCGTGCTAACGAGATCACAACCCAAGCAATCACAATCAGTGAACTGAGAATCACGAAGCTGCCAATCATGATGGTTGCGCTATATCCAAAATCGAGAAATCGCAGAGCGTTCCAATAGGCATACAGAGCAATACTCTCTGTACTGCTGGCCGGTCCACCTCCGGTCATCACCTGCACAAGATCAAACACTCCGAATGCCTGCGCAAGTCGGAACATC
Source organism: Synechococcus sp. AG-673-F03 (assembly GCA_003211205.1). Taxonomy (GTDB): domain Bacteria; phylum Cyanobacteriota; class Cyanobacteriia; order PCC-6307; family Cyanobiaceae; genus Synechococcus_C. The sequence goes on from QCTJ01000004.1 coordinate 1,862, forward strand.
AGTGCAAGACCTAAATAGGGAAGAAGTAGAGGAACCGTGATACGCCTTAGGCAAATCCAGGGACCTGCTCCCTCCAGTTTTGCTGCTTCGTAGAGATCAGAAGGAATGGTCTGCAGGCCAGCAAGCAGGATCAGCGCAACAAATGGCGTTGTTTTCCAGATGTCCGCGTAGACGGTGGTGATCCATGCAATTGATGGTTCTCCCAGTGCGTTGAGCGGTCGACCCAATCCCGATTGGATCAGCCGGTCAATGGGTCCATAAGGAGTATTGAAAATCCATCTCCAGCCCAGCGCCATCACTGTTGTGGGTAAGGCCCATGGAATTAACGAGGAGGATCGGATCAGTGCCCGCTTGCGCAATGGCTGATTGAGGATCAAGGCAATGATAAAGCCGAGCACGACCTCAGCCGTCACCGAGACAAAGGCGAAGCGCAGCGTCTGGAACAGATCCTGCCAATAACGGGAATCATGAATGAATCGCTGCCAATTAGCCCCCTGATTGGGGATGGCCAGCAGACCTGTCATCACCGAATCAGCATGGAAGCTGAGCCACACGTAGCGAATCAGCGGCAATGCAAATACCGCAATCAGGAAGATCAGGGATGGCAGCAGCAACAGCGTCAATGGCATTAGGGAGCTGCTCCTGCCGCTTCAAGCACCTGAATTGTCGATTGCTCGGCTTGTTGCATTCCTGCTGTGGGGGATGTCATGCCTGTGAGTGTGCCGCTGAGTTTTCGCTGTAGAACATCACTGACCTGCGCATAAACGGGAGTCTCTGGCCTGGAGCGTGCATACGCCAAGGCTTCACCAATGGATTGCAAGGAAGGATGCTTCTTCAGCAGGTCCTGATCATTGAAAATCGCTTTCTGGGTTGGTGTATAGCCGTATTGGCTATACAAATAGCGTTGCGATTCCTCGCTGGTGAGGAATTTAAAAGCTTCAACGGTTGACTCAGGATGTGCGGAACCCCTTAATAAACTCAGCCCCCAACTTCCCAGGGTTGCAGCAGGTTGATGGCCCGTTTGCGCCACCATCGTGGTGATTGCAATTTTATTCTTAACCTGACTGTCATTTTTTTGTAATTCAGCCCAGGCGTAGGGCCAGTTGCGCATGAAGGCAGCCTGGCCAGACTTGAAACTTTGCAAGGCTTCGGACTCAGAAAAGTTGGTTACGGCCCTTGGGCTGACGCCTCGTTGAATCAGGCCATCGAGCCACTGCGCAGCAGCAAGTCCCGCTGGCTTGTCCAAGCCAATCTGTCCGGATTCGGCTGAAAACCATTCACCGCCAAAGCCATCAATGACCTCAAGAAAAACACAGCTCAGCCCTTCATATTGCCTTCCCTGCCACACATACCCATAGGGGACCCTGCCGCTGGACTGAAGTTTCTGACTGATTCTCTCCAGTTCCTGCGGAGTTCGAGGGGGTTGATCCATCAGGTCTGTTCGCCAATACAGAAGACCGATATCTGCAGTGAGCGGCCAACGCAGGAGTGACCCCTGGTAATGATTTCCCTCACTGGCTCCTGAGGCAAGAGCACTCACTTCGTTGTTGCTGAAATAGTTGTCAAGGGATTCGAGCCAGCCCGCCTTTGCATACTTCGGCACCCAGGTCACGTCCATCAGTAGTCCGTCAAAGGGCGTATCACCCAATAAAAGACTGCTGATTGCCAAGTCTGAAATTGCCTCAGTTTCGAGAGGGCCCCTAATCACATTCAGATGAATCCGGCCGTGGTGTTGTTGATTAAAACTTTTGACTAGATCAACAGTTGAATCAGCAAAGGGAGCCGGCATCAGGATCGAGACATGGTCTGGTTGCCTTGCAACCACAGAAAGACCAAAGAGAATGCTGGCGATGATGATGATGGGTACCATCAATAGCCTGAATGATCTCCTCCTGATCCAGAGCATGGTTTTACTCCTGGGTCTCGAGTGCACCCATTTGTTCATCAGCCCAGTCCGAAACAGTGAACGCTTCAACTGCTGAACTCATTTTCTCCATTCTTTCGATTTGTTCTGAAGTGGGCATATCAATTGCTGCGTCAATCGCAGCATCCATCTGTTTATGCGAATAAGGGTTGGTCAGAACTGCACCATCTAGAATCACCGAAGCCCCTGTGAATTCAGATAGGACGAGAACTCCAGCCTGACCTTTCCTTGCGGCGGCATATTCCTTGGCTACCAGGTTGAGACCGTCACGAAGTGGTGTAATCCAACAGATATCTGCTTGTGAAAACCAGGCCACCATCTCCTCGTAAGGGATTCTGCGTGTTGAGAACCGAATGGGAACCCAGTCCATTTTGCTGAAACGTCCATTAATACGACCAGCTGTTTCTTCAATGAGTCGCTGAGTCTCTTCATAGATCCGCATTCCTGAAGCTGCAGCAACACAGGCCAGCATCAGAACAACTGTTCCGTGTAGTTCGGGACGACGTTCAAGTAGTCGCTCAAATGCCAGCAACAACTCTTCGTTTCCTTTGGTGTAATCGACCCTGCTGGCAGAAAGAATCAGCTTTCGTCCTTTCTTTGTATCTTCATTGATCCGATCTGATAAATGACGAACATGCGAATCTTTTGTGAGCGCTTGAATGACATCTGGAGATGTTCCCACCGGAGACGATAGAAGGTGAACCTTTCGCCCTCTATAGTTCAGCCAAGGGGTTTCAGAGGGCTCTGTTAAGGCAGATCCGCAACCAAGAAACCGAAGAGAAACGTTTTGTTTCTCTCCTTTTTCGACACCAAGTAGACAATTTGCAGCCCTCGCGAAATTCTCTGTATAGCGTGGAATATGAAATCCAACGACGTCGCAACTGAGTAAGCTTTCCACAATTTGTTTCCGCCAGGGAAGGATTGAAAAAACATCACTACTGGGGAATGGTGTGTGGTGGAAAAAAGCTATTTTTAAGTCTGAGCGCTTGCTGCGAATGTATCCAGGAACGAGCCAAAGGTTGTAATCATGAACCCATACAGTTGCCCCTGGGGCTGCTTCGGAGCAAGCAGCATCCGCAAAGCGTTGATTGACTTCTTCAAAAATGCCCCAATCTGTGTTGTTAACATCAAAGTAATTGGGGAAAGTATGTAATATCGGCCAGAATGACTCCTTGGAGGTAACGTGGTAAAAGCTTGAAATCTGTTCCTTTTCCAACGGTATTCGTCTGAGCGTGAATGATGCAGGCTCATCCATTGCAATTCGTTCATCTTCGGCATTGGTTAGGTCATTGACCTGTCGCCAAGCAATCCAGGTTCCGTTGTCTCTGTCTCGGAAAAGGTTTCTCAGCGTCGGAATGATTCCATTCGGACTTTTTTGGTCACGCCAAATCCTTTGACCTGTTTCATCTTTTGCTTCATCGAAAGGTGTCCGATGATAAAGAATAATAAAATTACTACTGCCTACGTTCAAATTCATTGGCACGAACTCCCATATGTTTTTGGTTTAACTCCACGATTCAGCTCATCAGAAGTTCTGTTAAGCAATGGAATTACTCTGTTCTGACACCAAAGTGTTTAGCACGTCCTGAGCATGCCCAACTGGTCTAACGCCAGTCCATCGTGCACGTAAAATTCCCTCTGGATCGATTAAAAACGTATGCCGTAGTGAGTAAGGGGCCATCCACGACCCATACTCTCGACTGACTTTGCCTTCTGGGTCGGATAGCAGCGTGAAGTCCAGTCCTTCGCTGCTGCAAAATGATTCATGATCATCAACGCTGTCAGCTGAAATTGCTGCGACATCGCACTGATGAGCGTTGAACTCTTTGAGTGATTCCTGGAAGCCGTGAGCTTCAATCGTGCAACCAGACGTGAAATCTCTCGGATAAAAATAAAGCACCAGCCAACGACCGGCCCAGTTGTCGAGTTTCCAATTTTTTGACGCGCCCCCCCCCCAGAGTGCCTGGTAGGTCGAAACCGGGAGCTTTGTCTCCAATCTCGGGGAGTTTGCCTCCAAGGGCCTTTGCCTTTGACGGTTTCCAGAACAGAACTGCTGCCCCAGTCATTGTGATGCCGAGGAAGTCTCGACGTTTCAGCACAAACTGAGGCATGTCAGTAACGATTCAGACTTTGGCCAAATCAATGCCAAGGGACTTGGCATAGGCACCAAGACCTTTCTTTTGAATGGTCTTCAGGGCACGGGTTGTGATCCGAAGGTTCACCCAGCGGTTGCCTTCAGCCCACCAGAGTCTTCGTTGCTGCAAATTGGCCTGCTGCAGCTTTTTGGTTCGGATATGGGAGTGGCTCACTGCCATTCCGTTGTTGGCACGCGTACCAGTGAGCTGACACACCCGGGACATGATGACGATCCTTTGTTTCAGTGGCCATTGGCCAAGCAGTCAATTTAGCAAACAGACCTGGTCAGGTCCCTTTGCTGACGAGTTCGGACATCAGCTTGGCACTGCGTGTCTGGAAGCCCGCCAGCTCATTGGGTTCCAGTCCTCCCACGCCCAAACGTGCCATGTCGTAAAGGTGCAAAGCGAGCTGGGAGGCCAGTTGCTTGCTCGGGGATGCCTGTTCGGTTCCAACAAGAACACCGCCTGCAGATAATCGCAGCAGGCCTTCGACAAGTGGATGCCGACGGTTGATCAGCAGCACGTGATGGTCAGGAAGACCGGGTAACCGTTGATCCATCAGTGCACCCATGTCATTCATGCGTCGCATCTGCTCCGGAAGCAGGATCATGGCTGGAGGAGCGTCTTCGCCTCCTTTCAATGCCTGCACCTGGATCGTGACCTTGTCATTGCTGAGTGCTTCTTTGATCAGATTTCTGATCGACTCACTCTGCGTTTCGCCCTCCTGGTCACTGATTTCAGGTTTCTCATCGCGAAGACTTTCGTCGAGTTCCGCATCCACTCTTTGGAATTTGAACTGATCATTGGTTGCCTCAAGCCAGGGCAGAAACTGACTATCAATAACCGTTTCGGCGAAAACCACTTCAGCTCCCTGGCTTTTCCAAAGTGACAGTGCACCTGCCTGGGCCACTTCATCAGTGCAGTAGAGAATCCGTTTGGATTGCGGGTCTGGAAGCCTGCCCTGATATGAGGACAAGGTGGTGTAACTGTTGTCTCCGGCCTTGATGGGTTCTGCTTGTCCTTCAGCGTGTTCTGCAGTTGTTGTAAACAGAATAAGGTCTGAGACCTGCTCCGCGAACTTTTCATCTTCCATGGCACCGATTTTTACAAAAGGTGCAAGTGAATCCCAGGCCTCTGCGTATTGTTTTGGTTGATCATTTTTTAAATACTTTAAACGATCGGCAACTTTTTTGGCCACAAAGTTGCCGATTGAGCGAACTTTGCGATCCGTTTGAAGAGCGCTTCTGCTCACATTCAGAGGAATATCGGGGGAATCAATGACTCCTCTCAGAGGTAGTAGGTAGCGCGGAACAATTTCTTTGATTGAATCGCTCACATAAACTTGGTTGCAATACAATCGAATATCACCTGTCTCCCAGTCAGCTCGACCTACAGATTGAGGAAAGAAGAGGATGCCCTGCAGCGTGTAGGGGTAGTCGGTGTTTAAGTGAACCCAGAGCAAAGGATCTCCCTGGAATGGGTAGAGATAGTGGTAAAGATTGATATAGTCCTGGTCAGACATCTCTCTTGGATTTCTCCTCCAGGCTGGGTTGCGCTTGTTGACGCTTTCGCTCTCGAGTTGGACATCAATAGGCATGAAGTCGCAGTATTGAGTGATCAGTGTTCGCAACCTTGTCGGCTCCAGATATTCCATTTCATCATCCATTAAATGAAGGATGACATCAGTTCCAGACTCAGATCTTTCGTGACTCTCCAATTTGAATGCTGGTGATCCGTCGCATACCCAACGAACCGCTTCACTGTCAGGACGAGCTGAACGTGTGATCAGTTCCACTTCTTTGGCAACCATAAAGCTGGAATAGAAGCCAAGACCGAAATGCCCGATGATGGCATCTGATTCCTGTTTGTATTTCTCCAGAAAATCCTCTGCGCTTGAGAATGCGACCTGGTTGATGTACTTTTTCACCTCGTCGGCAGTCATGCCGATTCCGTTGTCACTGATTTTGACCGTCTTCGCCTCTCTATCAACAGTGATGTTGATCAGTCCTTCGTCTCCTTCAGAACAATCGCCTGCCATTGCTGCCATGCGGCGCTTGCTGATGGCATCAGTACCGTTGCTGACAAGTTCTCTTAGAAAAACTTCGTGGCCTGAATAAACGGCCTTCTTGATGATTGGAAAAATGTTTTCGGTATGGATCTGAATTTGACCCTGTTCAAGCACCGACATCAGCACGCATGAGTTTGCTGAAAATTAGTCATGGTGAGGGCTGCTGATCAAGAGGTTCCTTGGTGAGTTTTCCGTACGTCAGCGCGTCCTTGGGCGTTGGAGCTCTGATCGTTCCTCGGGCAGGATTGCGCCTTCGATGGGGCAGATCTGTAGACAGACGCTGCAGTTAATGCAGGTTTCGAAATCAATCCAGTAATACTCAGTACCTTTTGTGTTTTTACCGTTTCCAGCTGTGATGCAAGCGACAGGGCAGGCGTCGACGCAATCGCCCGCACCTTCGCAGACATCAGTCACGATCGTATGAGCCATGTATCCATTCACTGGCGAGTGATATTAGGGGTCGATCCATTCGAGACTGTCGCAGCCCGACTGTTTCAGTCGATCCAGCGCTTCAGCATGATCGCTGCAGGCACGATGATCCAGCACGCTGATCCTTCCCTGCTGGTGAAGTGCCATCTGGCGTTGCAGTGCCAATTCCAGAGTTTGGTTGGGCCCATAACAGATCAGTGCCGCGGTCTCTTCATGGGTTGTGGTGATGGAATCTCCCGGGAGATCCCTGATGTCATCAACGCAGTAGCTGAATCCAAGACCTGTTGCCTCAGCACCTTCACCACCAAGTCTTCTGACCAGTGAGTCGTATCGTCCGCCGCGCGCAATGACAACGGGAGCGGATGTTCCCTGACAGACCAGTTGCAGCACGATTCCGTCGTAGAGCTCGTAATGAGGTTGGAATGTGGGGTCGAGTTGCAGTTGCAGCCCCGACTGTTCAGCAAGAGGGTGCAGATGTCTGAACAGTCTCTGCAGCTGCTTCAGCACCGCTTGATTCGGATACTGCAGATCCAGTGCGTTGAGGATGTCTTGGGGACTGCCTCGTCGGTCGAGCCAGTAAGCCAAGTTCTGATGGGCATCGTTGTCTAATCCCAGATCCTGTAGTCCCAGGCGGTCGTACTGACTGAGGCAGGCGCGGATCCTGTGTCTCTGCCTCGATTCAAACGGTTCGAGCAACAGGTCCATCAAGCTGGTGTGTCCGATCAACAGCCTCGGTTGATGGCTTTCGTTCAGGTTCAGGCCCTTCAGCGATGCCAGCAAGAGACTGAACAACTCCAGTTCTGACTCAACACCCAGGCCTCCGAACAGCTCAACACCGCAGTGCAGGTTTTCCTCAATGCACTGACCGCCTTCGTCGGCGGTTCTGGATTCAAAAACCGTTCCGCAACTCCAGAGTCGTAGTGGTCGTTGGCGTTCTAACAGTCGTGTGCAGGCTGCTCTGGCAATCGAGGCAGTCAGTTCTGGTCTCAATCCCAGTGGTTCATCCGAAACAAGTCGCACGATGTCTCGGCTGTCGATGGCTCCTCCTGCCTTGAGTGTGTCCATCCGTTCAATCCTGGGAGGTGTGACTTCCTCGTATCCCCAAAGACGAAACACCTCAGCCAGTGTTTCCCTGAGTTCCTGGTTGCGTTGAACCTGCTGAGGATTGAGATCTCTCACGCCTGAGGCGGGTTGCAGGGCCATCGCACCTATCGCTGCTTCGATCAGGATCCCATGGCCTGGGTTTCAGTCTGAGTAGAGCTGTTCTGCGAAAGGTTCGACCCCCTCGAGTTCTCTCTGAAGTGCGCTGTGCAGCCGGGGTCCAGTGGCCAGAATTCGACCGGATGACACGTCGTAACTCTGGGCTCGGTAATCACTGACCTCACCACCTGCGATCACCACCAAAGCAGCGCCAGCTGTGAGATCCCAGGGAGATAAACCTCGCTCCCAGTAACCGTCGAGTCGTCCTGCAGCCACATAGGCCAAATCAACTGCTGCGGCACCACCGCGGCGTACACCCCTTGTTTTGTGGGTCAACCGGCAGAACTCCGCGTAGTTGTTGTCCACGCGTTCCCTGCGGTCATAGGCGAATCCTGTAACTAGCAGGCTGTCTTCCAATGACGAGCAGCCACTCACCTCGATGCGATGGTCATGGAGGAACGCTCCTGTGCCTGGACAACACCAGAACACCTCCTCTAAAAACGGAACAGCCACTGCTCCAAGGATCGGAAGACCTCTCCAGAGCAAGCCGATAGATGTGGCAAAAAAGGGGTATCCGTGCGCGAAATTCGTGGTGCCATCGAGAGGATCAACACACCAGCACAGTTCGGAAACATCACCCTGAGCTCCTGATTCCTCCGACAACACTGGAATCTCGGGGGTTGCCTCGCTAAGACCGCTCAGCACGACTTTCTCGGCAGCTAGGTCTGCATCGGTGACCAGATCTCCGGCTCGTCCTTTCTCTCGGATCGAGACGCGTTGTCCGTAATGCTGCATCAGCACCGATCCACCCAGGGCAGCTGTCGCTCTGGCGACCTGACTGAGTTCTTCGAGTCTCATCGACGTCAGCCCGGCGTCTACTGCGACTGCATCGCAATCAAGAAGTTGCTTTGTCATTCCTTCCAGGTTTCGAGTTCCTCAAGAGGGATGTCTCGAGTGATCTTGCCCCGGCCGAAGTGGCGACCGAATTGCAGGTCGTAGACCTCATCCTCATCCTGAGTTTCCACGACAAGCGGGCCTACGGCTCTTGCCACGCAGAGAAGCCCATAGCCCTTGGATCTCAGTTCTTTAGAGAGTCCCATGGCTTCCCGTTGATCCAGTTCACCCTGCTGAACACGAACAGCGCAGGTTGTGCAACATCCGTTTCTGCACGAAAAAGGCAGTGGATCTCCCTGCTGTTCAAAGCTCTGCAGGATGTAGTCACCCTCTGGCACCTCATGGGAAATCACCCGACCTTGCTGTCTCCAGTGGATGGTGACCCGATGAGTCGGCCTCATTCAGTTCGGATGGAAACGCCCTGCTACATTCTGACTTGCCAGACGAGCCCCTGGAGAGGTGGCCGAGTGGTCGAAGGCGCAGCACTGGAAATGCTGTATAGGGGCAACTCTATCGAGGGTTCGAATCCCTCCCTCTCCGTTTTTCAGCCGGTCCTAAGGGACCGGTTTTTTATTGCAATATTCGCAGTGATCGATCTCCAGTGATCAATCTCCAATACTCGATGACTCCAATCGATCCAACAAACGCTTGTTCAGCCGAATCGACCTGACACGTAATCCTGTGTGGCTTGTTGCGATGGTGAATTGAAGATCATTTCTGTTTCGTTGAACTCCACGAGATAGCCGACTTTCCCAGATCCTCCTTCGACCGCTTCAGCATTAAAGAAAGCGGTCATATCACTCACTCTCAAGGCCTGCTGCATATTGTGCGTGACAATCACGATTGTGAAACTCTTTTTCAATTCATGCATTGTTTCCTCGATTTTTAATGTCGAGATTGGATCCAGAGCGGAGCAAGGCTCATCCATCAGGATCACTTCCGGCTGAATCGCAATTGTTCGCGCGATGCAGAGGCGTTGTTGTTGGCCACCAGATAAGGAATAACCACTCTCATTAAGTTTGTCTTTGCACTCATCCCAAACTGCAGCTTGGCGTAGGGAACGTTCAACCAACTCATCCATATTTCCGGAATAGCCGTTGATTCGAGCTCCAAAAGCAATATTTTCGTAGATACTTTTTGGGAAAGGATTCGGTTGCTGGAATACCATGCCAATCCGTCGCCTCACTTCCACCGGATCAACTGATGGGCCATAAAGATCTGCTCCATCAAACAGCACGCTGCCTTTCAGGCTGCAGCCCTCAATCAGATCATTCATCCGATTCAGTGCTCTCAGAACCGTTGATTTTCCGCACCCTGATGGGCCGATGAATGCGGTGACTTTGCCTCGAGGAATATCGCAGTAAACGTTCTTCACGGCTTCATAACTGCCGTAGCTAATAGTGGTGTTCTGAATGGAGAGGCAGATGTCTTTTGAAGCTGCGGTGCTCTGTTGGCTGGAGGACGTCATGAGGTGTGACCGACTTTTTGAAAAAACTGGAAATCAAGTGATCGGTTAAATGTTGTTATCTCAAGTGGAGGCAAAGCGTCTTAGCCACCGAGCAAACAGATTGATGAGCAGGATAAATAGAACAAGCACGAACGATGCTGCCCATGCGAGTTCGTTCTGGGATTCATAGGGCAGCGTCGCAAAGTTGTAGATGAGTACTGAAAGTGTTGCAATTGGGTTGAAAAACGCATCGAATCCCTCGGGCCAGAAGGGTGAAAACAAAGCTGTGAAAATCAATGGGGCTGTCTCTCCTGCTGCTCTCGCGATCGATAACACCACACCCGTGGCAATGGGTGTGAAGGCTGAAGGAAGGGTGATTCGCAGAATCGTGACGAACTTGGATGCGCCTACACCCAATGCGGCGCGTCGGAGGTCGTCGGGAACCAACTTGAGGCCTTCGTCGGTGGTCTTGATGACCGTCGGCAACATCAAAATCGATAATGCAACTCCACCCGCAATTGCACTGTAGGAGTTTCCAAAAATAATCTTTGTTTTGACGATCACGGCATAAACAAAGACACCGGCAATTATCGATGGGACACCCGCCATCACGTTGGTCCCGAAGCGAATAAAATTCGCAAAAACCCCACCTCCTGAATACTCAGCAAGGAAAATTCCACCTCCTACCCCGACTGGAATGGCGATTAGAGCAGATAGAAAGGTGACTATGATTGTGCCGATCACCGCATTGCCAATTCCGCCACCTTCAAGTCCTGTGGATGCTGCAGTGAACAGAGTCAGGTTGAGTACACTACCACCCTTGATCAGCACATAAGCCAGTACGGCAACTAACGGTAGAACAGCAATTAATGAAAATAATCCGACCAAAAATGTGAGAATTTTATTGAGTAAATTGCGCCTCAAGCCCTGCTTATACGACAGGTCAGGAATGTCTCGTCTCAGGCTTGCTGTTGGTGAAATTGCCATGGTTCAGTACTTCAGACTCAGACGTTTGACCAACCATTGGGCCAGGAGGTTCACCACCAGGGTGAGAATCATCAAGATGAATGCTGCATACATCAGCGACGAAACTTGGCTTCCGTCGGCTTCTCCAAACTGATTGGCAAGCATTGCTGAAATGGTGTTTCCCGGTGCCAGCAGTGACCAGCTGAAGGTGTTGGAATTGCCAATGATCATGGTGACGGCCATTGTTTCACCCATGGCACGTCCCAGGGCCAGCATGACGCCACCCACAATTCCCGAAATCGCAGCGGGCAGCATCACGTTGAGAATCGCCCCCCAGCGCGTCGTGCCAACGCCGTAGGCGGCTTGACGCAGCTTCATCGGCACCTGGTTGAGTGAGTCCCTCGAGATCGCCGTGATGATCGGCAGAATCATCACAACGAGAATCAAAACCGCAGGTGCGATTCCAGGTCCCATGGGATCTGTTGAAAAGAAAGGCAGCCAGCCCAGGATCTTGTGCAGGACTTCAAGGAATGGACGGATGAACGGTTCCATCACGAAGATGGCCCAAAGGCCTAACACCACTGAGGGAATTGCCGCTAGCAGCTCCACCATCAATCCGATCAGCGTTCGGATTTTCAGGGGAATGATGTTTTCGGTGATGAAGATCGCTGTTCCTACGCCGAGAGGTACTGCAATCAGCAATGCCAACAGCGATGTCAGCAGCGTTCCGTAAATGGCTGTGAAGGCTCCGTATTCATCTTTGACGGGATTCCAATTGGAGGTCACCAGAAATGACCAGCCGTATCGGCCCATCGAATCCACCGATCCCCAGAACACCACAATGAGGATGGCCAGCAGCACCATTGCCACCACCGAGGCCAGCAGGAACGCCAGGATCCTGAAGCCGCCATCCACCGATTTCTCCATCGGCGGACGTCGCCGTAAGCGATAAAGCTCCAACGACCTGGGCATTCTGTTCTGAACAGACCCTTGAAACGTACCGTTCCAACGGGCCCCGCATCACTAAGTGCGGGTTAACGAACCCTTCGGGATTGCTTGTGTGAGGGCTGGGTGAGAGTTGTTTGGGCCGTTACCGTGGAATTTCACACAGGCTTTTATGGGCCGGATCGTCGGAATCGACCTGGGTACCACCAATTCCGTCGTGGCTGTTCTTGAGGCCGGGCGGCCCGTGGTGATTGCCAATGCGGAGGGGACCCGTACGACCCCTTCTGTTTTGGGCTACACCAAAGACAACGAATTACTGGTAGGTCAACCGGCCCGTCGTCAGCTGGTTCTCAATCCGCGCAACACCTTCTCCAATCTCAAGCGTTTTGTCGGTCGGGCCTGGGATGAGCTCGATGACGGATCACTCACCGTTCCCTATACGGTCCGTTCCAACAGCCAGGGCAATGTCCGCGTGGCTTGCCCTCAGACCGAGCGGGAGTATGCCCCAGAGGAACTCGTGGCCAGCATCCTGCGCAAGCTGGTGGATGACGCTTCCACCTATCTCGGAGAAGAGGTGGAATCAGCAGTCATCACTGTTCCCGCGTATTTCAATGATGCCCAGCGTCAGGCCACTCGTGATGCCGGTCGCTTGGCGGGTATCAATGTTGAGCGGATTCTCAACGAACCCACCGCTGCTGCTCTCGCTTACGGGTTTGATCGCAGTGCGGTCCGTCGCGCCCTTGTGTTTGATCTCGGCGGCGGAACCTTCGATGTATCGCTGTTGAGGATCGCCAATGGTGTTTTCGATGTCAAAGCCACCAATGGAGACACCCAACTGGGTGGCAACGACTTTGATCAACGCATTGTTGACTGGCTTGCGGAAGCGTTTCTCAAGGAGCACGCTGTCGACCTGAGGCGTGATCGTCAGGCACTGCAACGACTCATCGAAGCTGCTGAAAAGGCCAAGCAGGAGCTCTCCGGGGTGACCTCAACCGCCGTTTCTCTGCCCTTCATTTCTACCGGCGCTGATGGTCCTCTTCACATCGAAACAACACTCGACCGGGAGACCTTCGAGGGATTGTGCCCTGATCTTCTCGACCGGTTGCTCGTTCCGGTTCAGTCAGCGCTCAGAGATTCCGGTTGGGCCGCTGAAGACATTGATGACGTGGTGCTTGTTGGCGGAAGCACCCGCATGCCGATGGTGCAGCAGTTGGTCAGAACACTGATTCCCAATGATCCCTGCCAGTCGGTCAATCCAGATGAGGTCGTTTCTGTGGGTGCAGCTGTCCAGGCAGGAATTATCACCGGTGAATTGCGCGATCTGCTTCTCAATGACGTCACGCCACTTTCGCTGGGCTTAGAAACCATCGGAGGGCTGATGAAGGTGCTGATTCCACGCAATACCCAGATACCAGTTCGGCAGTCCGATGTCTTCAGCACTTCGGAGCCCAATCAATCGTCTGTCGAAATTCATGTCTGGCAGGGAGAGCGTCAGATGGCGACAGACAACAAGTCACTCGGACGTTTCCGTCTCTCAGGTATTCCTCCCGCGCCCCGTGGTGTGCCTCAGATTCAGGTTGCCTTCGATATCGATGCCAACGGAATCCTTCAGGTGAGTGCAACGGATCGGACGACAGGCCGTAAGCAGTCGGTGACCATTCAAGGAGGATCAACGCTCAGTGAGGATGAAATTCAGAGTCTCCTTGCTGAAGCCGAAGCACGCGCTGATGAAGACCGTCGCAAGCGCTCCACCATTGAGCGGCGTAATTCGGCGATGACCCTGGTGGCACAGGCAGAGCGGCGTCTTCGTGACGCTGCGCTGGAGCTCGGCCCCTATGGAGCTGAACGTCAGCAGAGAGCGGTGGAGATGTCGGTTCGCGATGTCCAGGATCTTCTGCAGCAGGATGATCTTCAGGAGCTCGAAATGGCTGTTAGCGGTCTTCAGGAAGCACTGTTTGGTCTGAACCGCCGTCTCACGGCTGAGCGTCAGACCGAAGCAGGTCCTTTGCAGGGACTGAAAAGCACTCTCGGCACTCTCAAGGACGAGCTGTTTGCCGAAGACGACTGGGATGATGACCCCTGGGCATCGCCACAATCCCGCTACGACCGCTACGACGGACGCATGAGCGGTGGACGAAGAGGGATGGACCCTTGGGATGATGACAACTTCCGCTGAACCGGACTACTGGTCATTGCTTGGTCTGGAGCCTGGTGCTGCTCCCGACGCGCTCAAGCGTGCATTCAGGCGTGAAGCCAGACGCTGGCATCCCGATCTGAATGGTAATGATCGTCACGCCGAAGAACGCTTCAAGCTTGTCAATGAGGCCTATGCGGTACTCAGCAACCCTGACCGGCGCAAGGAATGGCAAACGCGCCAACGCGGAGGAGTTGCTGCAACTGACCCATTCAGCACTGGATTCCCCGATTTTGAGGACTACCTTGCTGTTGTGTTGGGGCTGGAACGAGAGCCTGTTCATCGAGAGCAGGCTCCAAGAGAACAGGTCCAGGACCTGCGAGAGCAGTCGTCAGACCCCAGCACGGGGACTGATCAAGCTTATGGGGCTCACTGGCCTGAGGCCTCGCCGCAACCACCCCCTCCGGTCCGCAGTGAAGACGATCTGGAAACGGTCGTTGATCTTTCACCGGATCAGGCCCTTCAGGGCACAACCGTGGAGCTGGAACTAGGCGACGGCACCTTGGTTGAAGTCGGAACTCCGCCTCGGGCAGGAGATGGTTGGCGGTTACGTCTGGAGGGTGTTGCACCCGGAGGACGCGATCATTTCCTGCATCTGCGTGTGATCACGGATGACGGTCTGCGTATTGATGGTCTTCGGGTGCATTACCGACTTGAGTTGCTGCCTCCGGATGCCGCGCTTGGCTGTGCCGTTGACGTGCCCACTCTTTCTGGCCCGGTGACCCTCCAGGTCCCTCCTGGTTCATCCAGCGGACGATTGTTGAGATTGCGCGGTCGCGGTCTTCAACTTGAAGACGATTGCGGCGACCAACTTGTGGAAATTGTGATTGTGATCCCAGCGGCTCTGGATGACGATGAACGGGCGCTTTATCAACGTCTGCAGGAACTCAGTCTCGAGCGAGCCAACGCTTTCTAAGCCGCTGTTTCGATGAGAGACTGCTGCTGACGATTGATCAGCATGTTGGTTCACGTGCTCCTGTACGACGCAGGACAGGACAGCGAAGGCATTCACTCCCTCGAGCTTTCAGGTCAGACGGTGGTGTTGATGTTTGAGAACCGCGATGATGCTGATCGCTATGCCGGACTGCTTGAAGCGCAGGACTTTCCGACTCCCACCGTTGAAGCTCTCGATCGCGAGGAGATCGAGTTGTTCTGTCGTGAAGCCGGATATGAGGCCCGATTTGTCTCTGATGGTTTTGTGCCTAAGTCGGATGATGAACGCCTGATGCTGGCGCCACCGAGTGCCAATCGTGACGTGGCCAATTGGCAGGAGCCGGACCAGGAGCCAACCCAGGGGCAGGGACTCCCATCCAAGGACGATTCCGATTCCTCCATCCAGGATCTTGATGATGTGAGGCGTCGCCTTGAGGGTCTTCTCTAACCATGGCTGACATTCCATCCATTGGCTCTGGGTCCAGCCCATCGCTGGTGTCTCCCTCGGATGACCGGGGTTATCTGCTCACCGAACAGGTGAATCCAGCGAGTGATCAACTTGATCAGCTCTCCACCGATGCACTGGTCGAGCTGTTCATTGACGAGGATCGAAGGCCCCAAGAAGCTGTGTTTGGTGCCAGAAGGGCTCTCAGCCAGGCGGTCGATGCGATTGCCGAACGACTTCAGCTGAACGGTCGATTGTTTTATCTGGGTGCAGGGACCTCAGGTCGGCTCGGTGTTCTGGATGCTGCTGAATGTCCACCCACTTTTTGCAGCCCACCGGAGCTGGTTCAGGGCATTCTTGCCGGGGGTGCGCCGGCGCTGTTGCGGAGTTCCGAGGGTCTCGAAGATCTTGAATCTGCTGCGGTCACTGATCTTCAGGAACGTGGTTTTTGCGGGGAGGATTGTTTGGTTGGTATCGCTGCGGGAGGGACGACTCCTTATGTTCGCGGTGGGCTCAGCTATGCCAAGCAGCTCGGAGCACTCACGATTGCCATGGCTTGTGTTCCCTCGGAGCAGGCACCTCTTCCTTGCGCGATCGACGTTCGTCTGCTCACAGGGCCTGAGCTGTTGACAGGTTCAACCCGCCTGAAGGCTGGAACGGCCACAAAAATGGCACTCAATATCCTCTCAACAGGGGTGATGGTGCGGCTTGGCAAGGTCTACGGCAACCGGATGGTTGACGTTGCTGCCAGCAACAGCAAGCTTGTTGATCGCTCAATTCGGATGCTCAGGGACCTTCTCGGTATGAAACGCGAAGTCGCTCTTGTTCTGTTGGAACGCGCCCAGGGATCGGTGAAACGTGCCCTGCTAATGGGCAGCTGTGATCTGGGGGCGAATGAAGCTGATGCCCTGCTTGAAGCTCATGCCGCTGATCTGAGATCAGCGCTGGCCAGTCAGGGCAAGTCACTCCCTGTTCAGGGTTGAACGCTTCCCCAGTAAGGACTGGTGAACAGGTCGAGGCGCTGACGTGTTGCAGCAGGAACCGCATCAGGAGCCGTCATCAGCGCATGCTCCAGTGCACGGTGCGCTGGCGATTCGGGTCGCTCTTTGGTGAAGTGGCCCATCAACCGTTCCAGAATCGGGCCGGTTGCCGTTGCATTGGCTTTGAGGTTGCCGACCACCATCTCCACGGTGACGGCGTCATGGTCGTCATGCCAGCAGTCGAAGTCAGTCACCATGCTCAAAGAGGCATAGGCGATTTCCGCTTCTCTCGCCAAGCGTGCTTCGGTGTGGTTGGTCATGCCAATCACATCGCAACCCCAGCTTCGGTAGAGCTCGCTTTCTGCACGGGTTGAAAACGCTGGACCCTCCATGCAGAGATAGGTTCCACCACGATGCAGATGGTGACCCACGGGCATGGCTGCCGCTGCTGACGTTGCAAGCCATTCACTGAGGGTGGGGCAGAACGGATCAGCCAAGCTGACGTGTGCAACGCATCCATTTCCGAAAAATGACTGAGGGCGTCGCCTGGTCCGGTCGATGAATTGAAGCGGCACCACCATGTCGCGTGGTCTCAGGTGTTCCCTCAGTGATCCCACGGCAGACACTGAAATCAGCCAGCGCACGCCGAGGCTTCGCATGGCCCAGATGTTGGCCTGATAGGGAACTTCGCTGGGAAGCAGATGGTGCTGACTTCCATGACGAGCCAGAAAAACCACCTCAACACCATTGAGTGTTCCGACTCTCAGTGCATCCGATGGCTTGCCAAATGGAGTGTCGGTCTGCACCTCACGTACCGATTCCAGGTTGTTGATGGAATACAGACCGCTGCCACCGATTACTCCCACTCGGGCGGAATCAAGCTCTGGAGCTGAGGCTGTTTGACTCATGGCGTGGTTGAGGTCGGCCTACACAGCCACCTGCCTAGCATGGTGTTTTCGGATTGACGCCTTGACGACCGTTCTCATGTCCACGGACGCCGGCGATATCAAGTTGGAGATGTTCGAACAGGACGCTCCCAACACCGTTGCCAATTTCGTCAAGCTCGCGCGTGATGGCTTCTATGACGGGCTTGCCTTCCACCGGGTGATCGACGGTTTCATGTCTCAGGGTGGATGCCCCAATAGCCGTGAGGGTTCACGAGGAACCCCTGGCACAGGCGGTCCTGGTTACATGATCGATTGCGAGATCAACAGCAAAAAACACGTTCCAGGTGCCCTGTCGATGGCTCACGCTGGTCGCAATACAGGAGGCAGCCAGTTTTTCATCGTTCATGACGCTCAGCCTCACTTGGATGGTGTTCACACCGTCTTTGGATTGACCGGTGATATGGACGTGGTCATGGCCATCAAGAACGGCACATGCATCCAAAAGGTCACCGTTCAGGACCAGTGAATCAAGGCGGCCTGGTTTCCTTCTGGGAACCAGGTTATGTCCTGTGACGCATCGGCCAATGAGCTGCGTTTGAGCTCCTTGCGTTCCAGTGTTTGGGGAGGGTGCGTGATCTGCTGTTCGTTCACGGTATGGAGGAGGCCGAGTCTTGAGGTTTCCGTCCAACCCGCCATGGTGATCAACATCGTCTTGATGGAGGCCGAGTCGGGCTCTGAGAGCTGCAGCGACCAGACGAAGCGTGGTCGTTCCCATAAGGCCAGAAGGCGTGGCCCTTGTTCGGCCTTCAACTGAAGGCCACTTGTCTCGCTGAGCTGTTCCACACGATGCAGCAGATCAGAAAGAACCCCGTCATCGGTGGAGTTGCTGTCGAGACAGAGAACCCAATGAGAGCTGAGTTCGATGGCATCCAGCAAATGCCCCAGCTTTTCTTTTTTGGTGGCCAGATATCTGGCATTGAAATCACCAATCGGTGGTTTCATCGGCACTCGATTCACCACCTCAAGGCCATAGCCACCAAGGCCGGCGATTTTTCTGGGGTTGTTGGTGAGCAGATTCAACCGGTGAATTCCAAGGTCGCTGAGAATCTGTGCGCCGACTCCGTAATTACGCAGGTCAGGTGCGAATCCGAGCTTCTCGTTGGCTTCAACTGTGTCGAGACCTCCCTCCTGCAGGCTGTAGGCCTTGAACTTGTTGATCAGACCGATGCCCCGTCCTTCCTGGCGCAGATAGACAACAACGCCTTCTCCTTCTTTTTCAATGTGCTTCATCGCAGTGTGCAGCTGGGCACGGCAGTCGCAACGCATGGATCCGAAGGCATCACCCGTGAGGCATTCGGAATGCATCCGCACCAGCACCGGTTCGCTCAGGTTGTTGGGATCGCCTTTGACCAGTGCGACATGCTCACTGCCGTCCAGCTCATTGGAATAACCAATGGCGAGGAATGATCCGAATTCCGTTGGTAGTGAGCATTGAGCCGATCGCACCACAAAGCGTTCGTTATCGAGGCGATAGCGAATGAGGTCTTCGATGCTGATCAGCTTCAGCCCGCGTTCACGCGCATAGATCTTCAGCTCCGGAAGCCGTGCCATTGAGCCATCCGGATTCTGAATCTCACAGATGACACCGGATGGATAGAGGCCCGACATCTGGGCGAGATCCACTGCCGCTTCGGTGTGTCCTGCTCGCTTAAGAACACCTCCTGGCCGAGCTCTGAGCGGGAAAATATGTCCGGGTCGCCTCAGATCCGATGGTTTGGAACCCGGTTGGATCGCCACCTGGATCGTGCGCGAACGGTCGTCCGCTGAGATCCCTGTGGAGACACCATTCTCAGGGCCCGCATCAATGCTGACCGTGAAAGCTGTCTGATTGGAATCGGTGTTGCGATCGACCATGAGCGGCAGATCAAGCGCATCCAGCCGTTCTCCCTCCATGGCGAGACAGATCAGACCACGCGCGTCCGTGGCCATGAAGTTGATCTGTTCAGGAGTGGCGAACTGTGCTGCACAGATCAGATCCCCTTCGTTTTCCCGGCGTTCATCGTCCACAACCACGATGCACTCTCCATTTCGGATGGCCGCGAGTGCCTCTGGAATGGAATCGAACATGGGAGTAGCACCCTCGGTATGAGCAACGGAATCGGGCAGCGTTCCAGGTGTCCTTCAATCTTTACCCATTATCGACGTCGGTACGATCGATCGATGTGCCATCGCCGGAATGGGGATTCAACGGGTTGCTGTGGTGGGTGCCTCCGGGTACGGAGGTCTGCAGACCCTTCGCCTCCTGAACGCTCACACAGGGTTTGACATCACCTACCTGGGAGGTGAGCGATCCGCAGGTCGCTGCTGGAGCGAGATCTGCCCGTTCCTGCCACTTGGTGAAGACCTCACCGTGGACAGTCCGGATCCGGATCGCATCGCAGCAGCAGCTGATGTCGCGGTATTGAGTCTCCCTAACGGTCTGGCGAGTCAGCTTGTGCCTCCTCTGCTCGATCAGGGCGTCAGGGTGGTGGATCTCTCCGCTGATTACCGTTACCGCAGCCTTGATCACTGGGCTTCGGTTTATGTGCATGAGGCCAGAACCCATCAGCGCACTGACGCTGATCTCTGTCAAGAGGCGGTGTATGGACTTCCTGAATGGCATGGCCCTGAGATCGCCGAGGCCAGGCTTGTGGCGGCTCCGGGATGTTTTCCCACCACAAGCCTTCTGCCCTTGTTGCCATTCCTCAAACAGGGGCTCATTGAGACCGAAGGTTTGATCATCGATGCCAAAACCGGTACCTCCGGAGGCGGTCGGGCTGCCAAAGAAAATCTGCTCCTGGCCGAAGCATCAGAGTCGATCAGCCCTTATGGCGTGGTGGGGCATCGCCATACATCGGAAATCGAACAGCTCGCCAGCAGCGTGGCGGGATGCCCCATTCAGATTCAGTTCACTCCTCATCTCGTGCCGATGGTCAGGGGCCTTCTCTCGACGGTTTACGCACGATTGAGGGATCCCGGCCTCACCGCTGAAGACTGCACAACGGTTCTGAAAGCGGTGTATCGCCACCACCCCTGCGTCCGCGTGTTGCCTGTTGGAACCTATCCAGCCACCAAATGGGCCAAGCACACGAATCAGGCTCTTCTGTCCGTGCAGGTGGATGGGCGTACAGGTCGTCTGGTATTAATGAGCGCCGTCGACAACCTGATGAAAGGACAGGCTGGTCAAGGGGTGCAGTGTCTGAATCTGATGGCGGGACTACCGGTCAGTGAAGGTCTCCCACTAGCGCCCTTCTATCCCTGAGTTGTTGCTGCGGTTCTCCAGCGTTGACCGGCAAGGGCCGTCGCCCAGGGAAGCAAACGGTGTTCTTGCGCCTGTATACGGCTGCTCAGTCGCTCCCTGGTGTCATCACTGAGGATTGGGACGGCAGCCTGAGCCAGGATTGGGCCGGCATCCACATCGTTCAGCACTTCATGCACCGTGCAACCAGTCACGGTCGCGCCTGAGCTCAAACACTGACCGATTGCATCCATGCCCTTAAAAGATGGGAGAAGGGAGGGATGGATATTGAGCAATCTGCCCGGGAAGGCATCGATCAGCACCGGGGTCACGATGCGCATCCATCCGGCCATCACAACGGCTTCAACACCTTCGTTCTGGAACGTGCGCACCAATTCGTGATCCATCGCCTTTCTGCTTGAAAACAGGCGGTGGTCTCTGAGCTCACACTGGACCCCCAGGCGCTCGGCTCGCTCACTGGCTCCACAGCCTGCTTTGTTCACAACGAGGACACGGATCTGGGCATCCAGGTCGCCGCAGGCGATGGCGTTGTGCAGCGCTTCGAAATTGGTTCCTGTTCCTGAGGCCATCACCCCCAGTCGCAAGGGTGAATCAAAACGGGGCCATGTCCCGATCGCTGGAACGATCAACGCGGGATAACACTCGCTGTCCATCTGGCTAGGATCAGATTGCGCGGGCATTCCGATTACATGTCCCATTTGACCATCCTGCCCACATTGGTGACCGATCTCGATCTGCTTGAGATCGCTCTCCGCAGCGAAGGATTCAAGGTCTTGCGAGCAGGGGTTGTGAGCTCCTTCGACAGTCATCAGTCGGTTGATCTTGCCGCCATGCATCCATCCGGTCTGCAGCTGGGCTGGAGACACAGTGACAACGAGCCTCATTTCGATCTGGTGGCGGACTTAGCCGCACCTGAGGGGTCCGGACAGACCGAACCCGCTCTGCGACGCGTCTTGCGTCGTTATGCCATCCATCAGGCCATGCGGCAGGCGGAGATTCTTGAAGCTGAGACGGTCACTACCGGCATCTGATGGCCGACGTTCACGTTTCGCTCGATCTCGGCACTCCCGCTTCACAGCTTCTCTGGGTCCAGCTTCGCTGGAGTCCCATTCAGGCTCGGCAAACCTGGACCCTGCCTGTTTGGACTCCGGGGTCATACACCGTTAGGGATCCTTCCCAGCATCTTCACAGCCTCAGCGTTGAGCAGGCTGGGCAAGCCCTCGTCCCCCGTCGCCGTTCACCGGAGACATGGGACTTGCAGTGCTGTGTTTCAGAACCGATCACGTTGCGCTACGCCCTGGAAGCGAGGCAGCTGACCGTCCGCACCAATCATGTGGATCCCGTGTTTGCGTCACTCTGCCTTTCCGCAGTCGTGATGTTGGTGGAGGGTCAACGCTGGAATCCACACGTTTTGGAGGTGTTGGTTCCTCGCTCTTGGTCTGTGGTCTGCCCGTTGCCAAGAAACAACAACTCTTTTTGGGCCGAAGACTTCGACCATCTTGTGGACGCACCGGTCCATGCCGGTGAGCTTCATGTCGAGATGCTGAACGTCAGGACGGTGTCTCATGTGCTGGTGTTGATCGGCTCTCCGCCTTCGGGATGGTCGACAACGCTGCCCGCGGAGATCGAATCCATCTGCTCATCGGTGTGCGATCTGATGGGTTCCGACCCGCCTTCGCGAGAGCCTTATCAGCTGGTCTTGCAACTGTTGGATCAGGGTTACGGAGGGTTGGAGCACGACAACTCTTCGGTGATGCAGTTCCCCTGGACTCGCTTACTGGAAGAGGGAGGAACCCGCAGTCTGTTGCAGTTGATCGGTCATGAATATCTTCATCAGTGGAACGTTCGACGACTCCGACCGAGTGAATATGTTCCTTACCGTTACGACCGGCCCGTGATCAGTGAGGGCCTTTGGTTTGCTGAAGGCATCACCAGCTATTTCGACCTGGCCTTGCCTCTGCTCTCCGGTTTTTCCAGTCGTCTGGATCTGCTCGAAGATCTGGCTGCGGATCTTTCTCACGTGCTGTTGAATCCAGGCACCGGCATTCAGTCCCTGGCTGACAGCTCGCGGGAGGCCTGGGTGCGGCTTTACAAGCAGTCCCCCGCCAATGCCCGGAGTCAGATCAGTTATTACCGGCTGGGAACCGCATTGGCCTTTTGCCTCGATGTGCGCTTGCGTCAGGTCGGTGGTTCTCTGGCTGAAACCCTGCGTTTGTTGTGGGCCCGACTTGGCATCCATGGGAGGGGTTATACCCGCCACGATTTGATGGAGGTCATCTCAGCCCACTCCGCTGAACTGGCCACACAACTGCCAACTTGGCTCGACGACTGTGACTCGATCCCGGTCGTGTCCTGTCTGAAAGCCCTTGGTCTTGAGCTCGAGCCTGTGATGGCAGCTCATCCCGATGCGGGATGGACCCTGCGTGAAGCGGATGGAAGTGTGTGGATTGATCGCACGGTGTCGTCTGGTTCCGCTGAATCCGCTGGTCTGGTTGCAGGTGATGAGTTGCTGTCACTCAGGAATTGGCGTTGCCGAAACCTGACACGCAGCCAGCAGCTGCTGCAAGGTTCGGAGCAATGTCAGGTGATCTACAGCCGTCGTGGCCGGATTGCCAGCACGGAGCTATTCCTGAAGAAGGCCGGGGTGGAACGCCACCGATTGGCCTGGGACCCTGGTGCTTCCAGGGAGGCTCGTTTGCTCCGCGATCAATGGTTCCAGATCATCTGAACCGTGTGTGGCTCAATTCTCTTGGCTTGCTGCGCCAGCCAGGAGCAGGAATTCTGCTCGCGACAACATCCACGCTGGTGCTAGTGCTGTCGTTGGTTGGTTTCACCGCAGAAAAGTCCACTGATGGCGTCGCTCGCAAGCCTTCCCTCTTGGATTTGCTGGATGAAGTCGCTCGCGACTCCGATCCGGACAAGGTATTGCCTGGACAGCAACCTGATGCTCCAAATGGTGCGTCCTGGTCATCACCTCTTGCCCGGCAGTGTTCGGGGATTGATCAGTCGACGCGCAGTCGACTTCTCGCCAAGCGCAGCAAACTGCCTCAGCTGCGCCAATCCATTCCTGCTGATCCAACCAATTACGGAGATCGCTTCCGCAGCAACCCATGGGGCCAGGCCATCAACCCTGCTCCTCGGGTTGTGGTCCTCCATGAAACTGTCTATTCCCTCAGTTCGGCGGTGAACACATTTCTGACTCCCCATCCCCGTGATGAAGATCAAGTCAGCTATCACTCATTGGTCGGTCTGGATGGATCGATCGTGGATGTGGTGGATCCACTCAAGCGGGCCTATGGCGCTGGATACTCTGCGTTTCTCGGTGAGTGGGCCGTCACCAATTCAGAGTTCGATGGCTCTGTCAACAACTTTGCACTCCATCTCAGTCTTGAGACACCGGATGATGGGCATGGCAGCCATGGCTACCACAGCGGTTACACGGCCGCTCAGTACGACGCCCTGGCTCTGGTTCTGGATGGATGGCTCGAACGCTTTGAGATCGATCCTGCTGCGATCACCACCCACCGGCATGTTGACCTGGGTGGAGCACGGGCTGATCCCCGCAGCTTCTCCTGGTCCGAACTCCAGAATCGCCTTGCTGCCCTAGGCAAGCTCTGCCAGGCGTAGGCAAAGGCGGCAGCTGTTCAGATCAAAGGAAGTGGTACCGGACGGATCGTGGAATAGATCAGTCCATGAAGTGCAGGGTCTTGCATATAGCGCAGGACCCTGGCGGGATAATCCAATTTGCCGTTATGCAAGTAGGCCAGGGTGGCAATGGCTTTGGCATCGACATAGGAACGGCTTGCAATCAGGATTGCTTCTCGCTCCAGTCCGAGCTCACCTTTCAGTCGTGCCAGCTTCGCTGCCAGCAGCTCCACATTGGCATCTGGATCCATCAGCAGGTCGCGGGCAGCTGCAATCTGCTGCGGGGAGGGATCGACAGGAAGCCGCCCTTGATGGATCAGTTCACTGATTCCGAGCTGCGCAGGACCATGCGTCTCCACAAGACCTGAGTGAACGACGAACGGCAGATCTTCGCCTGGTTTGGAGTGCTGAATTTCGTCGAAGAGAATGGCCGTGATCAACATCGGATTGATCCTGTGGCGACCCGCTTCTCTTTGGATCACAGGTTTCAACCTGTGCAGTTTCGACAGGGTGTTGGCACGCAAAGGTTGGAGCTGATCCACCCCTCGGGTGAACAATTGAGCCAGTTGCGTCTGAGGTCCATGGACGCCAAACCGGCGTTGCAGATGTTCGAGCTCTTCGGCACTGAAATCGGTCGGATCGGGATCACTCTCCTGAGACAGGGGTGAGGATGATTGCGCTAAATCGCTGTGGGGATTGATCCCACGCAGAGGAGGCCAACCCGTCATGGAAAAGGCAACAGCCGTGATGGCCAGGGCTGTAAGGCTAGTGATCGCTCTCGGGACCATTGCGGAGCAGAAACTGAGCCTGTCAGGAAGCATTGACGGAGATTAGCCGTGGTGTCTCAGTTCATGGGCATTCCGCAGGATCCTGGATAACTTCGGCACAGAGAGTTCTCTCCATTAGATGAGTTTCCCGGATTTCAGTGCCACTGATGCCCAGATTCAATGGCAGAGATTCTGTGATCTTCTCTGGCATCACGAGGACCTCGGAATGTGGCTGGATGTCAGCCGCATGCACCTGAACAATGCTCAGCTTGAGGAGCTCACGCCCAGACTGGAGATGGCTTTTGAGGCCATGAAGGCCCTTGAGAACGGTGCCATCGCCAATGCCGACGAAAATCGTCAGGTTGGTCACTATTGGCTAAGGCATCCTCAACTGGCTCCTGATCCGGAAGTAGGTCAGCACATCTCCACTGAAATTGATCAGATTGAGCAGTTCGCAAAGGCGGTGATCGATGGAACGATCAAGTCTCCGACCGGTCAACCGTTCACGGATGTTCTTTGGATCGGCATTGGTGGCAGTGGACTCGGCCCCTTGCTGATGATCCGGGCCCTTCAGGAGAAGGGTGTCGGACTTCCTTTTCACTTTTTCGACAATGTGGATCCGAATGGAATGAGTCGGGTGCTCGCTGAGCTTGGCGATGCTCTACGGACCACCTTGGTTGTAACGGTGAGCAAGTCGGGTGGTACACCTGAGCCCCATCTCGGGATGGAGCAGGCACGTCATCGCTTGGAAGCAGTCGGAGGTCAATGGTCGGCTCAAGCTGTGGCGATCACCATGGCTGACAGCAAGCTCGACCAGCAGGCCGTTGCTGAACAGTGGCTGCAGCGTTTCGACATGTTCGACTGGGTCGGCGGACGCACGAGCATCACCAGTGCTGTTGGCCTGGTTCCGGGAGCTTTGATCGGATCTGATATCCGCAGCTTCCTGGCAGGTGCTTCTCAGATGGACGAAGCCACTCGTGTGAATGATGTGCGCCGCAACCCTGCAGCTCTGATGGCCGCAGCTTGGTACTGCGCGGGGGGAGGCAAGGGCAAGCGCGACATGGTGGTGCTCCCCTATCGCGATCGCCTGGAGGTGTTCAGTCGATACCTGCAGCAGTTGGTGATGGAGTCCCTCGGCAAGCGCCTCGATCGCAATGGTGATGTGGCCCATCAGGGCATCGCCGTTTATGGCAACAAGGGATCAACAGATCAACACGCGTACGTTCAGCAGCTGAGAGATGGTGTCGACAATTTCTTCGTGACCTTCATCGAAGTGCTTCGCGATGTGGAGGACATCCCTGAGATCAATGGTGAGCGGCCTGGAGACTTTCTTGATGGCTTCGTTCAAGGAACCCGTTCAGCTCTCACAGAGGGAGGCCGCCAGAGTCTGAGTATCAGCATGCGTCAGTTCGATGCCCGCCGACTCGGCGCTCTCATTGCTCTGTTCGAACGTGCCGTTGGCTTTTACGGAGAACTGGTCAACATCAATGCCTATCACCAGCCTGGCGTGGAAGCCGGCAAGAAGGCAGCAGCTGCGATCCTCAAACTCCAGCTTCAGGTTGAGGACGTGCTCAGTGATGGGGTGTCCCGCTCGGTCGTGGAAATCCAGCAGGCCATCGGCGAAGGATCGGTTGAAGCCGTCTTCTGGATTGTGCGTCATCTCACCGGTAATAACCGGGGCTATCAGGCACAGGGTGACTGGAACAAACCGGCAACTCTGCGTTTCAGTAAATGCTGATTGGCCGTCAGGACGGCACCAGATTTACCAGCTTCCCTGGCACAACAATCACCCTCCTGGGGGGCTTGCCCTCTAACCAGCGCTTGGCCACATCGCTTGCCAGAGCGAGGGCCTCCAACGTGTCTTTGTCGCACTCAGCTGGAACCTGAATGGTTCCTCGGACCTTTCCCTTGATCTGAATCACCAGATCAACCGTGTCTTGCACGAGTGCAGCAGGGTCATGCTGAGGCCAGGTCTGGAGATGAACACTGCCCTGTCCTCCGAGTCGGAACCAAAATTCCTCTGCAAGGTGTGGAGCAAACGGAGCAAGCAGCCTGATCAGCGCTCCCATCGCTTCCACCTGGACCGGCCTTGATGCATTAAGCACAGCTCCAGAAAGGCTGTTCGACAGTTTCATCAACTCCGATATCGCGGTGTTGAACTGAAACTCGCCGCTGAGATCATCACTGACAGCCTGAATAGCCAGATGAACAGCCCGTCGAATCTCTGTTTCAGATTCGGACAGCTCTGCGGGAATGCCAGAAACATCGTTGCTCAATAGTTGATCCGGAGCTGTCAGTTTGCTGACGCTGTCAACGAGCCGCCAGAGACGTTGAAGGAAGCGGAATTGACCTTCCACATCGGCGTCATCCCACTCAAGATCCTTCTCCGGCGGCGCTTTGAAAAGGATGAACATCCGAGCCGTATCCGCTCCATAGCTGTCAATCACCAGTGCTGGATCGACTCCGTTGTGCTTTGACTTGGACATTTTTTCGAACAGCACCTCAAGCTCTTCGCCGTCGTGGGGGTCCCTCGGAGTACCCGGGTCGACCACAAGAGCGGGAGCGACATATCTCCCCGTCCGTGGATTGCGGTAGGTCACCCCCTGCACCATTCCCTGAGTCAAGAGGCGCTCGAAGGGCTCATTGATCGAGATCAAGCCGCGATCCTTCAAGGCTTTGGTGAAAAATCTCGAGTACAGCAAGTGAAGAATGGCGTGCTCAATGCCTCCGACGTATTGCTGAACAGGCAGCCACTTTTTGACGGCCTCGCTCTCAAATGGACGATCGGAGTTCTGCGCATCAGCGAAGCGCAGGAAATACCAGGAGGAACACATGAAGGTGTCCATGGTGTCCGTCTCGCGTCGTGCCGGTTTCCCACAGATTGGGCAGGGAACATTCACCCAGTCATCGAGTGCGGCGAGAGGTGATCCACCTTTGCCGGCAAGATTCACGTCTTTGGGCAGAGTCACCGGCAACTGATCTGTTGGAACGGGTTGGGCACCACAGTCCGCACAATGAATGATTGGAATCGGGCAACCCCAGTAGCGCTGACGCGAGATCAGCCAATCTCGCAGCCTGTACTGCCGCTTGGCTCGTGCCCATCCTTTTGTCGCGCCGTGTTCGGTGATGGCCTGCTTGGCTTGGTCATTGCTCTGGCCATCAAAGGCTCCGCTGTTGACCAGGGTTCCAGGGCCTGTCCAGGCCTCACCGTCATTGGAGTGTTCATCAGTGCCATCCATCTGGATGACACGCTGCACGGGCAGCTTGTAGGTTTTTGCGAAACGGAAATCGCGTTCGTCATGGGCGGGAACTCCCATAACAGCTCCGGTTCCGTATTCCGCTAAAACGTAGTCAGCAACCCATATTGGAACCTTCTGACCGTTGGCTGGATTGACCGCTTCTGCACCGGTGGCCACACCCCGCTTGGGACGATCATCCGCTGTGCGCTCATCGTTGGACAGATCGCTGACCAAATCGCGGAATGCTTCAACGGATTCTCTCTGATCCGCAGTGGTCAGAGCATCGACGAGTGGATGTTCAGGTGCCAGAACCACATAGCTGACACCAAACAGGGTGTCGGCTCTGGTGGTGAACACGGTGATCGTGGCGTCGTTGTAGCCATCGACCTGGAAGTCGATTTCTGCCCCGATGGAGCGTCCGATCCAATTGGCCTGCATCGTTCGGACCCGCTCAGGCCATCCCTGCAGCTGATCCAGGTCTTCGAGCAGAGCGTCTGCGTACTGGGTGATTTTCAGGAACCATTGCGTCAGGTTCTTCTGCTCGACCAGCGCACCGGATCGCCAGGAACGCCCCTCGGAATCAACCTGCTCGTTAGCAAGCACCGTCTGGTCGATGGGGTCCCAGTTGACAGTTGCTTCCTTCTGGTAGGCCAGACCTGCTGAATGCAACTCAAGAAAAAGCCATTGCGTCCAGCGGTAATAGTCCTCATGGCATGTGGCCTGTTCCCGAGACCAGTCGATCGATAGCCCTAGACGACCAAGTTGACTTCGCATCTGTTCGATATTCCGGTCTGTCCAGACGCCGGGGTCAACATTGCGTTCGATCGCCGCGTTTTCAGCAGGCAAACCGAAGGCATCCCAGCCCATCGGATGCAGCACAGCGTCACCGCGCATCCGCTGAGCTCTGGCGATGACATCGGTGATCACGTAATTCCGAACATGCCCCATATGGAGGCTGCCGGAGGGGTATGGAAACATCGAAAGCGCATAAAAAGCCTTCTGGTCAGGCCTGGGATCATTTGTTTGATAAAGCGCTTCCTGTTCCCATTTGCGCTGCCACTGTTCTTCGAGAAGGGAGGGGTCGTAGCGATCGGACAGCCCCGAACTGGATTCGGGCATGGACAAGGACTGCGGGGCTGTCACATCAGGAAAACACCTGCGAGAGATCGTGACACAGCTTGAGGCCTTCCTCTGGAAGCCGCCTCGAAGTCACTCAGGCCAAAGGGCGAATGGTGAGCACCGCCAGGCGATTGATCAAGACGGGATCGTTGCTGTCTTCCCGTTGTAGTGCGAAGTACTGAGGATCCTGCCAGGCGAGACAGCCATCCAATCTGCTGCCATCATTCAGCTCGATCCCGAGCACTCGCTGCTCACGAATCCACGACTGAATCAACCGGATACCGGGCAAGCTGGGATCGAAGCCCGTTGACTCCATGGTGTGGAAGGGAAAACGGAAAGTTGTCTGCACTCCAGCAAAGACGCTTGGCAACGTCAATCAGTCCTTGGGGATGCCTGGCTTGTGAGCGATTGATCCTTCAGACTGAATCTGTCTTGACCTGACGAGACGACAACACGTCTGAAAGAACCACCGAAGCACTCATCACAGTCTTGTTTTGAACTTAACCACTGAGAGAAGAGAGCAGTTACTCATCGCACTCACGAATCAGTGGGCCTCGATGTTGGATCAGCTGGATGAAGGTGATTTCACACCTGAAGATTTTTATGAAATTCGCAAATTGGATTCAGATGATGAGCTAATTAGGGAGAGTGGCTGTGACACCGATCAAGAGCTGGATAAATTCATTGATGACTGGTTTTACAGCGGTTTCTGGACAGCGCCCTAGTCAAGGCGATCTGCAGAATTGCGATTCTGAGATTGCATCGCACTATTGATGAACGTATCGTTTGATTCAGCTTTGTGCTGCAATCTTTGGATCGATACCTTTCTTATATCAGGTCCTTCCATTAATTCAATAATGTATTGCAGAGATTATTTTGTTGAATTTTTTGCTTCTTCTGATTTTGCCCCTGGTGGCAATGCTCGGAGGTTGGGCTGTTCTGTCATCAACAACTTGACTCGAGATCTTCAAGAGGTTGCGATGTAAAGCTCGGAATCCGTCAGCATCGCTCCGCAGAGCTACTGAGTTGAGCAGGATTGAGGATCGAATATCAGTTTTCGAAATCCTGTAACGTGTTGGTATCACAGGGTTGTTCTGAATGCTGACATTCAGCAAATATCAAGGGCTGGGCAACGACTTCATCTTGATGCAGGGACGTTCCGGGCAATTGTCCGTTGAGATTCATACCCCAGATCCAGGCTGGGTCCAACGCCTTTGCGATCGACGCTTTGGCATCGGAGCGGATGGATTGATCTTGGCTCTCCCTCCGGAAGGCGATGCCGAGCTGCGCATGCGCATTTTCAACGCTGATGGCTCGGAAGCGGAGATGTGCGGCAATGGAATTCGATGTCTTGCGCGTTTCCTCGCTGACAGTGATGGGGATGGTCCAGGTCGTCGATGGTCGATCGAAACACCCGCTGGTTTGATCATTCCGGAACTTCAGAACGATGGTCAGATCCGTGTGGATATGGGAGCTCCTTTCCTTGATCCCGCTTCTGTCCCCACCACGCTCAATGCTGACTCAACGGGTCTTCCGGTGGGTGAACTCACACTTGATGGAGACGCTCTTGCCCTGGCCGCTGTGGGCATGGGAAACCCTCATGCAGTCGTTCCCGTCGATGATCTCAACGCCATTCCCTTTGAACGCTGGGGAGCAGAGCTCGAGTGCCACGAGGTGTTTCCGGCCAAAACCAATGTGCATTTTTTAAAGGTGCACGGTCGTTCTCAGCTCGCAATCAGAGTGTGGGAACGAGGTGCTGGTCCCACGCTTGCCTGTGGCACCGGTGCCTGTGCCACGCTTGTGGCGGCTGTTCTGCTCGGTCTTAGCGATCGACAGGCCACCGTTGAGCTGCCAGGAGGGCCTCTTCAGATCAGCTGGGAGAAGCCTGGTGCATCGGTGTTCATGACTGGACCAGCTGTTGCAGTGTTCGATGGTGTTCTGAATCCTGAACTCGTCCCGTTTCAGAGTTCAACCACTGGTGGAACATCGGTAGAGGCTGAACAAGCAGCGTCTCTTAAGGCAGCCAGCAGTAAGCCCGAGAACCGCCAACCAGCTGAAGACTGTTCTGAGGAGGAAGCCCAGTCCAGAGTTAAGGAATTCCTTGCTTCCAACTCGCTGGATTCGATGATCAACATCGCCACGGAGTCCCTGGAACAGCGAACGCTCTCGCGACTCCAACGCGATTCCCAATCCTGAGAGACGTGTGATTTATCTCGATGCTTGCGCCACTGCACCCCTCAGACCGGGGGTGCTTCAACGCATGATCGAGACCCAGGATCAGGCCTGGGCTAATCCCTCCAGCCTTCATGGATTGGGTCTGAAAGCCTCTGAAGCATTGGAGAGGGCCCGCTTTCAGATTGCTGAAAAACTCAGTGCAGATCACAGCGACGTGGTTTTCACCTCCGGAGCCACCGAGTCCATTCATCTTGCGCTTCATGGGCTCGCCGCAACACGTTCGCCAGGCAGGCTTGTGATCTCCTCGGTGGAACATCCCGCCGTCACAGGCGCGGCATGTCTGCTGACTAAGAGCGGCTGGGAGGTGACCGAATGGCCTGTTGATCAGCTGGGCAGGATCAAACTGGAACATCTGGAGGAGCTGTTGGCGCCTCCCACTCAGATGGTCTCACTGGTCTGGGGCCAGGGTGAAGTGGGCACGATTCAGCCCCTGCTGAAGGTTGCAGAAGCTTGCAGAACAAGGGGCATCACGATTCATACCGATGCCACGCAGGTGCTGAGCCAGGGCCTCCCCAGCTGGAAACATTTACCGGTTGATTTGCTCAGTGCTTCGGCCCACAAAATCGGAGGTCCAAGAGGAATCGGCCTCTTGATGATGCGTCAGTCGTACCGCTCTGAGCTGATGCCGCTCTTGTCTGGTGGTGGCCAGGAGGGTGGCCTCAGAAGTGGGACTGAATCTGTCGTTTTGGCTGCCGGGATGGCTGCTGCGCTCGATCAGATCGAGTGCTGTGCTCCAGCCGATCTCGCGCGATCAGGACACGGCGTTGCTGATCTACGCGATGCGTTACGCGACCGATTGCTGATAGATGAACGCTTGTTGGTCTGTGGTGATCCAGAGAACCGTTTGCCTCACCATCTTTCACTGCTGGTCTGCGATCACAACGGCCAGCCTGTTTCAGGACGTGGGCTCGTACGCAGTCTTGATGCCTGTGGATTGGCCGTCAGCAGTGGCAGTGCCTGTTCCTCTGGCAAAGATAGCGACAGCCCTGTTTTGGTTGCCATGGGGCTTCCTCAGACCAAGTGCCGATCCAGCGTCCGACTCAGTCTTGGCCCCTGGATTGAGCGTCAGCACCTTGATGAGATTGTGCATCGCTTCCAAGCCGGACTTGAACAGTCACTCTGCAGTTGATGCTGCAGCGGCTGTACGCTCCGCCCAAACAATTTGACTGAGCCTGGTGATCGCTGTTCTCCCTGCTGACTTATCCGAAGCTGAACAGCGGACTTTCGTTGCTCTGAGTGAGGTTCTTGGCTCCAAACGTCGTGGTCGCTGGCAAGTGACCTGGAAGTTCGAGGGCCTGCGGTTGCTTGGGCCCTCGATTAGGATGTCTCAAGCCCTGAAGGACAGCGGGATTGGCTTGCTCCTTGCCTGGCCAGATGCAGGAGCCGCAGCTCTGGCCAAGCGTGATGGACCTGAGCTTGCAGACTGCTGCGTTGATCTGAATCAGCTTCAACGCGACCCTGCTTGGGCAGGCCGTGGTGATCTGTTGCTGATCGTCGGCGCTCAACCCAGCGATTACGAAACCGTCGAAGCAATCTGCAGTCAGTGGTTTGAACCGGTCGTGCTGTTGAACAGCCGTCTTGAAGATGCTGCGGTCGGAATCGGCAGCGTGGCTCGTCAGCGTCGAAAGGGATTCATGTCGACCTGGCAATCGGCCTTTCATTTGGAACCCTTTCTCCAAGGTGCTCTGATGCAAGAACATCAGCAGCAATGGGAACTGTTCCGACAAGATTCGGACGGATATCGCTGGGTCAAGCAATTCGATGTCCGTCCGGATCAAGAACAAATTGACCAAGCCCTCGCCGGTGCGGGCGACGGTTTGAGTCAGGCCCTCGGGGCGATGGATCGTTTTATCGATGATCTGCGTGGTTGATTGCCAGGCCCATCACTTTTAGTGTTGCCGTCTCAAGCTTTCTCCCATGGCCTTCTCTGAACGCCTTCGATCAATCTCCGTGATTGACGCAGCCGCGGCGGTTGTTGCTCTTGTGGCTCTGGGAGGTGTTCTGTGGAGTCCAAAGCTCAGTAACACGGTCGCCAGGGCCACAGGAGCCATCAAACCGGTTGAAGTCACCGTGGACGTCCGTAATACCAGTGCTGCGGATCCGGATCAATTCATTGCGGAAGCTCTCCAATCAGGCCGCACATCACTGGTGATCCGCAATCAGCCCGCTGGAAGCGTGCAACTCATCAGGGTCGACGACATCAGGCGCCAGCTTGCATCCGTCCTCCCAGATGGAAGCGTTGTGATGGCGGATGACCCCAACAGGGAGATTCAGGGCATGCTTGATGCCCGTTTCGTTCTCCAAGGTGACGCCACCGTGACCTCGTCCGGTGTTGTGATGGCAGGCACCAAGCTGAAAGTGGGAATTCCTGTAGAACTTGAGGGCCGTTTCTATCGGGTGAACGGAATTGTCAGTGGGGTCTCCCTTCAATGAGCACAGCGTTCCTCACCTCAGGACTTCTTCTGACTCCACTCGCTATGCCCGTGGCTGCCAGTCAGTTGGTTCCGCTGACGATGCCACCGCCGCCACCGACCGAGCAGCCACTCCCCCAGTTGCAGCCAGGTCGTTCGTGTCCAGCTCTTCAAAGGGCTCTCAGATCCAATGTTGGTAGTGAAGCGAGGGTTTGGTCCGTCACTGTTCTCAACAGCGACGGAGATGTCCTCGGAACGATCAACGGTGCCGTTCCAAGAATTCCAGCGTCCAATCAAAAGCTCATCAGCACGGCCTACGCCCTCGATCGCCTCGGACCGGATTTTCGCTTGAAAACCCGTTTGATCCAGATACCGGATGGTTCGCTGGAACTGAACGGCCAGGGAGATCCTGATCTCGGTATCGCAGGTCTTCAGCGATTCGTTCTTGCCGCCCTTCGTCAAGGCGGTGCCAGAGGCAACTCAGTCGCTGGCGTGAAGCTGATGGTGCGCGAAGAGCCACGTAGCAACTGGTGGCCAAGCGATTGGCATCCTGCCGATCGTGGTTATGCCTATGGCGCTCCGATTACACGATTGGCCCTCACCAGCAATGCCGTTGGCGGCGCTGTCAGTGACCCCTACTCGCGGCTCCAGCGACTGTTCCAGCAAGAAGCGCTTCGTCGCGGGGGAACGATCCAGATCCAGAGGGGTCAACCTGTTGCTGAAACTCTTTCAGCTGTGCAGCAGAACACGGTCGTGTTGCACGAGGAAAGCTCGGCTCCTATGCACGCGTTGCTCAGTCTTGCGAACACTGAGAGCCACAATTTCACCGCAGAAGTGCTCATGCGCCAGGCTTCTGGTCTGTGGGATGTCAGGGCGGCCTCCCGGGCCACAGAGCGCTGGATGTTCGAGCAAGGTCTGCCGGTTCAGGGCCTGCGTGTGGCTGACGGCAGTGGTCTTTCACGCAACAATCGGGTCACGAGCAACACCATCGCTGCTCTGCTGATGCGCATGGATCAGCACCCGTTCTCCGCCTATTACCAAGCTTCAATGGCCATTGCCGGACAGAGAGGCACCCTGCGCAATCTGTATCGAGGCAGCGTTCTTGACGGTCGATTCAGAGGCAAGACAGGAACCATCAGCGGAGTTCGCAGCATTTCCGGTTATTTGCAGACCGTCGATGGACCCAGGTACGTGAGCATGATTTCCAACGGATCGGTCCGCCCCAACACGGTGATGGGGCAAATCCTGCGATCCGTGAAGAGATTCAGCCCATGCCCCTCATCTGTCGCACCCGTGAAGCGGCCCGACGTGCTCGGCTGATTGGGAAGGTTTTGCCGTCCTTGGCTTCAACCTCGGATGACTCCGGTCGACCCGTTTGGATTTTGACCAATTCCTGACGTCCGGCCAGAACAACCTGAGTCATCTCTTTGAGTCTCTGCTCGAGTTCACCGAGGGTCTGTTCCGCATAACGGTTGGCCCCGTCCTGAACATTCCCAGCTTCCTGGCGGCTGCGTTGAATCAGCGTTTCACATTGCTGCTGTGTCTGCTGTCGAAACTGCAGAGCATCTTGGTGCAGTCGCTCCGCTTCAGTCTGAGCTTCTTTCTGCAGGCGCAGTCCTTCCACACGAATTTGCTCGAGCTCCTGGAGTGACTGCTGCCGATTGCGCTCATGCTGCTCAGTTAGCTGTCGCTTGAGTTCGTTGGCTTCATGATCGAGCTGTTGCCGGCGTTGCAGTGATTCCTGCTCAAGCTGTTGGCGACGGGATGCAAATTGCTGCTCAAGCTGCGCGTGCTTCGACTGCATGTCCTGCTCCATCTGGGCGGACTGGTGGCGAACGCCCTGCAGCATCTGCTCGCACTGTTGACGAACTTGTTCACGCATTTCGTTGACCTGACGTTCCGCCTCCTGACGGATGGATGCCTGAGCAAGTAGCTGTTCGCGCTGTTGTTGGGCTTTGTTGACGATCTCGTCGGCCTGCGCGCGCGCAGTGGAGATGAACTCATCCCGCTTCTGGAGCAGTTGGGCAGCTTGCTCGACCTGAGCGGGCATGGCTTCACGCACCGCGTCAAGCAACTCAACAGCATCTTGCTCATTCACGAGCCGTCCACCACTAAAGGGGATGCGACTTCCCTCCAGCACGATCTCCTCGAGTTGGTCGAGCTGGTCGATTACGGAGAACCGGATCTCGCTCATCGCTGCGGTTGGTTGAAAGGCGAATTAAAGAACCTCATGAGGTCCTCCGCCACCACCGGCGGGACCATATGGACTACAGATCCACCGAAACGAGCCACTTCCTTCACCACTGAACTGCTGAGAAAGCTGTAGTGAGCTGATGTGCTGAGGAAGACCGTCTCAAAATCAGGATCCAGTGACCGGTTGGTATGGGCGATTTGCAGCTCGTATTCGAAGTCGCTCATCGCACGCAGACCACGCAGGATGAGTCGCGTGCCATTGGATCTGGCGCATTCGACGGTGAGACCGTCAAAACTGATCACACGCACATTGTTGAGATGGCTTGTGGAGAGACGGATCTGATGAAGTCGCTCATCCAGTGAGAAGGCGGGTGATTTCCCAGGGTTCTGAAGCACCGCAACGATGAGTTCCTCCACCAGGGATGATCCGCGTTCGATTAAATCAAGATGACCAAGCGTCAGAGGATCGAAGCTGCCTGGATAGAGCGCTTTCATCGCAACAACTTCAGCGGGAGCTGGCCGGATCCTATGCACACCGGCATCACTAGATTCTCGGCATGCCCACCTTGCTCGAGCAACCGGATCGCCTGGAACGTCGGCTGAAGGACATCCCGACCGAACCTGGTTGCTACCTGATGCGTGACGCTGAGGATCGTCTGCTTTACGTGGGCAAATCCAAGAGTCTGCGCAGCAGGGTGCGCAGCTATTTCCGCAGTCGCCACGATCTGAGCCCGCGCATTCGCTTGATGGTGCGTCAGATCTGTGAGATCGAATTCATCGTGACCGATAGCGAGGCAGAAGCTCTCGCGTTGGAATCCAACCTGATCAAGAACCAACAGCCGCACTTCAATGTGCTGCTCAAAGATGACAAGAAATACCCCTATCTCTGCATCACCTGGAGTGAGCCTTACCCGAGAATTTTCATCACCCGGCGTCGACGTTTTCGCAGTCCGTTGGATCGCTTCTATGGTCCCTATGTGGATGTGGGGTTGCTGAGACGAACCCTCTTTCTCGTGAAGCGAGTGTTCCCGCTCAGGCAACGCCCCAGGCCACTCCATCAGGACCGCACCTGTCTGAACTACAACATCGGACGTTGTCCTGGTGTTTGCCAGGAGCAGATCAGCTCAGAGGATTACCACCGCACGCTGCGCAAGGTGGCGATGGTGTTTCAGGGGCGCAGTGATGAGCTTCAGAAACTCCTTCATCAACAGATGGAGCGTTACGCCGAACGACTGGATTTCGAAGCAGCCGCAAAAGTGCGTGATCAGCTCAAGGGACTCGATCAGCTCACTGCAGATCAGAAAATGAGTCTGCCCGATGCCTCCGTTAGCCGTGATGTGATTGCCATGGCGGCCGATGAACGGCTGGCTGCTGTTCAGCTGTTTCAAATGCGTGCAGGAAAGCTCGTTGGTCGACTCGGGTATATGGCTGATGCTTGTAATCAGGATCCCGGACAGATCCTTCAGCGGGTGATAGAGGAGCATTACAGCCAGGTTGATGCGGTTGAGATCCCGCCGGAGCTGCTCGTGCAGCATCCACTTCTCCAACAATCATTGCTCGAGGAGTGGCTGACGGAACAGCGCGAACGCAAGGTTCAGATTCACTGCCCAAAGCAGCGCCAGAAAGCAGATCTGATTGAACTGGTTCAGCGCAATGCCGACTATGAGCTGCAACGGGCGAAACAAGGTCAGGAGCAGCAGGCGCTCGCCACCGAAGATCTGGCTCAGCTCCTAGAACTGCCCACGCCGCCTCGACGCATCGAGGGTTATGACATCAGTCACATTCAGGGCAGCGATGCCGTTGCATC
Organism: Synechococcus sp. AG-673-F03; assembly: GCA_003211205.1. Lineage (GTDB taxonomy): Bacteria > Cyanobacteriota > Cyanobacteriia > PCC-6307 > Cyanobiaceae > Synechococcus_C. Next base: position 40,023 of record QCTJ01000004.1, read on the forward strand.
CCAGGTGGTGTTCATTGATGGGCTGCCCGCTAAGCAGCACTACCGCAAGTACAAGATCCGCAGCAGCAGTATTAGGGCTGGGCACAGCGATGACTTCATGGCCATGGCTGAGATCATGCGGCGCCGTTTCCGACGCTGGGCACGCGCTAAGGCTGAAGGCGTCGATGTCGGAGCTCTGCGACACAGAGGCGGAAGTGCTCTGCAGACGGATGGTCTCAACGACTGGCCTGATGTGGTGATGATTGACGGCGGAAAAGGTCAGCTCTCCGCGGTGATGGAAGCTCTCAGAGAGCTGGACTTGCAGGAGGATCTCAACGTCTGCTCTTTGGCCAAGCAGAGAGAGGAAATTTTTCTGCCGGGTGATAGTCATCCGCTGGAGAGTGAACCCGACCAGCTCGGCGTGGCTCTGCTGCGTCGCCTTCGCGATGAAGCTCACCGTTTTGCCGTGAGTTTTCATCGACAGCAGCGGGGTGAGCGAATGAAACGTTCACGTCTGTCTGACATTCCTGGTGTTGGACCAAAACGGGTGAAGGATTTGCTGGCCCATTTCCATTCCATTGACGCCATTCAGCTGGCACCGGTGGAGACCCTCGCTCAGGCTCCAGGTGTCGGGTTGGCGCTGGCCCGAGATATCCATCGCTTTTTCCACCCTGATCAGGATGCAGAGCAGGATGGGCAGATTCCAGACCCGGGCTCCTCGACACCATGATCCGTGCTTTCACATTGGCCGCACTGGTGATGGGTCTCATGGTCGGTTTGATCTCTCCTCGTGCGGTCATCGCCTCACCGGGACTCTGCACCGGACCTGTCTGTGCGGATGACATCACACGCAGCGCCAAGAACCATTGGCAGCTCGTGCTGAAACTCAACGACCAGCTGGGCCATCGAGAAAAGGTCGTGATGAACTGCAAAGCAGGCCAGCTCAGTCCCATGTCAGGTCCTGTGGATAGGGCTTATGCCACATCCATCGGACGACGTGCATGTCGTCTTGCCGGGGAGAGTTGAGATTGGAGCTCACCGTTGTCTACCCGCATCAGCTGTTTGCTGATCACCCAAGCTTGAACGCAGGCCGGGCGGTGGCGCTGATTGAGGATCCGCTCTTCTTTGGAACGGACCCGCACTGGCCGATGCAGGTACACCGTCAGCGTCTGCTGCTGCATCGATGTTCCATGGCTGTCTTCGCAGAAGACCTGCGTGCACGAGGCTTCACCGTGCTGGAACGACGCCACCAGCAGGCGCCTGATACGCAGGGACATCTCCAGGCTCTCTTCGCCATGGGCTACAAGCACTTCCATCTGGCTGATCCTGTCGACGACGTTCTGAGTAAGCGCCTGCATCGTTTTGCGGAGCAGAACGGCTGCAACCTCGAGATCAGTGCCACGCCGATGTTGCTGACGCCAGATTCCGTGATCAACAAGCACTTCGCCTCAGGACGCAAGCCGCTCATGGTCAAGTTCTATGAAATGCAGCGCAAACGTCTGAATGTTCTGCTTGAAGCGGATGGTGGCCCCGTTGGAGGTCGTTGGAGTTTTGATGCTGACAACCGCAAAAAGCTGCCCAAGAAAATCGTTGTTCCTCAGGAACCAAAAGTCAGCTCAGCTGCTGTGGTGGATCGGTCGCGTCAGGAGCTGGAACGAGAGAATCTGCCGCTGATCGGTCGCTGGGATCTGTTTGCCTATCCCCTGGATCACAAGTCCGCGGAAGCCTGGCTTCAAGACTTCCTCAGCCAGCGATTAAGAGATTTCGGCTCCTATGAGGACGCCATCAGCACACAGCATCGGGTGATGTGGCACAGCGTGCTCACGCCAATGCTCAATATCGGTCTGTTGACACCTCAGCAGGTTCTCGATCGCACGCTTGAAAGGGCTTCAGAGGGGGATGTGCCGCTCAATTCACTTGAAGGTTTTATTCGCCAGATCATCGGCTGGCGCGAGTTCATGGCCGCGATGTACAAGCGCCATGGGGCGGAGATGCGCACCGGCAATTTCTGGGACTTCGATGACAGGCCCATCCCCGAGGCCTTCTACCTGGGCACAACCGGCCTGCCCCCAATCGATGACGCAATTCACCACGCTCTGGACACTGGCTATTGCCATCACATCGAGCGTTTGATGCTGCTGGGCAATCTGATGCTGCTTTGCGGCTTTCATCCCAACCGTGTCTACTGCTGGTTCATGGAGCTGTTCGTCGATGCTTACGACTGGGTGATGGTCCCGAATGTGTATGGCATGAGTCAGTTTGCTGATGGAGGCCTGTTCTCCACCAAGCCCTATCTCTCCGGCTCAAATTACGTGCGCAAGATGTCGGATTACCGCAAAGGAGAGTGGTGCGACATCTGGGATGGATTGTTCTGGAGTTTCATCAAGACACACGAGGACTTCTTCCGTGGTCAGTTCCGGCTGGCGATGATGGCTCGCAACCTGGACCGTATGGATCCAGAGGTGTTGCTGACTCATCAACGCCGAGCTGAGGCATTCCTTGACTCGATGACCTGAACCCTGCCTATGGTCAATTCATACCTTTCCTTGTGATGTCGCTTCCCCCCGAGGCCTATCTCTGGTTCAAAACACTCCACATCGTTGGTGTTGTGGTTTGGTTTGCAGGCCTCTTCTATCTGGTGAGGTTGTTCATCTATCACGTTGAAGCTGAAGAGCTGGAACCAGAACTGCGCGTGCCGTTCCAGCAGCAATACAGCTTGATGGAGAAGCGCCTCGCCAACATCATCACGACCCCTGGGATGGTGGTCGCGGTTTCGATGGCGATTTGTTTGTTGATTGCCCAGCCTGCCTGGCTTCAGCAGGGCTGGATGCACGCCAAGCTTGCCTTTGTGGCAGCTCTGCTGGCTTATCACGCCTTCTGCTATCGAGTGATGGGTCAGTTGCAGGCAGGCACCTTCAGCTGGAACGGAAAACAGCTGAGGGCACTGAATGAACTGCCGACATTGTTGTTGGTGATCGTGGTGATGCTGGTGGTCTTCAAGACCCAGTTCCCCACCAGCGCTGCCACTTGGTTCATCGTCGCTCTGGTGGTGTTCATGGCGGGCTCCATCCAGTTTTATGCCCGCTGGCGGCGTCTACGGGCTGAGGCTGCTGCAAGCGAGGCTGCAGCGAGTGAGGTTGCTGCCCATGAAGCTTCAGCGAACAAAGCCGCCTCCTCAAAGGCGTCCCATGCCGGCTGATCACCATCCGCTGAGGTCTGTTCTGGAGACGGTTGGGCCTGACAGCTGTCCAGGTCAGTTCAATTTTCATTGCCATACCCTCTGCAGTGACGGCAGTCTTGAACCTCTGGCCTTGATTCGGCAGGCATCCTCCAGGGGACTGACCCAACTGGCTGTGACGGATCACCATTCCAGTGCGTCCTTCCAACCCATGCAGGACTGGCTCAAGCAACAGCGAGATCTTGGAGAGACGGTCCCCAACCTCTGGAGCGGCATGGAAATCAGCGCAATCCTGCGCGGTTGCCTGGTGCACGTGCTTGCCCTCGGTTTCGAACCTGCCCACAGGTCACTCGCTGTTTACAACCGGGGGGATGCAGCTGTGGGAGAAGCTCTCAGAGCTGAGAGCGTTTGTCAGGCGATTCATGACGCCGGAGGGCTAGCAATTCTTGCCCATCCAGGTCGATACAGAGTCGGCTTTGCGGATCTGATTGATGCCGCTGCAGAACTTGGATTTGATGGGGGTGAAGCCTGGTACGACTACGACATGCAAACCCGTTGGAGTTGGTCTCCCGTGGTCTGTGAAGCCATCGATCGCCGTTTGAAGAACCTTGGCCTTTTGCGTACGTGTGGAACAGATAGTCACGGCTTGAACCTGGAAGGTCGCTAAGTTCGACTGAATTCCCTCTCTGCGGGTATGGGCCTCTTCGATCGTCTGCTTAATTCCAGCTCGGATCAAAACGAGTCTGCAAAAGGTCCTAAGGCCAAAAAGCCGAAACAGGAAGCTTTTTTCCTCGACAGCGACAGCGCTTCAACTTTTGGCGATCGCGACTACATGCGTGAGTCCAAGACCATCCGCCACACGTTTCCAGGAACTCTTGATAGCCCTGGAATGAAGGAGATGGTCACAGAGGTGGACTCCACGGATCTGAAAGTCGATCGACGCAGTGAGGGGTTGGGCGATCAGGTTGTCAAAAAGGAATCGGTCAGCGTCAATACGGGTGTCCCCAAGCCGGTGAAGAAAACCTTTGCCGAAACAATGACCCAGTCAGAACTGGATCAAAGACTCAAAGGAAATGCTCTGATCCAAGCAGGAGTGAACGCTACGGCAGCCCCGGATGCGGCTCCTCTGGCCCGTAAGCAAGAGCTCAAACCCAAAGAGGAACCGAAAGCGTCCACTCCAAGTTCCCAGAAGAGCAACAAGCCCGGTTCAATCGATCCGTTCCTTTCGATGGTTCGCGATCTCAACAAATAATTGTGCGTCTCAGCCGCTGAAGTTCCCTCCTTCAACCGCTCGCTCTGATTCGAGCAACACGCGTCTGATTTCATCGAGCAACGTGGCATCCGGATCTGACCAGAGTCCCCTTGTAGCCGCCTCCAGACAGCGTTCAGCCATGTCTCTCATGACCCAGGGATTGCGCTCCAGCAGAAAGTCCCTGACATCAACGGTCAGCAGCCAACGCTCAGCGACTTTGCTGTAACACCAATCAGGAACAGCACCGGTTGTGGCGTCATAGGCGAACAGATAATCCAGGCTGGCCCCCATCTCGAAGGCGCCCTTGTATCCGTGCTGCTTCATCCCCTCGATCCAGCGTGGGTTTAGCAGCCTGCTTCGAACGACCTTGTCGATCTCACGACCCAGTCGATGAATCCGCAACCGTTCGCTTCGGGAGTGATCAGCGAAAAACAGTTTCGGATCGTTGCCGCTGACTCGGTTCACTGCAGCGGCCAACCCTCCCTGAAACTGGTAATAGTCATCGGAGTCGAGCAGGTCGTGTTCTCTGTTGTCTTGGTTGTGCAGCACAACCTGAACGTCCTGGAGAGCCTGTTCGAGTCCCTCCCGATCGTGATGAGCTGTCGCTTCGGCGTCATAGCTCCAGGAGCTCCAGGCCAGATAGGCCTCTCCAAGCTGATCACGCCGTTCCCATTGACCTGAATCAATCAGGGCCTGAAGACCAGCGCCATAGGAGCCTGGTGCTGATCCGAACAGACGTGCCTGAGGACCTCGGCTGCGTGTGACAGCTGCCAGGGGATTGTCCCTGTCGGCTTCATCAAGCCCAGCCACCATGGACAAGGCCCGGTCAACCCAGGCAAGCAGCTGTGGAAAGGCATCCCGGAACAGACCCGACATGCGCAGCGTGACATCCACGCGCGGTCGCTCCAGCAGGGTCAAGGGAATCAACTCGAGATCCACCATGCGCCGTGTCGGGCCATCCCAGACGGGTCGCACCCCAAGCAGGGCAAACATCTGAGCGATGTCTTCGCCTCCATTGCGCATGGTGGCTGTTCCCCAGACCGACAAGGCCAGATGCCGCAGGGGTTCCCCCTCCTCGAGTTCGTAAAGATCCAGCAGCTGTTCCGCGCTGCGTCGACCCAGATCCCAGGCGGCTTCTGTGGGTAGACCTCTCAGATCCACGGAATAGAAGTTTCTCCCCGTCGGCAGAACGTCATCGCGTCCGCGTGTTGGTGCGCCAGAAGGACCGCTAGCGATACGTCGGCCGCTCGCTGCCGCCAGGACGGCCTGATGTTCATGGCTGGCGGATTGCTGCAACCGAGGCCAGAGATCAGTCTTGATGAACTGGAGTGGACCGGGCAGTGGCTCTGATTCAAGTAATTGCTGAAAACAGTGATCCAGCGGTTGGGCCTGGTCGTGCTGCTGCGATCCATCGCCGTTGATCATCAGCAGCAGAAGCCGTTCGGCCTGTGCCTCGATCCACTCCACCGCATCACTGAGTCGCCGAGTCTGATGGCAGCCATGGCGTTCCAGGATCTGCCGATCCTGGTCAGACAACAACGCTCCATCCTCGTCCTTCCAGGGATCGCATTCCAGGCCGACACTGCGGCTCATCCACTGGGTGAGTCCAGGACGATCAGACGCCGGGGAGCGGGCGATCGCCAGTAACAATTCAACTATTTGGGTTGGTTGGGGATGGTCTCCCAGTCGATGCAGACCAGTCCTGATCTGTGCCTCCTTGAGTTCGCACAAGTAGGTCTCAACTTGCTCGAGCAAGGCACCGATCTCTGCTGGTGAACTCTGGTTCGCCAGGATCCTCCCCATCGACGGCCAGTTCAGATCGATCAGCTGTTGGATCAGCTGTTGTTGAATCTGATCGCATCGGGAGGCACCGAGTTGCTTTGCTTCGACGTACTCATCCAGAAGTGATTCCAGAGCCAGCATGGGTCCATACAAACCGGCCCTGCCGAGGGGAGGTGTGAGATGGTCCAGGATCACCGCATGCCCCCGACGTTTGGCCTGCGACCCCTCACCCGGATCGTTGACGATGAAGGGATAGAGATGGGGGATGGCACCCAGCGCGAGCGCAGGTGCACAAAGCGGACTGAGGCCCACCGACTTGCCAGGCAGCCATTCCGCACTGCCGTGTTTGCCAACGTGCAGCATCAGTTGACAGTGGTGGATCTCCCGCAGCCAGAGGTACTGAGCCAGATAGCGATGGGGAGGGGGAAGATCCGGAGAATGCAGGTCACTGAGCTGATCTGCGTCATAGCCACGACTGGGCTGCACAAGAACCACCACACGTCCGAAACGCACACCGTGGATTGCGAAGCCCTTTAGCTCAAGATCAACCGCATGCTCTGGTTCACCCCAGCGATCGAGAATCGGTAACCTTGCTGTCTCAGGCAGAGATGACCACCAGCGCAGATAGTTCGAGAGCGGCAGATAGGTGAGCGGTGGCCTGCTGTGACTTTCCGGATCGTTGGTTCGACCGTTGAGAACCTGTTGGATCAACAGATCAGGATCCTCCGGCAGAGGCTGTTCACCGAGATCGAATCCTTCATCGCGAAGCCAGCGCATGATGTTGAGACAACTTGCTGGTGTATCGAGACCCACGCCATTGGCCAGACGACCATTCCTCAGGGGGTAATTCGCCAAGACCAGTGCGACTGAGCGCTGTTTGGCTTCAGTGGAACGCAAGTCGACCCAGGCCCTGGCGTGCTCAGCAATCCAGTTCAGGCCAGCGCCATCAGGCTCCAGGCGTTTGACCGCTGTGCACAAGCGCTCATCCGCGTGGTCCACTTCGCGGAAGGCGCCTATCCGCGTTGTGATCCGACCATCCAGCTCCGGTAGAACAACCTGAAGGGACAGATCAATGGGATCAAGGCCTTGAAACGAGTCCTGCCATTGCTCACGGGAACGTCCGGAGCTCAGCATCTGCAGAACAGGACGATCCAGGTCATCCCAGAGGGGTGCACCCAGACCTGCTTCCGAAAACTGAACCGATGCGAATGATGTGGTGGTGATCACCAGCTCCACGGCCTGTTGCCGGTAAAGATCCTTCACAGCCCTCTGCACGACCGGATCACGCAGGCTGCTCACCCAGAGTGCTTTTGGCACCAGTCCATGCGCTCGTAGGGTTTCGAGCAGAACATCACACCAGTGAACATCCGCTGATTGGCGATGGGCGCGGTAAAGAAGCACCCCGATGTTCGACCCTTCTTCGTGTCGCCAGTCGTAGGGGTCAGGATCGGGGCTGGCCGTCAATGTCAATGACGGTGCATCGATGGCGGACGTTTCGCCTGAGGCCGTGGACAGGATCCATTCCAGACCATCGAGCCAACGCTGCAGGTTGTCTGCTCCTCCTTCCCGCAACAGCCTTGCCATGGCATCACAGAAGGGCTCAGGCTGGCTGCTGAGTGGATGAAGTTCACTGTCCTGGTCCTGAGTTCCGGCCAAAACAAGCAGTTGACGACCCTTCTGTTTCGTAAGCCATGAGCAGCATTGTTCAAGGCCATAGGACCAGTGACCACGACCTCCGAGCAATCTGATCACGATCAGTTGCGTCTTATCCGTGCAGAGGGCCAGGTAATGATCGATCTGAGCCGGATGGGACAGGGCATCCAGCGGCAGCGCACGGATTCCGTGCTGCCAGAGCGGTTGTGTCTGCGTGTCTAGAACCCTTGCCAGGGCGGAGATGTCCGAGCTGGCGCTGGTGAGAAACAACACCGGCGCAGTGGGTTGCTCCACGTAGGAAATCGGCCCATCGGTGTCGGCCCCCGGCAGGCTGCTTAGACGATGCATGTCCCCATTCTCCAGAGGACAGGACAATCGGGAACTGACGGGTGAGAAGATCTGGTCAACGGACCCTCAGCGATGCATCAGTTCCTTCCCTACGCCTGGTTCCAGGGACGCTGCGTTCCTTTCGAGGATGCCAAGGTGTCGGTGGCGACACATGCATTGCATTACGGAACTGGTGCCTTTGGTGGGATGCGGGCCATTCCCGACCCGATCAAACCCGGAGGAATGCTCCTGTTCCGTGCTGACCGTCATGCCCGTCGGCTGTCTCAGAGCGCCCATCTGTTGATGGCTGATCTCAGTGAAGAGACCGTGATGGAAGCTCTCACAGCGACGCTTCATGCCAATCAACCCACCACACCGATTTATCTGAGGCCATTTGTTTACACGAGTGATCTCGGAATCGCGCCACGACTGCACAACATCGAGACCGATTTTCTGATCTATGGGCTGGAGCTTGGTGACTATCTCTCCCCGGATGGAGTGAGTTGTCGGATTAGCAGCTGGACCCGCCAGGAAGATCGCTCACTGCCCCTGCGCGGCAAGATCAGCGGTGCCTACATCACCAGCTCGCTGGCTAAGTCGGAGGCCGTCGCCTGCGGTTTTGATGAAGCTCTGCTGATGAACACTCGCGGCAAGGTGAGTGAGGCCAGTGGGATGAATTTGTTCATCGTCCGTGACGGCCAGCTGATTACTCCGGGAGTGGATCAAGACATACTCGAGGGGATCACGCGAGCCAGCGTGATTGAACTGGCCAAGGGCATGGGCATTGATGTGATCGAGCGGCCAGTTGATAAGACCGAGTTGTTCATCGCTGATGAGGTCTTTCTGACAGGAACAGCGGCCAAGATCAGTCCGATCCGTCAGCTGGAGTCAACGGTTCTCTCGCAACAACGACCCCTGATGGAAGCGCTTCGCTCCAAGCTGGTGGCGATAACAGAGGGCCGAGATGAGCAATATGCCCACTGGGTCACCCGGATCGATCTGGAGAGATGAGCCTGCCAAAGTCTGTGTCTTTGACGTCAAAACCGGGGTCCTGAGACCTGCATTTCTTAGGATGGATTCATCGATCCAATGGTGATGCAGGCAGTTCAGACGAAGTCCATCACTGAATCATCCCGCTTCCTCAAGCGCCTGCACGATCCCAGTCGACCTGTTCTGGTGTTTGACGGTGCCACTGGCACCTCCCTGCAGCAGATGGATCTGTCGGCCGATGATTTCGGTGGGGAAGTGCTTGAGGGTTGTAATGAAAACCTTGTGGTCACGCGCCCAGACGCGGTGCAGGCCGTGCATCGCCAGTTTCTGGAGGCTGGTTGTGATGTGATCGAGACGGACACCTTCGGTGCCGCGTCAGTGGTCCTGGCGGAATATGACCTTGAGGATCAGGCTTTCGTTCTCAACAAACGTGCAGCGGAACTGGCCCGTGAGATCGCAGATGAATACAGCACTCCGGATAAGCCGCGCTTCGTCGCAGGTTCAATGGGGCCGACCACCAAGCTCCCCACACTCGGCCACATTGATTTCGACACGCTGAGAGCTTCCTTCCGAGATCAGGCGGCAGGCCTGATTGCCGGCGATGTGGATCTGTTCATCATCGAGACCTGTCAGGACGTGCTTCAGATCAAGGCAGCACTTCAAGGCGTTGAGGATGCCTTTGAAGCCAGCGGCGAACGTCGGCCGTTGATGGTCTCCGTGACGATGGAGACCACGGGAACCATGTTGGTTGGCTCGGATATCGCTGCCGTGGTCTCCATTCTTGAACCGTTCCCGATCGATGTGCTCGGTTTGAACTGTGCCACCGGTCCAGAGCAGATGAAGGAGCACATCAAGTATCTGGCCGAATACTCGCCCTTTGTTGTGAGCTGCATCCCCAATGCCGGTCTCCCGGAGAACATCGGCGGTGTTGCCCATTACCGGCTCACTCCCATTGAGCTGAAAATGCAGCTCATGCACTTCGTTGAGGATCTTGGTGTTCAGGTGATTGGTGGCTGCTGTGGCACTACACCAGCTCATATCAAAGCGCTGTCAGAGATTTCCGATGAACTGAAACCCGCCGAGCGGCAGGTGAGGACGCACCACCTTGAACGCCAGCAGCTGGGTTATGAGCCGGCGGCAGCTTCGCTGTACGGAGCAACACCCTATTTCCAGGACAACTCCTTCCTGATCATTGGCGAGCGATTGAATGCGAGCGGGTCCAAAAAGGTCCGTGAACTGCTGAATGAAGAGGATTGGGATGGCCTTGTTGGTCTGGCACGTGGGCAGGTGAAGGAGAACGCTCATGTTCTTGATGTCAATGTCGATTATGTGGGACGCGACGGCGAGAAAGATATGCATGAAATGGTGACTCGTGTGGTCACCAACGTGAATCTGCCACTGATGCTTGATTCAACTGAATGGCAGAAAATGGAGGCCGGACTGAAAGTTGCCGGCGGTAAATGCATCCTCAATTCCACGAACTATGAGGATGGTGATGAACGTTTTTTCAAAGTACTTGAACTTGCTCGCCGTTACGGCGCAGCTGTTGTGATCGGCACCATTGACGAGGAGGGCATGGCGCGAACGGCTGAGAAAAAAGTCGCTATCGCAAAACGTGCCTACAGAGATGCTGTTGAGTTTGGGATCCCAGCCCGAGAGATTTTTTACGATCCCCTCGCATTACCAATTTCAACAGGAATTGAGGAGGATCGCCGCAATGCAATTGAAACGATTGAAGCGATTCGCCGGATTCGTAGCGAACTTCCCGGTGTTCACGTTGTGCTCGGTGTCTCGAATGTCAGCTTCGGACTATCTCCTGCCGCCAGAATTACGCTCAACTCTGTTTTCCTCCATGACTGCTGTGAGGCAGGTATGGATGCTGCGATTGTTTCTCCCGCGAAGATTCTTCCCCTGATCAAGATTGATGAGGGTCACCAACAGGTTTGTCGCGATCTAATCAAAGATTCTCGCCGTTTTGATGGAGACGTCTGTATTTATGACCCCCTAACTGAGCTCACCACGCTGTTTGAGGGTGTCAGTACTAAGGAGGCCCGCTCTTCTGGGCCCTCTTTGACCGATCTCCCCGTTGAGGAAAGACTCAAGCAGCACATCATCGATGGTGAACGGATCGGCCTTGATGTGGCTCTTAATGAGGGGCTTGAAAATTACAAACCACTCGAGATCGTTAACACTTTCCTTCTCGATGGAATGAAAGTTGTTGGTGAATTATTTGGCTCTGGTCAAATGCAGCTTCCATTCGTTTTGCAATCTGCTGAAACCATGAAATCAGCTGTTGCGTTCCTTGAACCGCATATGGAGAAAAGTGACGGCAAGAGATCAGCAAAGGCAAAATTTCTGATTGCCACGGTCAGGGGAGATGTACATGACATCGGCAAAAATCTCGTCGATATCATCCTCACTAATAATGGTTATGAGGTCATTAATTTAGGTATTAAGCAGGATGTTGGAGCCATTATTGCTGCTCAAGAACAGCATCAGGCGGACTGCATCGCGATGAGTGGACTTCTTGTGAAATCCACCGCATTCATGAAAGATAATCTCTCTGCTTTTAATGAAGCTGGTATCAATGTTCCAGTGGTTCTGGGTGGAGCTGCTCTAACACCGAGGTTTGTCAACAAGGATTGCAGTGAGGTGTACAACGGCAAAGTTCTTTACGGAAGAGACGCATTTACAGATCTGCGTTTCATGGATGCCTTTGTGGATGCCCGTCAGTCCGACTCCTGGGATAACGAAAAAGGCTTTTTGAATGGCACTCCTGAGGGACTGACCCTCGGAGGTGAATCGGGTTCGCAATCCGACTCCGCTACATCCGATGATTCGAAGCCGAGTGAAGGTGGAAAGAAGATCAAGGCAGACCCTGTGCCGGTCAGTTTCGATCGATCCGACACCGTGCCTGAGGAGGCGGCCATTCAGCCCTCGTTCCTGGGTCCAAAAGTGTTGCAGGGAGACGCTGAAATACCTCTGCCTGAGGTGATGGCCTACCTCGACCGACAGGCTCTGTTTGCCGGACAGTGGCAGATGCGCAAGGTCAAAGGCCAGTCAAGGGAAGACTATGAGGCTGATCTGCAAGCCAAGGCAGAGCCCGTTCTTCAGGCTTGGCTGCAACGCTCTATCGACGAAAGCCTGCTACACCCGGCTGTGGCTTATGGCTATTTCCCCTGCGGACGAGAAGGAAACGATGTTGTTGTTTTTGACCCGGACGGATCGCGCGAACTTGGCCGTTTTTCTGTGCCACGCCAGCGAGGCGGCAATCGCTACTGCATTGCCGATTTCTACAGAGACCTCGTTGACGGAGGTCCCAGCGATGTTTTGCCGATGCAAGCGGTCACGATGGGGGAGCAGGCCTCTGTCTTTGCTCAACAGCTGTTCGAGGCCGATTCCTACAGCGACTACCTGTTCTTCCATGGACTGGCCGTTCAGATGGCCGAAGCTCTTGCCGAATGGACCCATGCGCGTGTGAGACGCGAATGCGGATTTGCAGATCCTGAAGGGATGCAGCTCAGGGATGTGTTGGCCCAGCGCTACAGGGGCAGTCGTTACTCCTTTGGCTACCCGGCATGTCCCAACGTTGCTGATTCACGGCAGCAGCTGCTGTGGCTTGGCGCTGACCGTGTCGGCCTGAGCATGGATGAGGGCGACCAGCTTCATCCGGAACAGAGCACCACGGCACTGGTGGCATTGCACAGCAAAGCCCGCTATTTCAGCGCTTAAGCAGGATCACTGCTGCAGACTGCAGCTTTCATCAACCGCATCACCATGGATCTCAGTGGGCCCGGCGTCATCGACGAGGCGATCAATGCAGGGATCGATCTGGATGGATCACCTCTGCCAGCTCAGATGCTGACGCTTTACAGAGAAGTGATGACCCTTGAAAGCCAGCGCAAGCGGAGCGGAGTCCGCAAATCGATGCGCAACCGTGTGGTCAAGACCGGCGCCAAACATTTCGACCAGGAAACGCTGAATCAGCGCTTGATCGATGCTGGATGGGAGGGTCTGAAGGCTAAGGAGATCAGCTTCTTCTACGGCTGACCCAAGCCGCTGATGGAGCTCTGTGGATCATCCCTGGCAGAGCTTCTCCATCGTGTCGATCACTTCCTGTTGAAATTCCTCGAGGGCACTGGATTCGCTGAGGTCGATCCCCTCTCCCGCAGCATTCTGAGACAGGTCCTGAAAGTGGAATGCCCCCTCACCGTTGGCGAGGAACTCAATCGCTGAGGATTCCCCGCTTTCGCGGAAGGCGTCGCAGAGGGCGAGGAACGCTGCGTCTTCAGTGAACTCCCAATCCATCGAGGAGGCATAACTGATTGACCTTTAACGCCTCGCCCCCGGGATCCGTCAACCATCTTGTCGCGCAATGTGCCAGTACTTCGGCAGACTCCTCATGGATTCCATGGCGCAATGAGCTCTGAACCATTTCCCGAAACCGAAGTCCAGGCCAGCGATTTGAATGTTCTGGGTAAGCCTCTGGAGGTGTGCAGTTGTCAGCCCATGACCGGATGGTTCAGAGATGGACATTGTCGAACCGATGTGGGCGATCTCGGACGTCACAGCGTCTGTTGCGTGATGACAGAAAGCTTTCTCAGTTACAGCAGGGCTCAGGGCAATGATCTGAGCACCCCGATGCCTCAGTTTGGTTTTCCGGGTCTTCAACCTGGAGATCACTGGTGTGTCTGTGCGCCTCGCTGGAAGGAGGCGCATGAGGATGGAATGGCTCCCCCGGTTCTGTTGAACTCCACAGAACGCAGCACGGTAGAAATCATTTCACTGGATATCCTGCGAGAACATGCTCACCAGGGAATGTCCTGACCATCCCAGGCGATAAATCGACCGCTGTCGGATGGTGTCTGACCCAGCAGGACATCCAGGAGATGCCCTGCTGCCCTCTCAGGGCTAAACAGCTTCTCCTTGGGTACAAAGCTCTGAAAAGGCTGCGAAAGGGCTGTGTCTGTCGTTCCAGGATGCAAAAGAGTCACGGTCGCCAGCGGCAGACGTCGACCCCACTCAAGACTCAGGCAGCGCAACATCATGTTCTGTGCTGCCTTTGCGCCGCGATAGGCATACCAGCCTCCGCTGCGGTTATCGCCAATGCTGCCAACCCTGGCACTCAGGCTGGCGAAATGAAAGGGTAAGTCCCTGCTCAGAACAGGCTCTACTGCCTTGGCTAGCAGCAGTGGACCAGCCGCGTTGATCGCAAACGAGTCGAGCAATGCAGATTGCTCAGCATGTTGCAGTCGTTTTTCAGGTTGATAGCAGGGGCCGTGAAGACGTCCAGTGGCGTTGATCACCACTCTCAGAGGATGGGAGTCACCCCTGAGTTGTTCGGTCAGTTTGCTGAGACTGTCCGTGCACTGGAGATCAACCGTCCATTCCTGGTCCGACACCGTGTGACGCGTGGCCAGCGTCACCTGCAGGGATGACTGGCGCCGTGCCAGTTCCGCACTCAATGCCCGCCCGATCCCGCCTCCCCCGACAACGAGAGCTCGTCCCTGCCAGCTATCGGTGCACATTTCAGGCATGATTCCAGCGCCGCCTCAGCGGGTATGCGTCTCGTTCGACCACTGTTACTAACTCTGCTGGCGAGTGCGGGGCTGGCCTCACTGATCGTCTGGTCCACCAGAGCTGGGCGTTTCCACTCAGGCAGCCAAGACGCAGAGCTCTTGCTCAGCACGTTGTTTGATGCAGAAACTCAGTCCAAAAGCGGTGATCAAGTGCCGCCAATAGCCTCTGTTCCTGAGGTGCCTGCACCCAGTGAGAGCCCTGATCCTCAGCTGCGTATCGCCCTGTTGAGTCAGCGGCCATTGCGACAGGTCAGCACCCAGGATGGAGCGAGCTGTCGGCAGCAGCGAGGAATCACCGTTCGTCCAGGACGGGTCAACGGGATGCTCGCCAAGGGATCGACAGGTCTTGTGAGTTGTGGTGGTACCAGTGGATCGGTGTTGGTGAACGGTCGTGCCTACGAAGGAACCATTCATCTGCTCAACAAAGGGCAGGGATGCCTCGCCATCAATCAGATCAACTTGGAGCGCTATGTGACGTCTGTTGTGGGAGCTGAAATGCCCAGCCACTGGAATGGCGAAGCTCTCAAAGCCCAGGCCGTGGCAGCCCGCTCCTATGGCCTCGTTCACATGCTCCGTCCGGCCAACAGCGACTGGAACCTTGGAGACACCACTCGCTGGCAGGCTTACGCCGGCAGAACCAGCAGCAACGCGTCAACCATTCAAGCCACGGAAGATACGCGCGGGCTCGTTTTGAGTTTCAAGGGAGGCCTGGTTGAGTCGTTATATGCATCCACTCAGGAGATCTCCGAAGAAGCACACGGGCATCTCGGTGCGAGCATGAGCCAGCATGGTGCTCAGGAGCTGGCACAGCAGGGGCTTCGATTCAACGAGATCCTCGGCAGGTACTACGCAGGGGCATCGCTGGCGAGGATCAAATCCGATGGGTGAGAAGCAATTCTGGTCGAAGGCGCTGGAGCGCTCCGAACAGGCCTTGAATTGCGGTGCCCTGATCCCTCTCAGCACCTCCACCATCGAGCTTTCAGTGGCCAGTTCGGAGCAGTTTGAACTGCGTCAGCTGAATGCGGCTCTGCCCAAACATCACAGACCTGAAGGGCCCAAGCCCAATCCTTTTCTTCCCTGGGACCCTCAACTGGAGATTGAGCGGATTCACAACCATCACGTTCTGATTCTCAACAAGTACCCCGTACAGCGTGGGCACATGCTGTTGATCACCCAAGGCTGGGCATCTCAAATCGACTGGCTTCAACCTGAAGACTGGCGTGCCCTGGTGCAGGTCGACAGGGACAGCACAGGACTTTGGTTCTTCAACAGTGGTCCCAGGGCCGGAGCCAGTCAGCCCCATCGTCATCTCCAATTGTTGCCCCGTCATCCAGGTGAGTGCATCTGTCCGCGACTGTCCTGGTTTATGGAGCGTCTTCACAAACCTTCTGCATCGACAGGCAACGAACAAAGCATTGATCCGCTGTTCAGCAACTGTGTCATCGCTGATCGACCACTCTCGAGTGATCCAGACGAGGAGGCGAATCTCCTCAATGACCTCTACCGCTCCCTTGCCTTGCGACTGGGTCTTGGTGATCAATCCAGCCAACAACCACCAGCAATTCCCTACAACCTGCTGTTGACGAAGTCTTGGATGGCGTTGATCAAACGCAGTCAGGAGAAAGTCAAGGGATTCAGTGTCAATGCACTTGGATTTGCTGGTTACCTGCTGGCGACGGACCGATCAGATTTGACCTGGCTTCAGAGCCATGGTGGTGAACAGTTGCTCAGACAGGTTGTTCCTGACTTCCGTGATTCCACTGATGCAGTGAGTTGATCAGCGATGTCTGTCTGAAGGAGTCCATCAGCTCCACTTGAAGCGCTCCATGAACAGACAGCAGATCAGACGCAATGCACGGGTTGAACATCACATTCAGGTTGTGGAACCGCTGGCCAGACATTACGCGGCAAAAAGTGGTCAAGACCCAGACGACCTTCTGCAGGTGGGCTTGATGGGGTTGCTGAGGGCTGCTGAAGGCTATGAAGGCCAAAGGGAGATTCCTTTCTCAGCCTTTGCTCGACCCCATATCCGAGGGGCGATCCTGCATTATGTGCTGGACAAAGTCGCGATCATTCGGCTTCAGCGAGCGCTGCAGAACAGCAATCGGGATGTCGGTGCCGGTTTTAATGCAGCCACTCAGCAACGTCGATTGGTGCTACTGGACGATTACCTGGTCAGCCAAGAGACTGACCCCACGAGTGAACTGGATCGAAGGGAGCATCTGAG
Source organism: Synechococcus sp. AG-673-F03 (assembly GCA_003211205.1). GTDB lineage: Bacteria > Cyanobacteriota > Cyanobacteriia > PCC-6307 > Cyanobiaceae > Synechococcus_C. The sequence continues at coordinate 56,990 of QCTJ01000004.1, forward strand.
GCAGCTCACTCAGGCGCTACAACGACTCTCAAGACAGGAGCGGACTGCGCTTGAGCAAGTGATCCTCAAAGGGCAAAGTTTGTGAGATGTGGGTAATCAATCCGGTGTGAGCGCGATGACCATTCAACGTCGAGTGAAGCGTGATCTTGCCCAGCTGCGTCAACAACTAACAGTTCAGTTGGAACCGACCTGATCGCGTTCGATCTGCTGCTCAAGTGTGCTGATAGCTGCTGTTACAGCCGCGATTTGACGTTCAAGACCGTCTCGCCAGAAGCGCATCATGCGCAATTTGCGCTCTTGGTGATGACGCTGCCAGTCGCCATCAGCACAGGGTGAGCATCCAAAAGGAGGAAACATCCGGAGAGTTGTTAACTCCATCCATCCTGGCGAGAACGGCCCCCTCACTGCGTCATCGAGATTGCTTGGCGGTTTTTACTCTGGCGATTAAGTTTGGAACTTGAGCCCTTCAAGGCCCCAGTCACCAGTCGCAAGTGTCTCACCGAATCCCACTACTGGTCTTGATTGGCGTCTCGACTGCGACGGTCGCGAGCGAATTTGCGAGACCTGTTGAGGCCTATGTTCCCTTGATGGCTGGTCAACGAGCAAGGGCTCTGAATGGCCGCTTTAACAATGTGCCCGTTCTTCACTCCAATCAGCCGGAGATTGTCAAAGGGCCAGGGATTCTTGTAGATACTTCGCCTGGCAGTTCAATTGCTGCCGAAACCAACCAACCGCTGAAGAACTCCACATTCACATTCAATGGTGAATTTGGGGTTCATATGCATCACAAATATTACCCACAGGATTCCAGCAAACTGGGAGGCCGCAGAGCCCGAGGCCTGTTGACTGTTGCTGCCATTGCCATCAACCCCGGCACAACACCCGTTACTTTGCGATTCAAAAGAGGTTCTGTCAAAAATAGTTTTGAAGCTCCATATCACCCCAACAAATTGATGGGAGTGAAGCCGTTAGGCCCCAGACCTTGGAACACGGGGCCTGGAGATGCTACGGCAGTTCAGATTCTTCGTGGCGAACTGGATCGCAATCTTTCAAGAGAAGTTGTGATTCCTCCTAACAGTCGCAAAGTAATTGTGAGCACGGTTCTTCCCGCTCGCGGAATCATGAATGGCCTTCTGCGTGGCAACAGCAACGGCCCCTTCCAAATTGCTGTAATTGCAGCTGAAGAAACCCAAGACGAAGATGCACTGATCGCTGTGCTTGATCGTGGACGACTTGCACCAGGAAGAATTTATCTCAATCGTATTCGTGAGATTCAGTCAGGACAAGTGTTCTCCCGCGTTGCAGGAGTTGCACTTGGCGATGAGTATAAAGCTTCAATTCAGCACGATCTCTCTCAAGGCTCATTGCATGTGCCTTTGACCAGCACACGAAAGCATCATTTCGGTACTCGAGATATTCAGGTCAATCAACTCAGTACCCGCATGGTGGATTCAGCTGTCAATAATGTTGGCACTTACGGAGTCCGTTTTGATGTTGATCTGAATCTTGCCGGCGAGGGTGCTCATGAGCTTGTTCTCAGTCATCCTGTTGCTTCGGGTCGTTCTCCATTTACAGCCTTCCGTGGATCAATCGGCATCAAGACTGAACTGGGATATCAAGAAGTCCATGTTGGTATGCGCTCCGGACAGAGTCTTTCCATTGCCGATCTAGATCTCAAACGTGGATCCAACAACCCTGTCACGGTGAGTGTCGTCTACCCAGCCGATGCCACGCCGGGTCACTTGCTCAGCGTGGTTCCAGTGACGCAGCTGGCCATGCTGCGTGAGCGTCAACAAATGTTGAAAGCCGCCCGTAAGGCGCAGGCCGAAGCCAAGGCGCGCAGGGTCAAGCCAGAAGTGGCTCCACCTGCTGTCAATGCGCAACCTGCACCTGAAGTGATGCCTGCTACGCCCGTTGCACAGCCAACTCTGCAGCCTGTCAGAACCACTGCAACTCCCCCACCACCTCTACTCGTGGCTCCCAGGGGTGGCACCAGTGTCATGACTCCTGCAATGATAATACCGACAAGAGTGAACAGCAGCCTCGAGCAGCGTTACCGTGACGCCATCCGTGCCCAACAGGACTGGTTGCGTCGCCTGCAGGGTCGATAATTAAACCTGCTTGACGGTCAGCAAGTCAGATCCTTATGAGCGGCAAGCGCATCAGCCTGGAATTACCCGAGGAGCTCGTCGACCAGATTGATCAGCTTCGCAAAGATTGGAAGACTCGTTCCAGGGGGGAATGTCTTCAACGGTTGCTTGAGGAAATCTTTCAGCCCGATCTTGATCAGGATGAGTCGCCCGGTTCACTGATTGATCCACTAATTGATCAGTCTTCCGAGGGCACGGCGGAGCCAGCTGATTCTGAAGCTGCTGATGGTTCCAAGGCTTTGCTTGCTCCACAACCGATCCAACAGCCTCAGTACGATGAGGATCGAGCCATCGTTTTAGTTGGTTCAGCTGGGGGATTAGAGACGACAGGTCAGGACGATGACCGTCTCGCCCCTACACGACCAACAACACGCAGTGAATCCCCTACGGGGGTTGGTATTGATCTGCCTGGTTTCGTTCGCAAGCGCAGCACTGCGATTCGCGAAAGCCTCACGCCACAGAATCAACCCAACACCGAGATTCCCGTTGTTCCGGTGATCAGTGATCAGCAGATCAAGGATTGGTTTGAAGTTGCTCTCAACCATTGGCTCAATCTGTATAGTTCCAACCCTGGCCCCACCGTGATGGAGGCTGTGATGTTGTGGATGGCTCGTGATATCTGGCCCCATATCGATGGATCCGAAGGGCGCACATTCACTTGGAGTCAGGTCAATCACTCCATGACCGAATTCTGCAAAAGCTGGATGGTTCCTTCTCCTCGCTTTGAGCAGGTGATCGTTGCTGCCGCTGTTCTTGAGGATCCCTTTGCCAGCGCTTCAGTGCCAGACCGAATCCCAACGCTGATTCGTCGTTTCGTGAGTCGCTTCAAGCGCAGCCGTAAGGTCACATCCTTCGAAACGCTTGAGTCCACGATGACTCTGCATGGTGCGCTGAAACAACTTGAGTTGCCCACGCAGGCTGGCCAATCGTTGACATTGCGCTCGATCCGCGACGCCTACAAGCGCAAAGCCGTTGAGGTTCACCCTGACTCGGGAGGTTCAACCGATGCCATGCGCCGACTGAACGAGGCTTATCAGATGCTGAAAGAGCTTTATCGCCAGAAAGAACTGTCTCAGTAGGCTTTTTCGAGCCTCAAATTTGGACTTATCTCAGTTCTCATTTAAGACTGCTAAGAAACTCCTTATTCATTTGATTCAATCCCTCAGGCTCCCGGCCATTGAGATTCAATCGTTTCTATCAAGATCACTTTTTTTGATTGTTTTATTTGCGGCGTGTATGCCGTTTAGGTGAACCTTACGCGTTGGATTTTGATTGAGCTTGACGAAATTCAACATCTTGAGATGGTTCAGTGGCTGTCCAGCGAGCCAACGGGCCTGTCCAGCGGTATGGCCGGAGGCCCATTAACCCAGTGAGAAAAGGCTTTTTCCGCTTTGCGTCTCTGCTGTTGACACAGTGACGCAAGTTTGTTGGACACAATGAGGGGGTCGAGGCTGGCGAGATGTGATCAATCTGAACGGCGCGTCAAGTTCTGGGGGATGGGCTTGGCACTCAAAACCAGGCAATCCCATGATTCTTGGTCAAGACGCAGATAGGACTTGATGTGAGTCTTGCCTGGGACATGCAAACGCTTTTGGGAGTGATGAGTTGCCACTGAAAGATCAATGAATAAGGCAATTATTCGTCTCAGTCGAGACGCAAAAGAGATCTTTCTGAGAATCTTGACTGAGACGGGCGACCCTAAGAATGACGGAATTGAACTGAGCAGTTGTCGATACAGCCGATCGATCAGGTGCTGGTTTGCATCCCCTTGATCAGGTAATCGAAATAAGGACCTGCAATTTTTTGTTGCTCTTCCGAAAGAAGCACCAGGGAGGCCTCCCTCATGCAACGCATGGCATCCACCATCCCAGGCATGGGGACACCGAGGCTGTTGTACATCTCTCGTGCGCCGATCAAGCCGATCTGCTCAATCATGTCGGTGCTGCCCGCAAGCACTCCATAGGTGACCAGCCTCAAATACCAGCTGTAATCACGCAGGCACTGGGCCCTTTGCTTCTGGCCATAGGCATTGCCGCCAGGAGCGACATATTCCGGTCGTAAGCCAAACAGCTGTCGTGCTGACTCATCGACGATCTTCTTTTCACTGTCGGTCAGGATCCTGACCACAGCCAGACGAACTGCACCCTGGCTGAGGTAATCAACCATCGAGCGAAGTTCACCACTGCTCGGGTAACGCAGATCGTCATCCGCCTGGAGGATCAGATCCCTTACAACGCTCATGACGGCTGGCATGCTGTAGATAGTTTAAGGGCCATGAACCCCAGCCATGGGTTGGAGCTGAGGGGTGTTACGCCATTGCAACGACAGCGATGAATGAAACGCCGCATCCAGGACTGACCATCGATGTTGTTGGAGAGGATCTCGACCAGCAGGGTCGTGGCCTGGCGCGTTGGAATGGTTGGGTCATCACGGTGCCTGAGCTGCTGCCTGGAGAAGAGGCCAAGGTCAAAGTTCAGCAGCGTCAGCGGCGGATGTGGCTGGCCCGAAGAGTGGAGATCATCTCCACATCTCCCCATGCCCGCCGACCACCATGCATTCTTGCTAGCGACTGCGGTGGTTGTTCGTTGCAGCATCTTTCGGTGGAGGCCCAAAACAACTGGAAACAGGAGCGATTGACCAACACGCTCACTCGCATCGGCCAGCTGGATCCGGATGTGAACGCCTTGGTGAGTCCAGACCAGGAATCACTGGGGTACAGAAACCGGGCCTTGATACCAGTCCGTCGCGATGGACTGAAGGTACGTCTCGGTTACTACAAACGTGGCAGCCATCGCATCGTCAATCTCAACCACTGCCCAGTTCTTGATCCACGACTGGATGCATTGATTGCTCCAATTAAGCAGGACCTTGAATCAACCAGCTGGCCCATGGATTCTGACCTGCAGGGCGATCCAGGTCTTCGCCACTTGGGATTGAGAATCGGCGTCCGAACCAGTGAAGTGCTGATCACCCTGATTTCCGCCACTCGTTCGCTCCAGGGAGTTGAAGCGCTGAGCGCAGCGTGGATGCGTCGCTGGCCACAGATAAAGGGTGTGACGCTCAATCTGCAGCCGAAACGCAGCAATGCCGTGTTCGGTGATCAAACCATATGTCTTCAGGGCGAGAATGCGATCGAGGAGAGATTTTGTGATCTGTCACTCGAGCTTGGAACAACAACCTTTTTTCAGGTCAACACACCCCGGGCAGAACGGGTGGTGGAGCAGATCCGCGACTGGCTTACTCGCGCGCAGGCCAATCAACGGGTGATTGATGCCTACTGCGGCATCGGCACCATTGCCTTACCGCTGGCTGCTGCTGGCCACAGAGTGACCGGCTTGGAAATCAGCTCTGCATCCATCCGCCATGCCGAACGCAATGCACGACGCAACAGGCTGAAGTCAACACAATTTCTTGATGGCGATGTCATTCGGCATTTGCGCGATGTATTGCCGCTGCACGATGCCCTGGTTGTTGATCCACCTCGTAAGGGTCTGGATCCCTCAGTTCTGACCGTGATCCTGGACCATCCGCCGCAACGGCTGGTGTATCTGAGCTGTGATCCTGCAACCCTGGCGAGAGATCTCAAACAATTAGCGGGAGATTCGGGGCCTTATCGGATTGAACATGTTCAGCCGATGGATTTCTTCCCTCAGACCTCTCACCTGGAATGTCTGGTCTTGATGTCGCGCTTCAACTGCGCAACTCCACCTGAAACTGCTTGACCAGTGCCTGGCGCACCTTCTCATGTACAGGCTGAACCATGTCGTCGGTGAGCGTGCTGTCTTTGCCGCGATAACGCAGCCTGAATGCCTGACTACATGCATCGGAGCCCAGCTGACCGCCTTCAAAACGATCGATTAATTCGACCGACTCCAACAGTGGTTTGCCTGCTTTGCGAATGGCCTGCAGAAGCTCTCCTGCCGCCAGGCTGCGTGGAACAACCATGGCCAGATCCCGCTCCGACGAAGGAAGGGTGGAGTAGGGCTTGAACTGCGGGCTCCAGCGATTGCTGCGGGTGGCTGCTTCCAGAAGACGTGTCAGCTCCAGATCGAACAGATACGTCTCCGCCGGCAGCTCATGGCTTTCACACAGAGCAGGATGCAACTGACCGAAGCAGCCAAGGGGGCGGCCTTCAACAACCACGCTCGCTGCACGGCCTGGATGCAGACGCGCGTCATCGGTGAGACGACGATCCTGAGACTCAATTCCGAAGGAATTCAGAACGATGGTGAGCACGCCTCTGGCGTCGAAATAGTTGAGAGGTTCGGGCTTGCCACTGGACTGCCATCGCGACAGGCGACGATCGCCGCAGATCACTCCCGAGAGCCGAGCTTCCTGATTGATCGCGGCGCCATCGGACCTGAACACATGCCCGATCTCGAACACCCAGCATCCAGGCTGTGAGGCCTGAAGATTGCGCTGACAAACCTGAAGATGCTCCAGCCAAAGCGCATTTCGCAGATGGCTGGTCTCCGCCAACAGTGGATTGCTGATGGCAATGCGATTGGGATCAGCATCATTGGCACCGGTGAGTGACAACGTGGTGATTTCCTGAAGTCCGGAGGCACTCAGACGCTGACGCAAGCGTCGTTCGGCCTGCTGCATGAGCGTCAGCTGACCGGGCTGAAGCGGGTCTGGAAGCTGGGACTGGAAACGATCGAACCCCACCAGTCGCGCCACCTCTTCAATCAGGTCAACCTCACGCAACAGGTCCATTCGCCTTGACGGGGGAACGATCACCTTCCATCCATCGGCAGCAGGAGAGAGTTCACATCCGAGTGCTGCGAGACAGGCCTCGACCTGAGCATCGGCGAGCTGCTCAGGCTGACCATTGCTGTCTGTGGATTCAAGAGGTCCGAGCAGACGATGCAGTGATTTGCGTCGCAGGGTCACGACCGGATCGTCTCCCTGTTCTGCTGAACAAACCCAGGTTTCACCAAGCTCAGCATCAAGCATCTCCCTGAACAACGTCAGGGCACGGCCTGCTGCTAGCAGGGTGATTTCCCTTGGCAAACCCTTCTCGTAACGACTGCTGGCATCCGTGCGCTGACCTGTGGCTCGACTGCCGTTGCGGACGGAGGCGGGGGTGAAAAGGGCAGATTCCAGCCAGATTCTGCGAGTGTTATCGCAGACACCGCTTTCGGCACTGCCCATCACACCGGCCACGGCGACGGCACGATCCCTGCAGGTCACCACCTGAACACGGGGATCCAGTTCAATTTCACGTCCGTCCAGACCTTTGAAGAGCTCACGTTCACGGGCTTGACGCAGTCCGAAATCCTTGGCCCTGATCTCAGCTCCGCAGAGTGATTCCAGTGCATCAGCATCAAAGGCATGCAGAGGCTGGCCCTGTTCAAGCATCACGAGGTTGGTGATATCGACGACGGCGTTGACGGGCTTCACTCCGGCACGAGTCAGCCGTCGCTGCAACCATTGCGGTGAGCGTGATGAACCATCGACGTTCTTCACCTCGGTCAAGCCATAAACCCCCCCGGCCTGCATAGAAGCTTTGGATTGCTGATCAGTCGCCAGCGTTTGCGTGTTTGATGGAGCGGATGACTCAGGCAGTGAAAGCAGCGCTCCTGTGAGAGCAGCGACTTCCCTGGCAATGCCCGTCATGGACAGACCATCAGGACGGTTGGCGGTGATGGCGAGTTCAAGAACGCTGTCGTTGAGGCCCAGGGATGGAGCAACTAGCTCTCCTGGAGTTGGCGCTTTCGCAAGGAGATCTTCGAGAATGGCGATTCCATCGACATCGCTGGTCTGGCCGAGTTCTGAGAGTGAGCAAATCATTCCCTCACTGCTCACACCACGGAGTTCACCTGCTTTGATCGTAAGGTTCACGGCTGGAAGCACCGCTCCGACCATGGCGACAGGAACATGGATGCCTGCACGCACGTTCTTGGCTCCACAGACAATTTGCAGAGTCTGCTCAGCACCCACATTCACCTTGCAGACACTGAGTTTGTCGGCATTTGGATGCCGCTCGCAGGCCACGACCTCACCGACCACAACACCTTGAGCGAGCAGAGAGAGATCTTCCAGCTCCTCCACTTCAAATCCAGCCATCGACAAGCGTTCACCCAGTTGATCAGCGGGCTCATTCACCTGCACCAAATCCTGCAGCCAGGAGAGAGAAACCCGCATTGGGAGCTCGAAGTCAGCGCGTGATCCTACGAACTCACAATCACTGCTGAAAGCCTGGAGTGGGGTTAGGTGGACCTGTAAAGTGAATGTTTGTCATTTCGCTTCGCAACTGCGGCGCTACGTCCTTTATGGCCAAGAACAAGGGCGTCCGGATCGTTGTCACCATTGAGTGCACCGAATGCCGGTCCGTTCCCGCTTCCGAAAAGCGTTCTCCCGGTGTGTCCCGCTACACGACCGAGAAAAATCGTCGGAACACCACAGAAAGGCTGGAACTGATGAAGTTCTGCCCGCAGCTCAACAAGATGACTCTCCATAAAGAGATCAAGTGAGCCTGCTGTTCATCCAGTTTTCCAATCGTTTCTGATTCATGTCGAGCTCCTTCTTCAAGAAGCGCCTTTCGCCAATCAAGCCCGGTGATCCCATCGATTACAAGGATGTGGATCTGCTGAAGAAATTCATCACAGAGCGCGGCAAAATTTTGCCCAGACGCCTCACTGGCCTCACTGCAAAACAGCAGCGTGATCTCACCAACGCTGTGAAGCGTGCACGGATCGTGGCTTTGCTGCCTTTCGTGAATCCCGAGGGTTGATTCCTGGCCACTGCTGACTGCAAACCGGGAGATCTGGTCGGCATCCGCGACCTCAAATCATCTCAACTTGCAGTTGTAATAGCCGTCCAAGGCAGCAAACGCCGTTTGAGTGTTGGTTTTCGAGACAAGGAACAAGTCGTTCCAGCCCGGACCATCGATTTGATTCACCCCCAGCCTTGCGACGTTGATCCGTCGTCCCGGTTGGGGATTTTTCCATGGACTTTCGACGAGGAGGATCTCGCTCAAGCCAGTCCCAACTGTCGCGACTGGGGCGAAGCATGGGTCTTAATACGTGAATCAGGAGAGACTATTGATCTCGCTGGATTCACGGAGCTGGTCTGCGGCAGTGATTCTGCGATCAGCAAGGCTGCTTCTTGGCTTGCTTTGCATCGAGACCAGGACTTTTTCCGTTTTAAACAGGGCGTGATTCAAGCCCGGCCTGCTTCTGAGATCCACAGCCGTCGGGCAGAACGGCGCATGCAGATCAAGGCTGAACGGCAAAGCAAACGATGGATCCAGGTCTTGAAGACACGTCAACCCGTGGCCTTCCACACGCTTGATCCTCTTCACCAGACATGGATCCAGAGCATGCAAGATCTGGTTGGCGAAGGCGAAGAAGGCGCGCAACTCGATGCTCAGCTGTTGCAGTCACTGCAAACCGCCCGCGTCGATGCCAACGCCGGGGATCTCCGTCATCTGCTGATTCAGCTTGGCCAGTGGGATGAGCATCAACCTGCCTCGATGACGGGCACACCCTGGAGCAATGGTTTCAGTGAAACGCTGCTCCTTGATGCCAGGCAGCTGGCCGACAACAGTGAGGGAATGCTTCCGGGAGATGAACACAGGCATGACCTCACGGCTCAGGCTTGCGTCACCATCGATGATGCCGAGACCAGTGACATCGACGATGCGATTGCTCTGGAACGTCGACAAGACGGATCCGAACGTCTTTGGATTCATATCGCCGATCCAGGACGCTTGATCCCTGAGGGTTCACCCTTGGATCTCGAAGCTCGACGCCGTGGCAGCAGCCTTTATCTGTCGCGGGGCAATCTTCCCATGTTTCCGCTTGAGCTTTCGACAGGGCCCTTCAGTCTCAGTACCGGGCGTCGCAATGCTGCCTGGAGTACCTGGGTCGATCTCGACCAGCACGGTGACATCAGTGATTTCGGAATCCTGCGCAGCTGGGTCACCCCGCGGTACCGCCTCACCTATGAGGATGCCGATGAATTGATTGATTTCGCTCCACCTGAAGAGGCAGATCTTTCGGATCTGCATCAACTGCTGGAACGCCGACGACGTTGGCGGACAGATCAGGGCGCACTGCAGATGGACCTGCCAGAGGGTCGTATCCGATGCCGTGATGGTGAGCTGTCCGTGCAGGTCACCGAGCCTGGTGCTTCAAGGACAATGGTGGCTGAGGCCATGATCCTCGCTGGAGCCGTTGCTGCTCGGTTCGGTTCGACCCACAATTTGGCGTTGCCCTATCGCAGTCAGCTGCCTGCCGACCTTCCCTCGTCAAATGAGCTTGAGCAGCTACCGGATGGAGCCGTTCGATTTGCTGCCATCAAACGCTGTCTGAACCGCGGACTGATGGGAACTCAACCCTCACCTCATTTCAGCCTTGGCCTCAGCGCCTATGCCCAGGCCACCTCGCCAATCAGGCGCTACGGCGATCTTGTGGTGCAACGCCAGATCGCCGCTTTGATCAACGATGAAACACCGTTCGGCGAGGAGTCTATGCAGGAGCTGATCGACAGCTTCGATTCAGCTGTCCGCGAGGGGCTCACCATCTCAAGGGAAGATCAGCGCCACTGGCAACAGGTCTGGTTCGAGCATCACCAGAGCCACCAGTGGCCGGTGGATTTCTTGCGCTGGCTGAGACCTCAGGACCGGTTGGGGTTGGTTCGTCTGGATGATCTGGCCATGGATGTTGCCGCTGTATGCCCTGCCGGATCGGTGCCTGGAGATGGTCTCGTGCTGAAAGTCGAACAGGTTGATTCCCAGTGTGATCAACTCAGACTGCTTGCCTTAGCTCGTTGATTACCGCAGTGAGGTGGTCCGAAACCATCCTCCCCAGGGGTTGTGGGTGCCTTGAACCATGACGTTTATCGGCTTGTCGAGCGTCTGAAGTCTTGCGTTGACGGCTGGTTCCAGCGTGATCAACTGACAGGACTCGGCGTTCTCGAGTTGAATTCTGTAAGCACCTTCACCGTCTGGACTAACCATGGCGTGCATTGATCTGCCTGATTCCAATGTCTCGGGAAGGGCTGCTGCCATTGGCTTGCGATCGAGGGCTGCTGTCTGCCGCTCCAACCACTGACTGTGATGCCAGGCTGTATCCCAGAGCGGTGCGACTGCGGCTGGTGCCCTGTCGTCTGTGATCAGTCGATTCTGCAGGCTGCGCACCGAGAGTTCAGATGGGTGCAGATTTGATTCAACGGCGAGAGCGGACGCTGCTCCTGCAGCTTGGCCAATGTTCATGATCAACGGCTGCAACCGGGTGGCGCCATTGGCCATGTGACTCGTGCTGAAAGCCTTATCCGCCATCAGCAGATTATCGATGGCATCACTCAGCAGGGCTCCGAAGGGGATGCAGAAGGGTGTTCCTGTCCAGCGACCACCCCAACGGCAACTTTTGGGAGCCAATGGCCAGTCATCGCCGGGGTAGTGATGGTCATTGGCATAGTTCCCAACCGCAATCGACTGAACCAATTCATTGTCATTGACTGGTGGACCAGACATGCACACACCTTCTGGCAGGGGGAGTAAATCCTGTTCAATCACAGTGGTGCGGCCAATCATCCGTCGGCCTTCACGCCAATACGGCATCGCAGCGATCCAGGGAGCAGGGCTTGCTGCACTGCTGGGAAAGGCCTGGCCAAGTTGCAGCCATCCATCGGTGGCTTTGCGCAACGCATCGGCGAAGCAGAGACTGTGTTGCTTCATCTCACTGAACAGCGCAGCTTCTTGACTGGCATCAGCGAGGAATGCTCGTTCCAAACCCCGATGCCAGTCATTGCCGTGCAATGGCCAATTGAGCATCACCAGTCCTGACGGCAAGCGGCCATAGGTGATGGTTTTTTCCAGCCCGAATGTGTCAAAGGCACCACGAAAGGGTGCAGGGAGTCGTGAACTAGACGGTTGTTCGTCTTGCTGCGGATGATCTTTGAGCTGATCGCTCTGAAGTTGGCCCATCACCACCCATGTGGGGGACTGAATGGGTTGATCTGTGAAAAAGGGTTCTGAGCTGAGACGTTGCTGCGGGGGAGCACTGGGTTCCTGCCACTTTTCTTGGGGCTCCCAGCCAAAACGAAAGGGAGCATCCGCCAAGGGCAACAGATCACCTCGATCGCTGCCGTCGATCACAACGCGGCACTTCACCCTGCGGACCTCTCCCTCCATCTCCACGCGCAAGCCCGTGATCAGAGAGCCCGCACGCTCGACATTCAGCAGCTGACAACCAGGCCACCAATGCAATCTGGTCTCCTGCTGCAACCAGTTCTGAAGAATGGTTTCCGCTGTTCTGGGTCGATAGCCGAAACAGCTGACCCAGTTCTGATCGAGCCCTTCTGGTTCGCCTTGTTCCAGTTCACGCAGAAAAGCTCCCCAAAGCCCCGTTTGCCATGGGCTGAGTTCATTGCCATCTGGACAGCACACACCGGCAGCACTGACCATCCCGCCTAACCACGGCCCTGGGGTGAGAAGCAGGGTGGAGGCACCGCCACGGGCCGCCTGAATCGCTGCTGCCACTCCGCCAGTGCCCCCTCCCCAGACCAGCACGTCCACCGAATCAATGTTGACGGTCATGATCCTTTCCGTTCCTGGATGAGGCCTGCAGCTGAATCAGATCTCACTCATTCGCATGCTCCAGGCAGCGGGGTCGCAAGATCAGGGACCCGGACAGAGGGTCGTTAAGATCCAGCCCCAGAGCAAGGGGCCTAAGGAGAGCGCCGAAGCGATGACCTACAGCCTCACAACACCGCTCTATTACGTCAATGCCAAGCCACATCTAGGCAGCACATACACGACCATTGCCTGTGATGCTTTGGCCCGTTTTCAGCGCCTTGAGGGACAGCAGGTTCTTTTCGTCACTGGAGTGGATGAGCATGGTCAGAAGATTCAGCGCACGGCTGAGGCTCGCAAGATCAGCCCACAGGCCCACTGTGATGAGATCAGCAGGGAATACATGGATCTCTGGTCTGAGTGGGAGATCAGCAACGATCGTTTTGTGCGAACCACAAGCGAGCGCCACCTGCCCTTGGTTCAGGAGTTTTTCCATCGCTGTGAAGCTGCAGGTCACATCCGCACAGGCCATCAGGAGGGCTGGTACTGCGTCGAATGCGAGGAATTCAAGGATGATCCTGCCAATGCCAAATCACCGAGCTGTCCAACCCACCAGAAGCCCCTTGAATGGCGTGATGAAGAGAACCTGTTCTTTTGTCTCTCCAAGTTTCAGAAGCCAATTGAATCTCTGATCGCAGAGCCTGGATTCATTGCACCGGCGAGTCGTCGCAAAGAGGTTGAAAACTTTGTAGCCGGAGGTTTGCGAGATTTCTCTATCTCCCGTGTGAATGTGTCACATGGGCTTCCGGTTCCGGGCCATGCCGGCCATACCTTTTATGTTTGGTTTGACGCACTACTGGGCTATCTGACAGCTCTTCTGGATGATGGAGGTTCAGTGGATCTGGATCGCCTTAGCAGTGCTGGCTGGCCCGTCAGCGTGCACGTCATCGGCAAAGACATCCTGCGTTTTCACGCTGTTTACTGGCCAGCGATGTTGATGTCGGCAGGTTTGCCGTTGCCTAAAAGCGTCTTCGGCCATGGCTTTCTAACTCGCGAAGGCCAGAAAATGGGCAAATCTCTTGGCAACGTGTTGGACCCTGAACTCTTACTTGAGCGCTGCGGTACGGATGCAGTTCGTTGGTACCTGCTGCGCGACATTCAGTTCGGTGATGACGGTGATTTCCAACAGCAGCGGTTTGTGGATCTGGTGAATAACGATCTCGCCAACACGATCGGGAATTTGCTCAATCGCACCTCGTCCATGTCCAGGAAATGGTTTGGCAATGGCTTGCCTGCTGTTGCTGAGACAGTTCGCGACGACCATGTACTTCGCGGAAAGGCAGAGCTGACGATTCAGCAGGTTCGGACGTCAATACCGGAGCTCAATTTTCAAAAAGCAGCTGAAGCGGTGCTTCAGCTGGCAATCGACACCAATGGTTTTCTGAACGAACAGGCTCCCTGGAGTCAGATGAAGCAACCAGGCCAGGAAGTGCAGGTTGGTGAAGATCTTTATGCCGTTTTGGAATGTTCCCGGATTGTGGGCATTCTTCTGCAACCGATCGTGCCTGATCTCAGTCAACGCATCCTTGCTCAACTCGGTCTTTCCCCGATTTCCGGATCGTGGACCGACCATCTGAAGTGGGGGAGCCTTGTTCCCGGATCACCTCTGCCCAAACCGGAACCTGTCATGCAGAGACTTGAGCTCGAATCACCACTCTGATGACCTTGATCTATTCAACAGGTCGCCTGCGCGGTGCTCTGCTCATCACTCTCACGCTTCTGACAGGCTGTGTCAGTGAGAAACCGGTAGAAACAGTTCAGGCACCACCCTTTGTCTTTCGCTCGCTGAAACTCGAACAGAAGACCAAGCAAGGACTGATGGACTGGAGTTTGAACAGTCCTGAAGCCCGTTATGAGCTCACTCGTCGTCTTGTTCGTGCCCGACAGCCTGACGGGGTTCTCTACAGGAATGGCAAGCCATCATTCAGTGTGAAGTCTGAACTGGCTCTAGTTGTCAACGATGGCGAGCAGATTCTGCTTGAAGGTGATGTCAGGCTGCAGCAACTCAAAGGTTCCAGACTTTTGATTCAGGGAGATCGTCTGCGCTGGCGTCCGCAGCAGGGGATTTTGCTGATTGAGCAGCGTCCGAGGGCTACCGACAAAGAATCCAGAATTAGCGCTACCGAAGCACAGCTTCTGCAAACCACGAACGACCTGACCCTTAAGGGTGTTGTCAAACTTGAGCGCTGGTCCAAGGACTCCGATCCATCTAACCCTGATACAACAACCAGAACCGGTCCGGCCGAGTGGAATCTGGATACCGGTTTACTGAACGCCGAGGGGCCCGTACTGGCACAGAGACTTGACACGGAAGGTGCGGTGCTTGAGCAGCTTGAGGGAAAGACTCTTCAAGGCAATACACGTTTTGGTGACCTGAAGGTGATGGCTCCGGTGATTGTCCGAATGCCACGTCAAAAAGGCGTTCTCACGGCACAGGACACCACTTGGAATTTTCGAACGCAGATCGTGCGCAGCGAGCAACCCTTCGAAGCGGAACTCGACCGCACAAGGATCTTTGGCAATGCGTTTCAGGCTGAGCTGGAGGACAACACGGTGGTGATCAAGGGTGACTGCAGGATTGAACAGCCAGGGGAGGTGCTCAATGCCAAGACTTGCAGCTGGAACTGGCGCACTGAGGAGGTCCTAGCGGATGGAAAGGTTCAATCTCAGGTCAGATTCCCTTCGGATCAATCTGTGGATCAGAGTCCTCGACCGCGGAAATCAGCTCCAGTTGAGTTCTGAGCCTTTCTGCCCAACCCCCCAGCCATCGTTCATCAGAGCGAGTGAAGCAGCGTTCTGACCAGCCACCCAACACAATCCAACCACGCTCTCCAAGGGGTTGAACCATCACCGCTGGAAGACCTGGTAAAACAGGATCAAACTCTTGCCGACCTGGGTAAAGAGCGGTTCGAACCAGTGACACCAGGACCTGCCGATGCGTACTGCGTCGACAGATCTCACCAGGCGAAAACGGCTCCTTGGTGATCAGACCTCGTCTCAGCAGAACCATTCCGTCCCAGTTCACCAGGATCGTCGCCGCAGAAGTTGCCGTCAGAAATTGATGGCTTCCCCAAGCCAATTCTGTACGCAGGCTTTCGGATAGTCCTGAGGCGATTTCGAGACCTTGCTTGCCCTCGAGCTTCACGGCCTTGGGATTACGAGGAACTGCTCGGGTCCAGAGCACTGCCACGAGCATCAGTCCAACCGCTGCCATACCGGACAGCACTTCTGCACGCTGCAGTGCCGGTGTGAACATTCCTGCTGTCAAAGCATTGAACACAGCCAGCCCCAGCACCAACAGGCCGGAGATCAGACAGAGTCGTGCAGAACCTGGCATGGTCTCAAGAATCCTGCGGTCAGAAGAACTCACTCTTGCTCAAATGGGGCAGCACTGACCAGTGGTGATGACAGACGCAGAAGCTTTTGCCTCGATCGCACTCGCTGCGGTGGCCTGCGACGGCACCCTCGGTCGTGAGGAAGCCCATGCCCTGCGACGATCACTTGAGTATCGCACTCCCTACAAGGACCGCACGGAACAGGAGATGGGAGCCTTGTTCGACCGACTGTTGGTCACGCTGCGCGAACAGGGGGTCAACCAATTGGTCACTGAGGCATTGCCAGCACTGACCCCCATTCAGCAGGAGACGGCACTGGCCGTGGCCGTTCAACTCACCCATGCCGACAGGGATGTTTCTCCTGCAGAAAAGAGATTCCTAAACCAACTCTGTGATCGACTGTCGCTTCCTAACGGCCGAGCAGTGGCGGTGATGGAGGCCATCATGGCCCTGCATCGCGACAGTCTTTCCTCCTGAAGGCAGACTGTCAGCACAATGCTCCTGACCATGAAGCGTCTGAACCACCTCGTCGGAGGGATTCTGTCTGCTGTGCTCTGTCTGTTGCTCGCTGTTCCAGCAGCGGTGGCTGTTTCTGCACAGGATTTCCCGCTGTCTCTGCCTGATGATGTCGTCCTCGATTCAGCCGATGTACTGAGCAGAGCCAGCAGAAACGAGATCAGCACGCGTTTGCAGGAGCTCGATCAGTTCCATGTCGATGCCCGCTTGGTGACATTGCGACGACTCGACTACGGACTCAGCCTGTCCGGTTTTGGGGATGAACTTCTGGATCGATGGAGCCAGGAGTCCAATTTGACTGATCGCCCATTGCTGATTTTCCTTGAGGAAACTCAGAGCAAGCAGGCGACGGTGGTTGCAGCTTATGAGCTGCTGGAGCAGCTACCAGAGTCCCTATTGCTCAGCACGGGACGGACGACCATGAGCCAACCGCTGCGAGATGGCGATCGATTTCGCCAGGCCACCCTCGACGGAGTCAGCCGAATCGAAGTCGTCCTCAATGGCGGTGAAGATCCTGGTCCACCCGTCCAGCTTGAGCGTGTCTCCAACCCAACCAATATTCCAACTGCTGAGGAGACTGGAGAAAGCAACGCCTTCACATGGGTTGTCGTTCTTCTCGTCGTCGGCACCATAGTACCTATGGCAACCTGGTGGATTTTCTCCAGCTAACGACACGATGGCAGGACGTAACTGGCTTGGGACCTTCGGTGGAACCAAGTCATTCAATGTGAATTCAGAACTGGATCGTGGTTACGAAGCAGCGCTTCTGATTCAAAGTCTTGAACTTGAATATTACGGCGACAGGCCTATTCGTCAAGACTTGGAACTCTCCGTTCCATCAACTGTTCAGGCCACGATCCTTCGCAAGTTCAGGGCTGCCATCAACGTCTGCCGCTCATCGCTTGACAAACTTGAATATCAACGCGCGCAATTTGACACCCAGGAACTCAGACAACTTCAACTGATTGAAAGTGTTGTTAATCGATATAATCCCAGGCGCGCAGCTTCTGCACCAACGATCAGCAGAGCCCCTGATCCACTGCCCCGATCTTTGCTGGGCATCTTCGACACATTGCGCCGCCAGCTCAATCCTGCTGCAGAAGCCACGTTGGTGGCAGGTTTCCGACGCCGTAGAGATTCAACTCTGATCTCGCTGAAGGTGCTGCTTCTGCTGATTCTTGTACCGTTGTTGGTCCAGCAAGTGAGCCGCACGTACATCATTAGCCCTGCGGTTGATCACTTTGCTCCTGACCTCCCTTTTCTCAGTTATCCCAAGCCTCAGCTTGAGGAGCAGGCCGTTGAGAAACTAAGGGTCTTTAAAGCTGAAATTGAATTTGATGCTCTTCTTCGCGGGGATTCAATTCCTACCCAGGAGGAGCTTCAACAGAAACTGTCTGCAAAAGCCGAAGAATTGAAGGAAGAAGCTGATTCGGAAAGCACGCATGCCATTAAAAATGTTTTGGCAGATTTAGCTGCAACCGTTGCTTTTGTTGTGGTTTGTCTTTTCAGTCGCGAAGAGCTGAGGGTGCTTCGTGGATTCTTTGATGAAGCTGTTTACGGACTCAGCGATTCAGCCAAAGCTTTCGCGATCATTCTCTTCACCGATATTTTTGTTGGATTCCACAGTCCTGAGGGCTGGACTGTTCTTTTGGATGGAATCGCCAATCACTTTGGTTTTCCAGCACGAGAGAACTTCATCCTTCTCTTCATCGCGACATTTCCGGTGATTCTTGCCACCATCTTTAAGTATTGGATCTTCAGATATCTCAACCGTGTCAGTCCCTCCTCCGTGGCCACACTGCGCGGCATGAACGGTGGTGGCTAAGCCCTTGCAGGGCTTGGTCCTTGTCACCGGCCCAAGCCGTGGTGGGAAGAGTCGCTGGGCGGAACATCTTGTCGCTCAACACAGTCCTATCAGTTACGTCGCAACATCCGATCCACGCCCTAACGACAGTGGATGGCAGGAGAGACTTCGCTTGCATCGCGAGCGACGGCCCTCGGAGTGGGACCTGATCGAAAGTGGAGCCGATCTGTCAACAGCTCTGAACACCATTCCTCCCAGTCATACGGTTCTTGTGGATGCTCTGGGAGCCTTTACGGCGTGGCATTTGGACGCATCTTCTGTCGACTGGATGGAACTTGAAGCAGAGCTCATCCACAGCCTTCAGGCGCGACAAAGGCCCGTCGTTGTCGTGATCGAGGAGACAGGATGGGGAGTTGTGCCAGCAACAGTCATCGGGGGCCGATTTCGCGATCGCCAAGGTCGGTTGGCCCAACAGCTCGAAACCATTGCCTCAGCGAGTTGGCTCGTCGTCCAGGGACGAGCTCTTGACCTCCATGCTTTCGGATATTCAGTACCGGATCGATGACGTTGAATTCCACGCCCTTGCGGGTTGCGCTGTTCGAACCGAGGATCCCCCCGAACACAGGCACAATCGGGCGCACTTGCGCAGCATTTGGTCTGCCGCTCGCCCTGATCGAGCCCCTTGGTTTTTCGATTGACGACCGTCAGCTCAAACGCGCTGGCCTGGATTACTGGCCTTTTATTGATCTCTCTGTCCATCAGGATTTCGAGCACTTTCTGAATAGCCTTCCCAAACCATCGCGGTTGATCGGCTGCAGCCGTCGCGGAGGGCAGACCATTCAGAACATAAGTTTTCAAGAAGGCGACGTTCTGTTGTTCGGACGCGAAGACATCGGTCTTCCAGATCCGATCAGGGCTCAGTGTGATCAAATTCTCACGATCCCGATGCCCTGCAGCGCCGCTGCCGACGGCAGTGGTGGTGTTCGAAGCCTGAATCTCTCCGTCGCCTGTGGAATCGTGAGTTATCACGCAGGATTGAAGCTTCAGTTGTGGTGATTGGAGATCTGCCACGAAAGCCCTTGCAAAGTTGTGTTCCGCTCGCTACTTTCGACAAAATCCCTGGTAGTGGCGGCTTCTTCGGGAATAATTTTCAAGCATGCCTGAATGAAGCCCCTCTTCATAGCTGTTACCGCAATTACTTCCTGCACTGCACTGTTCGCGGTTTCCCAGCTTTCAGGGCACGCAGATTCCGACCACTACAGCGGCCAGCAGCTTTTCACTGCACTTCCCAACACATCACCTCCGCCTAACCCAATATCATTGATCTGGGTTCAGCTGGCAGCAGATAGTGATCTGAGTGTGATTGCCAGAGAGCTTGATATTTCTCTGACTGAACTTTCAAAGCTGAATGAGCAATCAGCTTCAACGATGCTCAAAGCTGGCAATTGGCTTGTTCTTCCTGAACAGAGTCGTAGTGAAGTTGCGCGCTCCTCCCGATTTATTGATGGTTCACTGCGCACAACTGCGCCTCTGAGTTCTCCTCCAATTCCGAAGGATGTGGTCGAGATCCAATCAGATCAGTCCTTGTCCTCATTCATCAGAGACCATGGCATCTCGCTTCAACAACTCAAGGATCTGAACCCTGGTGTTCAGCTTTCGAGAATGTTGGCGATTGGTAGCAAAGTTCGAGTCGCCAAAGCACGACCCTTGCTGGGAATCCGTCCACTCAGATCCGGAGGAGCGAGCTGGCCTGATCTTCCTGGCTTCACTGGATCTGAGGACTTTGACGCTTCTCAGTCGTTCATCTGGCCAACCAAGGGTGTTTTCACCTCCGGCTATGGATGGCGATGGGGGCGTATGCACAAAGGAATCGATATCGCCAATAATGTCGGCACACCGATTTTTGCGGCCAAGGATGGTGTGATTGCCTTCGCAGGCTGGAGCAGTGGTTATGGCTATCTCGTTGAAATGTCCCATGGTGATGGCTCAACCTCGCGTTATGCCCATAGCAGTCGTCTGCTAGTCAAGAAAGGCCAGATGGTTCCTCAGGGCACGCGTATTTCGTTGATGGGCAGCACTGGTCGAAGCACAGGCCCCCACCTGCACTTCGAGATTCGTCGACCAGGTGGTGCTGCTCTCGATCCGATGGCGATGCTTCCCGCCCGACGTGGTTGAGCACATTTAACGTCTTTGCTGTAATTAAACAGTGATCAATTGACCATCAATTTAATTAATTGAGCCTTAATATTATTATTTGAACAACAAAAAAATTTGTTTTTGTTGACTTTATTTGAAATTTAAATGTCAGAGGAGAGACTTGAACTCTCGACCTCAGGGTTATGAATCCTGTGCTCTAACCAGCTGAGCTACTCTGACGAAAGGCCATCAGGCCAGTACCCATCATACATCTTGAGATGTCCTGAATGAGCTAGCGCATCTCAATGGTGTTAAGACGTTCTCGGAAGGATTTAGGAGATGACTGCGCTGTTCCCACATCTTCCGTCAAGGAGACATGACCATCGGGAATCGCATTGGGCCTGCGTTGTTGCCTGACTGGTTGGCCACGGTGAGGCCGAGCTTTGAGAAGCAGTGCCCTTGTTTTTGGATCACGTTCTAGTGGTTGGCTGTTCAGCTCACTTCGCACTTGATTCAGGAGTCGGAAATGCCCGGTGCTGCTGAATTTTCTGAGAAGCGCTGGATCCCAGCTCATGGATGAGTGAATCATGCACTGATAATAGGAGTGGGCCATGCCGAGACAGGCTCCTCGTCGTCCCGCAGTCTCTAGGTCAGCCGTGATAACTTATCGCCAGCAATTGGAAGTCGGAACGACTACGACCTAGGCCTGTTCACTTCCTTGCCAAACCTCGCATCACCAACATGTCTTCGCTGCGTGTGGGCCAACAGGCCCCCGATTTCACTGCCACAGCAGTGGTTGACCAGGAGTTCAAGGACATCACCCTTTCGCAGTACCGCGGCAAGTACGTGGTGCTGTTCTTTTATCCCTTGGACTTCACCTTCGTATGTCCAACCGAGATCACAGCATTCAGTGATCGTTACTCGGATTTCTCCAGCAAGAACACCGAAGTTCTAGGTGTTTCGGTTGACAGTCAGTTCAGCCACCTGGCATGGATCCAGAGTCCACGGAATCAAGGTGGTCTTGGTGATATCAACTACCCCCTCGTGGCCGATCTCAAGAAAGAGATCTCCACGGCCTACAACGTGCTTGATGAAGCAGAAGGTGTTGCACTGCGCGGATTGTTCATCATCGATCCAGAGGGTGTGATTATGCACTCAACCATCAACAATCTCCCTGTTGGAAGAAATGTTGACGAGACTCTGCGCGTTCTGCAGGCCTTCCAATACGTTCAGTCAAATCCTGATGAGGTTTGCCCCGCAAACTGGACACCGGGTGAAAAGACCATGAAGCCGGACCCGGTCGGAAGCAAAGAATTCTTTGCTGCCATTAACTGATTCAAACATCGTTCTTCGATGTTTCCATGGTCCGCTTTGAGCGGACCTTTTTTATGGCGTTGTGCTGCTTTCCTGTCTACGCTTGTCGAGAAGTGATCGCAATCCAGTATCTAGATCAGCGGCCATTGCCACACGCCGCCCGTCACTCACCACGATTCTGGTCAATGTCGGAAGCCCTCCCTGCTGCGCTCTCAGATAAATTGGTTCAACGTATAACAATGAATCACCAACAGGTACAACAAGCAGATTGCCTTGTACAACCTGTGAGCCGGCTCGATCCCAGAGAGCAAACTGCTGACTAATTTCAGGGTTTTGATTAATCAGTGCTTGTACTTGTTCTGGCCCAAAGATCGGAATATCACTCGGGAATCGCAGGAGAATGAGCTCTCCATAGTGTTCACCATCATTCCTTGCTGCCAACCAGGCAGATAGATTCGGTCGAGCCAAAGGAGTGAGAGGCTGCAGCAGAAGAAACTCTGAGTTTTGACTTGGCTTGACCTGGGCAGTTATGTGATAAGGCGCTACAGGAATCTGTTTTTTTCCGTATAACTCCATCGGCACTTGCCAGACATCATCTCCGCTGTAGAAAATACGAGGGTTGGTGACGTGATAACGAAGTAATTGCTGGACCTGTAATTCAAACAGTGCCTGAGGCACCATTAAGTGTCTTCTTAGACTGGGTGGCATCATCTCCAGAGGTTCGAACAAAGTTGGAAAAACATTGGCCCAGCCTTGAATGATCGGATCACTTGGCTCATTGATATAAAGATGAACTTTGCCGTTGTAAGCATCGACAACTGCCTTGACTGAATTACGGACATAACGAAGTGGTCGGCCATCTGGAAGTGTTGCTGCATAGGGGACAGTTCTTGATGATGTGAACCCTTCAACAATCCAGTATTGGTGTTGGCCCTTCTGATAACCACTGGAAGCATCATCCATCGGTACTGAAACAAGATATGGATCTCCCATCAGATCCAGAAAAGGTGCCAGGGTTCGAACTCTTTCTTTGACATCGCGCCGTAGAAGCAAACGAGACTCTTCAGTGAGGGCTCCTGTGTTTAGAAATCTGGGATCAGTAAGATATGTTGCCGCGGTAATTCTCTGCCATAGATGTTTAAGTGTGACGCCAGCAGAGCCTGAATAGTGGTTGTAGGTGTTGTCATCTCCATCGGGGTAATCAAACTCTTCGATGCGTGTGGGTGCTACCGCATAGGGTGAATGCAGGTCACCAAAGTATATTGCAGCACGACCAATCGGCACTTCACGTTCAACATCGGCCTTGGCGATACCCAACGATTTATTGCCTTCAATTCGTGTGGATTCGCCTATATCACTGATGAAGTAGGCCGGAAGACCATCTGGCTCTTTTGTATTCACAGGATTCAGTGTGAAGCCAAAACCATGGGTAAAAACAAAATGACGATTCTGCCAAGTTCGTGAACGCGCAGGAAGTGCAGCCTGGTCTAATTCCCTCGCTGCAATAATGACCTGTTGATTCTCATTACTTTCGGCATTAAGTGGATAACGATCAACGGAAGCATTCGCAAATTGGTAATAAACCCTCAGTTGTTGGAGCTGGCGATTGGTGTCCAACATGGGTTGGCTGTCCCAGAGTCTGATGTTTTGAAGCGTGCTTGCTCCTTTGATCAGGTCCTCCTCGGTAATCTCCTGCGTTGGCGTGATGCCACGAGTTCTGATGGAATCCAGTTGGTAGGCCTGTCGTGTCGCCGAAATTGAGCGACTGAGATAAGGAGTTTCGAGCTGCAGTTCTCGCGGCCTGACCACCATCCATTGGACAAACGGCGACAGCAATAATTCCGCGAGTACGGAGATCAACGCCAATGTGAAGAGAGCTGTTCTCAGCCTTCGTCGTTGTTGTTGGGCCTCTCCCCGCCACGGCAGACAGGTGCCGGCCATCAACACCAGCAGCAGAGCAACCAACTGACGCAGGGGGAGTCTGAGATGAACATCAAGCCAGCCTGCTCCCGCAACCAATCCGCTCTGGGTCCAGAGCAATTGGTGACGGACAAGCCATGTGAGAGCAGCCAACACGAGAAGCATTAGGGCCAGTGCAGGCCGAAGCAACGCACGTTCCTGTGAATTCCAGCCAGGAAAGCCCCAGTCGGTGAGACAAGGAGAACGGGTCAATCGACTCCATGCCGAGGTGCTCAGCGTCAGCAGAATCTGCAGCAACAGCAGCTCGAGGGCCAGTGCAAACGCTGAAAAACGACCTAATCCGAAACTGAGATCAGCACCTAGAAGTGGATCCGTGATTCCTGAATCAGGAATCGTGATAGCCAGTGCCCAAAGTCCCCAGCTGCGACCTGCCACAACACAGAGGCAAAGGCTTCCATACACAAAGGCCAGGTTGATGCGACGCCTTCGTCCAAGCCCCAATGTGATCAACAGGATCAGAACAATGCTGACGATCAGAACGCTCCATTCCGGTTGAAACGGAACACTCCACCAGTGGGCCAGAAGAAACGGTTGCTTCCATGCCAGCCATGCCAGCCGTGTCGTGATGCCGAGAACACTGAGAAGAATCGCGAAGCAAGCGAGTAAAGAGAGGGAATAGACGCCGCCTCGTAATGCGGGGATCTCTCCCCTTGGTGTCGGGACGTAGGCCCGCATCCAGCGGCGTCGCCACCAAGCGGTGATCAGCACAAAAAGGAGCGCTAAACCAGCTCCGAGGAACTGAAAACCGAGTCGTTGCCCATAGATCCCCTGGTGCCCGAACTGAGAAAACCAAGACCACTCAACCTGGAGCCTGGCGAAGAGCCAGAAAGCTGGGAACACCAGCAGGAGCCACAACGCTGATGGACGCAGTAAGGGGGACATACCCCGTTTGAGCAGGCTCAAGCCCCAGCCGGCAACTAATCCAGGCTAGAGCTCCTGGAGGGGACGTCGAGTCCTGCCAGAGCATGAAAACGATCGGACTGAAGGGTCTCTTCCTCAATCAGAGCCTCGACAAGCCGATCCATCAGCTGCCGCCTCGGGGTCAGTAGATCAATGGCCTGTTGCAAGGCCTCTTGTGCCAACGCGCGAACCCGATGATCAATTTCTCGACCGGTACTTTCGGCATAGGACTGCCTGGTATTGACCAGATCACGTCCTAGAAAAACTTCCTGATCCTGACCCTCAAGAGCGACTGGGCCCAGGTCAGAAAATCCGAAACGGGTCACCATTTCTCGTGCGAGCTGCGACACCATTTGGAGATCGCCGCTGGCTCCCTGTGTCACCTCAGAGTCTCCGAAAACGACAATCTCTGCCGCTCGACCACCCAAGGCCATCACCAACCTTGCTCTCAAGTAGGCACGCGTGACCAGACCAGAGTCAATAATTTCCTCATCAGGGAAGAAGCGGGTAAACCCTCCAACTCCACCACTGCGTGGCAACAGAGTGACCTTATCCACAGGGTCGGCATGGGGAGTGAGTGACGCCACCAGTGCATGGCCAATCTCGTGGTATGCCATTAAACGCTTCTTTGCGCCGTCCTGGAGCGGAGCAGCTGTCAAGCCCATCGTGATGCGCTCGAGTGCCTCCTCAAGTTCTCTGTTGCCAAGGAAAGAGGCCCCATGACGAGCCGTAAGAATCGCTGCTTCGTTGAGGAGATTTGCTAGATCCGCTCCTGAAAAACCTGGCGTTCTGCTGGCCCATTCAGCAAGCGAAACCTCATCTGACAACGGTCTTGTTCTTGCATGCACAGCGAGAATCGATTCCCGACCGCGGCGATCAGGCAGACCCACCTGGATGCGTCGGTCGAACCGTCCCGGACGCATCAGTGCTGTGTCCAGAACATCAGGTCGGTTTGTCGCTGCCAACAGAATGACGCCCGAGTTATCGGCGAATCCATCCATTTCGGTCAACAACTGATTCAGGGTTTGCTCGCGCTCATCATTTCCACCACCGATCCCCGCACCTCTCTGGCGACCAACAGCATCAATTTCATCGATGAACACGATGCAGGGGGCTTTGTCCTTGGCCTTTTTGAACAGGTCTCTGACTCGGCTGGCACCGACACCAACAAACATTTCAACGAACTCAGAGGCAGCAATTGAGAAAAAGGGAACGCCTGCTTCTCCGGCGATGGCTTTTGCAAGCAGTGTTTTGCCGGTTCCTGGGGGACCAATCAACAACACCCCACGAGGAATTCGAGCACCAAGCTTGATGAAGGTCTCCGGCTGTTTCAGAAAGGTGACCACCTCCTGCAACTCTTCTTTGGCTTCACCGATCCCGGCGACATCTTCAAATCGCACCGTGATCTCATCCTGCGGGCTGGTTCTGGCCTGGGTGCGTCCAAACCCCATGGCCTTGTTGGCTGCCTGAGCTGAACGGCGTAACAGCAAAGACAGGCCGACAACGATCAGAACAATCAGAGCAACATTTCCAGCGAGGCCTGCCAGTGCCTGCTCTTGGCGGACATCCTTGACATTCAGAGGTGTACCGGATGCTTCAGCGACGCGCAGGATCTGCTGATCATTCGCCAGTACAGGAACTGTGATTTGCTTCCCGTCGCGATAGGTGACGATCACCTGACGGCGAGCGGGGACCAACACCAGTTCCTTGACGGAGCCGGACGAAATGTCCTTGAGCAGGGTGCTGTAACTCACATCCGGTTGCCTTTGAAACAGGGCGAACGAATTGTTCTGTTGCTCCTCAGGCTTTGACTTGGGCGCTTGAGTTCCCGGTTCTGACTGGCTCGGCTGCTCTGAACTCACACCGCAAATGCGTTGAACTAAGACTAGCGATTTGACGAGTGGGCTCTTCGAGGTAGATCATGGCTGTTTGGCAGTGAAACGCCCGCGATGGCCGTCCCGAAGAAGAAAACCTCAAAAGGCAAGCGCAACCAGCGACATGCTGTCTGGAAGGCCAAAGCCGCAACTGCCGCTCAGCGTGCACTCTCGATTGGCAAGTCTGTTCTGAGCGGACGGGCCCAGGGCTTTGTTTATCCCGTTGCTGAAGAGGACGAGGCTGAAAGCTGACGATCCATGACGTCGATCTCAAGCACATCGCGTGATTCCGTGAGATCGATCACCACACTGCTCAGGGGAAGCATGCGTAGCCAGCTCGGTGGTAGTGCGGCAAGCACCATCCGGTTGAAGTCGGCAAGTTCACTGCTGCGGTAGCCCACTCCGCTCTGCTGCTCCAAGGTGGCCAGTTGCTGCTGCTTCCATCGAGACGATTGGTCGTTTCGAACAGCCCGCAGATGCCAGAGATCATCAAGGAGTGTCCAGACCTGCTGATAGTCAGCAACTAAAGAAACGGCTCTGGAGCGCCAAGCAAGCTCATGCTCTGACAATCCTTCAAGGATTTCGGTCTCAATCGAGGGCAGGGGAGATACCCCCAGAAACCAGCCCTCGATCAAAACCACTTTTGGTCGTGAACTGCTGCTTCCGCATCGATCTCCCCGGCCATTGCGGAGTGACTTGTCAAAACGGGGGGCCGTGATCAGACCAGTTTCTTTCCAAGTTGCAAGCGATTGCACCATCCCATCAATGTCGTGACTGCCAGGAAGAGCTCTAGGAACCGACCAGGGATTACCCCGCATGCTCTTCTCCAGTTGCTCCGATGGCCAATAGAAATCATCGAGTGAAAGATGCTCCACCGGCCAACCCAAGTGTTGAGAGGCGGATTTGACCCAGCTGCACAGCGTTGATTTACCGCACCCCGGCAGGGCACTTACACCAAGCACAACACACTCCCCCTGATGCAGAGCCAACTCAACTCGGCTCAGCAATGGCAAACCAACGAACGCAATCCACCCATCCACAACTGGCGCAGACCAATGATGTCTGGCCAGAGTCACACCACCATGAGGTACCCATCGATTCCACCAGTCCTCAACGTTGGAACAGTCGAAGCTTGCAAGCAGACGCTCGAATCCAACAGGAACTTCCTGAGGCATTGAATCGACTTTGTGATCAGGATCCAAGCTTGTAAGCCTCGAGCACAACCGCATAGACCGTGCCGATGCGCAAATTGTCGAGGGCAAGCCAGGGGAGAGGCCACGGGCCCGGGCGTACCTTGCTGCGTAGGCGAACGATCAGCTCAATGATGAGAACCATCACCAGCACCGCTGCAGGACGGTTCTGACCAGATCTCTGAAACCAAATCATGGTCACATTGCTGCCGATGATGAAGCCGAACAGCAGTGCCAAAACCGCAACACTGCGTCGTCTCCAGGGACCGACCAGTGTCTGGTTCAATTGCCTGCCGATCCGGCGTTGCAACTGTTCGTAGCGAGTGGCCTGAAGCGTCATCGCGAGTGGGCCGTGATCAGCAACTCCAGGTACTCCAGCGTGATCCGGCCCTCTGCACAAGGGGGGCCGCACAAGATCCTTGCCTGCTGATCAGCGTCTCCGAACTGATCGACCACGGCTTCGGCGACTTGCAGGTTGTTGTCAAGCTCGGCATCCCACGGGGATGGGGTCAGCAGACAACGCAAACCAGCTGCTTTGGCTGACAGCAGTCCAGGGGATGAATCCTCGAAAGCGACAACATGGGCCCGATCTGATTGGCTCAGGTCAATTGCCAGTTGATAAGGATCGGGATGGGGTTTATGTCGATCCACATCATCGGCAGTCACCATTCCCTTAAAGATTCCGGCCAATTCGCTTGGTAAAGACTGGAGTAGAGCCTCAACAGAAGCTCGTCCACTGCTAGTCACAATCCACTGCTGCACCGCAGCACTGTTGAGTTCCTGAAGCAGTCGACTGACACCGGGACGAAGAGTCACAGTTCCAGAGGACGCGATCTTCAGGTAGTGCTGTTGCTTTGATCGTCGCAATCGATCGAGCAGGGCCTGATCAATCGGGGCTCCCACTTGTTCTGCATAGCACTGCATGCGCTGCCGTCCGCCAGGGATTCTGAGCAGTTCGGAGTAGAGCTCTTCATTCCAGTACCAGTCGAGACCACAGTCAGAGAAAGCCTGATTGAAAGCGAGGCGATGGCCATTCAGCTCGGTGTCAGCGAGCGTTCCATCCACATCCCAGAAAACAGCCTGCAAACGGGTCATGTTGGAGATCCGATCGGGGCCCAGCTTGAACGATCGCTTTTGTGGCGATGAGGACGCACAATGCAGCCATTACTTTCCTTCGGCATGGTGGCGGGCGCCCAGGATCAGCAGTGGCGACTCCCACAACCCATCGAAGGAGACCCACTGCCCTCAGTGGATCTTCCGCTCACTCTGAAAGCGATGCTGTTCAGACGAGGACTCAAGAGTCCTGAGCAGGTGATGCTGCTTCTCAGCGATCAACCGCTGCCGGCAGCCGATCTCCACTTTCCGGAGCTGACTACAGCACTCATAAGGTTGAAAAAAGCGTGCCTCAACCAGGAAGCAGTGGCCATCTGTGGCGATTACGACGCCGATGGCATGACCAGTACTGCTCTTCTCATGCGTGCCTTTGAGGCCATGGGAGCCAGTCCTCAAGCAGCAATCCCGAGCAGGATGGCCGACGGATATGGCCTCAACAGCGGCATGGTGGAGCAGCTCCATGCCCAGGGCATTCGTCTACTGGTGACAGTCGACAACGGGGTAGCTGCACATGAAGCTCTCGAGAAGGCTTCGGAACTCGGCGTCGAGGTGATCTTGACCGACCACCACACCCTTCCCGCCAATCGACCCAAAGCATTGGCTCTGATCCACCCAGCAACCACTCCGAAAAACTCTCCTTATGGTTGTCTCGCCGGAGTGGGATTGGCCTATGTGCTGGCCAGAGCTTTAGCAGCGGAGTTGAAGAATCCAGCGTCGATCACCACAGCGAGAGATTTGTTCTGTATTGGCACCGTGGCCGATATGGCACCACTCACAGGAGCCAATCGAACCCTGCTCCGAGAAGGGTTGAGTCATCTGCATCGGAGCCGTTGCCCTGGGGTTCAAGCCATGCAGCAACTCGCTGGTCTTGGAGATCGTCCCTTACGTGCTGATGACATCGGTTTCCAATTGGCACCGAGGATCAACGCGGTCGGCCGCATCGGTGAACCCTCCCTAGTGGTTGACCTGCTCACAGCCGATGACCCCAGTCGTGCTTTTGAGCTCGGGCGTCAGTGCGACGCACTGAATCGTCAGCGACGAGAGCTCTGCGATGCGATCGAAGCGGAGGCAGTCGCACTGCTTGAAAGTGATCCATCACCTTTGCCTCCCTTTGTGCTGCTTGCGCAGGGTCATTGGCATCACGGTGTGATTGGCATCGTTGCTGCACGACTCGTTGAGCGTTATCAACGTCCCGCAGCGTTGCTCGCAAGCGACGGCGAAGGACAAATGCGTGCCTCGGTGCGTGCACCCGATGGTTTTGCCGTTGATCGAGCGCTGCAACGTTGCAGTGCTCTTCTGGACCGTCACGGAGGTCATCCCGCCGCTGGCGGATTCACAGTTCAGGTGACGTCTGTCAGTGCCCTGCATCAAGCCCTCAACGCTCTTGCTGCGCAATGGCTGCAGGGTCGGGGTGAGGATCTGTTGGTTGAACCGGAAGCGCTGCTAGAGCTCGATCAAATTGACCATGATTTTTGGCAAGCCTTGCAACAACTCGAACCCTTCGGTGCTGGTCATCCAAAACCGTTGTTCTGGTCACGAGGTTGCAGAATCATCGACCAACAATCCCTACGCGGCGGGCACTTACGGCTGAAACTTGAACAACACGGAGTGGAACGCCAGGCCATTGTTTGGCGCTGGCCCGACAACGCTGTTCTCAGTCAGACAATCGATGCCACGTACACCGTCACTCAGAATCATTGGCGTGGCGAGAGCCGTTTTCAACTGGAGATCCAGGCTCTTCGACCCCATCATGAAGTGATGGAACTCTTGCGTTCTCGCGGAAGCTACCGAGTGCAGCGCATCGATCGCCAAAGCCTGGAGCTGATCAATCCAGACGGAGAAACACTGGTGAGTCGTATCAATCACGAGGGTGTGCTGGAAAGCGACGACAGTCGCGCTTCACACCCTTACGTTGCAGCTCTACTGCAGGAGGCTTGTATCGGCCTCGGTTTGCGCCCATGAGTCCGGATAGCCGACAGGAATCAGTCCTGATTCCTGGAACATTGCCCTCACAGAGCCGACTCAAAGGCCTTGTTCGCCATTTCATCGGTCTGGTTCTGGTCGGAGTGCTGATCGGGCTTGCATGTCTGCCTCTAAATCTTGTCGATGGCGTTCAGGTTTATCTGTACGACTTGATGCCGACCTCTGCTAATGAAGGATGGAGCTGGAAGGGACTGTTTGTCGCCTTCATGCCGCTCGTGGTGATGCCGATCCTGTTGCTGCTCCAGCGTGGACCCTGGCAGGCCGGTGCTGGCTCCGGCATTCCATCCACAATGAATGGGCTTGAAGACCCATCTCAACTGCCCAAAGCAATGGCACTGCCTGGAACAGTGCAACGTGGAGTGCTTTGGTCCATTGCCACCGTCGCCATGCTTCCGCTTGGAAGGGAGGGTCCAGTTGTTCAGTTTGGTGCAGCCGTTGCAAGGGCCTGCCATCGGCGCTTCCGCGATTGGTTGCCTTCTTTGAATGAACGCCAGATTGTGGCCATCGGTGGAGGTGCCGGTCTTGCAGGTGGATTCAACACACCTCTGCTTGGAGCCGTATTCATGCTCGAAGAACTCATCGCCGATTATTCGATCGTGACGATCTGGCCAGCGCTGGTGGTCAGTGTTGCCGCAGCTGGATTCTCCAACATTGGCGGAGAACCGATGTTTGGACTCGGAGTCCTCAACATCGCCTTGCCGGAAATCGAGCAACTCATGCTGGCTTTCCCGATCGGAATTGTCTGCGGACTTGTCGGTGGTTTGTTTAACAAGGGCTTGGTTTGGCTGACCAGACGCCTGGCCCCGGTGATCAACAGAAAACCCCTGCGAACAGGCTTATGTCTCGGTGGTGGATTGACAGTGCTTGCTCTGCTGAGCTGGGGTACCTCCACGTCTGATGGCGAAGCGCTCGTCCGTCAGTTGATTGAACAAGGGATGCCCAATGCTCTTGGCAATGATCAGGATTTCATTACTGGACTCACCAGCGTCTGGATCACCCTGGTCAGGGTCGTTGGGCCAATGCTGGCATTAAGTCCAGGAGTTCCAGGCGGTCTGATTGACCCTTCCTTAACTTTCGGTGCAGTTCTCGGCTACACGGTTTGCGCCGTTGCCGGAATCAGCTCACAAGTGGGGATCGGCCTGGGCCTAGCTGCAGGGCTCTCAGGCGCAACCCAACTCCCCCTCGTCTCAATTATTTTTGCCTGGAGACTTGCAGGTGACCAGCAACTGTTCGCTGGAGTTGTTCTTGCTTCAGTGCTTGCTGCCTACACCGGACGTTTGGTCTGCACAGATCCGGTGTATCACGGCCTCAGCAAACTTCAGAGTGCACCACGGCGATAGAAGAGGATGAAGATGACGGCGGGCCCGGCCAGAGTGATCAGGGCCAGTGCCGCGAAATTGGCGATCAGGTGGAAATCGAGTCCCATGGAACGGAAGCAGATGAGTGGCATGTTGCCTGATGCAGGCTACGAGGGATTCCCCCTCCTCGTACAGCACGACCTCAACCTCTGTGATGGCTTGTCACAGCCACAAAGTCCTGATCAAGCTTCCGAGGTGCTCTCGTGACTCGCTCTCAACACAACTGGTCCTGCATGGACCAGTGCGGTGCCTGCTGCCGACTGGCACCTGATGAACGCCAGGAAGCCATTGAGGCTCTGAATCCTCTTCAGCAACAGCAATATTTATCGATGGTGGGTGACGATGGCTGGTGCATTCATTTCGACAGTGGTGCAAGGCGTTGTCGGATTTACGATTCCCGCCCAGATTTCTGCCGCGTCAGCAGTCTGTGTGGCCTATTCGGCATAGAACCCGACCAGATGGACCGATTTGCGATCAATTGCTGCCGACAACAGATCCGTTCAGTTCATGGAGGTCGCAGCAGGGAACTGCGTAAGTTCGATCGTCTCATCCGTTCAACGGATCCTTTGTGATGACTGATTCCGGCACACCACCACGTCCTGGTTTCACCACCGTCCTGCTGACAACCTTCACAACGGTTTTTTTGGCCGAGCTTGGCGATAAAACCCAGCTCGCCACACTTCTACTGTCCGCGCAATCAGGGCAACCTTGGCTTGTGTTTGGTGGGGCAGCACTGGCATTGATCTGCTCTAGCTTGGTCGGCGTTTTGGTGGGACGTTGGCTGTCAACCGTGATGCAACCGGAACGGCTTGAGCAGATGGCCGGATTGCTGATGCTGGGACTTGGGTTGTGGCTCGGTTCCCAAGCACTGCAGTCGTTGATCTCCGTCAACCCTCTGTAGAAGGCATCTCTCGATCGATTGGCCTTTGAACATCCTCTTGTCATGAATCTGACCCTGCTTCTGTCCACGTTCGCCACCGTTTTCCTTGCTGAACTCGGCGATAAAACCCAACTCGCCACCGTGGCAATCAGCGGGACATCCAACCGCCCTTTGGCCGTGTTTATCGGCTCATCATCAGCGCTAGTGCTGGCAAGCCTGATCGGTGCCATCGCCGGTGGATCACTGTCAGATGTTGTGCCTGCCGATTGGCTGCAGCTTTTGGCATCACTTGGTTTTCTAGCAATTGGACTGAAACTGCTTTGGCCACTTCTCAGTGGGACGGAATCCACCGCGACGGCCGACGACTGAATCTCCAGGTGCGCTAAGGGCCTTTAAGATTGTGAAATCAAGGGAAGGCGCGGTCTTTCGCTGCACGCGCACCCGCGATGATTCCTCCCGGTCCTGAAGGCCGGTTCCCGTAAATCGTTCCGATGAAATTCACGGTCGCTGACCTGCTAGATCAGGTCCCTGATGAGGGCACTCTTGAGATTGCCAAGCTCGAAAAGATCCTGCGACTGACCAATCGCTCAGAAAAACAGTCTCTCGAGCTTGCTGTTCAGGGTCTGACAAGGCTTGGAATCCTTGATCTCGATAGCGATCGAGGCATCAGCAGGGGAGCAGCAGTCGATCTGGTCGAAGCGCGTCTTCGCTGCAGCAGTAAAGGTTTCTGTTTCGCGATTCGTGATGACGGTGGAGATGACATCTATATCCGTGATCATCAACTCAATCACGCCTGGAATGGCGATCGGGTCCTTGTCAGGCTCACGCGTGAAGGAGGAAGACGCCGTTCCCCTGAAGGTGGAATCCAGTGCATTCTTGAGCGGGCCACGACAAGCTTGCTTGCTTCGGTGGAACAACAGGATGAACGGGTGATCGCTGTTCCACTCGACGACCGTTTACTGGCATCGATTGAACTCTCTCCCGACGATGCTTCCCATGCGGAAAAACCGATTGGCTTAGCAGTTGCTGAGGTCGTACTGGATCGCTATCCAGTCGCACAGTTTCCGGCACGCGGTCATGTTGCTCGATCCCTTCCCCTCGATGGTGGTGCTGATGCCGATCGTGAGCTGATGCTCACCAAGGCCAATCTTCATCAGCGGCCGGCGGCTCCTCGCGCGAGTTTCAAATCACCATCAGCCAAAAAACGTGAGGATCTCAGCGAGCAGCCCGCGTTGATGATCAGCGGCTGGACTTCAGATGCCTCTCCGGCACTGCCAGCTGTTCATGTCATTCCCTTCGAGGGTGGAACCCGTTTATGGATTCATAGCCCCGCCGTGGCCGAGCGCCTGAGCCCAGGGAACAGTTATGACCAATGGCTTCTTAATCAGTCGGAAAGCTTCTGTCTCGGTGGACAGTGGATTCCGTTGCTAAGCCCTTCCCTTGCAAAGGCCTCTGGCTTTTCCGTCGGGGACGTGCAGGACGCTGTGTCATTGCGTCTGGATATCGATTCCGATGGTGAATGGCGGGATTGGGACTTTTGCCTCAGTCGAATTCGTCCTGTCGCTGAAGTGAACGCTGAAGCTCTCCATGCTTTGCAATCGCGTAAACCAAAGTCGAGAGCTGTTCCTGCCGCTTTGAAGTCGATCAAAGACCAAATCGGTCAGTTGGAAACACTGATTTTCTGTGCAACCAAGCTGCATGATGCTGAACGGCGAGAAGGTCGCATCGAACTGGATCTAAAGCGAGCTCAAGCGGACGACCTGGGTGATCTCAATCATGTGTCGCCTGATGGTGACGGTCAGAACTGGTCAACACCATTGAATGCCAGTTGCCCAAATTCGGTTCTCTCTGTATTGATTCGGCACGCCCATCGTGTGTGGGAACAACACAGTCGAAAACTGGGTTTGCCAGCGATTCTTCTTGATGCTCCACCGGCGGACGATGCCGCTCTCAATGATGTGGCCAAGGCAGCCATTGCATTGGATGTGTCTCTTGAACTGGACGAAGATGGGGTGCCCACACCCTCTGAACTTTGCCAAGCATTGGCGAGCAGCGACGCGAGCCATGTCCTCAATCTGCAACTGAGACATGCGTTGCCAGAGAGTTTCTATCGGGTTTCAAGTTGCAATCAGGAGCTCGATTCAGAAGGATCTGAACATTCATCAAGTGAGATCACTGTGGATCACTCACCGAAGCATGAGTCCGACAACAGCGACGCTGATTGTTCGGATAAGCAGCCACTTCAACCCTTTGCACCCTGGTGCTGCCCCACGCTGCATCAGGCAGATGTCATTAACCAGCAGGTGCTTTGTTCACTGCTCAATGACGGCAAGGATCGTCCAACAGTGCGCCAAAAGAACAAGGTCAAACTTGGGGAAAAAGGCGTTGCTGCCTCCATCAGCTGGCCTTTGTTCACAGCGTCTCATAAGCAAAAAATCCTTGACACAATCCGTGAACGCACGGTGCAGAGGTTGAATGCACGTCGACGCCAGGTTGAAGAGCTCAAACGGGATGTGTTGGCAATGACCAAGGCTCGTAGTGCAGAGCCCATGCTTGAGCAGCAGCAGACCGGTGTCATCAGTGGAGTTCAGAGCTACGGATTTTTTGTTGAAATTGCTCCGTCAATGGTGGAAGGTCTTGTGCATGTCAGCTCACTGAATGATGACTGGTATGAATATCGATCCAGGCAAAATCGTTTAGTCGGCCGAAGAAGCAGGCGCGTCTATCAGTTGGGTGACAGCGTCGAAGTGAAAGTGCTCAAGGTTGATGTGTTGAGAAACCAAATCGATCTTGAAGTGGTTCCTGCCACTGCACCAGTTGCTGAGGATCCTCCGCCGGTGGCTGTGAGCGAGGAATGATTCCCTATGTGATCGGTATCAGCGGAGCTTCGGCACAACAGCTGGCTGAACGCACATTGCAGTGGATGCTGCGACGAGATTTGAGCGTTCACGTGATTCTCAGTCGTGGCGCCCACGAGGTCTGGCGCGCCGAGCGATCGATCTCGGTGCCTGTGGATCCAAGACTTCAGGAACGCTTCTGGCGTGATCGACTTGGGGTGAACGATGGTCAACTGATCTGCCATCGCTGGAATGATCAATCAGCTGTTGTTGCCAGTGGCAGTGTGCGCACCAAAGGCATGGTGGTTGTGCCCTGTTCCATGGGAACAGTGGGTCGTCTCGCGGCAGGACTTGGCGGAGACCTGCTTGAGCGCTGTGCTGACGTCCATCTCAAGGAAGGTCGTCCTCTCGTGATCGCTCCTCGGGAAATGCCTTGGAACCTGTTACATCTACGCAACCTCACGACCCTCGCTGAAGCAGGAGCAAGAATTGCTCCTCCGATCCCGGCCTGGTACACCCAGCCTGAAAGCATCGACGACATGCTCGATTTTCTGGTGATGAGGCTCTTTGACTCGTTAGGCGAATCCCTCACCGATCAGAAACGTTGGCAGGGGCCTCAGCCATGACACCACTCCAACGCCTGTTGCTGATCCCCTGTCTTTCACCCCTGCTTCTCACGTTGCTCGTCTGTGGCCTCAACCTCGGGAAGGCAGGAAGTCTTCGCATCCTCACTTGGGAGCTACCCAAGCTTCCTATTGGCGTATGGATGGCTGTCGCCGCCACATCAGGAGCTGTGCTCGGATCTGGAGGTGTATTGGCTGCAGGATCATCTACACAACAGACCCTGCAACGGGAGGTTCGGCGGCCGTATTCATGGCAAGAAGAAATTTCAGAACCAGACACCCAGCGCGCTGCCACAACAGCAGCAACCATGCCGTGGCCGGAAAGAGACGTGCGTGATCCTGCTCCCACCGTGTCAGTGCCCTTCAGGGTGATTCGGACCGGTCGATCTTCCAAGGACAACGCGACTCGACCGGAGGTGAGTGAGAGACCTGTTTCCGTACCTGTTCAGACTTCAACAACAGATCTTGATGACTGGAATCAACCGATTTCGACAGAATGGTGAGGCTGGTGAGAAGTGCCCTGGACTGTCTACAGTCCCGCGAGCCATTGATGTCCGGTGAGCGAAACCTCTGACACTCCTGCCAAGCCCGAAACGCCTGAGGTACCTGCATCGACTGAAGGTTCAGAAGTTAGGGCGGAAGCGGAGGTGACTGTCTCCCCAGACAAGCCAACCAAGACCGAAGCAGCGGCTAAAGCAGAAACGGCAGAACAAGTCGAACCAGCAGCAGCAGCGGACAAGCCAGACAAGACGCAAGCGCCCTCCAAGCCGGATCAAGCAGAGAAAACCGATCCAGCTCAGGAGAAGGTTCCCCCCGTCAAAGCTGACCCATCAGCCAGTGCTCATCCTGCTGCGGACAAGCCAGTCAAGACCGAAGCAGCGGCCAAAGCAGAAATGGCAGAACAAGTCGAACCAGCAGCAGCAGCAGACAAGCCAGACAAGACGCAAGCGCCATCGAAGCCGGATCAAGCAGAGAAGACCGATTCAGCTCAGAAGAAGGTTTCCCCCGTTAAAGCTGACCCATCAGCCAGTGCTGATCCTGCTGCGGCCAAGGCATCAAAGGCTGATGCAACGGATAAACCCGCCAAACCCGCCAAACCTGCTCCAAAGCCCAAACCGGAAGACAAGCCCTTTGCCAACTTCATCCAGGAGGATCTGCTGCCATCACTGACCAAATCCTTAACCGCGCGTGAACAAGCGCCGATCAGCCTCAAGCTTGTTGAAGGAGAACGCCCGGTGGTGGGTGGCCAATGTTGGATGGTTCAAGGCGAATTGCCTTCAGAACGACGGTTCTGGCTTTGCTTTGAATCCGATGCGATCACCTCTGGCAAAACGATTGCTCTTGCTGAATCCGGTTCAGATCCAAGCCTGCTCGAATCGTTTTTGATCGATGAGAAACGCATCAACCAGGCCTTGCTTGAATCCCGACTGCTCCAACGCCTGAATGGTCAGAAGTGGTTCGGAGGCAACTGAACCAATGGGTTACACCCGGCCCCGGCTGAGCCTGGACTGCATTTACGATGAAGAGAACACACGTTGGATCTGATGGTGTCTCCCACCGCTGTGAATGACGCAAAATCCGGGGGTTCCGGGGTCACGGTCAAAGATCCGGTCAAAGACACGATCCTGACGCCCCGCTTCTACACAACTGATTTTGAAGCCATGGCGGAGATGGATCTCCGTCCCAATGAGGCTGAACTCGAGGCGATCTGTGAGGAGTTCCGCAAGGATTACAACCGTCACCATTTTGTGCGTAACGAGGAATTCGACGGTGCAGCCGAGAAACTCGATCCCGAGACGCGTCGCGTCTTCATCGAGTTTCTTGAGCAGAGTTGCACCTCTGAATTTTCAGGTTTTCTTCTCTACAAAGAATTGAGCCGTCGAATCAAGGCCAAGAATCCTCTGCTTGCAGAATGCTTTGCTCATATGGCCAGGGATGAAGCCAGACATGCTGGCTTCCTCAATAAATCCATGAGTGATTTTGGTCTTCAACTCGACCTAGGATTTCTGACCGCAAACAAGAAATACACTTTCTTCAAGCCAAAATTTATTTTTTACGCCACTTATCTTTCTGAAAAAATCGGATATTGGCGTTACATCGCAATCTTCAGACATCTTGAACAAAATCCTGAAAGTAAAATTTTCCCTATTTTCAACTTTTTTGAAAACTGGTGTCAGGACGAAAATCGTCATGGAGATTTCTTCGATGCCTTGATGAAGTCACAACCTGCCACTGTTCGTGGGCTTCGTGCCAGGCTTTGGTGTCGGTTCTTCCTGCTTGCTGTTTTCGCCACGATGTACGTCAGGGACGTGGCTCGCAAGGAGTTTTACGAAGCTCTGGGCCTCGACGCCCGTGAGTACGACCGAATGGTGATTGACAAAACCAACGAGACATCTGCTCGAGTATTTCCAGTTGTTCTCGACGTCAAAAACCCTCGTTTCTACGAACGGCTGGAAAAAATCATCACGAACAACGAGTCTCTTGAATCTGTGGACAAGAGTTCATCATCAGCTCCTCTCAAATTCGTTCGCAAACTCCCTCACTGGATTGCCAACGGAGCACAGATGGCATCTCTTTTCCTGATGTCACCTGTTCGCAGTGAAAACTATCAGCCCAGTGTGCGCTGATGCAGTCAATTCTTCAAAAGTCTTTGCCTGGGTTCAATGATTTGGACCCAGGTCATTACCCCTGGCGCCTGCGACTCGATGCGCTGTTGAATGTGGGTGTCAGTGCCGGAGCTGACCTCGTTGAGGTGTTTCTAGAACGCACAGACCACCTCGGAGTCCTCGCCGAACAGGACAAGATCACAAGCGTGGGCCCCTCATTCGGCATGGGAGCAGGTATTCGCGTGTTCCGGGCTGGAAGGGATGGTTTCGTCAGCACCAACGACCTCAGCGATCAGGGACTGGAAGAAGCTCTTCAGCAGGCCCTGGCCATGCTTCAGCTCAACGCTTCCACCCTGTCTTCTGGAAGCTCATTTGACGGTCTTGGGCCTCTTCGCGACTATGGCTCCTCCAAAAACAACTGGCTAGACCGCACTCCTGATCTGGTCACGATCACACAGTGTCTTCTTGAGGGAACTCATTGCCTGGAGAAGCGCGGTCAACATCTCGACGTCCGACGTGGCAGCTTCGCTCGCGACTGGCAAGAAGTTCTTGTTGCAGCCAGCGATGGAACTTTTGCCCGTGACATCAGGCTGCATCAGTCCAGTGGCCTGAGTGTGCTCGCAGCCGATGGCGAGCATCGCTCCAGCATTGCTCGCCGTTATGGAAGCAGCGACCGTCCTGATGATCTATGCCACTGGAACGTTGATGCCTCTGCTCAAGAGGTCTGTGACAGTGCCGCCAAAATGCTGCGTGCCGATTACGTCGACGGTGGCCAGATGCCAGTGGTTCTGGCCAATCGATTCGGTGGTGTGATCTTCCATGAGGCCTGCGGTCACTTGTTAGAAACCACTCAGGTTGAGCGCGGTTCCACTCCTTTCTCCGACAGCATCGGTGAAAGCATTGCTCATTCAGCCGTCACTGCAATTGATGAGGGCGTGAGTGGTGGAGCCTTCGGATCGATATCCATGGATGACGAGGGTATGGAGCCGCAGAGAACTGTTCTGATTGAGAACGGAATCCTGCAGTGTTTCCTGAGTGACCGAGCCGGTGAAATGAGAACAGGACACGCCCGCACCGGAAGCGGCCGTCGACAGAGTCATGGCTTTGCTGCTGCAAGCCGCATGCGCAACACTTACATCGATACGGGTCCTCACAGCATTGATGATCTGATTAGCTCAGTGGACCATGGTTTGTATTGCAAATCCATGGGAGCTGGAAGCGTCGGTGCAACCGGTCAGTTCAATTTCTCTGTTGAAGAGGGATACCTGATCAAGAATGGGCAACTCGGTCAACCAGTCAAAGGCGCCACTTTGATTGGTGATGCCAAGGAAGTCATGCCAAGGATTTCGATGTGTGCTGATGACCTTGAGCTGGCTGCTGGCTACTGCGGATCCGTCAGCGGCAGCGTCTTTGTGACCGTGGGCCAACCTCACGTGAAAGTGGATTCAATCACCGTGGGAGGTCGTTGATCATGACCAACGCTCCACTCAACATCAGGTCGCTTCAGGATCAACTCCAGTCGCTTGCCCGTCGTGAAGGAATTTCAAAATGGGATCTGGGTGCCAGTCGCAGCAGCAGTGCATCAGTGCAGGTTGACCGTGGTCAGGCCAAACAGCTGAAAGCTGCACAACGCAGTTCCATCACGATTCGAGTCTGGAATCAACAGGGGTTGGTTGGCATCACAAGCACCTCTGATCTCTCCGATTCAGGTCTTGAAAAAGCGCTGATGGGCGCGCACCAGGCGAGTGGATTCGGGAACCCCGACGATGTTCCTGGCTTTTCCCCTCTTGCCACTGCTCCTGAACCGGATCTCGATCGTCCACTCCAAGAGGCTCAAGGCATTCAGAGTCTCCTCAAGCAACTGCTGGACGCTGAGCAGCAGCTGCTGGGTCGTCATCCGGCTATTGGCACACTTCCCTACAACGCCATGAATGAGGGCAGCAGTGAACGGATCTACCTGAATAGTGAAGGTGCATTGCGCCAGGCACAACGCACTCAGGCGAGCATTTTCCTGATGGCACGTGCGGAGCAAAGTGGTCGCAAGCCCCGCAGTGGCGGAGCAGTGCGACTCGCTCTAGGAAGCCGCGATCTGGATCTGGCGGGATGCATCGACGAGGCGGCAGAGCGCACCATCAGCCATCTCAACTACCAGCCAATCGACACTGGTCGTTACCTGGTGTGCTTTACGCCGGAGGCCTTTCTTGATCTGATCGGTTCATTCAGCAGCATGCTGAATGCCCGTGCCGTCCTGGACGGTGTCAGTCTCAGCAAACCTGATTCGATCGGCGATCAATTGGCCGTTCCTTTTTTCAATCTCACCGATAACGGTCTGCATCCAGCCCATTTTGGAGCCATGCCATTTGATGGCGAAGGAACGCCAACACGAACTCTCCCCCTGATCCGTGAGGGTTGCCTGGCGAACTTCCTGCATTCCGAAGCCACCGCTCGGCATTTTGGAGTGGATCCAACAGGACACGCAGGCATGGGTGCCAAGGTGTCTGTCGGTCCCGACTGGTTTGAAGTCAGTCGCACGCCCTCCATGAACACGGGAGCCGAGCATCTTGACCACGCCACCAGTGATGACACATTCGTTTTGATTGAAAGCCTCAGTGCCCTTCATGCCGGTGTGAAAGCCAGTCAGGGAGCTTTCTCTCTGCCCTTCGATGGTTGGCTGGTTCAAGGTGGGGAACGCATTTCCGTTGAGGCCGCAACCGTGGCTGGCGACATCCGCGAACTCTTACGTTCAATTGTTCATCTCGAACCGGAATCCGTGATCACCCATGAAGGCGTTAGTCCTTACGTGTGGGTTGATGGTCTGGCGATCACTGGTGAAGCCTGAACAGTCTTTGCTGATTCATTGGTCTTGAAAGTTCTGTTCTGGGGTACACCCGCTTATGCAGTGCCCACGCTGGATGCCCTGCAGCGGACAGGGCATCAAATCCTTGCTGTTGTGACTCAGCCCGATCGGCGTCGAGGTCGGGGTAAACAATTAATGCCCTCAGCCGTGAAAGCAAGGGCTTTGGAACTTGGCTTAAGGGTTTATACCCCAGAAAAAATACGCCGAGATCATGGCTGTCAAAAGCAGCTAGAGGATCTTGGTGCCGACCTTTCTGTTGTGGTTGCGTTCGGACAAATTCTGCCTCCTGAAGTGTTGACACAGCCACCTTTGGGATGCTGGAACGGCCATGGCTCATTGCTGCCGAGATGGCGGGGAGCAGGCCCAATTCAATGGTCCATCCTTGAAGGTGATGCTCAGACTGGCGTCGGT
This sequence comes from Synechococcus sp. AG-673-F03, assembly GCA_003211205.1. GTDB lineage: Bacteria > Cyanobacteriota > Cyanobacteriia > PCC-6307 > Cyanobiaceae > Synechococcus_C. The sequence goes on from QCTJ01000004.1 coordinate 99,439, forward strand.
GTGATGGCGATGGAAGAGGGGTTGGACACCGGTCCTGTCCTCATCGAAAGGGCGCTCGAAATCGGATTGCTTGAGAACGCCCATCAACTCGGCGACCGACTCAGCAAACTCACGGCAGATCTGATGCTTGAGGCCTTGCCACGGATTGAAAGCGCAGGAGCAGGAACGGAAGAGGAGCGACTTCGCAGGTTGGGCGTGCGTTACCAGACTCCTGAGGTCACCTACGCACGCATGCTTGTGAAAAGTGACTACCAGATCGACTGGTCTGCCTCGGCACTGGCCATTCATCGCAAGGTGATGGGCCTCTTTCCAGGTGCTGTGACCCTCTGGAACGGGAAACGCCTGAAGTTGCTGGTCACTGAACCATTGATCGAGAGACTGCGTCACGATCTAAGCCCCCTCGCGCAACAGCTCCTGGGCCGCTGGCCGACCGGTGGACACCAGCCTGGAACTGTTCTTGAGAGCAGTGAGGCTGGCTTGGTGGTCAGCAGTCCAGGTTGCCCCTTGCTGATCCGTGAAGCACAGCTGGAAGGCAAGGTTCGGAGCCATGGTCGGGCTCTCGTACAGCAATTACAGGCCAGTGCGGGCGACAGGCTTGGCTGACTGCGCCAACAACCCCATGACGCTGCTCAACGTCTGCGCTGGCGGGATACGGGTGTTGGACTGCGACGCCCGCGTTGATGACTGCGTTGACTACTGCGCCGTTTGCCACCGCCGAGGTCCAGTGGTGGGGCCGTCAGAATCGTCGGCTCGAAACCTTTCACCTGTTCTTTGCGCAACGCTTCCCCGGTGAGACGCTCAATGGCCTTCAGTAACAGTGATTCCTCAGCGGCAACAAGCGAAATGGCATGACCGGTTTCACCAGCTCGACCGGTGCGACCAATGCGATGGACATAATCTTCCGCCACGTTGGGAAGATCCAGGTTGACCACATGCGGCAACTGTTGGATATCAATTCCCCTTGCAGCAATGTCGGTGGCCACAAGCACCCTGACACTGCCCTGCTTAAAGCCCTGAAGGGCTCGGGTTCGAGCACCCTGACTCTTGTTGCCATGAATAGCAGCCGCTTCGAGTCCTTCCTTGCTGAGTTTGTCGGCGACGCGATTGGCTCCATGCTTGGTCCGCGAAAATACGAGAACCTGACGCCAGTTGCCGCTTCTGATCAAGTGACTGAGAAGTTCCGGCTTCCGTTTCATGTCACAGGGGTGAACGACCTGTTCCACAGAACGTGCGGTCTGGTTTTCGGGCGTGACCTGAATCTGCAGTGGTTGATGCAGTAATCCGGTGGCCAGTTTTCGGATCGGTGGGCTGAATGTGGCAGAAAAAAGCAGGGTCTGCCGTTGCTCGGGCATCAGGCGAATCAATCTGCGGATGTCATGGATGAAGCCCATATCAAGCATTCGATCGGCTTCATCCAGCACGAGGCATTCCAACTGATCAAAATGCACGACCCCCTGCTGATGGAGATCAATCAGTCGACCCGGTGTCGCCACCAGTAGATCCACTCCTCCCTGAAGTCGTTGAATCTGCGGATTGATCTTGACTCCACCGAACACCACATCACTTCGCAAGGGAAGGTGATGCCCGTAAGCACGGACATTCTCATGAACCTGAGCGGCCAGCTCACGGGTGGGCGTTAAAACCAACGATCTCACCTGACCACGCCCGGAGCGTCTGCCATGCCGAAGTCGTTCAAGCATGGGCAGAGTGAATCCGGCTGTTTTCCCAGTGCCGGTCTGAGCTGCCGCCATCACATCACGACCATGGATCACCGCTGGAATCGCCTGTTCCTGAATCGGCGACGGGTGGATATATCCCTTGTCCCTCAGCGCTTTGAGAAGGGGTTCACCGAGGCCTAGGTCTTCGAAGCCGACCCGGGCATTGACCGTGACAGAGGTCTCGCCGATCTTGCTGGAGCCGAATCCTTCACCCTAGGAGGCGACGCAAAAACACTGGCTAGACACTTGCCTGGGCTTGAACAGGACGAACTCAGTTGATCTTCCAGACAGCATCCTCTGGAATCTCCGGTGCAGCATGTAGATCGGGTGGCTCCTGCTGGGTCACCGCCAAGCGGGAACCCTTGTATCTCGATAGCTGCCATGTTGAATCAGGACCCCATCCTGTTCATCCGTGGTGGCATAAAAACCACCTTCCCAGTGGGACTTCTGATTCAGACCACCACGAAACCAGACCCAACAGCGCTCACGTTTCATCGACATCACGCCGACCAGTGACTACAACGTTCGCACGGGCCTTCAGGGATCACAGCGCAGCGCATCAGTGGACTTCGAGCATTAAAACGACAGGCGGGATCACCAATGACCCAGCCATGCTGAAACCAGCGTGCATCGTCCGGTCTGCTCTGAGGTTTCACCATCAAAACGACTGAACTCAACTGATAGCGACCGGAATGGAGTCGATAACGGTGACGGCGCTGCATCACAAGGAAACTGTCGTCGTCGTGAAGGAACCAGCGGCCCGGGGACGGTGGCTCATCGAGTTCAACACGATCGAGCAGTTGCTCACTGCCACTCTGTCGGATTTCCACGAGCATGCGCTCAGGACTCCTCTGCTGCAGGGGATTCACGTAGAGAAAATCCCCAGACCATCAAGCCAACGACTGCTGCAAGAGTCACCAGTTCGGATGGATGCATGGTCGGCAGGGCCATCATCGCCAGCAGCTTGAGACCCACAAAACCGACCGCAAGGAAACCTGCAGTTTCCAACCGTGGATAGATCTGCAGCCAGCGTATGAACAGTCCTGAGGTGAAACGCAAAGCGACCACTCCGATCAAGGCACCCGTCAACACAAGTAGCAACTGATCACTGATGGCAACCGCAGCAGCGACGCTGTCGATAGAAAAGGCGAGATCGGTGATCGCCAGGGTCAGTACCGTTCGACCGAATCGGATGGGCGTGGAAGCTGGTTCATTCGATCCTTCACTGTCCTGTTCGGTCGAAGAATTCCAGTGACTGAAGCAAATCCAGAGCAAGTAACCACCTGCAATCAATTGAATCGGCGGAAAAGCAAGAACAAATTGAGCCATCAGGATCAGCCCGACGCGCAACCCGAAGGCCATCACAATCCCAAGGTTCAACGCCCTTCGTTCAAGTCTGGGATCACGTTGTTCACGAGCGATTGCTGCCAGTGCAATCGCATTGTCGGCCGAGAGAAGCAACTCGAGTGCAACAAGAACTGGCAACAGCGGCAGCAGTTCACCCAGCTGAT
>QCTJ01000005.1 GCA_003211205.1 Synechococcus sp. AG-673-F03
ACCCTTAGAGGAGGGTGATTTTGAGGGAAGAACTTTGAGAGGAGTCGCTACGGGCGCAGCGGCGATAGCAGGAGCCATGACGCTTCATTGAGTTGTGTAAAGAGTACTCCTAAGAAACGTAAATTTCCTCTCAGAAATGGATGGCAGCGAGTAATTGGGTAGAAATACCTGTGGCTGCGACGAGCTGGGGCATGTTCAGCAAGAGCCACTGCGCGGTTTTCAGATAGATGAGAGTGCCCACCACATCAGTGCAGGTGGTGATGAACGGTGTGGACATCAGCGCCGGATCCCAACCCAGTCGGTTGAACAACAGGGGGAACGCTGCACCAGCGGTCGCGGCCAAGGTTGTGATCGCCAACAGACTGGTGCCCACCGACAAGCCCACCAGCGGGCTTTGACCACGCCACCAAGCAAAAGGAACCACCAACAGCATCATCAAAAGGCCAAGCAACAACCCGGCGGTCGCTTCGCGCGCAACAGCCCTGAACTCGCCGAGTGAGGTGATGCTCTGCGTGCTCAAACCACGAATGACCACAGTTGAACTTTGGGCACCCACATTGCCGCCGGTTCCTGCCAACAACGGAATAAAAGCAGCCAGAAGCACCACCTCCTTGAGCACCTCTTCATTGAGAGCAATCACTTCGGAGGTGACAAAGCTGGCCACAACCAACACCGACAGCCAAACAACCCGGCGTCGAGCGACGGTGAACAAATTGCTCTGGAAGTAATCGTCCTCATCACCAGCCTCCACCGCGCCTGCCGCGTAAAGATCGCGCGTGGCCTCCTGCTCGATCACATCAATCACGTCATCCACGGTGACAATGCCCACGAGGCGACGCTCCCGATCCACGACCGGCACAGCCAGAAAGTCGTAACGCTGAATCGCGCGAGCCACCTCCTCCTGATCCGTGTCGGTCTGAACGCTCACCACCTCCCTGGTCATCACATCGCCGATGCGATTCTCAGGATCAGCCGTGACCAGATCACGCAACGACAGGATCCCGGTGAGGTGTCGACCGGCATCAGTGACATAAAGGCTATAAATCGTTTCGGTATCTCGCGCACGGCGACGCACAATCGTGAGTGCCTGAGCCGCGCTTTGAAACTCTTTTAAATCGATGTATTCGGTCGTCATCAGACGGCCAGCTGTTTCACTGGCGTAGCCGAGCAGCTGAGCCGTCACACGACGCTCCACTGGACTGAGCTCCGTCAACAGACGACGCACCACCTTGGCCGGCAGTTCATCAAATAGACGCACCCGATCATCCGGAGACATCTCCTCAACCAGCTCGAGCACCTCGCCGGAACGCAAGCGCTCCAGAAGGCTCTGCTGAATGGGTGGCTCAAGGTACTCATAAACCTCAATCGCCTCATCTTTACCGAGCAAACGAAACGCAAGGGCCTGCATCGTGCGGGGCAGGCTGCCAATCGCCTCAGCCACATCCACGGGCTGCACCGGTGCAAGCAGAAGCTTGACACCGTCGTAATTACCCAAACTCAGCATGGACTCAAGCTGGCGGGCGACCACTTCCACGACCATCTGGTGGGAAGGGACATCGCTCAAAGCGAGGCTTTCACTAGAACCCGGTGCCTGATCCATGCCCCGTGTCCAGCGCACTTAAGTGTATGCCGATGCAAGACAGTTATCGTCTGCGCCAACCGTTATCCAAAGCCATGGCTACCAGCATCAGCAGCGTTTCCGTGCGCACCCCCGACGGCAGCGAAAAATCTCTTAGCGCCTACGCAGGCAAGGTGCTGTTGATCGTGAACGTGGCCAGCCGCTGCGGCTTCACCAAGCAATACGCCGGCCTCCAGGCCCTGCAAGACCAGTACGGCGCACAGGGCCTTTGCGTTCTGGGTTTTCCTTGCAACGACTTTGGAGCTCAGGAGCCCGGCAGCCTTGATGAAATCAAGAGCTTCTGTTCAACCACCTACGGCGCCAGCTTCGAACTGTTCGACAAGGTGCATGCCACAGGCAGCACAACCGAGCCCTACACCACGCTCAATCAGACACAGCCTGCTGGAGACGTGGCCTGGAATTTCGAAAAATTCCTCGTTGGTAAAGACGGCACCGTTCTCAATCGCTACAAAAGCGGAGTGGCTCCTGAAGATGCTGAGCTCAGCAGCGCTATTGAGGCGGCTCTGAAGGCTTGACCGCCAACGCATCAAACCTGCGGCCAATCCATAAACCCAGGGCTGCGCCACCAAGGCCCAGCCCCAGGGTCAGGCCAATCAACCCAATGGCTGCGAGCTGTTGGCCCGAAACAATCAGGTCCACGCTGTTGACCATCCAGCTGCTGAATGTGGTTAATGAACCACAGAATCCAATCCCGACCAGCAACTGAATCCGAGGCCGATAGGGCAAACCCAGCAGCAAACCCAAAATCAGAGAACCGAGCACGTTGACCAACACGTCTCGGTTATGCAGCACCACACCGAACTGCCAGCGCAACAAGGCACCTGGGACTGCCCCAATTGCAACCAACAGCAGCTCCTGAAGCTCCGTTCTAAAAGAAGGCGACTGTTCAGGCATTGACGAGTCCGAGACTGAAACCTGCAGCAGCAACCAGAAGACCAGCGATCACCGAGCCGGCGGTGAGCAAAACGGCTTCGCCCCAGCGGCGATCACGCAACGTGACGAGAACCTCCACGGCAAACGTAGAAAAGGTGCTCAGGCTGCCAAAAAAGCCTGTGCCAACCAGCAAAATCAATGCAGATGCACCGGGAGATTGGTCGCAACGACCAGTGCGCTCCAGGCCGAGCACCAGGCCCAAGGCAAATGCAGCCACAAGGTTCACAGCAAAGGTTCCCCAGTGCTTGCGCGGAACCATCGGTTCAAAGTGGTTCACCACTCTGAGGCGTAACCAAGCCCCAGGGATGGCACCCAACCCAACCATCAACGCCTGATAGTTACTGAACTCAGTGATGAATCCAACCTCGCTGCCGCTCGACGGAATCCGTGAGCGCAGGGCCGGAGCTGACCTTCACCTGAATCCAGTCAAGGCCGTCTTCACTTCGCCAGCGACGCAACAACTGCAACGGTGTTCCGATCTCAAGCCTCCGCAAGGCCGGAGCTGCAACAAGCGGACTGGATTGGAGCACACAGTCGCTACCACTGAGTAGAGAGCCAGGGCCCTGCTGGCGGCGGATCTGGGGTAGACGACGCTCGGCTCCACCAGCCGGCAAAGCCACCGGGCCGAACAACGACACGCCAAGCAACCAGCTCCAACGCAGCATCACCGTTGCGGAGTGATTCATCAGATGTCGAGTGCTGACATATCAAGCTCAGCACTATGGGTTTCGATGAATTCACGCCTAGGCGCGACTTTGTCGCCCATCAAAATTGTGAAGATGCGATCTGCTTCTAACGCATCTTGAACTTCAACGCGCTTCATCGTGCGACTGGAGGGATCCATGGTGGTTTCCCAAAGTTGCTTGGGCATCATTTCACCCAAGCCCTTAAAACGTTGGATGTTGTAGTTGGCTTTTTCACCAAAACCATCCAAGGTTTTTTGTAACTGCTGCTCGTTATAACAGTAAGAATGTTTTTTGCCGCGCTCAACCTTGTATAAAGGCGGACAAGCGATATAGATGTATCCACCTTCCACTAACTCTTTTTGATATCGGTAGAAAAATGTCAAAATCAAGGTGCGAATATGGGCACCATCCACATCAGCATCTGTCATGATCACAACCCGGTGATAACGAAGATTCTTAGCGTCAAAATCTTCTCCTTTGATACCCAAACCAAGCGCAGTAATCAGGGCCTGGATCTCAGTGTTTTTGTAAATCTTGGCATCATCAGTCTTCTCAATATTGAGGATCTTGCCTCTCAACGGCAGGATTGCCTGGAAACGACGATCACGGCCCTGCTTGGCAGAGCCGCCAGCAGAATCACCCTCAACAATGTAGATCTCGGATTCAGCAGGATCGCGAGAACTGCAATCTGCCAACTTGCCTGGCAGGGTTGAACTTTCCAAGACGCTCTTGCGCCGCACCAACTCGCGAGCGCGGCGAGCAGCTTCTGCAGCATTAAAGGCCTGAATGGCCTTCTCGAGGATCATATCGATCACTCCAGGATTGAATTCCAGGTACTGACTGAGAGCCTCACCGACAAGATTGTCGACAATGCCACGAACTTCCGTATTACCCAGCTTGGTTTTGGTCTGACCCTCAAATTCAGGCTCAGGCACCTTGACCGACAAGACTGCTGTCAACCCCTCACGAATATTTTCTCCAGCAAGATTGCCATCGGCCTCTTTTCGCTTGCCTCGCTTACGGGCAAAGGTATTGAGGGTTCGCGTAAGAACGGTCTTCAGACCCTCGATATGGGTACCGCCATCAATGGTGCGGATGTTATTGGCAAATCCAAGAATGCTGTCGGAATAAGCATCAACACACCACTGCAGCGCAGCTTCAATCGAAACACCATCTTTTTCGGCATTCACATAAATAATTTCGGGATGCAATGCATCTTTTTCAGCATTCATGTAGGCGACATATTCCTTGATGCCGCCCTCATAGAAATAAATTTCTTCGTGGGGTTTACCTTCGGCATCACGGGCAGTCTCACGCTCATCGCGGAAAACAATCTGCACTCCTCCATTGAGATAAGCGAGTTCGCGCAGACGGGCTGAAAGTGTTGCGTAATCAAACTCGATGCCGACCGTAAAAATCTCAATATCGGGCTTGAATCGCACACTGGTGCCTGTCAGACCATTCTCAGAGGAGGGCTGATCTTCAGACTTCAGGCTGCCGATGGGTGCACCACGCTCAAAGCGTTGACGGTGCACCTTGCTCTGGCGCCGAACGGTGACTTCCACCCATTCGCTCAGGGCGTTGACAACCGAGACGCCAACACCGTGAAGACCGCCGGAAACCTTGTATCCACCGGCGCCGAACTTGCCACCGGCGTGCAGCACGGTGAGAACTGTTTCAAGAGCGCTCTTGCCAGTGCGGGGGTGAACGTCGGTGGGAATGCCACGACCGTTGTCGGTGATACAAGCGGACCCGTCCTCGCCCAGCACCACCTGAATCTCAGTGCAGTGGCCGGCTAAAGCTTCATCGACCGAATTGTCCACCACCTCATAAACCAGGTGATGCAATCCCCTCGGCCCGGTCGTGCCGATGTACATTCCGGGGCGCTTGCGGACGGGTTCGAGACCCTCCAGCACTTGAATTTGTTCGGCGCCATAGGCCGCCTGAACTTTCGCGGCTTCGCTCATGCGATTTAGGTCGGCCAGGCTTCCTGTCAGGCTGAATCTACCACCGGCATGCCAGAGGCGCTTGCAGAGGCCTCTGAGGCATCATTTTTTCAGGGGGTCCACCCCCGCTCCTCTCCATGTCCGACCCCAGCCCACCAGCAGCGCCAGGATCAGCGCAGCCCACACCACTGGTGGTGGTGTTGCTGGGACCCACCGCCAGCGGCAAAACGGCTCTGGCTCTCGAGCTGGCAGAACGCTTTGAGCTGGAGATTTTGAATATTGATTCGCGGCAGCTCTACAAGGAGATGAATGTGGGCACCGCCAAACCCACCGCCGAGCAGAGAGAACGGGTGACCCATCACCTCCTCGACCTGCGCCGACCTGATCAACCGATCACCTTGCACGAATTTCAAGACGAAGCACTTGCAGCGGTGAATAACAGCCTGGAAGAACGAGGTGCTGCTTTCCTGGTGGGAGGAAGTGGTCTGTATCTCAAAGCGCTCACCGCTGGGCTGAAGCCACCCTCGGTCGCACCTCAACCGGCACTGCGTCAGCAACTTGCGCACCTAGGCCAGAAAGCCTGTCATCAACTCTTGAAGGATGCAGACCCTGCAGCAGGCCAACGAATTGCCGCGGCGGACGCAGTCCGCACCCAACGCGCCCTGGAAGTGCTCTATGCCACTGGCAGACCGATGAGCTCGCAGTCCAGTGCCAGCCCGCCTCCCTGGCGCGTTCTGGAACTCGGCCTCAATCCAGCCAACCTGCGCCAGCGGATCAGTCAACGCACTGAACTGCTGTATGCCCAGGGGCTGATGGAAGAAACCCAGCAACTGCAGCAGCGCTACGGAGCTGATTTACCACTCCTTCAAACCATTGGCTACAGCGAAGCATTACAAGTGCTGGGTGGGCATCTCGATCGAACCAGCGCTATCGCACAAACGACCAAGCGCACGCAACAGTTCGCCAAGCGCCAACGCACCTGGTTCAAACGTCAACATCAGCCCCACTGGCTCAGTGATGCCGATCCCTTAAACGATGCCAGTCAGCAGATCGAAGCCGGTCTAGGGTGAGTCGTGAAACCCCGCCGGGCCCAGATTGTTCTCCGGCAGCCTCTTCATCACTGAATGCCACCACGTCCCCGTTTTGACCGCCGTGCTCCTGTCAGGGAGCTCCCCAACATCAACGATCGCATCAACTACCCACAGCTTCGTGTGGTGGATGCAGACGGCACTCAACTTGGAGTGATTGATCGGGAAGAAGCGTTATCAGTGGCCAAAGAACGGGAACTGGATCTCGTTCTGGTAAGCGAAAAGGCTGATCCGCCGGTTTGCCGAATCATGGATTACGGCAAATACAAATTCGAACAAGAGAAAAAAGCCAAGGAAGCCAAGAAAAAATCACATCAGACCGAAGTTAAAGAGGTCAAGATGCGATACAAAATTGATCAGCACGATTACGACGTTCGGATCGGCCAGGCCCAGCGTTTTCTTAAGGCCGGCGACAAAGTGAAATGCACCGTGATTTTCCGCGGCCGCGAGATCCAACACACTGCTCTGGCTGAGGTTCTGCTCAGGCGCATGGCTAAGGATCTCGAGGAGCCCGCAGAGATTCAGCAGCCTCCCAAACGTGAGGGGCGCAACATGATCATGTTCCTCACACCGCGTAAAACCCCCCTGGCTAAGCAAGACGAAAAACAAGAAGCTGCCAACAAAGCTGTGCGCACGATCACAGCACCTCCGCGCGCAGCAGCAGCCAGGCAGATCAGCAAGCCTGCTGGGAACGGCTAACCAAGCCAATCAATAATTAGGTCAAGTCGGAATCCACCATTTCGGAATCGGTGGGCGTTGAATCAAAGCATTTGCAGCTCGTCACAACTGAACTGTTAGTTGTGTGATGGCGTTGCTTCAACAAAAATTGTCAACACAATCGCTGCTTCGATGACATCACAGTGAGCTGAGCAACGCAGAGGCGCACAAAACTCATCGAGAAGATCCAAACAACTGAAACCGGAGCACTCTCAGCAATCGGCACAGGGACACTGACCACCAAAGCGATTGTCACCGACCCGTTAAGTCCTTAAGGTGGCCGCATCTTGATCTGGCCCAACGGCGTGCGATTCCACATTCAACAAGAAAGCGATATCCCGGCGTCGACACAGCTCTACAACCAAATCTGCTTCGCGATAGCTGCTCGGCATTACCCACCAGGCCATCGCCTGCCAAGCACGCGTCAGCTGGCCATGCAAACAGGCCTTCACCGCAACACGATTAGCAAGGTCTACCGCCAGCTAGAGACCGACGGGGTTGTAGAAGCCATGGCTGGATCAGGGATTTATGTGCGCGATCAGCAGAAGCCACGAGAAGTCCGCACACCAACGCACATGCGCAATCGCGGGGTCACTGACCTCGACCGCGAAGTACGCAAATGTGTGGATGGTCTCTTGAATGCAGGCTGCACACTGCAACAGACACGGGATCTGCTCACTCGAGAAATTGATTGGCGCCTCCGGTGCGGCGCCAGAGTTCTAGTCAGTACGCCTCGGGAAGACATCGGGGCCTCGATGTTGATCGCAGAGGAACTCGAACCAAGTCTTGATGTACCAGTGGAGGTGGTGCCGATGGAGGAGCTGGAAAGTGTTCTTGAAAGCGGCAGTAATGGCACCGTGGTGACCAGCCGCTACTTCCTGCAACCCATGGAAAAGCTCGCAAAGCAACATGGGGTGCGTGCGGTGGCAGTCGACCTCAACGATTTCCGTGAAGAGCTGGCCATGCTCAAAGAACTGCGTCAAGGCAGCTGTGTTGGTCTGGTCAGTATTAGCCCAGGCATCTTGCGCGCAGCGGAAGTGATCCTTCACAGCATGCGCGGCAACGAGCTGCTGCTGATGACTGCGACTCCGGATATCGGCAGCAGACTGCTGGCACTGCTGAGAGCATCAAGCCATGTGCTTTGCGATCGACCGAGTCTTCCTCTGGTCGAGCAGAGCCTGAGACAAAACCGGTCTCAGCTCATGCGCATGCCCCAAGTTCACTGCGCCGAGAGTTATCTGAGCGGAGACACCATCGAACTGCTGCGTAAGGAGATTGGCCTTCAAAGCAGCTGATACCTATTAGCTGCCAAAATAGCTACCCCAAGCGCTAAGGACGCGGCGCCAAGGCATGTTCCATCACATCAGCGCCGATTTGGCGATCATTCGTGAGCGTGACCCTGCAGCACGCGGAGCACTTGAAATCTTGCTCTGCTACCCCGGTTTCCAGGCGCTAGCCCTACATCGGCTAAGTCATCGCCTCTGGCGTTCGCGTCTACCCCTCAAATTGCCTGCAAGATTACTGAGCCAGCTTGGGCGAAGCCTCACTGGTGTTGAGATTCACCCCGGTGCAACCATCGGCCAAGGCGTGTTCATTGACCACGGCATGGGTGTGGTGATTGGTGAAACCACTGAGATAGGAGATCGCTGTCTGCTGTATCAGGGCGTCACCCTGGGAGGCACGGGCAAAAACCATGGCAAACGTCACCCCACGCTGGGCACCAATGTTGTGATTGGAGCCGGCGCCAAAGTGTTGGGAGCCATCGAAGTGGGAGCCAACACACGCGTAGGCGCAGGATCAGTCGTCGTACGCAACGTGGAAGCGGATTGCACCGTTGTGGGGATACCCGGGCGCGTAATCCACCAAAGTGGTGTTCGCATTAATCCACTGGCTCATTCAGCGCTGCCAGATGCTGAAGCGAGCGTTATCCGCAATCTGATGGAGCGCATTGATCAACTGGAAGGACAAGTACGCAGTCTCAATGAGAACCTCAAAACCATGGCTGCGGCCACTGGTCGCCCACTACACGAGATGCGTAGCGGAGATGCTCAAAACCTCAAAGACCGCGAGATCCTTGAATTCCTGGGGGATAGACCTCCCGGTAGGAGCTAGATCAGGCTGTTGTTGTTGACCCTACAGATTGTCCGGAAGGCGGTGCCGGCTGGAACATGAACATCGAATAGATCACATTGCGGCGCATGTTGGTCATCATGTCCAGGAACATGTCGTAGCCCTCGTTCTTGTATTCGATCAAGGGATCTTTCTGCCCATAACCGCGCAGACCAACCGACTCGCGCAGACCATCCATGGCTTGCAGATGTTCACGCCAAAGCGTGTCGATCTGCTGAAGGATGAAGAAGCGCTCGGCTTCGCGCATCAGGCCAGGCCTTTGTTGTTCGATCTGTCCTTCCTTGAGGTCGTAAGCATTGCGCAACTGTTCTTGCATGAAGGCCTTGAGCTCCTCCATCGAGAGTCCCTGGAGCTGATCGGCCTTGAGATCCTCAAGCAGATACACAAACTCCTGAACCTTGCTCACCAGCTGAGCCATATCCCATTCCTCGGGTGGCAAGTCCGGATTCACATAGGCCTCCACGATCTCATTCATGGTGCGCTCGCCGTAGCCCACCACCTGCTTCTTGAGCTCACGACCATCGATCACTCGACGCCGTTCTGAATAGACCGCTTTGCGCTGATTGTTCATCACCTCGTCGTACTCGAACACCTGCTTACGGATGTCGTAGTAGTAGGTCTCCACTTTTTTCTGAGCACCCTCCAATGAGCGCGTGAGCATGCCGGATTCAATCGGCATGTCTTCTTCCACGCGGAAGGCATTCATCAGACCGGCCACGCGCTCACCACCGAAGATGCGCAACAGGTTGTCGCCCAACGACAGGAAGAAGCGGGTGGAACCAGGATCGCCCTGACGACCAGCGCGACCGCGCAGCTGGTTATCGACGCGACGCGACTCATGGCGCTCGGTGCCGATCACGTGAAGACCTCCCGTCTCTCTCACCCGGCCCTCTTCCTGCTTCACCACCTCGTCGTATTCGCCCTTCACCATGGCGATGGCTGCACGCAGATCCGCAATCTGGGCATCGTCGGTGGGAGCCTTCTCTGCCGCCGTGGCAATGCGGTCTTCCAGTTCGATCACCGTGAGAGCACGATCGCCCCAGGCCTTAACCAGATCCCTGGCCAGCTCAGCAAGAGCTTGATCCGTGCTGTCCGTGAGCTGACAGGGATAGAGGCTGCCAATCGCTCTAGCTTCGCTGGGGGCACTGCCATGGGGCCCGGAAGCAGGCGCTGCTTTGGCGGCAAAGCCATCACCACCGTCCGTGCTGCGCTGCAACGGCACGGGTGGACGATGGCCCTCTTCCGGACGCACCAGCCGCGGCAACAACACTTCCCGCAACTTGAGACGGGCCATGTAGTCGCTGTTGCCGCCAAGAATGATGTCGGTGCCACGACCGGCCATGTTCGTCGCGATGGTGACTGCACCGGAGCGGCCTGCCTGAGCCACGATCTCAGCCTCCCGCTCCACGTTTTCCGGCTTGGCATTGAGCAGGTTGTGGGGAATGTTCTGTTCCGCCAGGAGAGAGCTGAGCAACTCACTCTTTTCCACGCTGGTGGTACCCACCAACACCGGCCTGCCCTGCTGGTGCACCTCAGCGGTTTCCTGGGCGACTGCACGCCACTTGGCTTCTTCGGTCTTGTACACCTGGTCCACCCAGTCCTGACGAGCACGTACCCGATTGGTTGGCACGATCGTGGTTTCGAGCTTGTAGGTCTTCTCGAACTCGGTTTCCTCGGTCTTGGCCGTGCCGGTCATACCTGCCAACCGCGGATAAAGCAAGAAGAAGTTTTGGTAGGTGATCGAGGCCAGAGTCTGGGTTTCCGGCTGGATCTGCAGTTCTTCCTTGGCTTCAATCGCCTGGTGCTGTCCGTCACTCCAACGGCGACCCGGCATCACCCGACCGGTGAACTCATCGACGATCACGGCTTCACCATCGCGAACGATGTAGTTCACATCGCGGGTGAACAGATCTTTGGCCTTGAGGGCGTTAGTGATGTAGTGAGCCCAGGGATCCTGAGGGTCATACAGATCATTCACTCCGGTCATCTGCTCGGCCTTAGCAAAGCCTTCATCGGTGAGAGTGCAGCTGCGCTGCTTCTCATCCACCTCGTAATCACCCTCAGGGTCAATACCGTCTTTGCCCATTTCAGCGGCACGCACCAAGGCGGTCGCCACCTCGGCAGCCTTCTGGTATTTCTCCTGCGGACGTTCCACCTGACCGGAAATAATCAGAGGAGTCCTTGCTTCATCAATCAGAATCGAATCAACTTCGTCGATCACGCAATACTGAAATTGGCGTTGAACCACTTCACTGATATCTGCGGCCATGTTGTCGCGCAGATAATCAAAACCCAGCTCAGAGTTAGTGGCGTAAGTGATATCGCAGCCGTAATTAATGCGGCGCTCGGCAGGAGCCATATCCTGCTGAATCAAACCCACTGAGAGGCCCAAGAAACGGTGCACCTGGCCCATCCACTCAGCATCACGACGGGCAAGGTAATCATTCACCGTCACGACGTGAACGCCACGGCCCGTTAAAGCATTCAAATAGCTGGGCAACGTGGCCACAAGGGTTTTGCCTTCTCCGGTTTTCATTTCACCGATCTGGCCCTCGTGCAGAACCATTCCGCCGATCAACTGCACATCGAAATGGCGCATGCCCAGCACCCGCTTGGCGGCTTCGCGCACCACGGCGAAGGCCTCGGGCAGGATCTCATCGAGAATGGGACGTTGATTCTCAAGGCTCCCAGCCTCAGCAAGACGTTCCTGAAACGCAGTCGTCTTGGCGCGTAGTTCGTCATCCGTGAGCGGCGCAATCTCCTCCTCCAGCAGATTGATATCCGAAACAATCGGCTGATACCGCTTCAGCTTGCGGGCATTGGGGTCACCCAGCAGGAGCTTGAGCATGGTGTTGGCTACTACCCTCGAGCCCGAAAGCCTACCGGGGTCTGGGAACAATCCATCGGGTTGCTCCAGCTTTGGAGCTGATCCAGCCAGATCCTGCGGCAGAAAAGCTGCTGATAACGAAGGCGTGCCTGTACGCCGAGATGTCGTCGCAAAACCGGATCATCAGCAAGCTTCTGCAGCACACGCGGCAAATCCTCCGGCGTCTGCGACCAGTCGAGATCAGCCAGCTGACAAACCCATCCCATGCCAGAGCGCCAACGCTGAAAAGCCAGCGCGGGCAGACCAGCAGCCATCGCCTCCAGCTGAACGATGCCGAATGCCTCATTGGAACTTTCCGAGGGCAGAACCAGCAGATCAGCCGTCAGCAACTGGCTCAATTTGTCGGCCTCAGGCAAGCGACCATGAAATCGCACCACGCCATCAGTGCGCGATGCCATCAGCTGCGCGCTGAGTGCTTCAAAGTCAGCACGCCGCGGCCCGTCTCCGACGACATCCAGCGACCAGGAGTTCTCAACACTCGCCAGGCTTTCCAACAGCCAATCCAGACGCTTGTAGCTGCCAAGGCGACCGATGAACAGCACACGCATCGCCGGGTTGTCTTGCATCTGGGCCGATGCATGCGTCGCCACCAGTGCAGCAGCTTCCTGGTCGTGGCTGAGGCAGCAGGGCAGCACTGCAACCCGTTCAGGCCGGCAACCGCAACGCACCAATTCCTTTTGAAGCAAAGGCGAGGTGGTGATCACACCGGAGAGCCAGGACACAACCCTGAGCGCCAGCCATTGGTAGAGACCGAAAAAGCGTCCCTTGAATCCTGAAGCAGGCTCGAAAAAAAAGTGCCAGTGGGCCGTGACACGACGCCGAGGACGGACCAGGCGGGCGAACAGCAGAACCAACAGAACCCCGATCGAGGGCAGGTGGCCATGCAGAGGCTGGTGCGAGCGCAACAACGACCACAATTGCGCCGACGGCAGCGGTAAGACGAGTCGCCCCAGGGGAGGAGTCCGCGCAAGCCGTCTGCGCGGGTAGGGAGCTGCGATCGCGTCCTGTTCGCTTTGGCTGCGGTCCTGCGCATCCAGACTCCAGATCGCCCCTCCCCAGACCATGGCCAGCTCGTGAGCCACCCGTTCCACCCCGCCATAGCCCGGTGGCCACTCGCGCAGCAGCTGTTGGATGGGTTGGGGCCGCTGTTCAATCAGCCGATGTTCACCAGGCACTGACGTCATGACCTCGGCGCATCAAAGCCTGGGAACAGGTGAATTTTGTTGCACACAACAAGTGAAGACACAGGGAGACGGATGATGAGGCCTGCATCAAATGACCATGGCCCGCATCCATCTGGTTGAACATGCACCAGGAGCTCCAGGCCTGCGCCTGATGGGGCTGGGGCCAAACCTACGCCCGACGCGCGGTCTGCTCAAACTTCGGCTCTTACTGAATAAACACGCCTTCTGGGCCCAAGGACGCAGCCGTCAACAACTGCGTGAAATGCTCAAAGGCAGCCAGGTGGTTGTGAGCCTCTGGCGCGGCAAACGCATGGTGGGCTTCGGGCGAGCCAGCAGCGATGGGATCTACCGGGCCGTGCTCTGGGATGTGGTGGTGGCGGGCGACCTGCAGGGTCGTGGACTCGGAAGGCGGGTCGTTGAAGCGTTGCTGGCTTCTCCCAAATTGCGTGAGGTGGAGCGGGTGTATCTGATGACTACCTACAGCAATGGTTTTTATGAACAAACGGGATTCAGCAGCGTTTCCTCTCAGCACTTGCTGATTCGAAAGCAATGATTCAACAAGCGGATGAAGAGATTCGAACTCTCGACCCTCTCCTTGGCAAGGAGATGCTCTACCACTGAGCTACATCCGCAGGCCAGCCGGTGAATGTCACCTGACGTCCCGATGAGCATGCACCACCAAGGGGCCGTTGGTCAATCCACCGTTCAAGCCGCTGGCAATGCCTTCACAAGAGAGCCCATTTCCAAAGCCTGCAGGGCATAGCTCCATCCCAGATTGCTCTTGATCCCTGCCCGCTCGAGCGCCTGTTGCATCGTGTCGGTGGTGAGCACCCCGAAGATCACTGGCACACCGGTGTCACGAGACACGGTGGCAATCCCCTTGCTGGCCTCGGCCACCACAACATCGAAATGGGGCGTGTCACCACGAATCACAGCCCCAAGGGTGATCACCACCTGGTAGCGACCGCTGCGAGCCAGCTGCTGGGCCACCAGAGGTAGCTCAAAAGAGCCCGGCACCCAGGCCGTATCCAGCTGAGTGCTATCTGCGCTGGTGTCAATCCCATGGCGTCCCAGACAATCAAGGCAGCCGCTCAACAACTTGGCCGTGACCAGATCGTTGAATCGGGCAACAACGACGGCGATGCACAGGCCCTGCACATCGGTAAACCGTCCTTCAAAGGTGGCCATGACGCCTTGATCCGTTCATTCCATTTTCACACCCGGCCGGCGTGAACTGGATAAAAAAGATGCGCGTCGGCCTGGTCTCAGACCACGAAGAAGCTCATGCCCCAGTTCACCAGCACCAAGGCCACCCAGGCGATGCCACCGAGCAGGATCAAGCGATTAGAGCGGCCGCTGTCTTCATTCGAGGCGTAAAGGACAGGCACAGCCACGATCAACGCAAAGGACATCACCACCAATGCCAGAACGGTGAGGGTATTAAGGATTTGCATGGTGGATCGGTCGACGCCAGGTCGTTCACGGGGATTCTCACATGTGAGGGAGAGTCGTCTTCGTCGTCTGCGCATCAAGCTTCACAGCTTGTGGTGAACACCATCGGTACGATCCAGCCACTTCCGGATGTCCCATGCCCCGCACCTGCCCCCAGCCCGAGGAGCAGTCGCTGCAGGGAAATCTGTTCGGCGCTCCGGAACCCACTGATCAACCCACAGCCAGCTCCAACAGGGCTTCTGAGGCCTTGGGCGCGGATGCCCTGGCGGAGCTCACTGACGCCAGCCTCAGCGCTGATGCCTCTGCCCGCCCCAGGAAGCGACAGGGCAACTACGGTGATCTCGACAAAGCGTCCAATCAGGTCGAAGAGCTGACCGGCTCAGACAGCGACGACAGCGATGTCCCTCCCTGGGGCCACCACAGCCAAGTGGATCAGACCCTGCTGACGCCGATGTTGCGCCATTACGTGGAGCTCAAGGCAGAGCACCCTGAGCGCGTGCTGCTCTACCGACTCGGTGATTTCTTCGAGTGCTTCTTCGAGGACGCCATCGAGCTCTCGCGGGTGCTGGAACTCACTCTCACCGGCAAAGAAGGGGGCAAGGCGATCGGACGCGTGCCGATGGCGGGAATTCCCCATCACGCCGCCGAGCGCTACTGCGCTGAGCTGATCCGACGCGGCTACTCCGTAGCGCTCTGTGACCAGTTGGAGACGACCCCGGCCAAGGGAGCTCTGCTCAAGCGCGGAATTACACGAGTGCTCACCCCGGGCACGGTGTTGGAAGAGGGAATGCTCGCTGCACGCCGCAACAACTGGCTGGCAGCGGTGGTGGTGGAACCTGCCAGCAACAAGCAACCCTTGCGCTGGGGCCTGGCCAGCGCCGATGTGAGCACGGGCGACGTTCAGGTGATGGAACGCAGCGGCAGCGATGCCCTGCACCAGCACCTGGCCCAGCTGGAGGCCTCGGAACTGCTCTGGGCAGCCAGCGACGACACCAACAGGCAACGACCTGCCTGGTGTCCTGAACGGCTCAGGCTCAGCCCGATGGCGCTCACACCCTTCAGCCGCCCCCAGGCCGAACAAGCCCTGATCACGCACTACCGGCTGGCTGGGCTGGATGGCCTAGGCCTGCAGGAACTACCCCTGGCTCTGAGAGCTTTTGGTGGACTGCTGCACTACGTCAATGACACCCAACCGCTCGAAGAGGCCACGCGGGTGCCCCTGGATGTGCCGACGATCGTGCAGGCCGGTGATGCTCTGGTGCTCGATGCCCAGACGCGCCGCAATCTGGAACTGACGGCCACCCAACGCGACGGGCAACTCCAGGGCTCACTGCTCTGGGCCATCGACCAGACCCTCACCGCCATGGGTGGGAGATGTCTGCGCCGCTGGTTGGAAGCACCGCTGATGGACCTCAACGGCATCCGGGAGCGGCAAAGTGTGGTGAGCCTGCTGGTGAGCCAGAGGCCCCTGCGCCAGAGCCTGCGTCGGCTGCTCAGGCCCATGGGAGATCTGGAACGGCTGGCGGGTCGAGCCGGCGCCGGACATGCCAGCGCCCGTGACCTGGTGGCCATCGCCGATGGGCTGGAACGCCTGCCACGACTGGCCAGTCGCCTGGAGGGAACTCTGGAGACATGGCCACAGGTTCTGGAAGCGTTGCTGCCACCCAACCCGGCGCTCGCTGAACTGGCAGCCGCCGTTCGCCATGCCTTGGTGGACGCTCCGCCCCTCTCCCTCAGCGAAGGCGGGCTCATCCACGACGGGGTGGATCCGCTGCTGGATGGCCTGCGCAATCAACTCGATGACCAGGACGCCTGGCTGGCCGAGCAGGAGCGTTTGGAGAAAGAGCTCAGCGGCATCAGCAACCTGCGTCTGCAGTACCACCGCACCTTTGGATATTTCCTGGCGGTGAGCAAAGCGAAGGCATCCTCCGTGCCCGATCACTGGATCCGCCGCCAGACGCTGGCCAATGAAGAACGCTTCATCACGCCCGAACTGAAAGAACGCGAAGGCCGCATCTTCCAGCTGCGGGCACGGGCCTTTCAGCGCGAATACGAGCTGTTCTGCAAGTTGCGCGACCAGGTGGGCGACATGGCAACACCAATCCGCGAGGCCGCCCGTGCCATAGCGGGGTTGGACGCACTCACCGCCCTGGCCGACACGGCTGCTACAGCAGGCTGGTGTGCTCCGCAACTGAGCGACAATCGCGCCCTCAAGATCACCGCTGGCCGCCACCCCGTGGTGGAACAGTTGCTGGTGGAAACTGCCTTCACCCCGAACGATCTTGGCTTGGGAGCTGACACCGACCTGATCGTGTTGACGGGGCCCAATGCCAGCGGCAAAAGCTGTTATCTGCGCCAGATCGGCCTGATCCAACTGTTGGCCCAGATCGGCAGCTGGGTGCCTGCATCATCCGCTCAGGTCGGCCTTGCCGATCGCATCTTCACGCGGGTGGGCGCCGTGGATGATCTGGCCGCAGGCCAGTCCACCTTCATGGTGGAAATGGCCGAAACTGCCAACATCCTTCACCACGCCAGCGACCGCTCCCTGGTGCTCCTTGATGAAATCGGCAGGGGCACAGCCACCTTCGATGGCCTCTCGATCGCCTGGGCCGTGAGCGAACATCTGGCCGGCGATCTCAAGGCACGCACGGTGTTCGCCACCCACTATCACGAGCTCAACAACCTGGCCGAGCAGCGGGCCAACGTGGCCAACTTCCAGGTGATGGTGGAGGAAACCGGCGAGGATCTGGTGTTTCTGCATCAGGTGCAGATCGGCGGTGCCAGCCGCAGCTACGGCATCGAAGCCGCCCGCCTGGCAGGGGTGCCCTCCCGCGTTGTGCAACGGGCCCGGCAGGTGCTCGATCAGCTGGCGGCCTGAGCAGCTCGCAACAGGGCATTGGCTGCTGCAGCCACCAAACCGGCACCACCGCGCGTTCCCTCAAGGCGGATCTGACCCAGAGCCGTCGCCGCCAGACGTCGCTTGCTTTCAGGCACGCCCACGAAGCCAACCGGCATGCCGATCACCAGCGAAGGGGGAGGGGCCCCAGCTTCCAGCTGATCAAGCAACTGCTCCAACGCCGTCGGGGCACTGCCCACCAGCAGCACCGGCATGGGCTGGCCCTGCGCGCTGGCCGCCTGCGTGAGCTCCGGCCAAGCCCTCAGCATCGCCGCAGCGGAACGGGTGGAGTCTTGCGGTGAAACCGCAGGTGCCCAGTCGAGCAAGCAGCACACGGAGGTGCCCAGTGTGCGCGTGGCCATCGGCGTCACGGCAGCCGCGGCCATGGCCGTATCGGTGAGGATCGCTGCCCCGCCCTGCAACGCTGCAAGTCCCTGCTCGCAGGCCCCCTCGCTGAAATGCAGCAACGGCTGCAGACCTGGATCTCCACTGCTGTGCACCAGGCGTTCCAACACCTGCTGCTGCAAAGGATCAAGTCCCGTCTCCCCCAGCAAGACCCGAATTCGGCGGATGCTTTCCGTGAAGATCGGATGGTCGGCCATTGCTGCACATTGCTCTGACGGGGACTGCCAGTCAGGGCAGACTTCGTCATTGTCCGATGACACGCCTCAATGCCGATCCAGTTGTTCTGGGGCGATGATTCCGCCGCGCTGGAACGGGCGGTTCAGGCCTTGATCGAGAAGGCGGTGGATCCGAGCTGGTCGAGCGTGAACGTGAGTCGGTTGGATGGCAGCGAGGCGGGACAGGCCAGACAGGCCCTGGAAGAAGCACGCACACCACCCTTCGGTGCTGGTTCCAGGGTGGTGCTGCTGCAGCGATCTCCGTTCTGCAACGCCTGTCCCAGTGAGCTGGCAGACCGCTTCGAAGCCTCTCTTGATGGCATCCCTGAAAGCACAGAGCTGCTGCTTTGCCATCCCTCCAAACCTGACGGTCGTCTGCGCACCACCAAAGCGCTGATGAAACGCATCAAGGCAGGAGAGGCCTGCGAGCGCAGTTTCAAGTTGCCGGCGATCTGGGACGGGGCCGGCCAGCGCCAGCTGGTGGAACGCACCGCTGAGGAACTGAACCTGAAGATTGAGCCCGGTGCAGTGGATGCCCTGATCGATGCCATCGGCAACGACAGCGCAAGGCTGACCATGGAACTGCAAAAGCTGGCTCTGCATGCTGAAAGCAGCGGAGAGGCACGCATCAGTGCCAGCTCCGTTGACAGCCTGATCGACGGGCTCAGCACCAACGCTCTGCAGGTGGGGGACGCGCTGCTGGCAGGCGATCCAGGCCAGGCGATTGCCTTGCTGGATGCCCTCAACGATGCCGGCGAACCAGCACTGCGCATTGTTGCCACGCTCACCGGTCAGATCAGGGGTTGGCTCTGGGTGATGCTGCTGGAACAACAGGGGGAGCGGGACGTGGGGGTGATCGCCAAAGCGGCGGGAATCGGCAACCCCAAGCGCATCTATGTCATGCGCAAACAGCTGCAGGGGCGTTCACCTCAGCGCTGCCTCAACCTGCTGGGCCGCCTGCTGGATGTGGAAGCAGCACTCAAACGTGGAACCCAGCCCGGAGATGCGTTCCGCAATGGGCTACTGGGAGCAGCACAGTGAGACAATCGCCTGCGAAATGAGGCGGCATGGATGGCCCTGCTGGTGCAGAAGTTCGGCGGAACCTCCGTCGGCAGCGTGGAGCGCATCCAGGCCGTGGCCAGGCGTATCGCCAGCTGCAAGGAGGAAGGACACGATCTGGTGATCGTGGTCTCGGCCATGGGTCACACCACCGATGAGCTCACCGCCAAGGCCAACGCCATCAGCAGCAATCCACCCCAGCGGGAAATGGACATGCTGCTGGCCACCGGTGAACAGGTGTCGATTGCGCTGCTCTCTATGGCGTTGCATGAGCTGGGCGTGCCTGCCATCTCCATGACCGGCCCCCAAGTGGGAATCGTCACCGAATCCGCCCATGGCAAGGCACGCATCCTCGATGTGCGCACCGATCGTCTGCGCAACCGACTGGCCGAAGGCCGCGTGGTGGTGGTAGCCGGGTTTCAGGGCACGAGCCAGAGCAGCGGCGGCACCGCCGAAATCACCACACTGGGGCGAGGAGGTTCCGACACCTCAGCCGTCGCCCTGGCAGCAGCCCTGGGTGCGGAGGCCTGTGAGATCTACACCGATGTGCCTGGTGTGCTCACCACCGATCCCCGCAAGGTGGAAGACGCCCAGCTGATGCCTCAGGTGAGCTGCGACGAAATGCTCGAACTGGCCAGCCTCGGCGCCGCCGTGCTGCACCCGCGCGCCGTGGAGATCGCGCGCAACTACGGCGTCACGATGGTGGTGCGCTCCAGCTGGAGTGATGAACCCGGCACCACACTCACCAGCCGCAACTCTCGGCCCATTGGCCGCGAAGGTCTGGAACTGGGCAGACCCGTAGACGGCGCCGAACTGGTGGAACACCAAGCCGTGCTGGCTCTCTCGCATGTGTCCGATCAACCCGGCGTTGCCGCCCAGCTGTTCGAAAGCCTGTCTGAGGGTGGCGTGAATGTGGACCTGATCATCCAGGCCACCCACGACGGCAACAGCAACGACATCACCTTCACCGTGGCTGAAACTGACCTTGAGAGAGCTAGTAGCATCTGTGAATCATTGATCCAAAAATTGGGCGGTGAGCTGGTCGCCCAGTCCGGGATGAGCAAGCTGAGCATCGGCGGCGCCGGCATCATGGGCCGTCCCGGCATTGCCGCCGGTTTGTTTCAGACCCTCTCCCGAGTGGGCATCAATCTGCGTGTGATCGCAACTAGTGAAGTGAAGGTCAGCTGTGTGATCAACGCCGACGTTGGCAGCAAAGCCCTTCACGCCACCCAGGAGGCCTTCGAACTGGAGGCTGATCAGATCAGCCTCAATCCCTGCGCAAGCGGCGAAGGGGAGCCGGAAGTGCGCGGCGTAGCCCTCGACCGGGACCAGGCCCAGGTCAGCGTGCGCCATGTTCCCGACAAACCCGGAACCGCCGGAGCCCTCTGCAATGCGCTGGCCGACGCGGGCATCAGCCTTGATGCCATCGTCCAGTCCGAACGCCAGCACAGCGATGGCAGCCGAGATATCAGTTTCACCCTGAAACGCGAAGACCGCAGTGCAGCGGAACGCGCCCTGCGTGCTCTGCTGGCCCAGTGGCCTGGAGCCCTGCTCGAAGACGGTCCAGCCATTGCCAGGGTCAGTGCCGTAGGCGCAGGCATGCCTGCCACGGCGGGCACCGCAGGTCGCATGTTCCGTTTTCTGGCGGAAGCAGGCGTGAACATCGAAATGATCGCCACCAGTGAAATCCGCACCAGCTGCGTGGTCGCTGAGGCCGATGGTGTGGCAGCACTTCAAGCCGTGCATGCCGGATTCAAGCTGGGCGGCAGCACCCGCCATGCCGCCAAAGGAAGCGAATCACCTCTGTTGGCCTAGCTGAACCTCAGCAACTCAGCTCTGACCCACCAGCCTCTGGCGCAGCTTCTTGATCCTGTCGCGAAGGTTCGCAGCCTCTTCGAAATCAAGCTTCTTGGCAGCGTCTTTCATCTTGACCTCAAGCTGGTCGATCAGCTCAGGCAAGGCCTCGAGAGCCATGCCATAGGAGTCATTCTCTAAGGCCTGAACAGCTTTACCGGCCACCTGGACCAGATCGGCATCGGGACCATCGTTCTTGAGTTTCCTGGAGAGCTCCAGAAACGAAAGAATCGAATTGCTGGCTTTTTTACCGGCCGCCGTCGGCACAATTCCATGCTTTTCGTTGTGAGCATGCTGGATTTTGCGGCGGCGTTCGGTTTCCTCGATCGCCTTGGCCATCGAATCGGTCATGTTGTCGGCGTAGAGCAACGCCACGCCTTCCACATGGCGTGCTGCACGACCCATGGTCTGAATCAAAGAACGCTGCGCTCGCAGAAAACCTTCTTTATCAGCATCCAGAATCGCGACCAGGCTCACCTCGGGCAGATCAAGGCCTTCACGCAGCAGGTTCACACCCACCAGCACGTCGTACTCACCCAGGCGCAGATCCTGGATGATCTCGATCCGCTCAATCGAATGAATCTCCGAGTGCAGATAGCGCACCCTCACTTTGTTTTCAGCTAGATAGTCCGTGAGATCTTCCGCCATGCGCTTGGTGAGAGTGGTCACCAGCACCCGCTGCTGCTTCTCGGCCCGCGTGCGGATCTCTCCCAGCAGGTCGTCGATCTGACCCGTCGTCGGCCTCACTTCCACAATCGGATCGAGCACTCCAGTGGGTCTGATGACCTGCTCCGCCACCTGACCATCACTCACCTTCACTTCCCAGTCACCGGGGGTGGCACTCACAAACACGGTCTGACGAGCCTTCGTCCAGAACTCTTCGCCTTTGAGCGGCCGGTTATCGGCTGCGCTGGGCAGACGAAAACCGTGATCGATCAGCACCTTCTTGCGGGCCTGATCGCCGTTGTACATCGCCTGTAGCTGTGAACAGGTGACATGGCTCTCATCAACAATCAGCAGCCAGTCGTCGGGGAAGTAATCGATCAGGCATTCCGGGGCTGAACCCGGTTCACGTCCGGCCAGGTGACGGGCGTAGTTCTCAACGCCATTGCAGTAGCCCACCTGCTGCAGCATCTCCAGGTCATAGGTGGTGCGTTGCTCCAGGCGCTGAGCTTCCAACAACTTGCCTTCGGTCTGCAGAAACTCCAGTCGTTCCTTGAGCTCGAACCGAATATCTTTGATGGCCGAGTCCAAACGATCCTTCGGCGTCACAAAGTGCTTAGCCGGATAGATGTTGATGGTTTCAAGACTCTGCAGGATTTCGCCGGTGGTGGGATCGACATAGCGGATCGCCTCCACCTCATCACCGAACAGTTCCACCCGAACTAAACGATCTTCATAAGCAGGCCCGATTTCAAGCACATCGCCTTTGACACGGAAGCGACCACGGGTGATGTCCATGTCGTTGCGGCTGTACTGGTTATTCACCAGTTCGCGCAAAGAGCCCCGGAGATCGAGAGACTCGCCCACCCGAAACTGCACCGATGCCTTCAGGTATTCACTGGGTATTCCCAGGCCGTAGATGCAGCTGATGGAAGCCACAACAATTACATCTCGGCGTTCAAACAACGATCGCGTCGCTGAGTGACGCAGCATGTCGATCTCTTCATTAATCGATGCTGTTTTGGCGATGTAAGTATCACTCACCGGCACATACGCTTCCGGCTGGTAATAGTCGTAATAGGAGATGAAATACTCCACAGCATTATTGGGAAAGAATTCCCTCAGCTCATTGCAAAGCTGTGCCGCCAAAGTCTTGTTATGTGCCAACACCAGGGCAGGACGACCGGTCTGAGCGATGACATTGGCCATCGTGAACGTCTTGCCCGTGCCGGTCGCACCCAGAAGGGTCTGATAACGACGACCACCATTCACACCCCCCACCAATTGAGTGATCGCCGTCGGCTGATCACCTTTGGGGGTGTAGGGCGCAGTCAGGTCGTAGGCAGGCATGGTCCTCGCGCTGTAAACCTTGAATGGGGCACCTACGTTACGGGGCCCATTGGGGCGCGCGTGTCTTCAGCAATCAGACCCGGCTGGTGACCCTAATGCCTAAGGCTTCACGCAGACCGCGCACCACAGCCACCATGGCCAGCTCATCATCGAGGCGATTCACCGCAGATCCAACGCCCACACCGGCTGCGCCGGCTGCGATCGCCATCGGCACGGTGACAGCCGAAAGACCCGATGCACAGAGCACCGGTGCCGTCTCACCGGCGTGCTGCAGAGCAGCGCTGATGCTGTGAGCCGCGGCCAGAGTGGGCGCAGCCTTCTCAATCAGGCCAAGGCTGCCGGCACTGAAAGGTTTGGCGCTGGTGCCACCTTCGGTCTGGATCAGATCGGCACCGGCCGCCACCAGATCCACCGCCAGCTGTTCCTGCTGATCTATCGGCAAGACATGGGGAACGGTGACGCTCAGCACCACCTCAGGCAGCAATCCGCGGGTGCGGCGTGTGAGTTCCAGCACCTCTTCAGCTCCGAAGACACGCCCCTGGGGATAAAAGGCATCGAAATTGCCGATCTCCACCATTGCGGCTCCTGCCGCCACAGCGGCCGGAAACTGCTCGGGCTCAACAGACGACACGCAGACCGGCAGGCCACCGGAAGCCTCAACCGCCAATTTCACCAGTTCGGCATCACAGGCCACATCAATCAGATCCGCACCACCCAATCCAGCGGCGCGGGACACGCGAGCGACCGAGTCTGCATTGAAGTTCATCAGACCAGCGATCACCTTCAGCGAGGAACGCTGTTCCAGGCTGCGGCGGAGAGCAGCAGGCAGCAGAGAAAGGCGGGACATCAAGCTCTGACATCAGATGTATACATTCTCCCACCGCACGAACGGGCAGGATCGAAGCAACATTCACTCAGAGCAATGACAGCCAACGAGCCTTGGCTGAACTGGCACGACAGACTTCACTGCCAACTTCTGCAGAATCCCCAGCTGCTGCCCAAAGGGGCAACACTGTTGCTGGCGATTTCCGGCGGTCAGGACTCGATGGCTCTGCTGGGGCTGCTGAGGGATTTGTCCGATCGGCATCACTGGACCCTGCAGCTTTGGCATGGAGACCATGGCTGGCATCCAGGGTCTGCACGCATTGCCAGCGATTTGGCCAGCTGGTGCCAGACACAACAGCTGCCGCTCCTGATCAGCACCAGCACATTCAGCACCACCAGCAGCGAAGCCAAAGCCCGTGCATGGCGTTACACCGAGCTCCAGCAGGCCTGTGAGCAGTTCAACCTCAACAGCCCTGCCAACCCTTGCCAGACGGTCGTGACTGGCCACACCGCCAGCGACCGAGCCGAATCACTGCTGTTGCAACTCAGCCGGGGCACAGATCTGGCCGGGCTGGGCAACCTGCGTTGGCAGCGCCCCCTCAATGCCTCGGCAACGGATGACATTCACCTGGTCCGTCCACTGCTGCACTTCAGCCGTGACGAAACGGCCGCCATCTGCCAGGACCTGCAACTGCCGATCTGGACAGACCCAAGCAACGGTGATCCACGCTTCGATCGCAACCGCATCCGCCAGGAGGTCCTGCCGGTACTGGAGGCCATGCACCCCGGCTGCTGCAGGCGGATGGCTGAGCTGAGCGAGCGAGTGTCCCAGCTGCAGGACACCCAGAGCGCACTGGTGACGCTGAGTCTGGACCACCTGAAACGACAGGACGGAGCCTTACAACGATCGCCGCTGCAACAACTCCCCGGTTCAGCAAGACGACTGCTCTTACACGGATGGCTGCAGGCCCAAGGCATGCCAGCACTCTCGGCCAGGCAGCTTGAAGAACTGAGCACAGCTATCGGTCCAAGCCAACCGCCCGGTGAGCGTCATCTGGCCGGTCGGAAGCGACTCCTCTGGTGCCGGGACTGGGTACAACTGGAAGACAGGAACTGAACTCACTTGGACGGCGACTTCCAGAGCAACTATCTCGCCGCTGAACAGGCTTATGGCGCTGGTGACTTTGAGACGGCGAAATCCATCACTGTTGAACTACTCAACCAGCTGGAGCCAGTACCGGAAGAAGGTGCTGAACAGGATGCGGTTCTGGCTTGGCGAGCCTTCGTGGCTTTACTGGCGGGCCACATCGACCTCTACGGCTTTCAAGCCCCTGATCAAGCTGAAAAGCATTACCAGCTGGTGCTGGGAAGTCACCCACAGGACACCCTGCGGGAACTGGCAGAACAGGGACTGGAACGGATCCGGAGCGATCGTGAGTCGGTGACCAGATCCACGCAGGCGAGCGATCCAGGTGAGGAGCGATTCACGGAGTCTCTACCAACCAAGGGCTCGCTTGCTTTAGTGGCTGACCCGTTTATCAACGAGACATCTCCCGCAGTGGACTCTGTGCGGCCAAGCGTCGTCACAACCGCGATGCCCTGGCTCAACAACGACGAACAATCAGACGACAGTCACGAACAAACAATCTCCATCGAGATCAACGCCGTAGCTGAGCCTGAGCCAAAAACCGAATCTGAAACAGACGATGAGCTCATCCAGAAGCCAGCGACTGAAGCTGTAATCGCAGCAACCAAGCCCAATACCGACACGGAGATCATCGACACAATCCGGAATCATTTAGCGGAAGGCAGGATCGTGGTGAAACTTCCAGAAAAAGCTTTATCGCCATCCGAGGACAACTCGGACAGCGGCCAGGCCATTAGCCGATGGTCTTGGCTACGAAAAGCCCTACGCCGCAGCTGAGCGGCGACGACGGGTACGGCCAGTGGGCATGTCTTGATCGACTGCTGGCGCCGCAGAGGTGGGTGCAGCGGGCGCAGGCTCCTTGGCTGGCGCGTGGGCTTGCGAAGCTGCGACCACAGGTTGCTTCGCTGGAGCCGACTTGACCTCAACAGCAGCTGAGCGAGCTGTGGTGATCACCCGCGCTGGAGTGCCTTCGCGGTTGCGATCTCGGCCACCACCACCACCGTGCCGACCAGCTCCATGACCACCGCCATGGCGACCACCACGTCCACGGGGCGCTGGACGGTCATCCGGTTCGGCGTCCGCACGGCCTTGATACACAGGTGTTCCTGCTGGTGCCGGCTGCACAAGACAGAGGATCAAAGGCTCCACCTGAAGTTCACGGCGCATGCGGCGGCTGAGGCCAACCTCAACCTCCCGCTGCACACCCATCCAGTCGACATCCGGGGCCTTGCCACCGGTGTTGCGCGTGAGCTGCTTCCAGCGATTCTCAAGCACCCACTTGATTTCGCGTTCCGTCCACAGCGACATCTTGCGGGCATCGGCAGTGGTGACGACACCGCGAAGATTCACGCGAGGTGGAGCCACCATGGCGCCGTCGGTGCTGATAGCAGCAAGGATCGTGACAATGCCATCTTCTGCCAGTTGCTGACGTTCCTTCAGCACGCGGGCATCAACAATTCCGTTGCGCGACTGATCGAGCAGCTCGATACCAGCCTTCACTGGATCCGACTTGGTGATTGAGTCTGCGGTGAGCTCAACAACATCGCCGTTATCAATGATCAGGGTGTTGTCCTCAGGAACGCCCATGGAATGTCCGGTCCTGGCATGACGCACCAACATGCGGTGCTCACCGTGTACGGGCACGAAAAATTTCGGACGAGTGAGAGCCAGCATCAGCTTCTGGTCCTCCTGGAAGCCATGGCCAGAGACATGAATGCCCTCTCCCTTGCCGTACACCACCTTGGCGCCCAGCATCATCAGTCGGTCGATCGTGTTCACCACGGAAATGGTGTTACCGGGAATCGGACTCGCTGAGAAGATGATCGTGTCGGAGCTCTTGACTCTCACCTGCGGGTGTTCACCGCGGGAGATGCGGCTCAGCGCGGCAAGGGGCTCACCCTGACTGCCGGTCATTAGCAAAAGGGTTTCACGATCGGAGACATTGTTGATCTGCTTGATCGGCACAAACAGCTCATCCGGAGCACGCATGTAGCCCAGCTCACGGGCCTTGGCGATCACGTTGAGCATGGAGCGACCTAGCAAGCCAACCTTGCGACCGTTCTTGAGAGCAAGCTCAAGGATCATCGACACACGATGAATGGAACTGGCAAAGGTGGTGACGATGACACGCCCCTCGGCCTCGGCGATGTGACGGTCAAGGTTGGAGAACACCGATCGCTCGGGAGGACAGAAACCCGGCACCTCGGCGTTGGTGGAATCGCTGAACAGGCAGAGAACTCCCTTGTCGCCATGATGAGCCAGCCGAGCCAGATCGAAGTGCTCGCCGTCAACAGGGGTGTGATCGAACTTGAAGTCACCCGTGAAAATGATGGTTCCCACTGGTGTGGAAATGGCCAGCGAAAAGCTGTCGGCCATCGAGTGGGTGTTGCGGATGAACTCCACTGAGAAGTGCTGACCCACCTTCACCACGTCGCGAGGTCCAACGGTCTGCAAGGTGGTGCAATCGGCGACGCCCGCCTCATCCATCTTTCCGGTGAGCATCGAAAGAGCCAGACGCGGCCCATAGATCACCGGGATGTTGAAGTGCTTGAGATGGTGAGCGATGCCACCGATGTGGTCTTCATGACCATGGGTGACAATCATGCCGCGGATGCGCTTCTGGTTTTCGCGCAGAAAGCTGGTATCGGGCAGAACCACGTTCACACCGTGCATGCCATCGCTGGGGAAGGCGAGGCCGGCGTCAACCAGCATCAGGTCATCGCCGTATTCAAAAACGCAGGTGTTCTTGCCAATTTCATGCAGTCCTCCAAGAGGAATCACTCTCAGGGTGGGTTGCTTGGTTTGGGCAGTTGTGACGGTCATGGGTTCGCTTGCGTATGGAAAAAATCAATCAGGGAGGCGCACATCAGCGCTGTGAACAGCCTTGGCGTCAGGTCTGACGCAGGGCATCAAGGGCTTCGGAGAGGGCAGCGCGCATGGCGGGCTCCAGTGGAACGAGGGGAAGTCGGGGAGCACCCACCGGCCAGCCACTCAACTCGAGAGCGGCCTTCACCGGAATGGGATTGGTGGTGGCGAACAGGGCCTTGAACAGCGGCAATAACTGCTCATGCTGCGAAAGGGCAACCGCATTCTGACCAGACAGATAGCCCTCAATCATGTTGCGCAGTCGGCGCCCCACCACATGACTGGCCACACTCACCACGCCCACGGCGCCCACCGAGAGCATGGGCAGGGTGAGAGCGTCGTCACCGCTGTAAATTGCCAGGCGATGACCGCAGGCCTGTCGTAGTTGGGAGACTTCTTCCGTGGTTCCGCTGGCGGCCTTGAAGCTCACCACATTGGCGCAATTCATCAGCCTGGCAACTGAAGCCGGCTGCATGTTGCAACCTGTCCTGCCGGGAATGTTGTAAAGCATCAACGGCAGGTCAGACGCAGCCTCCGCAATGGCACGGAAATGGGCTTCCATCCCGTCTTGAGGGGGTTTGTTGTAGTAGGGAACCACCACCAATGCACCATCGGCACCGGCTGCCGCCGCCTCACGGGTGGCCTCCACCGCCTCACGCGTGCAGTTACTGCCGGTTCCCGCCAGCACATGAACGCCAGGGCCCACGGCCTGACGCACTGCCTCGAGCATCTTCAGTTGCTCGCTCCAGCTGAGCGTGGGGGATTCTCCTGTGGTCCCGCACACAACTAGGCCTTCCGATCCCTCATCCACCAGGTGACGTGCCAGACGACCAGCGAGCGCCAGATCCACGCCGCCCTCTGCATCGAAAGGGGTGACCATGGCTGTCACCAAACGGCCAAAAGGGGTGGGAGAGAGTTCTGCAGAAGTGCTCATGGCGTTCAGGCGGCGGGCAACAGCAGTTCAGCGATCTGGATGGCATTGAGAGCCGCACCTTTGCGGATCTGATCCCCACACAGCCAGAACTCAAGAGCGTTCTCTTCACTGATGTCCTGTCGAATCCTCCCCACAACCACCGGATCACGGCCAGTCACGTCCGTCGGCATGGGAAAGCGATTGCTGGCAGGGTCCTCGAGCAGTTCCACCCCGGGGGCAGCGGCGAGTAACTCGCGTGCTTCCGTCACTGGGAAAGGCTCAGCGAATTCCACATTGACTGCTTCTGAATGGGCGCGCAGGACCGGTACCCGTACACACGTCGCTGAGAAGCGAAGCTGCGGCAAACCCATGATCTTGCGGGTTTCATGGACCATCTTCATTTCCTCTTCGCAGTAACTGTTGGTCTGCAATGGTGAGTTGTGCAGAAAAAGGTTGAAAGCCAATGAGTGGGGGAGAACCTCACTCTTGGGTGTGCCGCCATCAAGCACCACTCGGGAAAGATCCTTCAGCTCCTCCATGGCCCGGGCTCCGGCACCACTCGCTGACTGATAGGTGCTCACGACCACCCTGTGCATCGGACGCTTTGCAGCCAGAGGGGCCAGAGCCAGCGTGAGCAGGATCGTGGTGCAGTTGGGATTGGCAATCACACCGTTGTGCTCAGCAGCAGCCTGCGGATTCACCTCAGGAACCACAAGGGGCACGCCGTCTTCCATGCGGAAGGCACTGGAGTTATCCACTATCACGGCACCGGCGGAAACAATCGCTTCACGCCATTGGCGCGACACCGAACCGCCAGCGGATGCGAGCACCAGATCAACTCCCTGAAATGAGGACTCGCAGACTTCCTGAACCGTGATCGTCTCTCCGTTCCATTGACAGACCTGCCCAGCGGAACGGGAAGAGGCCAGCAGACGCAGCTCACCAACCGGAAAGTTGCGTTCCTGAAGCAGCTGAAGCAATTCCTGCCCCACCGCACCACTGGCACCAAGAACGGCCACCGTTAGAGGTCGATTCGGTAACGAGTAAACGGGGGTCAAACGGACGGGGATACAGAGACTGACGGGCAGGTGGTGCAACCACCGGCTGCAACGACCCTGAACACTTGAAGCCAGGGTGTGGCTTTTCCTACAAAGCAGCTTACGCGGGGGTGCTGGTCAGGCACTTAATTAATGTGTTGGGCTGCTTGTACCTGCGACCCAGCCGATGAGTGCCGCCAGCCTGAAGGTTTCCACTTCCTCCCGTCCCGGTAGCCGACTGGCCGTGGAGGTCGCTGTTCCTGCGGAACGCTGTGAAGCCAGTTACGAGGAAGCGATCAAGCGGTTGAGCCGCAGTGTCAATCTGCCGGGGTTCCGCAAAGGCAAGATTCCCCGCACCGTTCTGGTGCAGCAGCTGGGAGCTCTGCGAATCCGAGCCACAGCGCTGGAGACATTGGTCGACAGCGTTTGGCGCGATGCCCTCGAACAAGAAACCATCGAAGCTCTCGGCCAGCCTGAACTGAGCGGCGGCTTCGATGAACTGCTGGAGAGTTTCAAACCGGGTGAAGGCATCACGGTCACGCTGGAAACCGATGTGGCTCCCACACCGAAGCTGAAGAGCACGAAAGGTCTGAAGGCCGAAGCGGAGAGCGTCAGCTACGACCCGGCCCGCGTGGACGAAATGCTCGAAGACTCACGCCGCCAGCTGGCCACCGTAGTTCCCGTGGAAGGACGCAAAGCAGAGAAGGGAGATATCGCTGTTGTGGGATTCAAAGGCAGCTACAGCGACGACGGCAGTGAGATCGAGGGCGGCAGCGCCGATTCCATGGATGTGGACCTCGAGCACGGCCGCATGATCCCCGGCTTCATTGAAGGCGTGGTGGGCATGGCGGTCGGCGACAGCAAAACCGTGGAGTGCACATTCCCCGACGACTATCCCAAGGAGGATGCACGCGATCGCAAGGCCAACTTTGAGATCGAACTGAAAGACCTCAAGACCCGCGAGCTACCTGAACTGAACGATGACTTCGCCAAGCAGGCCAGCGAACAGGAGTCTCTGGATGATCTACGCAGCGACCTTGAAAAGCGTCTGAAGGATGACGCCGAGCGCCGCGCACGCAGCAACCGGCACGACGCCTTGCTGGCCGCACTCGTGGAACAGCTGGAGGTTGA
Source organism: Synechococcus sp. AG-673-F03 (assembly GCA_003211205.1). Classification (GTDB taxonomy): domain Bacteria; phylum Cyanobacteriota; class Cyanobacteriia; order PCC-6307; family Cyanobiaceae; genus Synechococcus_C. The sequence goes on from QCTJ01000005.1 coordinate 31,023, forward strand.
GCTTCCCGAAAGCCTGATCCAGCAGGAGGTTCGCAATCTGGTGGAACAGACCGCTGGACAATTTGCCCAGCAGGGAATGGATGTGAAATCTCTGTTCACTCCCGAACTGGTCCGCAACCTGATGGACTCCTCGCGCCCTGAAGCGGAGGAGCGCCTGCGCCGAAGCCTTGCTTTAACAGCCCTGGCAGAGAGTGAAAAACTCACAGTCGAAGACGGTGAAATCGACGCCAAGCTCGAGGATGTGAAGCAGCAACTCGCCGGCGAACGCGACATCGACCCCGAGCGTCTTCGTCAGGCCGTGTTGGACGATCTGCTTCAGGAGAAGCTCCTGGGGTGGCTGGAAGACAACAGCACCGTCACCGACAAGGCACCTGAAGACTCAGGCAAAGAGAGCAAGGAAACAGCCAAGAAGGCCGCGGACAAGAGTGGCAAACCCGCTGAAAAGAAAAAAACCACCAAGGCGAAAAGCGCCAAGAAGGACAGTGATGACGCCGAAGCCTGATCTACAGCCATAGATTGCATGCAAAGCCCGCTAGCTGCCGAGTGATCGACGTCCGCAGTCACCATCCAATTCAGAACCGCTGGCAGGGAATTCAACCTGTCTCACAGCATCCTCAGGCAGCTCCTGGGGTCTTGCCCACGGTGGTTGAACAGTCCGGTCGAGGTGACCGAGCCTTTGACATCTACTCAAGGTTGTTGCGCGAGCGGATCATCTTTCTCGGCACTGGTGTGGACGATCAGGTAGCGGACGCCCTTGTGGCTCAGCTGCTGTTCCTCGAAGCGGAGGATCCCGAAAAGGACATACAGATCTACATCAACTCCCCAGGCGGCTCTGTGACTGCGGGTCTGGCGATCTACGACACCATGCAGCAGGTGGCACCTGACATTGTCACCATCTGCTACGGCTTGGCAGCGTCCATGGGAGCGTTCCTGCTGTCTGGAGGTGCCAAAGGCAAGCGACTGGCGCTTCCCAATGCACGGATCATGATTCACCAACCTCTTGGTGGTGCTCAGGGCCAGGCTGTGGATATCGAAATCCAAGCCAAGGAAATACTGTTCCTCAAGGAAACTCTCAACGGTCTGATGGCCGATCACACCGGACAGCCCTTGGACAAGATTGCCGAAGACACGGACCGTGACAATTTTATGTCTCCTGCCGAAGCCGTTGATTACGGCCTGATTGATCGAGTGGTGGACAGTTTCGGAGACGGAGAAATCGTTACGGAGGGCTGACATCAGCTCGTTCTGTCGCGATCCTCAGTATCTGGGTTGTGATCCGTCTGACCCAGCCCTGTGTTCCGACTGACCTGCGAAGCGCCCGATGGCCAAGTTCGACGCCCATCTGAAGTGCTCCTTCTGCGGAAAGTCCCAGGAGCAAGTTCGCAAGCTGATTGCAGGCCCAGGTGTCTACATCTGTGATGAGTGCATCGATCTCTGCAACGAGATCCTGGATGAAGAACTGATTGACGCGCAGGGTGGTGGCCGCCAGGGCAGTGAGCCGACGCGCAAAAGCGGCTCAACTCAGACCCGCAAGACCACAAAGCCTGCCCCGACCCTCGCCTCCATTCCCAAACCACAGGAGATCAAGGGTTTCCTTGACCAGCAGGTCGTGGGACAGGACGCTGCCAAAAAAGTAATGTCGGTGGCGGTTTACAACCACTACAAGCGCTTGGCCTGGCAGGGCGACGGCAAAGGGGAAACAGAACAAACCGCCACCAGGCTGCACAAATCCAACATTCTTCTGATCGGCCCCACAGGCTGTGGAAAGACGCTGCTTGCTCAAACTCTCGCGGAGATGCTGGATGTGCCCTTTGCCGTCGCTGACGCCACCACCCTCACGGAAGCGGGCTACGTGGGCGAGGACGTGGAGAACATCCTGCTGAGGCTGCTGCAGAAGGCCGACATGGATGTGGATCTCGCCCAACGGGGGATCATCTATATCGATGAAATCGACAAAATCTCCCGCAAAAGCGAAAACCCGTCGATTACCAGGGATGTCTCAGGTGAAGGGGTACAGCAGGCACTGCTCAAGATGCTGGAAGGCACCGTGGCCAATGTCCCACCTCAGGGGGGTCGCAAACATCCTTATCAGGACTGCATCCAAATCGACACCAGCCAGATCCTGTTCATCTGTGCCGGTGCCTTCGTGGGATTGGATGATGTGGTGCAGAAACGCATGGGTCGTAACGCCATTGGCTTCGTACCCAGCGACGGCCGCGGTCGCGGCAAGGCCACACGCGATCTTCAGGCCTCACAAGTCCTGCGTCACCTCGAGCCAGATGACCTGGTCAAGTACGGATTGATCCCCGAGTTCATCGGCAGGATGCCGGTGAGCGCTGTCCTCGATCCACTGGACGAACATGCCCTTGAGTCCATCCTCACCGAACCCAGGGATGCCTTGGTCAAGCAGTTCCGAACGCTGTTGAGCATGGACAACGTGAAACTTGACTTCGAGGCAGGAGCCATAGAAGCCATTGCCCAGGAGGCGCTTCGACGCAAGACCGGTGCCAGAGCTTTGCGCGGCATTGTCGAAGAGCTGATGCTCGATCTCATGTACGAGCTCCCCTCAAGCAAAAACGTTGCGGACTTCACGATCACTCGCGCCATGGTGGATGAGCACACAGGCGGCAAGGTGGTGTCTCTGACGGGCAAGGATCGCCAGCAGGAATCAGCCTGATCGGACGAACAAACCTTCGGTGGTGCCCAACAAGAAATTATCCGACCCCAACCCCTGCGGTTCGGAAGCCCACTCTCTCTGAGCCTGCCTGAACAGGAACTTCGCGAGAGACTCAGGACAGCCCACGATCAAGGCCATGGCCACCGCCGACCATCTGAGGGTTCCTCGTCAGCACGGTTTGTTCCTGCATCACGGGATCGATCTGGGCGATGGCTCGGTCGCCCATTACCTGGAAGGTCGGGAAATCCTGCGCAGCTCCCTCGAAGAGTTCAGCAGGGGGAAAGAGGTGAGCATGGTCAGCCATGAACAGGCCTCACCGGCGGGGGTGACCCTGAGAAGGGCGATGAGCAGGGTTGGCGAACAGAACTACAACCTGCTGTTCAACAATTGCGAGCACTTCGCCAACTGGTGCAAAACAGGGCGGCACAGGAGCGGGCAGGTGGAGGACTGGCTCCATACAGGCAGCCTCGGTACACTGGCATTCGGCCAGCTGATGCCTGCGGCCCTGCTCACGGGCCTGGGTGTGCTGCTGCGCAAGGGAGTCATCGATGAACAGTCACGCCAACGTGCCAAGCGAGCTCTGGAACAACTTCAGAAACTGCGAATCCGACTGATGCAGAAACTGGACAGCACCCTGGAACAGGCGGAGACCTGGATGCAAGACATGCCTGGTCAGGGTGCTGATGACCGCGTAAATCGACGCAGTCGTCAGCTGTTGCTCACAGGCCGGAGCATCGCCGATGAACTCGCAGCCGTGGAAGACATGGAAGACAAGCTCCATTCACTGCTGGATGAGACCTCTCAAGCAGAAAACACAGTCTCATGAGCTGAACCTCGGTAGCCTCAGAATCCTGCCGGCAGTGCATGAGCCAGCCGTACCAGCCACTGCATCACAAGTACCGGCCCCAAAGGCTTGATCAGCTGGTGGGTCAGGAAGCGATTGCGGCCACCCTCGGGCATGCCCTGCGCACCGGACGCATTGCCCCGGCCTATCTCTTCAGCGGACCTCGCGGAACGGGTAAAACCTCAAGCGCTCGCATCCTGGCCCGTTCACTCAACTGCCTCGGCAACGACGGTCCGACGCCGGAACCCTGTGGCAACTGCGAACTGTGCAACACGATCGCCTCAGGCACAGCACTGGATGTCATCGAAATTGATGCCGCTTCCAACACCGGCGTCGACAACATTCGCGACCTGATCGAGCGCTCAAGGTTTGCTCCGGTGCAGGCGCGCTGGAAGGTTTATGTGGTGGACGAGTGCCACATGCTCTCCACCGCCGCCTTCAATGCGCTGCTCAAGACGCTGGAGGAACCACCCCCACAGGTGGTGTTCGTGCTGGCCACAACCGACCCACAGAGGGTTCTGCCCACCATCCTCAGCCGCTGCCAGCGATTTGACTTTCGGCGCATTCCTCTCGATGCGCTCGAACAACACCTCCAATGGATCGCCTCAGAGGAGTCAATTCCAATCCAACCGGAAGCCCTGCATGTGGTGGCCCAACGAGCCCAGGGAGGCCTGCGCGATGCCGAGAGCTTGCTGGATCAGCTGAGCCTTCTACCCGGACCAATCGAAGCCGGAGCGGTATGGGATTTGCTGGGAGCGGTTCCTGAGCAGGAGTTGCTGGAGCTGGTGAAGGCCATGAGCACCAGTGAGCCCGTGACGCTGCTGGAAGCGAGCCGGCAACTGCTTGACCGCGGCCGTGATGCCGAATCGGTACTGCAGGGCATGGCGGGGATCCTGCGGGATCTCGTGCTGATGGCCGCTGCTCCAGATCGACCTGAACTCACCGGTGTCTCCCCACAGTTCCGCGATCAACTGCCAGGCCTCGCCAAATCCATTGGCCGGACACGACTGCTGCAGTGGCAGGCCCAGCTTCGAGGCGCTGAACAACAGCTGCGTCAGAGCGTGCAACCTCGCCTCTGGCTGGAGGTGCTGCTGCTCGGTTTGCTGGCTGAACCAGCCGCCGCGACAAGCGCAGCAGCCTCTGCACCGGTACCAGCTCGAGTGAGTTCTGCAACTCCTGTGGCCTCAGCGGCTGTTCCAACACCAGCGCCTTCCCCCGCAGCAGTTGTTGCTTCAGCAGCCGATCCCTCAACAGCCGTGTCAGCGGTGAGCCTTCCCGACACATCCAACACCCACTCGCCGCCTTCACAGGCAGCTGCAGCATCCGAGCCCCCAGCGAAAGCAGCTGCAACTACTCCCGCCCCAGGGGAAGACCTCGGAGAGCTCTGGCAACAAATCCTGGCCAGTCTGGAACTTCCCTCCACGCGCATGCTGCTGTCGCAGCAGGCACGGCTAATGCGGATCGACAGCCACCGCGCTGTCGTGCAGGTCTCCGGGAACTGGATGGGCATGGTGCAGAGCCGCGCAACCTTGCTGGAAAAAGCGATTGCAACTGCCATGGGAGGCAACCGTCAGCTGGTCCTCGAAAACCATGGAGGCGCAGCTCCCATGGCAGCCATGCCGAACCCAACAGCATCCACAACGGCACCACCACCTGCACCAGCCCCCAGCAATGGCGTTCAGCTGCCTTCCCCCCCTCCGTCGGCCGCTGTGGTGCCGAACAATGCAGCATCTCCAGCACCCACATCAGCAACGGCTTCTGCCCAGCCGCCGCAGGCGACCGCAGCTCCCTCGGTTGCCACCAGCCAGGCAGCACCCGTTCAGACAGGCACTGCCGCCGTGTCGGCGCAATCAACAACAGTCCCGCCAGTGCGCCCTGAGCCTTCAGCCATGGATGAAAAGGTAAAGCGCTTTGCTGACTTCTTCAACGGTCAGGTCCTGGACGTGGACCTCAACAACTAGATCCCAGGTTCTGAAGCCTGAAGCGTCTCGTCCTGTCCGCTGTGCGTGGTTTTGGCCCAGACCAGTCGTTTGGGAAGAAACGCCATACGCAGGGTGACCCAGGGGATCACAAGGAACCAGTGACTGAGATAAGCGATGCCCAGCAGAAGATTGAACAGACCAGGCGAGGGCAAATCGGGCCCTTCGCTGGGGCGTCGACAGCCACGCCAATAGGCCACCCCGGACACGCTGAAGGCCACGATCGACAGAGGCCAGTAAGCCGGCGTGGTGCGGCTGATCAAACTCGTGAACAGATCCGCCCAGGAGACCACCGGAAGGGCGTACTGAAGCAGGAAGAAACAGGCCACATCCCTGCGCTGGGATGGGGTCAGACGTGAAGAAATCAATCCCGGCCAGTAGTCGAGAAAGCGTTGCAAGCCTCCTTCGGCCCATCGCTGGCGCTGCTTCCAGAGTGCCTGAAGCGACTCAACGGCCTCCTCCTGCACAGGTGGATCCCAGAGGATGCCAATCCGAGCTCCCTGAAGCATCAAACGAAAACTCAGATCCAGATCGTCAGTGACGGTGTCCTCGTTGAAACCACCGCAGGCTTCCAGCAGATCCCGGCGCAACAGCTCACCATTGCCACGCAGTTCAGCCACTCCACCACCGGCAAGCCGTCCATCCTGAAGCTGGGCATCAAAGGCCATCTCCATGGCCTGAACACGGGTTAACCAGTTGCTGCTTGCATTCGTCACCGCTTTGCGCATCTGAACAGCGGACCAATCACCGCTGGTTGCAAAGGGCATCAACCGTTCCAGCTGATCTGAACTCAGCTGGGCATCAGCATCAAGAATCAACAGCCATTCACCCTGGGTTTGAGCCAGAGCGGCATTGAGAGCACCCGACTTTCCTCCTCCTGCATTCCGAGGCCGGCTGATCACCCGCAAAGCAGGGAAACGGATCTGAAGCTCTGCGAGACGGTCGGGAGTGCGGTCTTCGCTGCCGTCATCCACCACACACAAGCTCAGACGACCGTCGGGGTAGCGCAAGGCACTGAGGCGCTCCACCAGGCGAGTGACCACCGCTTCCTCATCACGGGCGGCAACCACCACATCCACAGTGGGGAAGAGCTCCGCTGACAAGGCCGCTGAAAAGGACGGGGAATCATCCGGGTCGCTGCCATTGCTCTGCGTGATCTGCTGATCAGAGCCTCGCATCAAGGTGCGCAGGGCATATCCCCCGAGCAATATCGCCAGAGTGAAGGCAGGAATCAGGCTCCGGGATGGATCCAGCCAATGGGGCGCCGCGCCGGCCCAGCCACAGGCCGCCAAGAAGCAGACCGTCTTGCCGCGGCGGTGATCTCCAGTCCCTGCGGCCACAACCCTCCCACCACGACGAAACAAAGTGACTTTAGGGGGCCTTAGCAGGAGCAGACCCAGCAGGGGCTGTGAAAGGCCCCAACTGGGTTCCGGGGTAATAGTGCTGCAGGATCCGCTGAGCGCTCCAACCACGATCGGCCAGATCGATGGCACCTGCCTGGGACAGCCCCACTCCATGGCCAAAGCCCCCGCCTTGGAAGCGCCAGACCCCCGCCCCTTCAGCTTCAACAACGAACAACGTGCTGGGCAAACGGCGAAGGGTGCGCCGGATGGCATCCAGTTTCAAGACCACGGGTTCGGCTCCACGATCCCGATCAATCTCAAGGGCGAGAACCCGTCCGCTGGGCCCGCGCTTCTGCACGCTCATCGATGTCGGGGCAGCATCTCCCTGGCCTGCAGCGGCCAGGGCCTGGCCTAGCTGTCCTGCGGTGTAAACACGGCTCCAGCGAAAACGTGGATGACCTGCTCCATAGGCACCACTCCCGTTGTTCAAAAGAGTCTGAACGTCCTGGTTGCTGCGCAGAGGCAGGGAGATCGACTGACCCCAAGCGGCCGCACCATCCGCCTGCACCTGCACATAGGGAAGCGGCTCCATGTTCCAGGCTTCCTCAGCGTGAGCACTCACTCCGCCATTGGTCGCGTGATACACCGCATGAATCGGCTGGCCATCCCACAACAAGACCTCCCCAGACGTGGCACGGATGGCTTGCCGAACTGCTGGGCTTGCCAGCCTTGGATCGCTGTACACCTGGCATTGGGTGTCACTGCAGAGGTGATACCCATCCAGAGCAAAACGATGGCTATTGGCCAAAGCCCATGTGCGGGCCAGCACGGCCTGGGCCTGCAAAGCAGCCGCTGGGGATCCTGCTCCAATCTCATGGGGCACCACCCCCTCGAGATAACGCTCCAGCGGAAGCTGCTCCAGCAGTGTCCAGCTGCCATAGGCGTCCGCCTGCAGACGAAACGGTCCGCGCAGAACACCACCGTTCCAACGCATTCCATCAGGGGCTTGCACTTGCAGAGGCCCCTGCAGGGTGCGTCCTCTCTCAGGCCCCTCGAGTACGGGCATCACAACACTGCTGATGCGCTGACTGACCTCACGCAGGGGCACACCTGCAAGATCAGGCGCATCCGCGGGAGCCCAAACCTCCCATTCGCCCGGATGGGCCACCTGAGCCTCCACCCCCTGACCACGCCATCGCTGAGCGATTTGATCGGCTGACTCGAAACTGGCAAAGGGTCCGGCAACACGTCGGGCCACATCGAGAGGTTCCGGGAGAGCGACGCGTCGCCAGCTGAAGCGCAGCCGGTCAGCCGACATCACAGGCTTTCCGGCCTGATCCAACAGTTGCAAAGGAGCAGCTCCGGCGCTGCTCAATGTCAATTGAGCCGCCGATCGATCAGACCGAGTTCCCGCGCCGAGATAATCATCAAGTGACACCCAGAGCACGGAATTCCTGGCCGAGGGCGGCAATGGCACGCTTCGATGAGTGGGCACCGCAACAGCCTCAGCCTGGGCTTCAGAAGGAGGCGAAGGCTGCTCGATGACCTGGGCCTGACAACCCAGGCCCGCCCAGACCGGAAGCCAAATCCAGGGGGGAAGCCTGAAGACTGCAACTGGAGCGGAGCAGGGCATCACAGCGAACTGGACAGCTGATCTGAGCATGAACCCGAACAAAGGGTTTGGCTGAAGGCAGGGTGAGGTTCTATGTTTGTCGCTTGTGCCACGCGCTGCCAGAGAAATGCCCAAGCTCAAGACCCGCAAAGCAGCCGCAAAGCGGTTCAAAGCAACAGGCACTGGCAAATTCCTGAGACGCCGGGCGTTTCACAACCACCTGCTGGATCACAAAAGCCCAAAATTGAAGCGACACCTGAAAACGAAAGCTGTCGTTGATCGCACCGACGAAGAGCGTGTGTCCCTGATGATTCCCTACGCCTGAGTCGCGGCCTGCTTTCCAGGCAGTAACTCAATTCACATCTCCCTTTAATTCCCTTTTTCAAGACCCATGGCACGCGTTAAAAGAGGCAACGTCGCCCGTAAGCGTCGCAACAAGATTCTCCGTCTGGCTCGCGGCTTCCAAGGCAGCAACGGAACCCTCTTCCGCACCGCCAATCAGAGGGTCATGAAGGCTCTGTGCAATGCATACCGCGACCGGCGCCGGCGCAAGCGCGACTTCCGCCGTCTGTGGATTGCCAGAATTAATGCGGCAGCTCGCATAAACGGTGTGAGCTACAGCCGTTTAATCGGTGGTCTCAAAAAGGCTGATGTGCGCATCAACCGCAAAATGCTGGCACAAATGGCCGTGGTGGACCCCTCCAGCTTCGCCAGTGTGGTGAATGCAACTCAGGGTTGAATAGCGTCCCTTCACGGGAGCTCGGCCAGCCTTCATGAATTCCTTCCTGCCTCAGACCTACCTGCTTGGACTGATTGGCCTGCTTGCTGTTGCTGCCGTGATTGCAGGGCGGCAGCTTCTGCGGGTTCGTCGTGATGAATTAGAGCTCATCAGACTCGAGCAATCCGAAGCAGGATCCTCCAAGGATGCTGGTGATTTGTATGAGCTCGCCTCAGTCCAATTGCGCAAACGTCTCTATCCCAAGGCCACAGCAACATTGCGTCAGGCCGTGAAACGCCTGAGCAATGAACCTCAGGAAGCTCGGGCTCTGATCCAGAACGCCTTAGGATTTTCTCTGGCTGCTCAGAAGGATTTTTCAGGAGCAGTAAAGCATTACAAATTTGCTCTGCAGGCCAAGAAGGACTATCCAGTGGCCCTGAACAATCTTGCTTTTGCTCAGGAGCGTCTGCTCAACAGGGAGGAAGCAGCAGACCTCTACCGCAAAGTGCTGGCACTTGAGCCGACGAACAAAACCGCAAGAAACAGACTCAAACGTTTGGAACGAGCAGCAGGCGGCAAAACAACCAGCTCATTCGTCGAATCGCAGAAGAGCTCACCAGAGAGCTCTGACAGCAGGGGCTTCTGACCCAGGACAGCTTGGCGCCAAGCTCAGACTGCCGCCGCGATTGGTGAGCCGTGGAGCCTGCCAGCTTGAAAGGGACATCCCCTGAAGAGCGAGGTAACTGCCACCAGGCTCGAGGTCGTCCGTGAGCTGGCTGGCAAGCGGCAACAAATCCACCTGATCCGATGAGGCATTGAGATTGCCCTGCACAGGCGTGCTGATCTCTCCGATCTGCATGTTTCCCCTCAGATCAACCATCTGACCGATGGGCTGAACACTCGCAAAGGTGAGTTTCACATCCACGCTGTTGCCGCTTGAGAACGACATGTAACTGCCGCACCACTCTCTCGGCATTGACGTTGCGATATTGGCGGCCCTGGCAATCGGATCAAAACGCTGAACCGAACCTTCAAGATCAAGTGGCTCCGTCAAGGCGGAAGCATCGAGAGGTAATGACGGTTCGAACGTCGCCGGAATCTCAATCGGCGCGTTCATGTCCATAGTGATGGGCATGACGAGAACGGATGATGGCCGCAGGGTAGGTCCCTCAACCGTGGCCTGTTCGACTTCCGATCCGGTTCCCCACCAGTCCGCAGCTCATTCAATGGCTTCGACCCCGTCCAGCACCGACCCACTTCTGATCGGTGGTCGCCAGTTCAACAGCAGGCTGTTCACAGGCACGGGCAAGTATCCAAATCTGGAAGCGATGCAGCAAAGCCTCGCTCGCTCCGATTGCGACATGGTGACCGTGGCCGTCAGGCGTGTTCAGACCGTGGCAGCCGGCCACGCCGGCCTGATGGAGGCCATCGACTGGAAACGCATCTGGATGCTGCCTAACACCGCTGGCTGTGCCAATGCAGATGAAGCCGTGCGTGTGGCCAGGCTGGGCCGCGAGCTGGCCAAGCTGGCAGGTCAGGAAGACAACACGTTCGTGAAGCTGGAGGTGATTCCCGACAGCCGGCACCTTTTGCCGGATCCCTTTGGAACTCTTGAGGCTGCTGAACAGCTTGTGAAGGAGGGATTCACAGTGCTGCCCTACATCAATGCCGATCCGCTGCTCGCCCAACGGCTGGAAGAGGTGGGCTGCGCAACAGTGATGCCCCTGGGTTCACCGATCGGATCCGGGCAGGGGCTGCGCAACGCATCAAACATCGCGCTCATCATCGAGAACGCTGGTGTTCCTGTTGTGGTGGATGCCGGGATCGGGGTCCCCAGTGAAGCCGCGGCCGCCCTGGAAATGGGCGCCGATGCCGTCTTGGTCAACAGCGCCATTGCATTAGCAGGCAACCCTGCGGCAATGGCTGAAGCGATGGGTCAGGCGGTTGAAGCAGGCCGCACTGCTTACCTTTCTGGCCGACTGCCGAAACTCGACCAGGCCAGTGCCAGCTCTCCGACCACCGGCCTGGTCAAGTAAAGACTGGTGAAGTGACATGAAGCAAGCGACATAAAACAGGCCATTAAGCAATTGCACTCATAAGGTCCGTCTAGTCACAACGGACCCATGCAGGTCACAACCGAAGACGGTGGACGTCTGAATGCCTTCGCCAAGGAGCCCCGCATGGAGGTCATGGCCAAGGAAACCAGCCGCAGCAGTGCCTCCAGAGCGTTGATCATTAGCGGCTCCTTGCTGGTGGTGGCACTGATGGCCCTAACCGTGGCAATCAGCTGAAAACCCTGTAGTAGCTTGCACCTCATTGGCGGCTCGCACGCTTCAGCAGGAGTTTGGGGTGAAAGTTCTCGTTCTCGGTGGTGACGGCTTCTGCGGCTGGCCCTGCGCCGTGAATTTGGCGGATCAGGGCCACGATGTTGTGATCGTGGACAACCTGAGTCGCCGCAAGATCGACATCGACCTGGAGGTTGAATCGCTCACACCGATTGCCAACATCGGTGATCGCCTCAAAGCCTGGGAAGAGACCGGCGGCAAGCCCATGCACTTCGTGCACTTGGATATCGCCCACGAGTACGAGCGCCTGGTGGATCTACTGAACCAGGAGAAGCCTGAGGCGGTGGTGCACTTCGCTGAACAACGCGCCGCTCCCTATTCGATGAAAAGCAGCGCGACCAAGCGCTACACCGTCGATAACAACGTCAACGGCACCCACAATCTGTTGGCCGCCATCGTGGAATCCGGCCAAGACATTCATGTGGTCCACCTAGGCACCATGGGCGTCTACGGATACGGCTCCCATAGAGGTGCCACCATCCCTGAGGGCTACCTGAAAGTGGAAGTCCCCCAGCCCGATGGCAGTCGCTTCGAGGAGGAAATCCTCCACCCGGCAAGCCCTGGCAGCGTTTATCACATGACCAAGACGCTGGATCAGCTGCTCTTCCTCTACTACAACAAGAACGACAAGGTCCGCATCACCGACCTGCATCAGGGCATCGTCTGGGGCACGAACACAGAGGCGACCGATCGCGACCCACGGCTGACCAACCGTTTCGATTACGACGGCGACTACGGAACTGTGCTCAATCGCTTCCTGATGCAGGCGGCCATTGGCTATCCACTCACCGTGCACGGCACTGGAGGTCAGACTCGCGCGTTCATTCACATCCGCGACTCCGTTCGCTGCGTCCAGCTCGCCCTGGACAACCCGCCAGAGCAAGGCGAACGGGTCAAGATCTTCAACCAGATGACCGAAAGTCACCAGGTGGGCGAACTGGCCAAGAAAGTTGCGGCCCTCACTGGAGCCAAGGTGAACAACCTGCCCAACCCCCGCAACGAAGCCGTTGAAAACGACCTGATCGTGGACAACCGTTGTTTCATTGAGCTGGGGCTCAACCCCACCACACTCGATGACGGTCTGCTGAAGGAAGTGGTGGAAATCGCCACCCGTTACGCCGATCGCTGCGATCGCAACCGCATCCTCTGCACCTCTGCCTGGACCAAAACCCAGGCCCAAGCCATCGGCTCCGCCTCCTGATCAGGCCCTTCCCGTGAAAATCGCCTTCTTCACCGAAACCTTCCTGCCCAAGGTTGACGGCATCGTCACCCGCCTCACCAAAACGGTGAAGCATCTGGTGGACGCCGGCGATGAGGTGATGGTGTTCTGCCCGGAAGGCTGTCCGGAGGAGTACATGGGCGCCCGCCTAATCGGGGTGCCCGCGATGCCTCTGCCGCTCTATCCGGAGCTGAAGCTGGCTCTGCCGCGACCAGCTGTCTCGGAAGCGATCGACAACTTCGCGCCAGACATCATTCATGTTGTGAATCCAGCGGTGCTGGGGCTAGGGGGCATCTGGCTCGCCAAGACCAAGTCCATCCCGCTGGTTGCCAGCTATCACACCCATCTGCCCAAGTACCTCGAGCACTACGGCATGGGCATGCTCGAGCCATTGCTCTGGGAACTGCTGAAAGCTGCCCATAACCAGGCCCTTCTGAATTTGTGCACCTCCACGGCCATGGTTCAGGAGCTGAGTGACAAGGGAATACAGCACACGGATCTCTGGCAGCGTGGGGTAGACACCGAACTGTTCAGTCCTGAGCTGCGCAGCAATGCAATGCGTCAACGCTTGATGGGCGATCAAGACGACCGCGGCGCTCTGTTGCTCTACGTGGGCCGGCTCTCCGCCGAAAAGCAGATCGAGCGGATCAAACCTGTGCTCGAAGCTCTGCCCGATGCTCGTCTGGCGCTGGTCGGTGACGGACCCCACCGTCAACAACTGGAAAAACATTTCGAAAGCACGGCCACCACATTTGTGGGCTACCTAGCCGGTGAAGAGCTGGCAAGCGCCTATGCAAGCGGTGATGCTTTCCTCTTCCCCTCCAGCACTGAAACTCTCGGTCTGGTGTTGCTGGAAGCAATGGCAGCCGGTTGCCCGGTGGTTGGAGCCAACCGCGGCGGCATTCCCGACATCATCACCGACGGCGTGAATGGCTGTCTCTATGAACCCGACGGCAACGATGGAGGTGCTGCCAGCCTGATTGCAGCCACGCGTCGCCTGCTTGGCAATGACATCGAACGCCAGTCGCTGCGCAGAGCCGCCAGAGAAGAAGCAGAACGCTGGGGCTGGGCAGGCGCGACGGAACAACTGCGCGGCTACTACCGCGACGTTCTCCAAAAGCAGCAACTGAGCGCTGCCGCCTGACTCATTGCTTGCCGCGCGTGCGGTTCCAGACCTCCATCACCTTTTTGGCCATCGGCAGTGCGTGCACTGATCCTCCGCCAGGTGTGTTCTGGGCAAACGCAACGATCACGATTTTTCCCTCCGGATAGGGGGCATAGGTGGCGAACCAGGCATGGTCCGGTCCGCCAGTGCTGTCTTCGGCAGTTCCCGTCTTGCCTCCGGCCTCTGGAATCCCAGGACCGTTCAATCCGTAGCCGGTGCCATCAGACACCACCTTCCGCAGACCCTCGCGAATCTTGTTGAGCGTAGATGGTGTGATGTCGACCTTTGTGCGCCGAGCAGAGTCAGTCCAGTCCAGCCCCTGATCAGCCAGATGGGGGGTTACCAGCCAGCCACCATTGGCGAACACCGAATAGGCCCTGGCCAACTGCAGGGGCGTGATCTGCACCACCGACTGCCCAATAGAGGCACTGGCCATGTCTTCCGGAATCCAGGGGGTCGTCCCTGGGTCAGCCCAGCCACGACCGGCCGCCGCCCAGTCTTCATCACCCACGAGGCCCACACTTTCCTCCCAACCGATCTCGATGCCGGTCTTCTGTTGGAAACCCAGAGCATCCGCCGCTTTCTTCAACGCAAGGGAGCCAGAGCCGACACCCACTTGGTAGAAAAAGGTGTTGCTGGAAAAACGCAACGCATCGGCATAGCCGATACGGCCGAAGCCGGCACCGTTGTGATCAGGGAAGCAATGACCTCCGTAAGTGATGCAGGCGGTGGTGTTGAGTTGCGTATCCGCAGGAAACTTGCCGGACTCCATGCCGGCCATCGCCGTCACGACCTTCCAGGTGCTGCCGGGGTCATAGGCATTCATGGACCGGCTGAGCAATGGCTTTTTGGGATTGGAAAACAGTGCGTCGTACTCCTTCTGGGTGGTGACGAGCTTGGAGAAGAAATTCGGGTCGAACGTTGGCTTGCTGGCCAGAGCCAGAAGGGCGCCATTGCTGGGATCCATCGCGACAATCGCACCACCTGGCTTGTCAGCCAAAGCCTGCTCTGCTGCCTTCTGTAGATCCAGATCCAGCGTCAGCTTGAGGTCCTTACCGGCAACCGAAGGCCGATCGCCGAGATGACGCTGAACCTCACCCATGGCATTCACCTCGAGCATCTGACCACCCCAGGCGCCGCGAAGATGGTTTTCATAGGCGGCCTCCACACCGATGCGCCCGATGCGATCTCGGATTTTGTATCCCTTTTCAGCGAGAGTCTTGTATTCCTGCTCCGTGATGGGCTGGGTGTAGCCCAGGGCATGGGCCGCAAGGGTTCCGTGGGGGTAGAAGCGCAGGATGTCCACATCCACCTGGGCCCCCTTCAACCCCTGCGACTGCTCACGGAAACGCAGAACCTGTTCCGGCTTCAGATCGGTAGCCAGATTGATGCGATAACCGTCCCGTGCCTGTCCGCTGCCACGGCGCTGATCCAGCACGGCCGCATCAAGACTCAACAAGTGGGCCAGACGATCACGTAGGTCGGGCCAGCTGGCGTCGTCCACCAAGCGAGGCTCGACATAAAGGGAGTAGGTCAATTTGCTGGAGGCCAACACCCGCCCTTTGCGATCCAGCAGCCGTCCTCGTGTCGGTGATCGAGGGACAAGGCGAATGCGATTCTCATCAGCCAGTTCGCGGTAGCGGGAGCCTTCAAGCACCTGAAGCCACACCAGGCGGGAGACCATCGCCGCACTCACCAGCAGCACTAGCGCCAAAAGCACCAATGGCTGCTGACGCAAACCGCTCTGACGCTGACCATCCCGTTGCGAGAAACCCGAACCCGCCATCCCAGTCAACTCGCCTTGTTCATCAGCGCATCCAACCGATGCAGACGCCCATCAATCCGTGCCAGGACGTCCTGCAACTGCGACGCGTCACTGTGATCCGAATAGAGACTGTCTTGCGGCGCCACAGGCTCATCCACCTCCACCTGAACTGACATCACAGGATTTCCCAGCCCGGGGCTGATCTGATCCAAGCGTTGACGAACCTCGCGTGCCGCGGCTTCACCCTGCTCTCGCAGATCACCAAGCGGATCATCCCCTCTGGCGACAGACTCAACGGCCTTGGTTGGACCATCCGTGCGGACGCGATCGACAAACGCCAGACCCATTGGCAGAACCTCCTGCATCAAGGCCAGGCGGAGCGAATCGAGTGGCTGGCTGTCGGCCATAGAGGCGGACCTGATGATTCAACGAAGTCCAGTCTGCTCCGAAGGGAGAACAAGTGTCGGACAGGCTGAACGAGAGGATCCCAATGACCAGCCGATCACACCGGACAGCACGACAAGTGCCACGATCGGGACCAAAGCATGATGCGTGGTCTCGAGGGCAATCCACTCAGACCAACCACGCCAGAAGCGATCACGGGCAAACCGACGCTTCTCCCGGGTTTGAAGTCGAACCCGCCTTCGGTACGACTTCTCCACCCAGCGTTCGAAGGAGCGCTTCTTGGTGATCGCCATCTTGCGCTCGACCTCAAGCAGCTGGCCTGACGTGAGCTCGGGATGAAACGTTCCGATCAGTTCCAGGCTTTTGAGGAACATCTCCACCGCGCCATCCTTGATCTCCTGATCGGTGGGGTCCAGCAGAGCCCACTCCAGCTCTGGATAAAAACGAACGCGGTTCTGCTGGATCTGATCCTCATTCAGCTGTCCTGGCTCTCGCAGCCAGCGATCCGTGTTGCTGTCGAAGCGTCGCCAGTAGAGAAACGGATTGATGTAAATGGTCTTGCCAGCAAGCTGAATGCTGTCCTGCTGAAGACGTCGCTGCAGTTGCTGGTCCTGCTGTTGGGCAGCGGTCACATCTTTGAAGCCGGGAGCCAAGGTTATCGGTGCTGGCATCGGCCTACCAGCCCCCTGAAGGGACTCATTGACACTCCCATCAAGGGCCAACTTGGACAGGCAAAAAAAGCAACGGACCTAGCAATGAGCCAGCCAGTGCTGGATTTCAACACCTGAACTATTCCCACTCGATGGTGCCGGGTGGCTTGCTGGTGATGTCCAGAACCACTCGGTTTACACCTTTCACCTCATTGACAATGCGATTGGAAATAGTCTCCATCAGGTCGTAGGGCAGGCGCGACCAGTCAGCGGTCATACCGTCTTCACTGGACACGCATCGGAGCACAATCGGCCAGGCATAGGTGCGCTTGTCACCCATTACTCCCACCGATCGCACAGGCAACAAAACAGCGAAGGCCTGCCAGATGTCGTGATACAGACCAGCCTCCTTCACCTCTTCACGCACGATCAGGTCGGCATCACGCAGGCAGTCGAGCTTCTCAGCTGTGACTTCGCCAAGGATGCGAATCGCCAGACCCGGACCAGGGAAGGGATGACGACGCACGATCTCCTCAGGAAGTCCAAGTGTGCGACCCACCTTGCGCACTTCGTCTTTGAACAGCTTGCGCAGCGGTTCCACCAACTTGAACTGAAGATCCTTGGGAAGGCCACCTACGTTGTGGTGGCTCTTGATCTTCACGGCAACCCGCTCACCGGTCTTGGGGTCCACATTGGTTCCTGCACTCTCGATCACATCGGGATACAGCGTGCCCTGGGCCAGGTAATCGAAAGGACCTAGGCGACGACTCTCCTCTTCAAACACACGGATGAATTCGGTGCCGATGATCTTGCGTTTCTGCTCGGGGTCCGTGACGTCCTTGAGCTTGGTTAGGAATCGTTGCCGGGCCTTGATGTACTCAACGTGAATATTGAACTTGCGGTCGAAGAAGTCCATCAGGAACTCAGGCTCGCCCTTCCGCATGAAGCCCTGATCAATGAACATGCAGGTGAGCTGATCACCAATGGCCTTCTTGAGCAAAAAGGCCAGGGTTGATGAATCCACGCCACCTGAGAGAGCGAGCAACACCCTCTTGTCACCCACCTGATCGCGGATCTGCTTAACAGCTTCCTCAATGAACGTTGCTGTCGTCCAGTCAGGCTCACAGTTGCAGATGTGATAAACGAAATTGCGGATCATGGCCATGCCGCAGGTGGAATGGACCACCTCGGGATGGAACTGCACGCCATACAACTGGCGATCATGGTTGGCAACGGCCGCCTCAGGTGTATTGGCCGTATGGGCAAGACGCACGAATCCCTCCGGCAGCGCCTCCACCGAATCCCCATGACTCATCCACATCGTGGAGCCGTTATCCACATTGGTGAGTAAGTCCGTGGGATCGACCACTTCAAGCGGTGCTTTGCCGTACTCCGCTTTACCGGTGGCTGCCACCACACGACCACCCAATTGCTGCACCATCAGCTGCATGCCGTAACAAACGCCGAGAACTGGAATCCCCATCGACCAGATCTGTGGATCACAGAGGGGAGCACCATCGGCATACACCGAACTTGGACCACCACTGAGGATGATCCCCTTAGGCGCGATTTGACGCAGCTCTTCAACGGATGTGCTGTAGCCCAGCACCACGGAGAACACCTCGGTCTCTCGCACCCGACGAGCAATCAGTTCGGAGTACTGGGAGCCGAAATCAAGAATGACGATGGCCGGCTGACGCGGACCTTCAATCGGAACCTGGGACATCTCGCACGAAAGCCGTGGAACGGTAGGCCGCGAAATCGGCCGCCAATGAATCAGCGTAGAGAAGGGCCTTGACCTGAATCAGCAGCCAAAGGATGCAGTTGAACGCCGCAATGCCGAAGCATCAGTAGACCTTCAGGCCCTGCCCAACGCAGCTGACGCTCGCGGTTGAACAAGGCTGCCCCAACTCGCATGCCTGTGCAGCCATAGCGCTTCAGATAAGCCTCACTCCTGCCTTCAACCGCCTCAGCCACAGCCATCCAGAGACCCATCGCCTGCTCCAGATCATGGGCTTGCAACCAACACCAGGCCTGTTGCATCGAAGCGGTTTGAAGCAGGGCGCGGATGGATTCCAGACCGAGGCCCTGCTGCACGGCCAGAGCAGCCAATACTTCAAGACGTGCATCAGCGAGGTGGTGATGGGTGTGAAAGATCCCTCCCGCCAATTTGATCAGTTTTCCGTGATATCCGAGCACGAGCAGCTGCCGCACTCCGGATTCAGCAGCAGCCACGAACAAGGGGCCGATCCAGTTTCCTGACTTCAGTAGCGGCTGCTGATCAGACAGTCCCAGCTGCTCAGCCAGATCCAAACCATTTTCACCAATGACAAGCGTCAACCGACCTGCGAAACCGTTCTGATCAGTGAGCTCACGCAACCGCTCACGAGCCAACTGCAACTGATCAGGGGAAGCGCTGGTCTGCACCTCAGCCTGCGTGCCAATCAACGCGAGACCCTCAACCACACCGAAAGCTGAATTGCTGGTGCGCAATGCCAACTCCCGTCCGCGGGGCAACACCACCTCAACATCCAGGCCACCCAAAACCGGCAACAGATCGCTGAGATTGAGCTCAAGCAACTCACGGGCGAAACCTGAAATACACAGTGACCCGTCTTGCTCCAGCCGACCAACGCCCTCGCCGGCGTGGATCTGCAATCCCTCCCCAGAGGAGCGAAGGCTCACAAGCACCCAGATCTCCAGGCCGCGGGTGAGATCCAATCCAGCTCCTGGATCGCAAATGCTGATCGCCAGTGCCTTGTCACCACCATTCAGCAGCGAGGCCGCATGCAGCTCCACACGACGCAGCCCCTGTTCAGCAGGAATCCTGAGATCAACGCTCGTGGGCGCTGCGGATCCAGCAAGAACAAGCGCCGCAGCTCGCGCCGCAGCCGCCACCCAAACAGGCAGGGTCAGCCCGGATCCTGAATCGGCAGACGTTGTGGCGATGGGAAACCTTGCAGATCATTTTTTAGGATGGACGATTGGCACCCATCGAGCCCGTGCAGGACAAGCTCACCCTGATGATCCCGGGACCCACCCCGGTGCCCGAAACAGTGCTCAAGGCCATGGGCCGCCACCCGATCGGCCATCGCAGCGGCGAATTCCAAGCCGTGGTGGAACGCACCAATACACAGCTGCGCTGGCTACATCAAACCAACAGCGATGTGCTGGTCATCACCGGTAGCGGTACCGCCGCCATGGAGGCGGGCATCATCAACACACTCAGCCGCGGAGACAAAGTGCTCTGTGGTGACAACGGCAAGTTCGGCGAACGCTGGGTGAAAGTGGCGCGGGCCTTCGGCCTGGATGTGGAAGTCATCAAAGCCGAGTGGGGTCAACCACTCAATCCAGACACCTTTCGCAGCGCACTGGAAGCCGACACGACCAAATCAATCAAGGCAGTGATCCTCACCCACTCCGAAACCTCCACCGGAGTGATCAATGACCTTGAGACCATCAGCGGCCATGTCAAAACCCACGGCACGGCTCTGACCATTGCTGATTGCGTCACAAGCCTTGGAGCCGCGAACGTGCCAATGGATGCCTGGGGCCTAGACGTTGTCGCCTCCGGCTCCCAAAAGGGCTACATGATGCCCCCCGGCCTGAGTTTCGTTGCGATGAGCGATCGAGCTTGGAAGGCCTATGAAGACTCCGATCTCCCGAAGTTCTACCTGGACCTTGGCCCTTATCGGAAAACAGCCGCCAAAAACAGCAACCCCTTCACTCCGGCAGTGAATCTCTATTTCGCACTGGAAGCAGCGCTGGAGATGATGCAAACCGAAGGCTTAGAGGCAATTTTTGCTCGCCATGCCAGGCATCGGGCAGCTTCCCATGCAGCAATGAAGGCGATCGGTCTGCCACTGTTCGCCGCGGAAGGGTATGGCAGTCCTGCCATCACGGCTGTAGCACCGGATGGCATTGATGCGGAACAGCTACGCAAGGCTGTCAAAGACCGCTACGACATCCTGCTCGCAGGCGGTCAGGATCATCTCAAGAGCAAAGTCTTCCGGATCGGACATCTTGGATTTGTCTGTGACAGAGACGTGCTAACAGCAGTGGCAGCAATCGAATCAGTTTTGCAATCACTCGGGCTACACAAGGGCTCGATGGGTGCTGGATTGAGTGCAGCCTCAGAAATTTTGAGTCAGTGAAAAGCTAGAATGACTATTGAGAAATTTCCAACATGAGATAGAATATTTGAGTGCGGGTGTAATTCAGCGGTAGAATGTCAGCTTCCCAAGCTGAACGTCGCCGGTTCAAATCCGGTCACCCGCTTTATAAATTGATGAACAATAATCTTCTAACTTCGACTACCCCAATTGGATGTTGAGGCTCTTGGCTTAATCAGTTGAACAACCTGTGGGCCAACGCTACCGGCTCTGCGTTCATGATTGAGAGCCCTTAAGATCAGTTGTGCTGATCCAGCAGTATTTCCTTCGCTTGCCTGAGCGCGCGCTTGATCGAACCATTGGCGTGCTCGAATGAGCAGTTGTTCGCGATCAGGCTCCACGGATTGAAAAGGTACAGCAGATTTCAACAACGTTATCAAAGCGACAATGCAATAATTGCATGAATAATATCAAACGGTCGCGGAAAATATCAATTCACAAAAAAGCGAAGAGGCCAAATATTTGAACTCGAGCTTCTTGCGTCTCAAGCCCGTTTCATGTCGACAGAAGCAATCACAACTCAAGTGCCTGGTTCTTCGATATTGCCTCCCAGATCCGCGATCTGAGCACGCAACTGATCAGACCTTGATCGATCACCTCTGGTAATGGCTACAGCTAAAGCGAATTCAAGCTTTTCAAGCTGATGACCACCTTCAAAGAAACCGCTGCAATTAGCAGACGACAATCCGGGTGAACCTGGAGCGTGGGAACAACGGCTGTTGCCGGTATTGCGAGGACCAGAGGTTGAGCAAGTAGTGGATGCCATGGTCGGCTTTCTTTTTATTTTGCCACCTGTGACCAGCTTTATGCAGCTTCAGCCTCGTATTCAGACTCACTCATAGAAGGCTGAGACAACGCTCCTGCAGAGTCGGAAGCCGCATCCGAACTCAGCTCAGTGCTGTTGAGCAACTCCTGGCAATCAAGCAGCAGTTGGTCCACGTCATCGAGGCGCTGCCGTTCTTCAGCGGGCATGGTTTCTGCCTCGCTGCGCTGCTGACGGACCTGCAGTTCCAGACTCTCGAGCCTCTGTTCAAGCTTCACCAAGCGCTGCGACAAGGCGTTGAGCATCTGGGCGACATCTTCCGCCGTACGGGTGATGCGGAAGGACACAGACTGAGTCATCCGAAGACAGGCGAGTGTTGGCCTGATGACAACACATGGGTGGCCAACTCTCAAGAGCAGTGCAATGAGGCCATCCCGGTCTGCCTTCAAACTGAGAGATCTGCTGCCTGCGGGTGCCATGCCTTCTCTGATGACCCTGCTGGTGTATGCCCTGGCCGGCACTGGCATGGGACTGCTCGCCATGAAAACTGGAATTCCCGCAGCACCGCTTGCGGGCGCACTGATCGGTGCTGCAGTCGTGAGCATGAGCGGACGCGTTGAAGTTGCCGCATGGCCGCCCGGTACACGCACCGCTCTTCAAATCGGAATCGGGACTGTGATCGGCACCGGACTGACGCGAACCTCTCTTGAGCAGCTGCAACAACTCTGGAAGCCTGCGGTGCTGATCACTCTCACGCTGGTGACGACAGGTCTAGTGATTGGTTTGTGGACCAGTCGTCTGCTTGGTGTCGACCCGCTCATCACCCTGCTGGGAGCAGCGCCCGGTGGAATCAGTGGTATGAGCCTGGTCGGAGAGGATTACGGAGTTGGCGCCGCTGTTGCTGCACTGCATGCCGTACGACTGATCACCGTGCTTCTGGTCCTGCCACTGGTGGTGAAACTGCTCACCCCTCTCGGACTGGGCAATTCCTGATTCACCTCTGGACAGCCAAACGCGAGCCGATACGTTGACGCATATAGCCTTTTCTGTCCATCCATGGCCAGCCTCCGCACCCGCCTCGCCGTCCTGCTGCCTCTGGCGGGGATGCTGCTCGTAGCTGCACCTGTGGAGGCGGCCAGCGCCGGCTCAAAAAAAGGCGCTCAGGTTTATTGCTACATGCGCAGCAACGGCAATAGTCACGCCGTGAGCTTCGAAGCCTCCTATGCCTTGATCAAGCGTCAAAGCAGTGGAGTGTTCAAAACATCTCCGAAGCATGCGGCGGTGATGATCACCGAAACAGTGGTGGAGGAACCGGGCAGCTATCCGGATTGCGGTCTTTATCTCGGAGATCTGTTCGGAGACAAAACCTCCAAGAAGTCCTCAAGCACCACCAGTGAGAGCACAATCACGAGCAGTGGTTCTACCAGTGAAGCTTCAACGGACTGGGATGCTGATGATCGGTACAGCTACTGAAACCCTTGTCATTGCGTAGGCCTGCGCGAGCCGATTGGCGGTCCACATGGCCGCAGTCAGTCCTCCTGATTGGTGCTCTGCTGCTCACGATCCAGGCCTGCAAGAACGCCGAGAGTCCTCAAGCTGCGTCACCAGATCCCCAGGTGAAAGCATCCAGTTGCCTTGAAAACATCAACCTGGAGAGGCTGGACCAAGCCCTGGAGCATTGCAATGAAGTTGTAGCGAGTCACCCTGACAATCCAGTGCCGCTGACCGACAGGTCACTGATCCAGACATTGATGGGGCGTGATGACGAGGCCTGCGCTGATGTGATCCAGGCCATCTCCATGCTCAACGGCCGGAACCAATCCAGAGATCCTCTGCTGAAGCATGAGCTGGAGGTCCGTCAGCAATCCTGCAAACAACGGGCCACCATGGCCGGCAACGGCTGACGCTCCACGCTGATGCGACGTGGACCCAGCAGCAACTCGATCTTGTCTGCTTTGCTCGCCACTAGACCATCCACAAGTTGATCGGCCAAACCAAGTTGAAGCCAATGGCTGGTGAGCCCACCATCCATGCCGATGCGGTGGCAACGATCCTCAGCCTGGTCAACATCGCCTGGAGTCCAGGGACGCTCCAGAAGCACAACTTGACGTGCCCGATGCAGTGTGAATCCCAACCCTCCGCAGCCATAGGTCGCCAAAAGCAGGTCGGTTCCACCAGCCTGAAAATGATCGACCGAAGCCTGTCGCTGTTCCGGTTTTTGCCGACCGGTTAACAGTTCACCACCCAACCGCTCCTGCAGGAGCTGCAGCGGTGACACGAAGGAACTGAACAGCACGATCGCCTGACCATCAGCACGCAACTGCTCCACAAGCGCCTGAGCAGCAGGAAGCTTGAATTCGGCCGCAATCATGCGCAGGGAGGTGAGCACGGCCAGTGATTCAGCATCCGAACGCACTTCACCGAGCTGCACACGTCGGCGATAGTCCTCCACCACAAGACGCAGGCGGTGATCGAATCCCAGTGCCTGTTCAGCAACCAGTGCAATGCCATGGCAGCGGCGCTGCTTAGCGGGCAGACCCAGTACCTGCTGCTTGCGTCGATGCAGAACCAAGGGTCGGGTGAGGCGCCGCAACTCCTCCAAACGACTTGCACCATCGGCACGCCAACGACGCCGACCACCCTGCTCAGTCCAGTGTCCTTGGCAAAAGATCTCCTCAAAGGAACGCTGATCGCGAGCCAACGGATGATCCATGGCCGCCAGCAGCGGAAAAAACTGAATCGGTCGACCATTACGGATGGGTGTGCCCGTCAGCATCCACACCGCCCGCAGCCGCGGATGGCGGGCCAAGCGCAACAGGGCCTGGGTCCGCTGAGCCTGAAGCGACTGGGCGTAATGGGCTTCATCAACCACCAGAAGTGTTCCGGCTTGAGGAAGGTCGGCCGGCAACCGGGCCCAGCTGTGCAGAGTGCAGTCGAGATCCAGAGACTCCACTTCGCGCTGCCAGTGCGGGTGAAGTCCCACGGGAGCAATCACCATCAAGCGCAGAGGCACGGCACGCATCAGTGCGCGAGCCGCCAGCAGCGACGTCAGCGTCTTTCCCAGACCCATCTCATCTGCAAGCAAGGCACCGCGACGGGCTAGCAGCCATCGAGCACCCGACCGTTGATGAGGCAGCGGTACACGGCCGTCAGCTAGGGGCTGATCCAGGCCAGCACTGGCGATCAGCTCGCGGTGACTAGGAAGTGGTGGCAGTGGATGACGGTGCCAGTCCAGCCAACGCACCAGTTCGTCGTCAACCTGAAAACGTGAACCCAAACGGTCGAGCAGACACTCGGCGGCGGCCAGTGGAAATTCCCAGCCATGCTGCGAGCCTTTCCAGAGTCCCCGAGGCCTGATCCGGCCCATCTGCGCATGGGTGACGGCATCAAAGGGGTAGGTGACCCTCACCAGTCCTGAAGGGGTCAGCCCAAGGCTGCAGCAGGACGTTAATGATGCCGTAACCACAATTCAGCAAATGTAATTGTATTGCTTCTTGTGATCATCACAAGGGGCATGAAGCTCAAAGATCACACTTGAAAAAGTGCCAAAAATGCAGCGAAGAACACATTGACGAACCCAGCGAAAGCGCCAGAATTCTGTCAACCGAATGATTCGGATGCATAACAGGGACGCGGTTTTCCTTGAAGATCTATGCCCCAAACTGCGAGTCCGAAGATGGCGTCAATCGCTACATACTTATACCGGCAAAAGCTGTATTTACTGCGGAAAACAGTCTGAATCGATCGACCATATTCTTCCAAGAGCCAAGGGTGGTTTAAGCATTACTGAAAATTGCGTTCCGGCCTGCCTCTCATGCAACGGACACAAATCTGATTCAGATGTTTTTGATTGGTATCGGCGTCAACGCTTTTACGATCCACGACGAGCTATGGCGATCCGTGCCTGGATGGATGGTGATTTGCGTCTTGCCCTGAGACTTCTGCAGTGGGCTCAACCTGAACTGAATCAAACCACCAATGCATCAATGGCACCTGATGCATCACTCAATAACCAGAGACATCAGGACTGGGGCCTCGAGGCTGCCTGAAACGACTCAGCCCGATCCTGAATCACCAGACCCTGCAAGCCTCAGCTGAATGATGCTGCTGACAGATTGATGCCTGCTGTTCTGGCTGCTCGGGTGCCAGCACAAAGGCTGCACTCACCAACACCGAGGCGAAGACGGTTGCCGCCAAGCGACGCAGAGCAGTGCTCTCGCCAGTTGACATGACCATGCTGCGATTACCAGCAGTTCGAGGCAGCATGGATGCCTGAGACGACATCAGGGGAAAACAGGAACTGGTCACGGCCGCATTGCCACTGATACGTTTGTACTCATGACGGAATCACTTGTCAACCGTTGCCGATCGCTGCCCGCTGGATCCACGTTGTGCATCCTTGGAGCCGGCTTCAGTGGACGTCGGCTGGCGGCACTGGCTGAAGCCCTGAACATCAGGGTGCTCACTACGCGCAGAAACCCCGATCCCGAAAGCAGAGACTTACGTTTTGACACGGCCCAAAACGTAGTGCCAACAAACGCTGAGCTAAATGGCGTGACCCATCTGCTGAGCACCATTCCCCCAGGGCGGGATCAGAACGACCCTGTATTGCGGACACTGGGACCTCAGCTCAGGCAACTGCCCCTTCGCTGGGCGGGCTATCTGTCCACCACCGGCGTCTACGGCGATACAGAAGGGGCCTGGGTGAGCGAAGCGGATCCTCCACAACCCGGTCAGGATCGCAGCCGCAGGCGTCTGATCTGTGAACAGGACTGGCTGAACAGTGGTCTGCCGGTGCAGATTCTGCGGTTACCGGGAATCTACGGACCGGGTCGCTCACCCCTCGCGGCTGTGAAGGCCGGCACCCTGAAGCCTGTCCACAAGCAGCACCAGGTGTTCTGCAGGGTTCACGTCGACGACATCGCCGCGGCCTGCCTGCACTTGATGCACTGCTCTGCTGCAGGACAGCATCCTCCCGTCGTGAACCTCTGTGATCATGAGCCCGCTCCAAGTCATGTGATGCAGCGCCATGCCGCAGACCTGTTGGACTGTGACCTGCCCGAGACTCGCAATTACACGGAGGTTGAAGCTGACATGAGCGCCATGGCCCGAAGTTTCTGGGCCGAAAACCGCAGAGTGAGCAACGATCTTCTCTGCAAGACACTTGGCTACAACATGGTTCATCCCAACTTCCGCAGTGGGCTTGCCCACTGCCTGGAAGCGGAAAGACTCATGGGGAATCCGACTCGGAGCGCTTCGGACTGAGCAGAGGAACCTGATCCAGCTTTAAGGGCTGATCAGGATCGATGAAGGTCAGACCTGCATCATGCAGCAAGCGACTCCACTGAACTTCCAGCCATCCCTCCCGAAACGCCGTTCCCAGGCCGTAGAGCAACAGGCCGATCACCAGCCAACGCAACATGACCTCATCCATCGAATGCCATGACGCTAAACAGCGCCTTGTAATCGCACTCGGTGATCCTGCTGGGATCGGCATGGAAGTCACGCTGAAAGCCCTGGCTGATCCCAGACGGCCAGCGGACATGCCGATCCCTCTACTTGTCGGCTGCAGGGCCAGCCTGCAAAAGACCGCTGACCAGCTCAGAGCGCGTTCGCAGGATCCCATCGCAGATCCAGATGCATTGAGCATTGAGGATTTACCGGTGCCCGGAGGGCCTCTCGAGCCCGGCGACGCAGGAGCAACAAGTGGAGAGGCCGGTTTCCAATGGCTGAGCAGAGCCGTAGAGCTGGTCAAACAGCAACAAGCACGGGCACTGGTGACCGCACCGATCGCGAAACATGCCTGGCATCAAGCCGGGCATCGTTATCCAGGTCAGACCGAACGTCTGGCGGAACTGGATGGACGCAACAGTGCCTCGATGCTGTTCACGGCTGTCTCCCCGGCAACCGGATGGAGGCTGAACACCTTGCTAGCCACCACTCACATCCCGCTTGGACAAGTTCCAGAGGTTCTCACGGCGGATCTGGTTGAACGCAAGCTCGATGAATTGGCAGGATTCTGCCTGCGTTTCAATCGCGCTCCCCAATTGCTGGTGGCCGGCCTCAACCCGCATGCCGGAGAGCAAGGACAACTGGGAGGTGAAGAGCAGCAGTGGCTGAACCCGCTACTAAAGCGCTGGGCGAACGAGCATCCTGACGTGCAACTGAGAGGCCCCCTGCCTCCAGACACCTGCTGGTTGAGTGCTGCTGAAGCCTGGAGCAACAGTGCCGGTCAGGTCGGACCTGATGGAATCCTGGCTTTGTATCACGATCAGGGCCTGATTCCGGTGAAGTTGCTGGCCTTCGATCAGGCCGTGAACACAACCCTGGGTTTGTCTTTTCTGCGAACCTCCCCCGACCACGGCACCGGATTCGACATCGCCGGACAAGGCGTGGCAAGGGGAACAAGCATGCTGGCCGCCATTCAGGCGGCCTGGGAACTCAGCCGGGCTTGACGCGCATCAGCACCTGACCGAATTCCACCGGGGTGCCGTTATCCACAAGGATTTCAACCACTTCGCCTGCGACCTCCGCCTCCAGCTCGTTCATGAGCTTCATGGCTTCAAGAATGCAGATTGTCTGACCGGCATTGATCCGATTACCGATCTCCACGAAGGGGGGGTCACCTGGGGCAGGAGCGGTATAGAAGGTGCCGACCATTGGTGCCGTGACATCGACCAGATCAGAACGGGAACCCGCCGCAGCCGGTGGAGCCGCTGGGGCTGATTCCCCCTGGACGGGAACATCAACAACTGGCACCGGTGCTGCAGCCTGGGCAACAGAGACCACCGGGGCAGCCACGGCTGTAACCGGCAGGTTGCGACGGACTTCCAGACGGAAGTCATCGCCTTCAAGGCGGAACTCCTGGATATCGCTCTCAGCCAGAGCGTCCAAAAGCTTGTGCAGCTGATCGTGATCGAGTTGCATAATCAGCTGCTCTCCCGACCCAGATAGGAATCATTGCGCGTGTCCACCTTGATCTTCTCGCCAATCGAGAGAAACAGAGGAACCATCACCTGAGCACCAGTTTCAAGGATCGCAGGCTTGGTTCCACCGGTGGCGGTATCACCTTTCACACCAGGATCGGTCTGGGCGATCTCCAGCACAACGGAGTTGGGCAATTCCACTTCGAGGGGCTTCTCGTTCCACGAGACCACACTCACTTCCATCCCCTCTTTGAGGTACTTGCGGCTGTTACCAATCTGCTGAGCGGTGAGGCGGGTTTCCTCATAGCTCGACATGTCCATAAAGACATAGTCCTCACCCTCCATA
This sequence comes from Synechococcus sp. AG-673-F03, assembly GCA_003211205.1. Lineage (GTDB taxonomy): Bacteria > Cyanobacteriota > Cyanobacteriia > PCC-6307 > Cyanobiaceae > Synechococcus_C. The sequence continues at coordinate 59,952 of QCTJ01000005.1, forward strand.
TAGGTGTGCTGAAGAGTGGCTTTCTCCAACAACGCCTGAGGAAGCATCTCTCCAGCACGGAAGGTTTTGTCAACAACGCTTCCGGTCTGAACAGCCTTGAGCTTGGTGCGAACGAAGGCCGAGCCTTTGCCAGGCTTCACGTGCAGGAACTCGACCACGCGCCAAACGGCACCGTCGAGCTCAATCGTGGTACCGGTGCGAAAGTCGTTGCTGGAGATCATTCCCGCCGAACGGTTCAGGGGATCATACGGCTGTGCCAAAGTCCTTTCAGCACCTGGGGTTCTCCTTGGCGATTCGGTTGGGATTTCAGCGGTTTAGAGCATGGCTGATCAGCCTGCTGATCATGGTGGGCTTGGCCTGGACACCACCGGTCTGGGCAGCACTCCCCCAGGGAAACGCCGTACAGGATCCGGCGGCGATCCTGCGTGATTCCCTGCCAATGAATCAGGAAGATCTTCGCGATCTTCAGCACCTGCTCGAATACACCAGTGATGATCTGCGTGCCAAGCGCTGGAGTGCTCTTGGACGTGGCCTCAAGCGCACTCAGTCCCTACTGAGCAACAAGAAGGACACGATCATCGCAGCGATGCCAAGCGACGATCAAGCCAAGGCCAATCAAATCCTTGATGCCGTGGCGGATGACCTAAACATCCTGCAGGAGCGCATTGAAGAGAAAGACAAAGCAGGATTCATTCAGTCACGCCGCGAGACCCTTAGCCAGATCGGTGATCTGGAAGCACTGCTGATTGATGATCGGCTGCCCGACATCCCTTCTGAATTCGACGACCTGCCGCGGCTGGCAGGCCGAGCCACCGTGGTGATCGAAACCACTGAGGGCGATCTCACTGCTGTGATGGATGGTTACAACGCACCTCTCACTGCCGGTGCATTCATTGATCTCAGCCTGAAGGGCTTCTATGACGGTTTGCCCTTTAACCGTGCAGAAGATTTCTACATCCTGCAGAGCGGCGATCCCAAAGGACCTGACATCGGATACGTGGATCCAAAAACCAAGCAGGAACGCCACGTTCCCTTGGAAATCCGTGTTCCCGATGAACCAGAAACCATTTATAACCAAACTTTCGAAGACGTCGGTCTGTTCAAAGCCACTCCGGTGCTTCCCTTTGCCACCCTGGGAACACTGGGTTGGGCACACTCCGATCAGGCCCTCGATGACGGCTCGTCCCAGTTCTTTCTGTTTCTCTACGAGGCAGAGTTGACACCAGCAGGTTTGAATCTCGTGGATGGGCGCAATGCAGCCTTCGGTTATGTCGTGGAGGGATTCGATGTGCTCGAAGAACTGGGCGTTAACGATGAAATCAAACGGATCAAAGTGGTCGACGGTGCAGATCGACTGCAGCAGCACGCCTGAGCTCCGTGACGGTCACACTGGCGGAGCTGGGTGAAGCGGAGCTAATCAGGCGGCTGGCCTGCTTTGCTCCGCCGGGTCAGCTCGCTGATGACACGTGCACCCTGGCCGCCGACACCCGGCAGCTGCTGGTGAACACCGACGTGCTTGTGGATGACATTCACTTCAGTGACCTCACCACAAGCCCAGCGGATGTGGGCTGGCGCGCGGTGGCAACCAACCTGTCCGATTTGGCAGCCAGCGGCGCCGTTGCTGTGGACGGGATCACGGTGGCTCTGGTGGCACCAGGAAGCACCCCATGGAACTGGGTAGAGGGTCTCTACAGCGGTATCAGCGAAGCTCTCAACTGCTATGGAGGCATCCTGCTGGGAGGGGACTGCTCCTCAGGCAAGCAAAGACTGATCTCGGTGACTGCACTCGGTCGACTCGGGCCGTTACGCCTTCATCGTGGTGATGCCTTTCCAGGCGACTGGCTCGTCACCAGCGGAGCCCATGGCCTAAGCCGTTTAGGGCTAGCACTGCTTCAAGGTGATCCGATTCTGGATGGCAACAGTGCACTGACGGACGCCCTTGAACACCAGGCCATCAGCCAACATCGCCGACCCAGACCCAGGCTGGATGCCTTGACCACGCTGCTCGAGAACAAACCAGAGCACTTGCCCTGGAGAGCGGCCGGCACCGACAGCAGCGACGGCCTTCTGGCGGCGGTGCAGGCTCTTTGCAACAGCAGTGAGTGCGGAGCTCAACTCACCTATGACTGGCTTCCGCGAGCGGAAGGCTGGCCCACTGGCGAGCTCTGGGATCAATGGTGCCTGAACGGTGGCGAGGATTTTGAATTGGTTCTGAGTCTCCCAGCCTCCTGGGCCCAACGCTGGCTTGAACATCAACCGGCAAGCCGGCGCATCGGCTGCATCACCACCGAAAGCAATCAGATCGTTTGGAGTGAGACCAAACGTCCTGTAACCGCTGCAGAGTTTGATCACTTCGGCTCTGCGCTGAATGATGCGTGACCCAAAAAAATCCCTCCCGCCGGGAGGGATTAAAGATCAGATCAAATCCTGATCATTTCCAGTTCCTGGCCACCACCTCGGCGAGGTCCACAACCCTTTGGCTGTAGCCCCACTCGTTGTCGTACCAAGCGACGATCTTGAAGAAGTTGTCACCCATGGCAAGGGTCAGATCCGCGTCAAAGATGGTCGACTGATTGGTACCGGCGTAGTCACTGGACACCAGGGGCAGATCGCCGTACTTGATGATCTTGCTCATCGAGCCATCAGCAGCAGCCTTGAGGATCGACTTGATCTCATCCACGGAAGAGGCACGGGTGGACTCGAACACCAGGTCAACAGCTGAGACGTTCGGAGTCGGAACGCGCATGGCGATACCCGTGAACTTGCCTTTCACAGCGGGGTAAACGAGAGCCACGGCTTGGGCTGCACCTGTGGAGGTGGGAACCATATTCACAGCAGCGGCACGGGCACGACGCAGATCGCGATGGTTGTTATCGAGAATCCGCTGGTCGCCTGTGTAGCTGTGAATCGTGGTCATCAGGCCACGGTTGATGCCGATCGACTGATCGATCACTTTCACCAAGGGGGCGAGGCAGTTGGTGGTGCAGCTGGCGTTGCTGAGGATGTCGAAATCTTCATGACGGTATTGGTCCTCATTCACACCAACCACGAATGTGCCGACCTTGGGGCCTTTACCGGGAGCGGTGAGAATCACCTTCTTGGCGCCGGCCTGAATGTGCATGCTGGCCTTTTCGTCGGTGTTGAACACACCGGTCGACTCAAGAACCAGATCCACCCCCCAATCCTTCCAAGGGCAATTGAGAGGGTTGCGGTCAGAGAAGAACTTCACCTGCTTGCCATTGACGATCATCGAGTCGTCAGTGGTTTCGATCTTCACGCTGGGGTCCAACTTGCCCAAGATTGAGTCGTAGGTCAGCAGGTGAGCGCTGGTCTTGGGGTCCGAGGTGGCATTAACGCCCACAACCTCGATGTCGGTGTCAGCGCCACGGCTGATCCATCCCCGCATCACATTGCGACCGATTCGGCCGAATCCATTGATCGCAACGCGCAGAGTCATATGAAGAGCGGACAATCCGCAGGGAATGGCCGCTGATCATACAGAAATCGCTAATTTCCAATGAATAAGGCCCGTCATCAAATTTTTGAGGGGGCTAGCGCGACAGTCTGCGCCAATTGGTGGTCAGCAGGAAATGCTGATTTAAGGTGCGCTTCCATGGCATTTGTTCTTGAGCAGATCGCTTGACAGCCCTTCCTCGGTGCACTTCATCGGTGCAGGCGGAATCGGCATGTCTGCTCTGGCGAGAATTCTGCTAGGCCGCGGTCACCAGGTGAGTGGCTCCGACCGCAAGATGTCTGCAGCAATGGAAGCCCTGCAGGCGCTTGGGATGGTGGCTTTCGCCTCACAGACTGCAAATAATTTTGATGAACTGAAAAAACGGGGTTTCGCCACGCCCTTAGTGGTGATCAGCAGCGCCATCCCGGACAGCAATCCCGAACTGGCCGCAGCCCGGCAATTGCAGCTGACTGTCTGGCACCGCTCCGACCTGCTCGCTGCCCTGATCGATCAACAGCCTTCGATCGCGGTCGCGGGTAGTCACGGCAAAACCACCACAAGCACAGTGGTCACGTCACTTCTTCACAGCGCTGGTGAAGACCCCACCGCTGTCATCGGTGGCATCGTTCCCTGCTATGGAAGCAACGGACATGCGGGTTCGGGCCGTCTGCTGGTGGCAGAAGCCGATGAATCCGATGGCTCTCTAGTGAAATTCAACGCAACCCTGGGAGTGATTACCAACCTGGAGCTGGATCACACCGATCACTACAGGGATCTTGATGACCTGATCACCACCATGCGGCGCTTCGCCGCCGGTTGCGGTCGACTGCTTGCCAATCAGGACGACCCGATTCTGAGCGAACACTTCCAAGCTGATGCCTGGTGGTCAGTGCAACGCAGCGACAATGTTGATTTCGCCGCTCTGCCGGTAGCCCTCGAAGGCGATCACACGGTTGCTGATCTCTATGAACAGGCTGAGTACGTCGGCCGAATCACGTTGCCGCTGCCAGGGCTGCACAATCTGAGCAATGCCCTGGGGGCTATCGCTGCTTGTCGCTTGGAGGGAATTCCTCTCGAGCGCCTGGTCACCCACCTCAACGAACTCAAGACACCTGGACGACGCTTCGACTACCGCGGCGACTGGCAGGGACGTCTGGTAGTGGACGACTACGCCCATCACCCCAGTGAAGTGGCAGCGACCCTGGCGATGGCCGCTCTGATGGTGTCCAGTGGGCGAAGCCCAATGCCGCGAAGTCCAAAACGACTGTTGGCGGTCTTCCAACCGCATCGATATAGCCGTACACAGGAATTTCAGAACGAATTCGCGCTGGCGCTCTCCAACGTCGACATCCTTGTTCTGGCTCCGGTGTTTTCAGCGGGTGAAACTCCAATCCCCGGTGTCAGCAGCGAAGCCCTGGCATCGTGCATTCAGCAACACAGTGCCGATCAGACAGTTCTGGTGGCCGACACCATGGACGAACTGGCTGATCTGGTTCGGGAGCACAGCTGTGCTGATGACCTTGTGCTGGCGATGGGAGCCGGTGATGTGAACAGTCTCTGGTCACGGCTGTCACCGAACGCATTGCAGGAGCAGACGTCATGTCAGTCGACACTGACAGCTTGAGAGACCTGAAGGAACAGGGAATCCTGCAGGAGCAGGTGTCCCTGTCCCACTACACAACCTGGCGAGTTGGCGGACCTGCGCAGTGGCTAGCCGAACCGAATCAAGCCCAGCAGATTCCCACCCTGCTCCATTGGGCGATTAACGAAGGATTACCCGTCCGTGTGATCGGTGCAGGCTCCAATCTGCTGATTGCTGATGCAGGGCTTCCAGGACTCACTCTCTGCCTGAGACGGCTACAGGGACTTGATCTGGACGCCCAGACCGGCAGGGTGCGCGCAAGTTCTGGTGAACCGATCCCGACCCTGGCAAGGCGTGCGGCGAGAAAAGGATTACAAGGGCTGGAGTGGGCCGTGGGCATCCCTGGCACCGTGGGCGGAGCCGCTGTGATGAACGCAGGAGCCCAGGGTGGTTGTACCGCTGAGCGACTGCTCAGCGTGGATGTGGTGCCTCTGCAAGGCGATGATTTCAGGATCCGGAGGCTTGAACGGGAATCGCTCGATTTCGCTTACCGCCACAGTGCTCTGCAGACCCAACCATTCCTGGTGGTGGCCGCCGAATTTCAGCTGGAAGCAGGTCATGATCCGGCTGAGCTGCAACAGCGCACCAGCGGAAATCTCAGCCATCGCACCAGCACCCAGCCTTACAAGCAACCGAGCTGTGGCAGCGTCTTTCGCAATCCAGAGCCTGCAAAGGCCGGTCGTTTGATCGAATGTCTTGGCCTGAAGGGCCGCCGTGTCGGTGGGGCACAGGTCTCTGAAGTGCACGCCAACTTCATTGTCAACACTGGAGGAGCCCGCGCTGCAGATATCCGCAATCTGATTGGCTTGGTGCAACTGGAGGTGGCCGATGCCCACGGCATCCAGCTCCAGCCAGAAGTGAAACGACTGGGATTCGAGATCGCGGCCTAACCTTTCGGTTCCTTCAGCGATGCCATGGCCGGGTTCGGACTTCCCAATTTTGGACAGCTCACCGAAGCCTTCCGCAAGGCACAGCAGATCCAGCAAGACGCTCAGAAACTGCAGGAAGAGCTCGATGCCATGGAGATCGAAGGCAGCAGCGAAGACGGCCGAGCCTGCATCTGGCTCTCCGGCAACCAGCAGCCCCTACGTGTGAAGTTGGATCCCAGCCTGCTGAACGAAGGGCAAGAAGCCGCTGAAGCCGCCACACTCGCCGCACTTCAGTCGGCCTACGAACTCTCCACAGGAACCATGAAGGAGCGAATGCAGGAGCTCACTGGCGGGCTCGATCTCAACCTGCCCGGAATGGGCGGCTGATCTCAAGGAGCTCCTCCACAGCTTTGCGGTACATGGGATAGCGCTCCCAGTCGCGAGTGACTCCACAACCCGGTTCATCCCGGTGCAAACAGTCACGAAAACGGCAGGGATGTTGATCAAGCTGGACACGCAGCTCTGGGAACAGCACTTCCAGATTGGACACATCATCCGGTAACTCCGGACGGTTGAACCCTGGAGTGTCAGCAACCCTGGAGCCAGGAGAGAACGCATGCAATTCCACATGACGCGTGGTGTGACGCCCCCTCTGCAGACGACCTGACACCGCACCCACCCGTAACGCCAGTCCTGGCAGGAGACCATTCAGCAACGAACTCTTACCCACCCCCGAGGGGCCGCAAAGCACCGAGATCGGAACAGTCGCCAAGTGGGCGCGCAGTTCTTCCAGGCCCATTCCAGAACGAGTGGACACAAGAATCGGTTCGTAGCCCCAACCCTGCAGACGTTTGCGCAGTTGTAAAAGAGCATCGGCATCCAGCAGATCGCACTTGGTCAGCACGAGCAACACCTGCAATCCGGTCTTCTCAGCCGTAAGCAGGAACCTGCTGACCTGATCGGCATCAAAAGCAGGTTGCTCAACGGCGACCGCCACCAGGACGCAGGAGGCGTTGGCCACGGGAGGACGAACCAGAAAACTGCTTCGAGGTTCCACCTCTGCAACCACGGCCCTGGCGTGATCACAGTCAATGGCTTCCACACGCACACGGTCACCCACGTGGACCGCAGCACCGCGATGGTTCAGCCGGGTGCGACGCGTGCAAAGCAGACGGGGAGGAACATCGACAGGTGGAGCCTCCAGCTCCACCTCGAGGTAGTTGGCCTGCAGTGCAACGACCATGCCCGGATGCAGCTCAGGGCTAATCACCGGCACAGATCACCTTCAACCGCACCTGAACATCCGAGAGATGCTCCACATGGACCTGATGGCCATCACGGCGCAGTCCTGGAACCACCATCTCCTCCGGCTCACCAGGATCGAGATCCACCTGAAGGCATTGACCGGCAGTCATGCTCTCAAGCGTGAGCCGACAACGAATGAAATTGAGCGGACAAGGCGTCCCACAGAGATCGAGCTGACGATCGGGGAGACGCTCCGTCATGGTCAACGCTGTCCGAACAGACGCGCAAACAGGCCACTCTTGTGGTGATGGTGCTGCTCTCCCCTGGCGGAATGATGACCAGCCAACTCCTCGAGCAGTCCCTTCTCCTCAGTGTTGAGACGGGTGGGGAGCTTCACATTCACAGTGATGCGTTGATTGCCACGGGCCACAGGGTTGCCCAGCTTGGGAATGCCCTTGTTGTCCAAAGTGAGAACGGCATTGGGTTGCGTTCCGGCAGGAATCTCGAGGCTGGTCGGACCGTCCACGGTGTCCACTTCGATGGTGTCACCGAGAATCGCCTGGAGGTAGCTCACTTTCACTTCGGAGTGGACCGTCAATCCATCCCTCTGCAACGACGGGTGGGGTTTAACGGTCAGGAACACATACAAGTCGCCAGAGGGACCACCGCGTAAGCCAGCATTACCCTCACCGGTCACCCTGAGACGGGTACCGGTGTCAACACCCGCAGGAATATTGATCCGCAACTTCTTGCGCACCTGAGTGACACCCTGACCGCCACAGGCAGTGCAGGGATCAGCAATCACCTGACCACTGCCATTGCAGCTGGGACATTCCGCCACCTGGGTGAAACTGCCGAAAGGGGTCCTGGTTGCACGGCGCACCTGGCCAACACCTCCACAGGTCGAGCAGGTGGTGGGGCCACTGCCGCTCTTGGCCCCACTGCCGGAGCATGTGCTGCAGGTTTCCAAATGAGGAACACGAATTTCCCGCTCCTGTCCGAACACCCCCTGCTCAAAGTCGATAGTGAGGTCGTAGCGCAGGTCATCTCCCTGCTGAGGTCCGCGACGGCGTTGCTGACGACCACCACCGGCGGCCCCACCGAACCCGCTGAAGAAAGTTTCAAAAATATCGGCGAAACCACCCATGTCGCCCATGTCAGGCATGCCAGCAGCGCCACCGAGGCCCGCCTCACCAAATTGGTCGTAACGACCACGGGTCTGGGGGTCACTGAGAACCTCGTAGGCACGACCGATCTCTTTGAAGCGATCCTCTGCGCCGGGTTCTTTGTTGATGTCGGGGTGATATTGGCGCGCCAGCCGCCTATAGGCCCGTTTGAGGGTGTCGGCATCAGCGTCCCTGCTGACTCCGAGCAGCTCGTAATAATCGGCCATCAGCTGGGCGTCCCGAAGATCACAGTAAAAGCAGAGGTCTGATCAACCGTTGGCATCTCCCGAAGCCTCCCCTTCAGACGCGACCTCGGCATCAGAGCTGGACGTCTCGCTGGCGGGAGCCTGTTGCGGGCCAGGCCCCATCGACACCTTGACCATGGCGTGACGCAGGACGCGGCCATCGAGGTGATAGCCGCGCTGCAGCTCCTCAATTACCACATCTTCGGAATATTCCTCACTGGGCTCACGCAGCACCGCCTCGTGCAGGGTTGGATCAAACTCCTGGCCGACCACTCGCATCGGAGCAACACCCAGCTGTTTGAGCACCTCAACCAGCTGTTTGTAGAGCCCCTGATAGCTGCGGTGAAGTCCCTGGGCTTCTTCCGTCTGAGGATCGAGCTGCTGACGAGCACGCTCGAAATTATCCACGACGGGGAGGATTTCGCTGAGGGTGCTGCAGATGAGCTGCAGCTTGAGGTCATCCTGATCGCGACTCTGACGCTTGCGGAAGTTGTCGAAGTCGGCAGCGATGCGCACGTACTGACCGCGCAACACCTCATGCTCCTCTCTGAGTGCGGAGTGCTCCTTCTCCAGCTGCTCAAGACGGGCCTCGTTGTCGACGGACTGGGTCCCTGACTCCGATTCGGCTGCGCCTTCAGCGGACGCTGCCTCATCCACGACTGGTGTCGTGTCCAGAGTTTCGTTTGGCGTCACAGCAGATTGCTCGCCGTCGGAACCCGCCGACGACGGATCCTGCGCTGGGGTGGAAGCATCGCCACTCATGCTGACCGGTTGCGAATTCACGTTTGGACATGTTGATAGGTGAGGCAGTCCTCCCACAAGCGGGGGAAGCCCGCACCTTTCTGCGACTTTGATCCGTGAGCGAAGACCGCCGGCATCTGGAACTGGAACTGGAACTGCTTCTTCAAAGGTCTATTCCAGGCAAGCTCGGCATCGCTGATGAACCGGTTCTGCTCGAAGAACTGGAAACAATGGGATTTGATCCTGTCCGTCATGCCGCGCTTGCCGACAGCCTGACGCAGCTGCTCAGCAAGAAATCCGCTGTCAGCGACGAAGCTCCGCACGGGGAACCGGCGATCGCGGAACCATCGCAGCGATCCAACGCCGTCGTCGTAACCAACAGCCAGACCTCGGCTCCGGAAGGTTCAGAAACCGAAAGCGTGGCTGAAACAGCCATCTCCTACCTGAAAGATTTCACAGTCGACGGGGTGCTGGAAGCCGATGCCGATGAGAAGGATGCCGACTCCTCGAAACCGCAGGATCTTGAATCCGGCCTCAACGATGCAGAACGCTCGCCCGTGATCGATCTGGTGGATCGCATCCTGATGCAGGCCCTTGAACTGGGTGCCAGCGACATCCATGTGGAACCTCAGCAAGCCAGACTTCAACTGCGCTTCCGTCAGGACGGAGTGCTGCTGAGCACGGCGCTGACGCGGCAGAAAGTGTTACCCGACATGGCCCTGAGCATGTTGTCGATCGGCGAGGAGACCGGCGAAATGTACCGGATGCTCAGCAAGGTGGCCGACTTCTACGAAGACGAGGTGTCGGCCTCAGTGAAAGCACTCACCTCAATGCTGGAGCCGGCGATGATCGTGGTGGTGGGTGGCATCGTTGATTCGATCCTGTTGGCAATGTATCTGCCGATGTTCAGCGTGTTTGATCAGATTCAGTAGCGAGCAGCTGGGATTCGGCATCGGCGATCGCCTGTCCAGCCAGCCAGCCGCCACTCCAACAAGCCTGGAAGTTGAATCCACCGGTGACACCATCCACATCCAGCAGCTCACCGGCCACATAGAGCCCTGGACAGCGATGACTTTCCATCGTGGCCAGATTCACCTCGCCCAGGGCGACTCCACCAGCAGTGACGAACTCCTCACCAAATGGGCCCCGGCCCTGAATCTGCAGGCGCTGAGCGCAGAGACTATCGACCAGCTGGCGCTCAGCCTTTAACGGCAGATCCGCCCATCGGCGCTCACCATCCACAGCGACGGCAGACAGAAAGGCCTGCCACAAACGACGCGGCATGTGCTCGAAGGGATTGGCCGATGAGAGCGTGCGCCGGGCCTTGTCGAGACGCCACTGACTCAGCCTCTGCTCCACACCCTGGCGGCCCAAGCCCCCACTCCAGTCCACCTTCAGTTCTCCCTTGTAGTGGCTGTCGTGAAGAGCCCGAGCGGCAAATGCGGAAAGTCGCAGCGTTGCGGGACCACTGAGTCCTCGGTGGGTGATCAGGATCCGACCGGTTTGCCTGAAGCGCTGATCCCCGAGCTTCAGATCAAGGCTCACATTATCAACGGCAATACCACTGCAGGCGGCAAGTGCTTTGGACTGCAGCGACAGGCTGAACAACGAGGGAACCGGCGGCACCACGTGATGACCGAGGGACTCCGCCAGCTTTCGACCACTGGGATGACCACCGGTGGCCAGCATCACTTTGCGAGCCTGCAATGGCTGATCAAGCCCCCGCCCATCAACCACAAAACCACCCTCCCTCTGCACCTCAACCCGCTGCACCATCACCTTGGTCAACAGCTGCACGCCCACCCCAGTCGCGGCGTTCTGCAAGCAGTGGATCACCGCCTCCGAACGGTTCTGCTGCGGAAACATGCGACCGTCTGGTTCCTCAATGAGGGTGAGGCCATGCTCATCAAACCAGGCGATCGCATCACCACAGGCGAAACGACTGAATGGACCCCGCAATGGTCGACTGCCACGGGGGTAATGGCTAGACAGTTCAACTGGATCCCAGCAGGCATGCGTGACATTGCAGCGGCCACCACCACTGATGCGCACCTTCTGAAGTGGCTCCGGCGTGGCCTCCAGCACCACAACCTCGCTCACACCGTGCTCAGCAGCAGTGATCGCTGCCATATAACCGGCAGGACCACCACCGATCACGATCAGATCAAGCGGCCTGGAAGCGCAGAGAGACTCCATTGTTGCAGTAGCGCTTGCCGGTGGGCCTTGGACCGTCATTGAACACATGACCCTGGTGGCCGCCACAGCGGCTGCAGTGGTATTCCGTGCGCGGAACAATCAACTTGAAATCTACTTTCGTGTCGATGGCATCTGGCAGGGGCTGCCAGAAGCTTGGCCAACCCGTGCCACTGTCGAACTTGGCCTGCGATGAGAACAACGAAAGATCGCAACCCGCACAGTGATAGATACCGGATCTCTTCTCGCTGTTGAGCTCACTGGTGAACGGGGGTTCGGTGCCTTCCCTGCGAAGTACCTGATACGAATCCGACGACAAAAGTTTCTTCCATTCCTGGTCAGAAAGATCCCACTTCGAATCCGACGCATCAGAAGCAGCGGAAACCTGCTTGGGAGCCTGGAAAACACCAACCAGCCCTGAAACCGTGGCGAACAGCATGGATCGCCTACTCAACAGCCACTTTTCGAAGGTGGAGGGCATCACGAATATCGCGTCGTTGCTGAGACCGTTCTAAACAACTCGGAACCAGGAACCAGGCAGCATGGAGGGATGGATTCCCTCACCAGAACCGATCGGGAACCTTGCTGGCGCTTCAGCATCGCTCCAATGCTGGACTGCACAGACCGGCATTTCCGCCAGCTGATGCGCCAAATCAGCTGTCATGCATTGCTGTACAGCGAAATGGTGGTGGCCCAGGCCCTTCACTACACCAAGCGCAGGGAACGCCTGCTCGACTTCGATGTGGAGGAGCATCCGATCGCATTGCAAGTTGGCGGTGATCAGCCAGCACTACTCGCCGAGGCCGCTCGCATGGCAGAGGACTGGGGCTACGACGAAATCAACCTCAATGTGGGCTGCCCAAGCCCTCGGGTTCAGGCCGGCAATTTTGGAGCCTGCCTGATGGCAGAACCCGAACGCGTTGCCCGCTGCGTGGAAGCGATGGTGGCTGCCAGTGCCCTCCCGGTGACGGTGAAACACCGGGTTGGTATCGATGATCTGGATAGCGACACCCTGCTCACTGGTTTTGTCGATCAGGTGGCCGCGGCTGGCGCCACCCGCTTCAGCGTGCATGCACGCAAAGCCTGGCTGGATGGCCTCGATCCCAAACAGAATCGCACGATCCCTCCCTTGCAGCACGAGCGGGTGATCGCGCTCAAGCAACGCAGGCCCGAGCTCATGATCGAGCTGAACGGCGGACTCGATACCCCGGAGCAGTGCCTGTCTGCTCTGCATCACTGCGACGGCGCGATGGTTGGCCGGGCCGCCTATGCCCATCCTCTGCGCTGGGCAACGATGGACTCCCTGATCTATGGAGAGGCTCCACGAATCGTGAAAGCCTCGGACGTGATCACAGGCCTGATGCCCCATGCCGAACGCCACCTGAAACGGGGTGGCCGTCTGTGGGATCTCTGCCGCCACCTGGTGCAACTGGTGGAAGGGGTGCCGGGTGCCCGCCACTGGCGGCGAGACCTCGGTGAGCAAGCCCAACGTTCAGGAGCTGACCTCAGCGTGCTGGAACATTCAGCCCGGCAACTCACAGATGCCGGGCTCTAAACGATGAACTGAACGAATCAGTGACTCAGCCTTCGGCGCCGCCGTAACCGCCGTAGTCATCTCCACCGGCATCACCGCCACCGCCATAGCTGCTTCCACCACCATCGTTCGGGGAAGCACCACCACGGCGACGACTGCGTCGACCCTCTTCCACACCGCCTCCGTAAGGAGAGTCTGACTGGTCGCCACCGCTAGCAGCTCCACCACCGCTGTAACCGCCACCGGAGGAAGCACCTCCATAGCTCCGATCTTCCCAACCACGGGCACCGGAACGACGATCGCCACCGCCGCCGCCACCGCCACCGCCGTAGCCGCCACCGCCACCGCCGTAGCCGCCACCGCCACCACGACGAGGTGCGCTACCGCGGGGCTCAGCCTTGTTGATGCGGAGGGGACGACCCATTAATTCAGCGCCCTGGAGAGCCTCGATCGCCGCGGCCTCCGCCGCTTCATCGACCATCTCCACAAAGGCGAAACCACGTTTGCGACCGGTGTCACGCTCAAGAGGAAGGGCACAGTTCGTGACCTCTCCATGAGCGGCAAACAGTTCGATCACGTCTTCCTGCTCAGCGCGGAAGGGCAGATTGCCGACAAAAATGCTCACTTGACTGCTGGACCTGAAGAGAAAGGACCCAATCGGATCAGACAAGCCATCGGTTCAGGATCCAAGGAAGGATCAATAACCTCTGGCTCTCTCAGAGTAGACCCGGTCTCGCGAAATGATCAGTGATTGGTTAGTCCGAGCCGATCGCTCCAGAGCGCCAACTGCTCCTCAACCCGCTCAAACCCAGTACCGCCTTCACTCAGGCGAGCGGCGACAACCTGACGGGGAGCGAGAGCATCAAACAGTTCAGCGTCTATCGAGGGGTGAAACTGCTGCCAACGTTCAAGGCTCAGATCACGCAGCAACACTCCATCGCTCAGACATTGCTTCACCACGGAACCAACGATTTGATAGGCCTCGCGGAAAGGGACCTGTCGGGCCACCAGATAGTCGGCTACATCGGTGGCATTGGAGAAATCTGATCCAACAGCAGCCTCCAGCCGATCAGGACGAAAGCTCAGCCCTTCCTCGATCAGGATCGTCATCGCCTCAACGCACTGGACGCTGGTGTTCACCACATCAAACAGCGCTTCCTTGTCTTCCTGAAAATCCTTGTTGTAGGCAAGCGGCAGCCCCTTGATCATGGTCAGCAGCCCCTGCAGATGACCAAACACCCGACCACACTTGCCACGGACCAGCTCAGGAACATCAGGATTCTTCTTCTGTGGCATCAGGCTGCTGCCAGTGGCGCAACGGTCGCTCAGACGCACAAATCCGCATTCCTCCGAAGCCCAGAAGATCACCTCCTCAGCCAGACGGCTGAGGTGCACCATCAACAACGATGCTGCAGCTGAAAACTCCACAGCGAAATCGCGATCACTCACAGCATCAAGACTGTTGGCATAAATCCCCTCGAATTCCAGGGCTGCTGCAGTGCTGCGCCGATCAATCGGCACCGGCGTTCCAGCCAAGGCTGCGGCACCCAGTGGTGAGCAGTTGACCCGCTTGCGCACATCCTGAAACCGTTGACGATCCCGCTCGAGCATCTCCACGTACGCAAGAAGGTGGTGCGCCAAACAAACGGGCTGCGCCCTCTGCAGGTGGGTGTAACCGGGAATCAGCGTGGTGCGGTGCTCAAGCGCCTGACACAGCAGAGCGGTCTGAAACAGCCGCACCTGCGGGTCGAGCTCATCGATTCGACGACGAAGCCACAGACGCAGATCCGTACCCACCTGATCATTGCGACTGCGGCCGGTATGCAGCTTTTTTCCCACAGGCCCCAGCAGAGCAATCAACCGACGCTCTACAGCGAAGTGCACATCCTCATCGTCGAGACCAGGATTGAAGCTGCCGGCAGCCGCCTCTGCGCGGATCTGTTCCAGACCGCTGCAGAGCTGATCAGCTTCCAACGTCTCAATGACTCCGCACTCAGCCAACATGCGGGCATGGGCCACTGAACCATCCAGATCCTCCTGAAGGAGATGGATGTCGAAGCCGATCGAGGCATTGAACCGTTCGATCGCCGGATGCAGTCCCTGTTCGAACCGGTCACTCCAGGTGGCGGAGCCTCCGCCCGTCACTCCACCTGCCATGGGCCACCCTCAACACAGATGCCTTCAGCTTGTCAGGCCGGAGACCGTGGAACCGATGGCAACATCAACCCTTCCCGAACCTTGAGAACCACCATCGAGGCATCGTCCTCGAGCTGTCGATCCGGACCCACAAAGCGATCAAGACGGCCGAACAACTGATCAAGGATTCCCTGCGAACCCGTACCCGAACGACAGGCGGTCTCGAGGTTGCGGATCAGGCGCGCTTCATCGAAGCGGTCACCCGTCAACCCAGGGGCCTCGGTGACGCCATCGGTGTAATACAGCAGCACATCGCCAGGTTCAAGCACCGTGGACCCACTTCCATATTCCGCTTCAGGCTGCAGACCGATCAACAGACCCGGTGCATCCAGACGACTGATGCAGCGTTGCTGAGCCCGCCAGATCAAAGGCGGATTGTGCGCAGCATTGGCAAAGCGAAGCCGACGCGTTCGCGGATCAAAATCCGAATAGAACAGCGTCACAAAACGGTGTGACTGGGATAGATCCTCAAGCGCGAGCTGGTTGAGGTCGTGAAGGATTCGGTCCGGCGGTAATCCGCTCAGCACTTCCGCACGCAACATGCCGCGCAGCATCGTCATCAGCAGGCCGGCTGGAACACCCTTACCCATCACATCGCCCATCACCAGCGACCAGCGACCTCGCTCACGACGACGACCGATCAACTCCGGTCGGGTGGGGATGAAGTCGTAGTAATCACCACCCACCTGAAAAGCCGGACGGCAACGGGCCGCCAGTTCGACCCCCTCAATCACCGGACAATGATCCGGCAGCAACTGGGCCTGAATCTCAGCACCGATGCTGAGCTGGCGATCCATTCGCTCATGCAGGCGGGCCTCCTGGAGCATCTGATCGTTTTCGATCGCAACACCGGTGAGATCAGCCACCAGCTGCACATTGCGACGATGGGCATCACTCCAGACCAGCGAGCCAGACGTGTTGAACACATAGAGACGTCCGCGCTGGCGACCTCTGGCCACCAGAGACGTTGCGAACACACCAGCCGATCCGAGGTGACTTTGCACCAGTCGATCCAGGCCAAGCACGAGGGCATCATCGGAACCGAACCCGGCCGAACGTCCAGTCTCATGGTTGATCACCGCCTGCAATAAGGTCTCCGACCGCAACACGGACTGCATCTGCAACTGGTCAGTCCACAGACGCCCGTCAGCTTGATAGGGGATCAGCAATGCACCATCGACCCCCACCAGACGAGCAGCCACCACGGGCACAAGCTCAAGGAAGCGATTGAGGTTGGTGAAACTGCGCAGCGCAAAACCAATCGAAACCAGCAACTCCTGATTGGCGCGCTGTTCCTTGGAAAGACTGTCGAGCAACTGACGCAGCGACGTTGTCGCCGTCAGTGAAGGAGGCCCCGAACGAAGCGAAGAAGCCGGATGGCGCCGTGATGGATTGCTGCTCACGGCAACCCCTGGCAGGAACCGCAAGGTAGCAACTCTGACCGGAGAAAGCTGAACGCTTCAGTTCTGCCCTGAAAACAACCGTCAGCGACCTGCCAGCAGTGCTTCCACGAACTCGAAACTGTTGAACGGCCGCAGATCCCTGATTCCCTCACCGGCACCGATGAAGCGAATCGGCAACCCGGCCTCGGAAGCCACCGCCAGAGCCACTCCGCCTCGGGCCGTTCCATCGAGCTTGGTGATCACCACCCCTGTGAGTCCAACAGTTTTGGCAAAGGCCATCGCCTGCTTCAAACCGTTTTGTCCCTGACTGGCATCGAGCACGAGCAGGGATTCCACATGAGCTTCAGGAGCCAGACGATCCACGACGCGACGAATCTTCTCCAGTTCTTCCATCAGGTTGTGTTTCGTCTGCAGGCGACCGGCCGTGTCGACCAAGACAAGATCAGTGCCCTTGGATCGAGCGGCTCCAATGGCATCGAACACCACGGCCGCTGGATCAGCGTTTGACGAAGGGTTGGCAATCACTGGCACATCACTGCGATCTCCCCAGACCTGCACCTGCTGTACCGCCGCGGCCCGGAACGTGTCAGCCGCTGCGATCATGGCCGAGTAACCACTACGAACCGCGAGGTTGGCGAGTTTGCCGAGCGTGGTGGTCTTACCAACACCGTTCACACCGACCATCAACCACACGTTGAGCTGATCACGCTGAGGAGCCAGCAACTTCACGCCGCTGTCGCGCGTGGGCTGGTCGAGCAGATCACGCAACTGTTCCTTGAGAAAGCGGATGCCCTCGGTGGGATCCACCACCTGCTCATTCATGCGCCGTCGCAAAGCATCCAGCACCTGGTCTGTGGCCTGAACTCCAGCATCTGCCCGCAGAAGCAGCGACTCGAGGTCGTCAAGCACCTCCGGGGTGAGCGGGTCATCGCCGAGGTTTTCCAGCAGTCCTGTGACAAAGCCCTGACGGGTCTTTTCCAGGCCCTGTCGCAGACGGCCAAGCCAATCGATCTCTTCAAGGGTGATCTGATCAGAGCGAAGACCTTGGGCGGCAAGAACCTCTGCTGACCAAGTGAAGGTTTCGTCGAACTCGCCAAGACTGGGCTCATCGGATTGATCAGCGGTCTGCTGAGGCTGAACAGGCGCGGGCTTGGCTTGCTCAGCAGCAACAGGAGCTGGAGCCTGCTCCAACTGCTGCTGTCGTTCCTGCCGCTGGGCCGCAGCCTGCTCAAGCAGAGACAGACCCGGTACAGGAGCAGCAACAGGGGCAGAGGGCTGTTGCTGTGCGGAAGGCTCTGGAGAATCGGGTTCCGATGCTGGAACCACAGAGTCAGCCACTGGTGGCTCGGCAGTCACCGGTTCAGCCGTCACGGACTGCGTGGTCCTCTCAAGCTCCTTCTGAGCTTTCAGACGGGCGTAGGCCTGCCGTGCCCACTCAAGTGGGTCATCCTCAGCCGAAGCAACGGCGGCCTGATCGGAAGACTGATCGGAGGGTTGATCCGTTAAATCCTGCACGGACTCAGCTCCAGCGGGCTCCGGTTGTGACTGCGACGATTCTTCGACCGATGCGGTCTGTCCCGAATTGTCCTGAGCGGTTGCAGGATCAAGGATCTGCTCAGACTTCGATGGCTGCTCAGGAGGCTGGGGAGCCTCGGCGCTTCGATTAAACCAGTCGTAAACCATTCGAATAAAAGCAGCGCCTAAGCGGTGGCGTTCTGAAGACGCCGCAGAACCCCATTAATCATGCGACGGCCCTGTTCATCGCTGTAGCGATTGGCCAGCTCCACGGCTTCACTGCAGGCGACGGAAGCCGGCGTGTTCATCGAACGGAGATCAACCACTGCCAAGCGCAGGATGTCGCGATCAATGCGAGGCAGCCGACTGAGTCTCCAACCATCCATGACGCCGTCCAGTTGATCGTCAATGTCCTGACGAGACTTCAGGACTAACTGAATGCGGCGCATGGCTTCCTGACGAACCTGTTGCTGGTCAGCAAGCGCCAGAAGACGCGGCAACTCAAGACTGGCCGACAAACCATTGAGAACTTGCTCCGCCCCTGTGAGCGTGTCGCGCAGATGGGTCCGCACAGAGGCCAGATCAGTGGAGGTACTGCCGTCCTGCAACTCGCTATTGAGTAGCGATTGCTGAGCTTTGTCCAGATCGCCAGCGCAATGATCAAGCACCTCACGCCAGTGCTGCATCAAACTTTCAAGTGCTTTCTGAAGCAGTGTCTCGAGATTGTCCTGCACCGCTGAGGAACGCTCTCGTTCAGCGCACTGGCCGAGCACAAACAGTGCAAGCTCACGGGAGAGGGTTCGGGTCTGCATAAGCGGCGGGATGTCTCGAACGAACGACTCAGGACGATGAGGGTGCCACAGATGCTCTGAGCTGAGCGATCAGACTGGAAAAACTGCGATTCACCGGCGCTTCACGTTCATCCGGATTCACAATGCCAGCGGAAATGATGGTTCTGAACGCATCCTCAACAGAAATATCGAGTTCTCTGACTGAGGCTTCAGGGACAAGCGTGTACCAGCCTGTAGTGGGATTAGGTGCCGTCGGAATAAACACGCTCAACAAGTTCTGACCGAGATCGGACTGAAGAGACGGTCCCACCTGGCCTGTGACAAAACCAACGCTATAAAGACCTTCCCGCGGGTACTCCACAAGCACAACACGTCGAAAGCGGCGGGAGTTATCGCGGAGAAACGTTTCCAGCAGCTGTTTGAGTGTTTTGTAGACCGAACCGGCTAGAGGGATGCGCTGCAGAGTTCCCTCTCCGAATTCCAGCAGCCATCGACCAACGATGTTTCTCGCCATCAAACCAATCAAGAGGATTCCCATCAAGGGAACCGTCAGCCCAAGCGCCAGGTTGATCAAATCCTGGAGCAGAGGGTTGAGATTGATGAATGGATTGAACTGTTTGGGAATTGATGTGACGAACGCCAGCACAAATTTGCTGACAATCGTGGAGAGCCAGATGGTGGTGGCAAGCGGAATGACCACCAGAAGACCGGCAATCAGATCGTTCTTGAGATCGTTCTGAAGCCTGGCGCTAAGCGGCAGGTCAGGTCTTGGATTGGACTGAACCAAGGAACGCCTGGGGCCTGAAGCCAACGAGTCACTCCAACCTAACCAGCGGTCAGAGGACTGCGCCGAGAGCGAGCAAGACCAGCGCCACTGCCAACACAACCGCACTGATGGTGCCGCCGAAGAGACGCTGATTGATCGTCAGATCACGTTGGCGTTCCGCCTGCTGAATCTGCTCAGTCATCTGTGACAACTGTTTGTCAATGAACGTCTGAGCAGCCTGAATCTTGTCCTCCTCGGTGGCATCAGCTGGAAGCTGAGCTGCCTGAGCCAACTGCTCGCCGAGAACCTTCACGTTCTCTGGATTCGCCGACTGTTGACGGGCCATCTCGAGCTGACTGCGCCTTTGCTCAAGGGTCTGATCGGCCTCTCCCATCAGGGATTGATTGCCTGTAATTCCAAGTGGAATCACAGCGATCATGGCCACGGCGAGAACTGCGGAAATAATGCAAACGACCCAGCGAATCGGCGTGCGGAGCTGCTGTGGGTGATCCAGACGGGACCCAATCAGCATCAGTAGCAAACCGACAAAACCCATCGGAGCCTGGCTCACAAGGCGTTCGATCAAAAGCTGTTGAAAAACTCCATCACTCCAGTCGGCTGCACTGAGCACCACTCCGATCTGTAATGCGAGCAGAAGCACCAAAGTGATTCCCAACCAGCGCAACAAGGGCGCGGCACGCAAAAAAGAGTCTTGGGAGGGAGCTGACACGGCACGATGCCAAAAGGGTGCCCAACTTTAAGGTCAGGTTTTTGAATGTTCCAGCCAACGTTGCAGAGCTGAGCCTGGCCCTCAAACAACGGGCCGAGGAGGAGGGATTCGACCCCGTTGGCATCGCCTCACTGCCAGGGAGCCAACGTTTGCAAATGCGGACTGCAGCTTTGCAGCGCTGGCTGGAAGCAGGCCACCAAGCAGACATGAACTGGATGGCGGCACCGCGTCGCCTTTCAGCAGCAAGCCTGTTGGAGGGGGCTCAAAGCATCCTGGCGGTGGGCTTGAACTATCACGTCGCTGCCGAGCGCCATCCCAACCGCTTAGCGGTCGCCCGATACGCCTGGGGAAGGGACTACCACAGGGTTGTGAATCAGCGACTTCGACGGGTCGGCCGCTGGCTGGAAACCATCCGACCTCAGTGTCGCTGGCGCGTCTGCGTGGACGCTGAACCACTTCTCGACAAAGCCTGGGCGGAAGAGGCAGGGCTTGGCTGGATCGGCAAACACAGCAACGTGATTCACCCCAGGAGGGGCTCATGGATGGTGATCGGTCATCTGATCACCACAGAACAACTCCAAGCCGATCAACCAGCCAAAGCACGGTGCGGTCAATGCCGCGCCTGTATCGAAGCCTGTCCAACCAGTGCGATTACAGAACCGTTTGTGGTGGATGCACGGCGCTGCATCGCTTTTCACACTCTTGAAAACCGCAATCCAGAACTGCCTGTCGCCATGGCCGAAGCCATGGGGCCCTGGGTCGCCGGATGTGACATCTGCCAAGACGTCTGCCCTTTCAACCAGGGGGGGATCCCATCCAGCGATGATCCTGATGTGCAACCAAGATCCTGGTTGCTGGACCTCCAGGCAGAGCACATCCAACGCTGGACGGACGAGGACTGGGATGAGCGGCTGCGGGGATCGGCGCTACGCCGGATCAAACCCTGGATGTGGAGACGCAATGCCGCTGCAGCGAGACCTGACAATCCCCCTAGTGTGAGCTGATTCTTGGATCAGCGATGGGAGTCCACGCTCGTAGAGGACGGAGCTGGCATCGGGCTTTGATGATCACGATGCTGACGGGAACCCTTGGTGCTCTCAACGCTGCACCAGTGAGGGCGCTGACTCCATACGTCTACACACCCAGCGCCCAGGAGCTGGAGGTAGCCGGCGTCGGCATCGGCCGGACCGCTGCACAATTACTTCGCCTGGGGCAGCCGGAAGAAGCAGCGAGTCTTGCTGCACTGGCCGTCAGACTCCAGCCCAATGACGAACGACTGTGGTCGGTTCTGGCTGAAGCGCAGCTGCGCAGTGATCAGCTCAAAGCAGCCGCCGGCTCACTGGCCAAGGCCAAAGCACTGAAACCTGGAAAAGCCGGACTCTGGTTTGCAGAAGCCTCGATTGCACTGCGCGACGAGCGTCCGGATGACGCCATCTCTCTTCTCGATGAGGGTCTGCGACTAGACCCCAAAAACGCTGGTGCCTACTTTGATCTCGGCAATGCCCGCGTGATGCAGTCGGACCTGAGACAAGCTCTGAAGGCTTTTGAACAGGCCACAACCATCAAACCCAGCTTCTGGGAAGCACTGAATAATCAAGCTCTGGTGCTGTTCGAAATGGGCAACACACCCGAAGCGATCAAACGCTGGCGTTCTGTGCTGTCGATCAAAAACAACCCTGAGCCGATGCTGGCTTTGGCTGCTGCGCTCAATCAACAGAGTCCGGGCGACGCTGAATCGCTTGAACTGGCTCGTCAAGCGCTCGCTGAAGATCCCAACTACGTGCTTCCAGGGCATCAGGAGAATCAACTCTGGGGCTCGAAACTTCGCCAGGCGACTGACGTTCTGCTGACGACACCCAGCCTCAGAGGAGCCGTCGAACGTGCTGAAGCCAATGCCGATCCCAAATCAGCTGAGTGATTTAGAACGAAGATCTGTAGGCTAAGCGGCTTCTGCCTTCTTGATTCCGGAGCGGATGGCCGAGGAGCGCGTTCAACCGATCGCCCTGCATCACGAGATGCAGCGCTCCTATCTCGAGTACGCGATGAGCGTGATCGTGGGTCGGGCCTTGCCGGATGTCCGCGACGGTCTGAAACCGGTTCAGCGCCGCATCCTGTATGCGATGCACGAGCTTGGACTCACACCTGATCGCCCGTATCGCAAATGCGCCCGCGTGGTCGGCGACGTTCTTGGTAAATATCACCCTCACGGCGATCAGGCGGTCTACGACGCGCTTGTCAGACAGGTCCAGACCTTTTCAAGCCGCCATCCGCTGCTGGATGGCCACGGCAACTTCGGTTCCGTGGACGATGACCCACCCGCCGCAATGCGTTACACCGAAACGCGACTGGCACCGATCGCTCATGAGGCACTGCTCGATGAGATCGGCGACGACACGGTCGATTTCGCTGCCAACTTCGACGGGTCCCAGCAGGAACCGACGGTCCTGCCAGCACAGCTACCTTTTCTGCTCCTGAACGGCTGTGCCGGCATCGCTGTGGGCATGGCCACCAGCATTCCCCCGCACAACCTCGGAGAAGTGGTGGATGGGCTGGTGGCGCTGGTGCGGAAACCGGATCTAAGCGATGAGAAATTACTGGCTCTGATCCCGGGTCCAGATTTCCCCACAGGCGGTGAAGTCCTGCTGGGCAGCGGAATCCGCGACACCTATTTGCGTGGTCGCGGAAGCATTCCGATGCGGGGCGTCGCCCACTTGGAGGAAGTGCAACCAGGAAAGGGCAAACACAAGCGCAATGCGGTGATTGTCACTGAGCTGCCCTATCAGCTGAGTAAGGCTGGCTGGATCGAAAAGCTTGCTGAACAGGTCAACGACGGAAAGATCGGTGGCATTGCCGATATTCGCGATGAAAGTGACCGCGAAGGCATGCGGATTGTGGTGGAGCTGAGGCGAGACGCTGATACGGACACCGTTCTCAAGGACTTGCAGCGCCGAACGTCTCTGCAAAGCAATTTCGGAGCCATCCTGCTGGCACTGGTGGACGGTCAACCTCGCCAACTGTCACTTCGGCGAATGCTGCAGACCTTCCTGGAATATCGGGAACTGACGCTGATTCGCCGCACCAGCCATGCCTTGCGCAAAACGGAAGACCGGCTCGAGGTGGTGGAAGGCTTGATCAGAGCGCTGGCTTCCCTACAGAAAGTCATCGCTATGATTCAGGAGGCGCGCGATGCATCAACGGCCCGAGCAAGCCTGATGGTGCAGCTGGATCTGAGCGAGCGACAGGCTGATGCAGTTCTAGCCATGCCCTTGCGGCGGCTCACGGGACTGGAACAAGAAAGCCTGCGCCAGGAAGCCGATGAACTGCGAGCTGAACGGCAAAGACTGAAGCTGTTACTGGACAATCGCGAACAGCTTCTGGATGCCCTGGTTCAGGAGCTCCGCCAACTGAAAAAACGATTTGCCACCCCTCGCCGCACACGGCTGGTGGAAGGTGGTGATCACCTGCTGGCGGAACGGGCAGCAAGCCAGCGCCCCAATGCCGAACTGCAACGCCGTCAGGCCCTCGATGCTCTGCCACCTGAATCGCGCATCCTGATCCAAACCGACGGTCAGGTGAAGGTGGTGAGCCCCCAGCTCCTCGGTCGATTGCATCTCAATGAAGCAGTCGATCTGGGCGACGAACCCTCTCCGGCACGACTGATCCTGCCGATCAACCCTGCACCGCGATTGCTGGCACTCACCGCCAGTGGTCGGATCGCACTGGTGCGCTGGGAGTTTGCAGGACAACAACCTGGTGGACTGGACCGATTTCTGCCGACCGCTTTAGAGGGCGAGACAGTGATCAACCTGCTTCGACTTCCCGCCGTCGATGACACAGACACCAACAGCCGCATGTCTCTCGGTCTGCTGACAACAGATGGACGCTTCAAACGACTTCCACTGGACGAGATTCAGGAGCTCTCGGGTCGCGCCGCGACCATCCTCAAACTGAAGGAAGGCGTCTCACTGCTTTCAGCAGTGATCTGCGAACAAGGTGGCACCGTGGCTCTGTTGAGTGATATCGGTCGAATTCTCTGCCTTCCAGTTGAAGAACAATGCCTGCCCTTGATGGGCAAGTTGGCCCAAGGGCCAATGACCATGCGCATGCTGCCTGGAGAAAACCTTGTAGGAGCTATCAGCCAACCCGCTAACAGCAGCAGCTCTGAATCAAACAATTCTGCATCAAAGAACAGTGGGGAGGTGCTGATCGGCACCAACAACGGTGGTCTGATTCGCCTCTCCCTCAGTGAACTACGCCGATGCAAACGCGGAGATCTAGGAGAAATCGCTGTGAAACTGAACGGCGATCACAAAGAAACCGATCGGCTGGTTTCAGTCTGTGAAAGCGCAGATCTGGTGGGTGTGGTAACCAACAAAGGGCGCCATGCCCGCATCCAAAATACAACAATCAGCACGGATAGTAATCAACCCACGCAGTTAATCTTCAAGGCAGAAGAAACACTAGTTCAGCTTGTTCCTCTGCTGAGCTGAATTAATCTCGGAAATAATTGAAAGTTCTATTTCAAGAACTGCAATTCCCCTCCAACCACTCAAAATAGTCCTCATCAATATCTCCTGTCACATAGTGACCGTCAAAACAGGACATCTCAAGGTCCTGGATATCAGTTCCTTGAACGATGCTTTTCTTCAGATTATCAACGCTCTGATACACAACATGATCCGCAGCGAGCACATCTGCAATTTGATCAGTCGAGCGTCCATGAGCTAGAAGCTCCGCCCTCGTGGGCATGTTGATTCCATACACATTAGGAAAGCGCACAGGGGGCGCAGCCGATGTGAATGTGACCTGATTGGCTCCAGCGTCGCGCGCCATCTGCACAATTTCCCTGGATGTCGTGCCACGCACAATGGAATCATCCACAATTAGAACATTTTTTCCAGCAAATTCACTACCCAATGCATTGAGTTTTTGTCGTACTGATTTTTTTCTTTCCGCTTGTCCTGGCATGATGAAGGTACGACCCACATAACGATTTTTATAAAATCCTTCGCGATATTCGATCCCAAGTTGTTTTGCCACCTGCATTGCAGAAGGTCTGGCTGAATCTGGTATCGGCATCACAACATCGATATCACCCGCTGGTAATGAGTCAGAAATTGTTTTTGCAAGCAGATCACCCATACGAAGCCTTGTTTCGTAAACAGAAATTCCGTTCATGACGGAATCTGGTCTTGCTAGATAAACGTATTCAAAAGCACAGGGAACAAGCTGTGAAGACTGCGCGCACTGACGTTGGTGCAGGTTGAAATCAAAGTCGATAAAAATTGCTTCTCCAGGTTCAACATCACGAACAATTTCATAGCCACTATTTTCGATCACAAGCGATTCACTCGCAACGATCCATTCATCTTTTCCGTTTTTGGCGATCCTGCGACCAAGAATCAAAGGTCTGATGCCAAAAGGATCACGGAAAGCAAGAAGGCCGCGGCCTGAAATCAAAGCAATCGCTGCATAGGAGCCCTTGACTCTGCGATGCAACGACGAGACGGCATCAAACAACTGATCGGGAGAAAGATCAGGGCCAGTGAGATGGGATTGGATTTCAGTAGCAAGAACATTCACCAACATCTCCGTGTCGCTGGAGGAGTTGGTATGACGTCGATCAATCTTGAAAAGATCCTGTTCGAGCTGACTGGTATTGGTCAAATTCCCATTGTGAACAAAGGTGATTCCATACGGAGCGTTGACATAAAAAGGCTGGACTTCATCTTCAGCTGCAGCAGCCCCGCTGGTGGCGTAGCGAACATGGCCAATACCAACATTTCCATGAAGTTTGCGCATATCACGCGTTCGAAATGCTTCACGAACCCGTCCACGTTGTTTATGGACGTGAAATGTGTAGTTA
Source organism: Synechococcus sp. AG-673-F03 (assembly GCA_003211205.1). Taxonomy (GTDB): domain Bacteria; phylum Cyanobacteriota; class Cyanobacteriia; order PCC-6307; family Cyanobiaceae; genus Synechococcus_C. The sequence continues at coordinate 86,308 of QCTJ01000005.1, forward strand.
TCCATCGTAACAATTCCTGCAGAATCCTGTCCACGATGCTGAAGCAGCAGAAGGTTGTCATAGATCTGCTGATTAACAGAATCAACAGAAGAAACCCCGATAATTCCACACATAACTAGGACTCGCTCAAAAAGTTATTCAATGAGTCAATCATGACCGTTGAATTCATAAATAAATCATCAATATCATCAGCTCGGAAGCCAAACAAGGCAGGAAATAAAATCATTTCAATTTTAGCAAAGCGACACATCGTCATTCAGCTCGCTCCCCGTTGCCATCAAGTCTTCGCGGTAATGAACTGCTATAGACATGACGACATTGCTCAATTTCCAGATTCAGGCAAGGATCCTGATCAACACGAACCTGCAAGCAAGGCTGTTCAGTCACAACACCAATCCGAGTGATTGGCAGATCGTCCTGCTCAGCTAGCAGCGCTTCCCATGGACCCATGCGATCTGCCTTGACCGACACCACGATCCGACTCCCACCTTCCGCAAACAGAACACGATCCAACCGCACACCCTGAACACTGAGATCGATCTCGATTCCCAGCCCCGAAGCCATCGAAGATTCCGCCAAAGCCACGCAAAGACCGCCATCGCTGCAGTCATGAGCTGAACCCAGCAAACCGCGAGTAATCGCCTCACGCACAAGGCAGCCAACCTTGGCTTCCATCGGAAGATCCGGCAGAGGTGGTCGACCAGCCAGAGACCCTGTGATCAGCTGTTGATAGGCACTGCCTGCCAAGCCCAGAGAGAGAGCCCCGGCGTCATCAGGGCCTACACCAATCAGGTAGATGGAATCCTGAGCCTGTCGCCATCCCAAGCCAATCACGGTCGTGATGTCGTCGACACCACCCACCATGCCGATCACAGGCGTGGGGTGGATTGGCTGCAGGGTACCGTCATCTTTTTTGATCTCGTTGTAAAGCGAGACATTCCCACCGGTCACTGGGGTGTTGAGAGCTCTGCAGGCATCCGAAATACCGCGGCATGCCTTCGCAAGCTGCCAGTAGCCCTTGGGGGTTTCAGGCGAAGGAAAATTGAGATTGTCAGTGACAGCGAGAGGTTCGGCGCCAACACAACTCAAATTGCGTGCAGCTTCGGCAACAGCTGCCTGGGCACCCCTTTCAGGATCCAATGCAACCCAACGGTTGGGACAATCCACCGTGGCAGCCACTCCCTTGGTTGAAGCATCCAGCGAGCCCTCACCCTGCTGCGGCCGAAGTCTGACCACCGCTGCGTCTGCGGATCCAGAAGACACCACAGTGTTGGCCAGAACCTGCTGGTCGTACTGACGATGCACCCAGCGTTTACTTGCAATCGTGGGATCATCCAACAAGCTCAGGAGACTCTGACTCCAGTTATGGCCTTGGCTTGGGAGAGGAAGATCCGCTTCTGACCAACGCCACAGCTCCTGAATCTCAGCAGGAGGTTCACTCAACAAATCATGGTGATTGATAGGCGTGTCTTCCGCCAAAGCCCGCGAAGGGACCTCTGCAGCCACAACGCCTGCCTGAAGCACTCGAACCACAGGATCAGCCAGAACGCGACCCACGACAGCCGCCTGCAGACCCCAGCGGCGGAAACGCTCCATCAGAGGCTCTTCGCGGCCAGCACGCACCACGAACAGCATGCGCTCTTGCGATTCAGACAACAGGTATTCGTAAGCGGTCATGCCCTGCTCCCGCGCAGGCACCTTGTCGAGATCCAGCTCAATTCCCAGATCTCCTTTAGCTGCCATTTCCGAACAACTGCAGGTGAGACCAGCAGCCCCCATGTCTTGAGCGGCGACCACATCACCGCTCTGGAATGCTTCAAGACAGGCTTCAATCAACCCCTTTTCCAGAAAGGGATCTCCCACCTGCACAGCGGGACGGTCATCCAGAGAAGCGGAACTCAGCTCAGCACTGGCAAAACTGGCACCACCCATGCCATCACGACCGGTTGTGCTGCCCACATAAACCACGGGGTTACCAACTCCAGAAGCCCCGGACTTCACAATGTCGTCGGTCTCCATCAGACCGAGGGCCATCGCATTGACCAGAGGATTGCCGCTGTAAGAGGGATCAAAAGCCACTTCACCACCCACGGTGGGCACACCCACGCAATTGCCGTAATGGGCAATGCCAGCCACCACGCCCTGCATCAATCCCACATTGGCGGGATCATCCAAGGGGCCGAAACGCAAGGCATTCAGCAGAGCGATCGGACGCGCACCCATGGTGAAAATATCGCGGAGGATTCCACCAACACCTGTCGCGGCGCCCTGAAAGGGTTCGACTGCCGAGGGGTGATTGTGGCTTTCGATCTTGAACGCGAGACGATGGCCTCCGCCGAGATCCACCACACCGGCGTTTTCACCGGGACCCACCAGGATGCGAGGTCCCTCTGTTGGAAAACCACTGAGCAACGGTCTGGAGTTGCGGTAACAGCAGTGCTCTGACCACATCACCCCGAACATGCCGAGTTCAGCCCGGTTGGGGTCTCGCCCCAGGCGACGTTGAATCTCGACGTAATCCTGCTGCGTGAGCCCTTCCTGGCGGAGGGCGGCCGCGACATTAAACGTCTCAGCCGCAGAAGAAGACTGGACCACAGTCAACAGGTCATCTGCTCCCAGTGTTGCCGACGGCCCGACCGTGCCAATTCAGATCCAGGGATCTCCATCTCGTTCCCCAGGCCGTCGGTTCTGCATGGCCGGCTCTCGATCGATCCAGTCGTCGTCATGCCAATCCTCCAGTGGATCTGAATCCATGGGTTGGGGGCGATCATCAGGTTCGTTGAGATCACGGCGAGAGGGGTGGTCGTCCCAGGGAGGTTCCTCCAACCACCCCTCAAGTCGTTCACCAGCACGATCACCCAACTGTTGCAACTGCTCTCGCCAGTGACGAGACCGACGAACGAAATCCTGACGAACACTGGCGCGAGCCTCAGGAAGATCATCCAGATCACGAAGACCAGTGGAGACCAGCCCTGGCTGCTGATCGACAATGCGATCAGGCGTGAGCCGCCAGCGACTGCTTCCTGGCAGACGTGGATCGCTGCGAGACACCAGATAGTGCAGGATCTCTCCTGTTGAAGGAACAAACGCGAGGTCTGCAACCTGACCAAGGCGCTCTCCAGCGACATCGAGCAAGTCGGCATCGAGCAGGGTGGGAAGCCGCTCAAGGGTGAGCTGATCAATCTCTGACGGAGCCCCTTTCACAAACACCTGCTGATCATCGAGACCACGACACTGATCAAGTCTCCAGACGGTGCGGGAGTTACGCAGAGCGGAAGGACGACTCACCCAGCCCAACAGGCGATGCACCGGAGGATGCATCCAGGCCATCACCCCAATGCCGTGATCAAGTCCCTGATCACAACGCACACGGTGCCTGAGTAGATCGCTGAGCAGCAGTGGATCAGGCAGGGTCAAGGTCAGGAACGAATCTGAACAGGCATCACCAGATAGGTAAGACCCGAAGCATCATCTGATGGTGAAAGGATGGCTGGGGTTGTCGGGGCATTGCACTGCAGGCGAACACGTTCCGAATCCATCGCTTTCAGACCATCAAGCACGTAACGCACATTGAATGCGATCTGCACAGGGTCACCTTCAATCTGAGCGGATAGGGACTCTGAGCCACTGCCAACATCCTGAGCATCGGCACTGATCTGAACCAAACCCTTGTCAGGATCACTGCCGATTCGAACAACATTGTTGTGCTGATCAGCCAAAACAGCGATGCGTTCGAGTGAAGCCACGAAGGCCCGACGATCAAGATCAAGCGTGCGATTGAACGAATCAGGAATGAGCTGGCGGTAATTGGGGTACGTGCCCTCGAGCGTGCGACTTGTCACCATCTGATCAGCGGCCAGAACCACAACCTGACCGCTTTCGCAAAACAGAGTGACAGCATCTGTTCCTTTCCATCCCGCCATCAGACGTTCCACTTCCCGCAGGGAGCGGGCCGGCAGGGTGACAGCGAGGCCAGGCTCTTCCGAAGCGTCCTGGTCGGACAGAGCAAGAGGATCCTGCAATGCATCATCGACACTGAGCACTGCCAGACGATGACCATCCGTGGAAGCAGCCTCAAGACTGGTCCGATCAAAACGGAGATGCACCCCGGTGAGCAGCTGCTTGGCTTCATCGGAACTGCTGGCAAACAGCGTGCTACGCAGTGCTTTCACCAGAGCTGCTGGATCCAGTTTGAGCGCTGTGCCGTTCTCGACCAGAGGCAGCTCCGGGAAATCATCCGCAGGCATGCCGCGCATCTGGTAGCTGCCACTCAGGCTGGTGAGTTCAACCTGTTCTCCGGCTTCGTCGGTGACCAGGGTGATGGGTGAATCGCTGGAAAGACGCGAAACGATCTCACCAAACAGCCGCGCTGGCAGCGTCACCGCACCACTGGTTTCAACGGTCGAAGTTAAAGACGTCTGAATGCCCAGATTGAGGTCAAAACCAGTGAGGCTCAAGCGATCAGTGCCGGCATCCGCGGTCAGCAACACGTTGGCAAGCACCGGATGGGTCGGTCTTGCTGCAACCGCTCTGCTGACCAATTGCAGCGCAGCGTTGAGTTCCGTTTGGGAACAAACCAGTTTCATGGCGACGTTGTCCGCTGCAAGGCCTGAGGTCACCCACGGTTTCACAGGGACGCACGAAGCGCAATGGTCCAAACGAACTTGCCGTCCTTGCTGTTTACTGGCTGTTTAAGTCTTTTAGAAGAAAACTAAAACAGCCGTAGTAGGGCCTGTGGAAACCGTGGAAAACCATCAAGTCCCTTGCTGACCAGCTCTTTTCTGATCACACAGGCCTGGGGAATCTTTTTGTTCTGATGAGCAGAAACAGCTGTTTTGCACAGAATTAACAGCCTGGGGAAATCTGAAGGGTCATGGAAGAGGGCTTTTGAGCCTGGATCTCCACAGCTTTCAGGCATGGTTTTCTGCCAGCTTCCGCAGGCAGTTTGTCATCTGGTTGCTGTTCCTCTTCGCTCGTTGGACATCAAAAAACCCCTTCTTGGAAGGGGCTCGTTCGAGATTGAGACCATGTGCGGCTCAGCTGATGACTTAGAAACCCATCACTTTGGCCACCGTGCCTAGGTCGGGGTTCAGATCGGTATGGAAGGCAGCGTCATTGTTGTTAATGGCGCAATCGGGGTCTTTGAGTCCGTTGCCTGTGAGCACGCAAACCACCGTCGCTCCTGTAGGCACTTCATCTTTGCGTTTGAGCAGACCTGCCACTGAAGCCGCGCTGGCTGGTTCGCAGAAGATGCCTTCTTCTCCTCCCAGCAGCTTGTAGGCCTGAAGGATTTCCTCATCGGTCACATCCAGGAACGCGCCATTGCTTGCTGCCCGTGCGGCAATGGCTTTCTCCCTGTTGACAGGATTGCCGATGCGGATGGCCGTGGCAATTGTTTCGGGATCCGTCACGGTGGTTTCGTTGACCAACGGAGCTGATCCACTGGCCTGGAACCCCATCATTCTGGGCAGAGTGCGGCTTCGGCCCGCCTGGTGGTACTCCTGGAAGCCCATCCAATAGGCGGTGATGTTGCCAGCGTTGCCCATCGGGATGCATAACCAGTCGGGGGCGTCACCAAGAGCGTCGATCAGTTCGAATGCGGCTGTTTTCTGGCCCTGCAGGCGATACGGGTTCACCGAATTCACCAAGGTGACCGGGTACTGATCCGACACTTCCCGCACAATGTCAAGTGCCGTATCAAAGTTGCCGCGAATGGCGAGCACCTCGGCGCCGTAGACCAGTGCCTGAGCCAGCTTTCCTTGCGCGACATATCCATCGGGGATGAGCACGAAGGCCCGCATCCCTGCCCGTCGTGCATAGGCCGCGGCTGCCGCTGATGTGTTGCCGGTACTGGCACAGATCACCGCTTCACATCCAGCCTCCTTGGCTTTGCTGATCGCCATGGTCATGCCCCGGTCCTTGAATGAACCAGTCGGGTTCAACCCGTCGTATTTCACGTAGACCTTCACCCCCTTTCCGATCCGTTCAGCGATTGAAGGCACGGGGATCAACGGGGTTGCGCCTTCCCTCAAGGTCACCACCGGAGTGGAGTTGCTCACTGGTAGCCAGGTTCTGTAAGCCTCAATCAGCCCTGGCCAGTCCTGCATGACGGGAGCAGGGGAAAAGCGGCGACGGAAGCTGTTGAGCAGTGACACCTGCGCAGGGCAATGTTCCACAGGAATCTATGTGGCAGGCACTGCAGCCTGGTTCAGTTGCTGCCGTCCTTCAGACCGTCCAGAGGTGAATCTGAGAAGAACTGCACCAAGCCCGCGATCGATTCTGCTTTTTCGATCACGGCAAGCAGTGCTGGGATATTCACTTCCATCACGTCCGATGGATAGGCCTCAAGAAATTTGATGGCCGTCAATCCGCCTTCGCCGATCTGCAGGCCGTTGATCACGCCAGCGCGGATGGCTGGAACACTCACCGAGGGAACGGGCACTCTCAGTGGATAGATGATTCGAGCCACCCTGGTCAGAATCACGTCTCCGATCCTTGTGGACATCAGCCTGCTGGTCAGCACCAGTGGCAGATTCAGCTCCTGATTGAGCAGCTTTGCCACGTCCTCAGGATCCTGACGGCTCAGTTTCAGGAGGTCGACCAGCAGACCCCGTGCTTCGCCTGTTTCAGCCAGGTAAGCGAGGTCCGCAACACTGATCGAACGAACGAAGGCCCCACTAGCCAGGGCAACGTCTTTGGCAGCGTGAACAGGTTGGAAACAACTCAGCAGGCCCAGAGCCATCGCCGAGCCTGTTGCCAGAGCGTGCCTGCGAAGGCGTGATCGTGCAGACATGGGCTGATCAAGTTGGCCGGAATCTAGGGGGAGACTCCTGCTGCTGCTTTGACCAGTCGGACAACTCCTCGTTCGGCCAAACCCTGTGCGAGTTCAACTCCCATGCGACGGGCGTCGGGTTCACGCATCAATCGGGGTAAACGGCTGAACAGCAGATCTGGACTGAATCCAGGCAGTTGTTGGAGCACTTGGACCAGCTGACGGACGGGTTCAAGGTCCATATAGAAGTCCTGATCCAACTCGGCTCCTGACGCCATGAGGCGGGAGGGTTGTAACGGACGGGGCAGACGCCGGCCAAGTCGTTGCAGGGTCATCCATCCCAGTGAATCGATGCGATCGGCTGCGGTTTCAACGAGCTGATGGCGCAGCATGCCCCCATGGGTTGATACAAGGAAATCCAGAACTTGGTCCAGCAGGGCTTCGAGGTCCAGCTGGTCTTGACTGGCTGCACTGGCCACCAGATTTTCTAATCGCGTCCAGCTGAAGATGTCGCCGTCGAACAACATTTCCTTCAGGCTCTGGCGAAGCTGTGGATCAGGATCTTCCATCAGCCGGCGGGCGAAGTAGGGGTAGGCAGCTCCGAGAATCTTGAAGTCGTAATCCACGCTCAGAGCAATTCCCTCAAGGGTCACCAGTGAGCGGATGATTAAGGCGTAGTAAGGCGGGACTCTGAACGGGAACTTGTACATCACGCCGGACAGATCATCAGTGACCGCTTTGAAATCCATGCGGCTGACACCTGCTTCCAGCGCCTGACTGAATACGGTTTCAAAAGCAGGAACAATCGGCTCAAGATTCACGTCCTCAGCAAGGAATCCGAGGTTGACGAAATCTTTGGACAATTTGCCGAAATTGCGGTTCACCAGGTGAACCACTGCCTGGATCAATCCGGTGCGTGATTCACGCGAGACTTCGCTCATCATGCCGAAATCCAGGTAGCAGAGCCGTCCATCAGCGAGGGCTAGCAAATTGCCTGGGTGTGGATCGGCATGAAAGAAGCCGTGCTCAAGCAGCTGTTGCAGGCTGCAGTTAACGCCCACAGACACCATGTCATTGGGATCAATACCCATCTCTCTCACCGCCTCGAGGTTGGTGAGCTTGACGCCGTCGATCCATTCCATCGTCAACACCCTTCGACTAGTGGCTTCTCGATAGATCAGCGGAACGGCGATGCGGGGATTGTGTTGATGCAGCTCGCTGAATTTCTCAGCATTCGAGGCTTCATTGAGGTAATCCATCTCTTCGAACACCCGACTGCCCAGTTCATCAATGAGAGCGACAAGATCGCTGCGAATCAGGCCGATGTTGCTGTTGAGCCAGGCGGCGATATTGCGCACGATGTAGAGATCCAGCGTGATCTGTTCGCGCAGACCCGGCCTTTGCACTTTCACGGCGACGCGTTGACCGTCGTGCAATGTTCCGCGATGCACCTGGCCGAGAGAGGCCGCTGAGATCGGTTCGCGTTCTAGTTCCGCATAGATGCTGTCGACGGGAGCGCCCAGGTCGTCCTCGATGCAAGCCATGGCCAGAGCGCTGTCGAACCCTGGAAGTTGGTCCTGCAGCTGGGCAAGTTCCTCCAGTAGTACCGGAGGCACGATGTCTGGCCGTGTGGAGAGAGCCTGGCCGGCTTTGATGAAGGCCGGTCCGAGCTCCACCAGCAGTTCAGCGCACTCCTGCGCCCTGCTTCGAGCCCGCTTCTGATTCTTGAGCAGCTGGAAGATCCAGTCGAAACCGATGCCGATCAACAGCATTCCAATCGGCACCAACGTCTGCCATAGGCGCCGCAGTAAACGTTGGGGATGACCCGCATAAATACGAGTGATGGCTGCCGGGTCATACGTAAGCAGACCGGCGGCTTCGATGAAATCTCCGAGTTCTTGAGGGGCCACTGGCCTCAATGCCATGTGCACCCCTTCTAAACGAGCTGAGCCGCCGCTACGGTCAGCTCCAACACCGGGGTCTGCCGTGCTAACCGGCCTGCGACTCGAAAATATTGCTCTGATTGACAGCCTTGATCTGGCATTTGATCAAGGTTTTTCTGTGCTGACCGGCGAGACAGGAGCAGGAAAGTCGATCCTTCTTGATGCTTTGGATGCCGTGCTTGGAGGCCTGCAAGCGGGTGCAGGTGCGCGGCTGTTGCGTTCCGGTTGTGACCGAGGTGTGATCGAGGCCAGTTTTCGTCCTGGCGCAGCCGCCAGCCGCTGGTTGCTTGAGCAGGAGATCAGCGACGGAGAGGAAGACTTGGTGGTGAGCCGTGAATGGCGGCGTCAGGAGGATCGCCTCAGCAGCCGCTCAAGGCTGAACGGTGTGATGGTGAATCGTCAGCAACTACTGGTGCTGCGTCCTCTGCTGATTGATCTCACCGTTCAGGGTCAAACCCAGCAGCTGGCACGGCCTGGTCAGCAGAAACGCTGGCTTGACCATCTCGGCGGAGCTTCCCTTGATGCCGAGCTCTGCCAGGTTCGTCGTCACTGGAGCGATTGGCTTCGCTGTCAGTCCGAGCTTGAGCGGGCTGAAACTGATCGGTTGCGTCTGGATCAACAGCGTGAGGAGTTGGAGCTGTTATTGGCTGAACTCGACCGAGCTGAACTTGATGACCCCGAGGAAATTGATCAGCTCGAACGCGAACAGGATCGTCTTGTTCATGGGGTGCGCCTGCAGGAGGGTCTGGGTCTGTTAATCGGACGTCTTCAGGACGGTGCTGATCAGGCACCCTCAGCGCTTGATCATTTACTGGCCTGCAGCCACGAGCTGCAGCAGATGCAGGGTCTTGACCCGTCGCTGCAGTCTTTGAGTGAGCGATGTCTCGATCTTGAATCAGGTGTTCAGGATCTGATCAGGGAGCTGGAGGGTTACGGAGCCTCTCTGGACAGTGATCCCCATCGTCTGTCAGTGCTTCAGGAGCGTCTGGCCGAGCTCAAGCGCCTGGAACGCCGGCATGGTCAGGATCTGATTGATTTGATCAAGCGCCGCGATGAGTTGCGTGACCGTCAGCAGTCTGGTGGTGTTGATGCACTGCTTGAGCAGTTGCGCAGTCAGGAGCAGGCGGCTTGTGTCATCCGTGATCGCAGCAATGCTTCGCTGCGATCACGGAGATTAGTTGTTGCGGCGGAGCTGCAAGAGCGGTTGATGGCTCATCTCAGGCCCATGGGATTGGCTAATGTGCGTTTCCAGGTTGCTGTTGAGCCGTCTGCACCCGGAGAGAGCGGTGCTGATGCCGTTTGCTTCTTGTTCTCAGCGAATCCGGGTCAGCCCATGGCACCGCTCGCTGAAGTGGCTTCCGGGGGTGAGATGTCGCGTTTTCTGCTGGCTCTCAAGAACTGCCTTGCCGAGGTGGATGGATCCAGCACCCTGCTCTTTGATGAAATCGACACCGGAGTGAGCGGCCGTGTCAGCGGTGCCATGGCAGATCTGCTGCGCCTGTTGTCGCGCCATCGTCAGGTGTTCTGTGTCACCCATCAGCCGCTGGTGGCTGCTGCGGCTGATCATCATTTCCGCGTCAGCAAAGAGGTTTGCGATGGGGTGACCCATTCACGAGTGTCCCAGCTGCGGGACACTCAGGAGCGTCAGCGTGAGCTTGCTGAGTTGGCAGGCGGTGAACGCCGCGAAGCTGAGGCTTATGCAGCCAGCCTTCTGGATCAGAAAGCAGCATGAGCATCATCTGATCTCAGTAGAATCGTCAGTCCCTGAGATCCAGCCGTATGGGGCGAACCGCTCCCAAATCAAAGGCCTCGTCTCCGGCGGAGCCAGTGAAACTCGCGATTGGATCAGAAGAGAATGTGATCCGCGTTCGTGGTGCTCGCCAGCACAATCTCAAGAACGTTGATCTCACCATCCCTCGCAACAAGATGGTGGTGTTCACAGGGGTGAGCGGTAGCGGTAAGAGCTCCCTGGCTTTCGACACCATTTTTGCTGAGGGTCAGCGTCGCTACGTCGAGAGTCTTTCCGCTTACGCGCGTCAGTTTCTGGGTCAGGTCGACAAGCCGGATGTTGATGCCATTGAGGGCCTTTCCCCAGCGATCTCGATCGATCAGAAATCCACCAGTCACAACCCACGTTCGACTGTCGGAACCGTCACGGAGATCCAGGATTATCTGCGTCTGTTGTTCGGTCGGGCCGGCGATCCGCATTGCCCCAGGTGTGATCGTCCAATCCGGCCGCAGACCATTGATGAAATGATCGATCAGATCCTCACCTTGCCTGACTCCACGCGGTATCAGCTGCTTGCTCCGGTTGTGCGCGGCAAGAAGGGCACCCACGCCAAATTGATCAGTGGGCTGGCCGCCGAAGGTTTTGCCCGGGTGCGGATCGATGGAGAAGTGCGCGAGCTGGCCGACAACATCGAACTCGACAAGAACCAAAGCCACAACATTGAAGTGGTGGTGGATCGGCTTGTTGCTCGTGAGGGAATCCAGGAACGACTCACCGACTCCCTACGCACCTCACTGAAACGCGGAGATGGTTTGGCCATCGTTGAGGTGGTTCCTAAAAAAGACGAGCAACTTCCTGAAGGAGTCGATCGGGAGCGTTTGTTCTCCGAGAATTTCGCCTGCCCCGAGCATGGGGCGATCATGGAAGAGCTTTCACCAAGGCTGTTCTCGTTCAACAGTCCTTACGGCGCTTGCGAGGCCTGCCACGGAATCGGCCACCTGCGCAAGTTCACACCTGAGCGAGTGGTTCCAGATCCCTCACTGCCTGTCTACGCCGCAGTGGCTCCCTGGGCCGAGAAAGACAACTCCTACTACTTCTCCCTGCTGTATTCCGTTGGGGAGGCCTTTGGGTTCGAGATCAAGACTCCCTGGAAGGAACTGTCTGAAGAGCAGCAGGATGTGCTGCTCAATGGCAGTCGCGAACCGATCCTGATTCAGGCCGATAGCCGTTATCGCAAGGGAACCGGTGCCTATCAGCGACCTTTTGAGGGGATCCTGCCGATTCTTGAGCGGCAGTTGCGGGATGCCAGTGGCGAGGCCCAGCGTCAGAAGTTGGAGAAATATCTGGAACTGGTTCCCTGCTCCAGTTGTGCCGGCAAACGATTGCGCCCTGAGGCATTGGCCGTTCGCATGGGCTGCTTCCGAATCACGGATCTCACCGCTGTGAGCGTGGGCCAGACCCTTGACCGGATTGAGCAGTTAATTGGTGAGGGTGCCTTCGAGGGCAGTGAACCACTGCTCACGAACCGTCAGATGCAGATCGGAGACCTCGTGCTGCGCGAGATCCGCATGCGATTGCGTTTTCTGCTGGATGTTGGTCTCGACTATCTGAGCCTTGATCGGCCGGCGATGACGCTGTCCGGTGGTGAGGCGCAGCGAATCCGACTGGCGACTCAGATCGGTGCCGGTCTCACCGGAGTGCTGTACGTGCTCGATGAACCGAGCATTGGTTTGCACCAGCGGGACAACGATCGTCTGCTCGCCACCCTCGAGCGGCTCCGTGATCTGGGGAACACGCTGGTGGTTGTGGAACACGATGAAGACACCATTCGCGCTGCCGATCACCTGGTGGATATCGGACCAGGAGCCGGTGTGCACGGAGGCCACATCGTGGCGGAGGGGTCTCTAGATGATCTCCTGAACGCGGAGGACTCCGTGACAGGTGCTTATCTCAGTGGTGAGCGAAGCATTCCCACTCCCCCGGAACGGCGCTCGGCAGGGACTCGCAGTCTCAAGCTGCTCAACTGCAATCGCAACAATCTCAAAGACCTGAGCGTGGAGTTTCCGCTCGGACGCCTGGTCTCCATCACTGGAGTGAGCGGCAGCGGCAAGAGCACCTTGGTGAATGAGTTGCTTCACCCTGCGCTGGAGCATGGCCTCGGCCACAAGGTGCCTTTTCCCAACGGTCTCGGGGAGATGCGTGGCCTCAAGTCGATCGACAAGGTGATCGTGATCGATCAGTCACCGATCGGCAGGACTCCCCGTTCCAACCCTGCCACCTACACCGGTGCCTTTGATCCGATCCGTCAGGTATTCGCAGCCACGGTTGAAGCCAAGGCCCGCGGCTATCAGGTGGGTCAATTCAGTTTCAACGTCAAGGGCGGTCGCTGCGAAGCCTGTCGCGGTCAGGGGGTCAATGTGATCGAGATGAATTTCCTCCCGGATGTGTATGTGCAGTGCGACGTGTGCAAGGGCGCCCGATTCAA
>QCTJ01000006.1 GCA_003211205.1 Synechococcus sp. AG-673-F03
CGATGTGGATGGTTCTCACTGCCCAGGCATGGCGCAGGTCATAAGGGGTGAGGGGAAGGTCGTAGCGCCGAAATTGCTCGGTGACCCGGCGTCCCACCTGCTGCAGGGTCGTTGTCCTCAGATCAGTGCTGATCACCGGTAGCGCCTGCGGCTCTGGTCCAAGTTTCAGAAGGTCAAACCGCTCGACCCAGTCCGGGTTGAAAGGCCAAACCTGATGCTCACCCGTTTTGGTGGTGGGCAAGACCCGGATTACGCGATCTCCCGCGTCGCTCAGTGCGGAGAGGTCGCTGAAGAACACTTCATGGTTGCGAAGGCCATAGGTGGCCATCAGGCCATAGACCAGTCGCCAGCGTGGATTGGGAATCCGCAGGATGCTCTCGAGAATTTGCTGGTCGCTGGGGAGCTGGCGGAAGCGGGCTCGATGCAGGCCATAGCCGGCCGCCTCTGCTCGCCAGTTCTCGGGCAGTTCCAGTTCCAGGTGCCTGGCCAGGCTGCCCAGGGCTGTGCTGCATTGTTGGCGACTGCGGCTTCCATCGGGGTAGCTGTGCAGGGTCTGAAGCAGCAGCTTGGCGCCGATTCGCCCCGTGTCCTTGCCGGCCAGTGTGCGCAGTCGTCGCAGATAGGGGTTGTAGGCACCTGTCCATGTGGTTCGACTGCCAGCAGGTGAGCGTCGCCGTCGTGGATCAGCAAAAAAGGCTTGCTCGAAGGTCTGGAGTTGCTGATCCAGCAGATGGCGAGTTCCAGCTGCAGCGCCGGATGTGCTCGCCGTTTGCGCAGGCGCCTTGATCCACTGCTCCCATCGAAACTGGTCGCGCTTGAGCTGGGCATCGATCACCCGAGCGATCTGCTCGGCTTCGCGCAATCCATCCCTGTCGTTCTCAAGGCCGAGGCTGAGACGTTGCACCGATCGCTTGCCGGGTTTTTCACGCCCAGGTAACAAGCCACGCAGGTTTAACCGGCGACCGCGACATTCGATACGTAAGCCGATGCCGATCGAGGCCAGCGCTGCATTCGAATTTCGCCTGATCTGTTCAAGAGGCTCGCTGGGAGTCATCCTTTCCTTCAGGACATCGTCAAGATGCCGTTAACGCGGGTTACTCTCAAGCCCTGCAATCGTTTCCAGACATGGCTCGGGTCGGTGTCGTACTGCTCAATCTGGGTGGCCCTGAGCGGATTCAGGACGTAGGTCCCTTTCTTTTTAATCTCTTCGCGGATCCGGAGATCATCCGGCTGCCGATTCCAGCTCTGCAGAAGCCTCTGGCTTGGTTGATCAGCACCCTTCGCAGCGGCAAGTCACAGAGCGCCTACCGCTCCATCGGTGGCGGTTCTCCACTGCGTCGGATCACCGAGCAGCAGGCTCGAGAGCTGCAGAGCCTGCTGCGGCAACGGGGTATCGAGGCCACCAGCTACGTGGCCATGCGCTACTGGCATCCCTTCACAGAGTCTGCCGTTGCGGATATCAAGGCCGACGGAATGGATCAGGTGGTTGTGCTGCCGCTTTACCCACACTTCTCCATCAGCACCAGTGGTTCAAGTTTCAGGGAGCTCCAGCGCCTGCGTCAGGGGGATGGTGTCTTCGAGAAGCTGCCAATCCGCTGCATCCGCAGCTGGTTTGACCACCCTGGCTACGTCACAGCGATGGCTGAGCTGATCGCTGAGGAAGTCCGCAATAGCGATGACCCCCACAAGGCTCATGTCTTCTTCAGTGCCCATGGCGTACCGAAGAGTTATGTCGAAGAAGCCGGTGATCCTTATCAACAGGAAATCGAGGCTTGCACGGCTCTGATCATGAAGAGGCTCGAGGAGCTTCTGGGCCACGACAACCCTCACACCCTCGCTTATCAAAGCCGTGTGGGTCCGGTCGAGTGGCTGAAGCCTTACACCGAAGAAGCCCTCGAAGAGCTCGGCAAAGCCAAAATCAACGACCTTGTCGTGGTTCCGATCAGCTTTGTCAGCGAGCACATCGAAACGCTCGAGGAAATTGACATCGAGTACCGCGAACTCGCCACCGAGTCCGGTGTGGTGAATTTTCGGCGCGTCCGTGCTCTCGACACCTATCCCCGCTTCATCGAGGGATTGGCTGATCTTGTGGTCACCAGCCTTGAAGGTCCTGAAGTCAGCCTTGATGCGGCAGCTGAACTCCCAACCAAGGTGAAGCTCTATCCCCAGGAGAAATGGGAGTGGGGCTGGAACAACAGTTCCGAAGTCTGGAACGGGCGATTGGCCATGCTGGGCTTCTCCGCGTTTCTGCTCGAGATCATCAGTGGCCAGGGTCCTCTGCATGCACTCGGACTGCTCTGAACTTCGGCAAACCGACAGGCGGGCCCTTAATCTTGAGGGTCAGTTCCCCGTGTCGACACAGTGACGCTGATCTCCGCTCCCACGGCCGACACAGCGTCCAACAGCGATGGAAGTCGCCGGATGAGCGGAGCCCAGGCCTTGATGGATGCTCTGCGCCTGCACGGTGTGGATACGATTTTCGGCTACCCAGGCGGCGCCATTCTTCCGATCTACGACGCCCTGCATGTGGCAGAGAGCGAGGGTTGGTTGCGTCATTTCCTTGTGCGTCATGAACAAGGCGGAACCCATGCTGCTGATGCCTATGCGCGTGCGACCGGCAGAGTCGGTGTGTGCTTCGGAACGTCCGGTCCTGGGGCGACCAACCTGGTCACGGGCATTGCCACCGCTCAGATGGATTCTGTGCCGATGGTGGTGATCACCGGTCAGGTTCCGAGGACGGCGATTGGAACCGATGCCTTCCAGGAAACCGATATCTTCGGCATCACCTTGCCGATCGTGAAACATTCATGGGTTGTGCGAAACCCCGCATATCTCGGTTCGGTGGTTGCCCAGGCCTTTCACATTGCCGCCTCGGGTCGACCCGGTCCCGTTTTGATTGATATCCCTAAGGATGTTGGCCAGGAGGTGTTTGATTACATCCCGGTTCAGCCAGGATCCGTCGTTCCTGCTGGGTTCGGCTCCACTCCAGCGCCTGATTTCCAGTCGATCGAGGCAGCACTTGACCTGATCTCCGAAGCCAAGCGCCCTCTCCTCTACGTGGGGGGCGGTGCAATTGCCTCATCCGCTCACGACAGCATCGCCGTGCTCGCAGAGCGTTACCAGATTCCCGTCACCACGACGTTGATGGGTAAGGGCGCCTTTGACGAGAACCACCCGCTGGCGCTGGGCATGCTGGGCATGCACGGCACGGCCTACGCCAATTTTGCTGTAACCGATTGCGATTTGCTGATTGCTGTCGGTGCTCGCTTTGATGACCGGGTGACCGGCAAGCTCGATACCTTCGCCCCGCATGCCAGGGTGATTCATTTCGAGATCGATCCGGCTGAGATCGGCAAGAACAGGCGCCCTGATGTCGCCGTTCTCGGTGATGTCGGCACCAGCCTTGCCGCGCTGGTGGATCTGAGTCTGCGCCGTTCCTCCGAACCTCAGACCAGCATCTGGTTGGAGAGGATCCGCGAGTGGAAACAGCGTTACCCCCTCTCAATTCCGCCTCAGGAAGGGCCCATCTACCCCCAGGAAGTGCTGATGGCTGTCCGTGATCTGGCCCCCGGCGCCATCGTTACGACGGATGTGGGACAGCATCAGATGTGGGCTGCTCAGTACCTGCGCAATGGTCCACGTGGCTGGATCAGCAGCGCCGGACTGGGAACGATGGGGTACGGGATGCCTGCAGCTCTTGGTGCCCAGGTCGCTTGTCCTGATCGCCAGGTGGTGTGCATTGCTGGAGATGCAAGTGTGCTGATGAACATCCAGGAGCTGGGCACTCTCGCTCAATACAGGCTTCCGGTGAAGGTGGTGATTGTGAACAATCACTGGCAGGGGATGGTTCGTCAGTGGCAGGAGAGTTTCTACGAAGAGCGTTATTCCGCCTCGGACATGCTGGGTGGCATGCCCGACTTCGAAGCTCTGGCTAAGGCATTTGGCGTGGAGGGGATGAAGATCGTTGAGCGCAATGATCTCCACACCCGACTCGCGGAAGCGTTCGCTTCACCGCATCCAACCCTGGTGGATGTGCATGTTCGTCGGGGTGAGAATTGCTATCCGATGGTTCCACCCGGTTGCAGCAATGCCCAGATGGTGGGTCTGCCGGCCCGTCCTGAGTTGGCGTTTCAGGACTCAGGTCGTTCTGCCTCTAATCCAGGAGGCCAGTGAGAGTCGGCATTCTCATTGCAGCTGTCTTCAGCCTGATGCTGTTGCTCGTGCTGCCTCCCCAGGCTTTTGCCGCCGAGGTTCTGCAGGTGCGCTCAGCAACGCTGCTTCAGATTGGTGACCGCAACCGTAATTACAGCGTGCAACTGGCTTGTGTTCAGGTGGATCCCGAGGATGAGCAGCAAGCGCAGGATTGGATGCGTCGTGCGCTTCCCCGTCGCCGACGGGTGAATCTGCGGCCGGAGGGCAGTGCAGATGGTGTCCTGCTGGCCAGGGTCACTGCGATCGGAGATGACCTTGACCTGGGATCTGCGCTGGTGAGTGAAGGTCTGGCCCAGGTCACATGTCCCGGAGCCTGAGATGGCACGCAACCGCGTTGCCTCAGGAATTGTCATGGTGCCCTGTGTGCTTCTGGGCGCAGCTTTTTTGAGCACGGCCATTTGGGGTGACGCGGCGTCTGGCAACCGTTCTCTCGCGATCGGCATCGGCAGTCTGCTGCTGTTTGCCGGGCTGCTTTCGCTGGCGATTCAGGGTGGCAGCCCCCAAGCTGAGACCAAGGACGACCCAACAGAGCAGTCCCCTTAGGGGGGCGAACAATCGTTCTGATCTCCGCTCGGTAGTGTTTGTACTAAGGGTCGGGAAAGGAGAGAGCTCGTGCTGCGCCTGAGCGAGCTTCGACTGGAGCTGGACCATACGGAGGATGACCTTGAGCAGGCTGTTCTGAGTTGCCTGCGAGTGCCTCGCGAGCAACTGATCTCCCATCAGTTGGTGAAGCAGAGCATTGATGCCCGTCGTCGGGATCGAATCCGGATCATCTACAGCGTGGATGTTCAGATACGGGGCGAGAAAGCATTGCTGCGTCGTCGGTCGGCTGACCGGCGCATTCGTCGCAGTCCTGATGAGACCTACCGATTTGTTGCCCGCGCTCCTTCCAATGCGGTTGATGCGTCAGGGGCGCGGCCCGTGGTGATTGGGGCAGGACCCTGTGGTTATTTCGCAGCACTGCTGCTCGCGCAGATGGGATTTTGCCCACTTTTGCTGGAGCGCGGACAGGCGGTGAAGCAGAGAAGCCGAGACACGTTCGGATTCTGGCGTCGTCAATCGACGTTCAAGCCCGAATCCAATGTGCAGTTCGGCGAAGGGGGTGCTGGAACCTTTTCCGATGGCAAGCTCTACAGCCAGGTGAGCGATCCCGTTCATTACGGCCGCAAAGTGTTGGAGGAACTGGTGAACTGTGGAGCCAATCGCGACATCCTGACCCGTCATCGACCCCATATCGGCACCTTCAAGCTGGCGACAGTGGTGAGGGGGTTGCGCGCTCAGATTGAGGCTCTGGGCGGTGATGTCCGCTTCGGTTCCCGCGTGGAACAACTTTTGCTGGAACCGACCCACGCCAGCGACGGCAAGCCGATGCGGATCACTGGTCTGCAACTCGCCGATGGCAGCCGTCTTGACTGCAGTCAGGTGGTTCTAGCTCCTGGACATTCGGCGAGGGACACCTTCGCGATGTTGGATCGGATCGGTGTTGCCATGGAGCGGAAGCCCTTCGCGATTGGTCTTCGGATCGAGCATCCGCAGTCGCTGATCGACAACGCCCGCTGGGGAGATGCCGCTGGCCATCCCTTGCTTGGAGCCGCTGAATACAAGCTGGTGCATCACGCAGCCAATGGTCGCTGCGTTTACAGCTTCTGTATGTGCCCTGGTGGGTTTGTGGTGGGTGCGACCTCCGAACCAGGTCGTGTTGTGACCAATGGCATGAGCCAGCATTCCCGCAACGAACGCAACGCCAACAGCGGGCTGGTGATCCCTGTGTCGGATGCAGACCTGGAGGCCCATGAGCGCTGGCCCGGGGATCCACTTGCTGGCCTGGTGTTCCAGCGTGAACTTGAATCCCTCGCTTTCCAGCTCGGCGGTGAGGACTACAGCGCCCCGGTGCAGCGACAGGAGGACTTTGTGGCCGGAAGGCCATCCACGTCTCTCGGATCGGTTCGCCCCTCTTATCAACCTGGGGTCCACCCCTCAGACCTTGCCGAGCTTCTGCCGCAACCGATGGTGGTGGCCCTGAGGGAAGCTCTGCCGGCCTTCAGTCAGAAAATCTCCGGTTACGACCACCCCGATGCCGTTCTGACGGGGGTCGAGACCCGTACTTCTTCACCGCTGCGCATCCCTCGGGATGATCGGCTGGAGTCACTCAATGTGCTCGGTCTCACGCCTGCCGGTGAGGGTGCCGGTTACGCGGGCGGGATCCTTTCGGCAGCGATCGATGGCATCCGTGCCGCTGAAGCGGTTGCATTGCGTCTGCTGGCGCCGACATCGAACTGATGCCGGCGGAATTCAGATCGCAGCTTGCCCAACGATTCCACTCCACTGAACCGCCTTCACCTGATCACGCCGCCAGGAGTGAAACAGGCTGGGCTCAGCGACCGTGCAGAGCGGACATGTGCTGATCCTGGTGTGGTCAATCCCTTCGGCTTTGAGTTGCTGCACGGCGGCTTGTCGGATATCCAATCGACAGTGACCTTGCTCTGGATCGGGATCAATCACGGCTTGCCTCTGCAGCTCCTCGAGTGATCTGGGTTCGGCTGCCAACGCCTCACCCACCTGAAGGGCCACTGACTGCTCCACTTGATAGCGCTCACCACTGACCGCTGGTCCTAGGGCGACGATCAGCTGTTCTCTGCAGGCGCCTCGTTGCTCAAGCTTGGCGATGGCCGCGGGAAGGATACGGCTGGCCATGCCTCGCCAGCCGGCATGGCATGCGGCAACGTGCCCGCTTTTGGGATCCGCGAGCAGAACCGGGGTGCAGTCGGCTCCACAGACCCAGAGGCTCTGCCCTCCGCGATCGCTCACCAGGCCGTCGGCGTCGGGCCATGGTGGTGCTGCTGCAGCGGAGGCCTCAAGCACGACGTTCCCATGGACCTGCTGGGGGCGATGAACGGAGACACCGCAGGACAGGTAGGTCGCTAGCTCGTCGGGACCGCGACCCTGCCATCGGCGGGTGAAGAACCCATGCTCAAAGCCAGCTTCATCCAGTTGATCCGCTGTGAGGTAGTAACCGCCATAACAGCCCACCCAGGTCCAGCCCGGCAGGGTATTGAAGGAGCTGTCGGGCTGAGCGAGTGGATCCTCTTTCTCAGTGACTGGGTTTGCTCCCTGAGCGGAGCTCATGGTTGCGGCTGATCCCTCAGCATCCAGAAGCCTTCGAACCGCTCACTGTCAGGAGCGCTCTGCACAGCGATGAACTGAAAGCCATGCAGGTTGTTGCACGACGCCTCCAGCGCGGCGGCGATCTGTTCGGCTTCCTGTTGGCTCAGATCACTGACCAGCCAGGAGTCATCCTGACCAGCGTCAAGGATCAGCTGGCAAGAGCTCACCCGCAGTCGCACGGGTTCCAGCCCTCCGAGCCAACCTGCGAGAGCCAGGGCTCTGGTGCGACTGAACAGACGCAGACCGGGAACTTCAAGATTGGACTCGAGAGAGGGGGGGACAGGCAGCAGACCGTTAAAGCCAAGAGGCCAATCGTTCGCATCCTTCAAGCTGC
This sequence comes from Synechococcus sp. AG-673-F03, assembly GCA_003211205.1. Taxonomy (GTDB): domain Bacteria; phylum Cyanobacteriota; class Cyanobacteriia; order PCC-6307; family Cyanobiaceae; genus Synechococcus_C. The sequence continues at coordinate 7,712 of QCTJ01000006.1, forward strand.
CCACCGGCAGCCCAGCCCAGGTCCAGGCGTCGCCCCGCACGGCTTCGGGCAAGGGCAAAGGCGGGGTTTCAACAGGGGAAGGCGGCAGGGCAAGGGGGCCTGCCATGAAGCCCTCTTCCTTGGGGTAAAGCGTCCGCTCTCGTTCATCCAGCCAGTCGAGCAGGGCATAGGTGCGCCTGCTCGACACCACTTCCAGCAGCAGCTCTGCTGCCGCACGCTGCACCATCGTTCTCATGGCACTGCGCCAGGCGCGCAGTCTCTGCGGTGGCTTCCAACCCTGCTCTTCAGCCTCGGCCAAGGCTTCGCTCAGGGCAGCGGCCAACCAGGTGGAATTCACCTCGCTTGCCGGACAGAGCTTCTCGAAGCGGAAGCATTCGTTGCTTTTAATCTCCGGGGTGCTGATGATCAGCAGCTCCCAGCGCTTCTTCCCATCCTTTTCGAGGATGGGCCTTGAATAGAAGTCCAGCTCCCAGTCGGCCTGACGATCGGTCCGTGACTGGGGGCCGGCGTCACCGGCAGGCATGGAAGCTGTGATCATCCAGCTGACTGTTCCTGCTGCCTGAGGACGTTACGGGCTCTGTTGGCTCGATCGGCAGCCTCGGCCATGACGGTGTCCTTATCGACGAGAAGTTCCCCTGGTTGGCCCTCCAGTAGGGCAGTGTTGAGTGCGATCCGGCCTCGACCGGGGTCAAGCTCGGTGATCAGAGCTTTCACGGTGTCGCCTTGTCCGAAGACTTCGCGCAGTGAGCGCAGACTGCCTCCGGTGATCACGGACTGATGCAGCAGTCCACTGACGCCTCCCAGATCGATGAACAGTCCATAGGGCTTGATCGAGGCCACCTGGCCTTCCACCAACTGCCCCACCTCAAGTTCTGAAAAACGGGCGGCCGTTGCAGCGCGCTTCTCGGACAGGACCAGTTTGCGGGTCTCGGAGTTGACCTCAAGGAAAGCGACGCCAAGTGTCTTCCCAACCAGTGCTTCGTGGTTTTCACCCTCTTGAAGCTGTGATCTGGGAATGAAGCCCCTTAATCCTTCGAGGTCGCAAGTAACACCACCTCGATTGAAACCGGTGATTTTGACCTGAGCCACCTTGCCGTCCTTGGCGAGCTGCTTGACCTTGTCCCAGCTTTTGCGCAGAGCTAAGGCACGGCAGCTAATGGTGACCATGCCATCGGCGTTCTGTTCACGGGTGACCAGCACCTCAATCTCGAGCCCCTTGGGAAAGCGCTCCTTCAGATTGGTGATGACCCCAAGCCCACATTCGCTTTTGGGCATGAAGCCGGGAGCCTTGCCGCCGATATCGACGTACACACCATCACTTTCCATTGCGATCACTGTGCCAGTGACCACCTCACCTGTTGTGCCTACTGGCTCATTGGCATCGAGCGCTGCGAGGAAGGCATCTTCATCGAAATCAAAATCGTCAACGCTGCGGCTTGCTGCAGTGGATGATTCAGCGGGTGCATTACTCAGCTTGCGGCCTGAATCAGCAGGGCCGAGTAGGTCGGCCATGGTCATCCCAGCTAGATCGTCATCGTCGGCATCGCGTGATGGAGCGGGAGACGCTTGTGGCCCTCTGGGAGGCGCAGGGGGGCTGGGAGCAATCGACTGGCTTCCTTCTGCGGCAAGAGCGGCCTGCTCAAGCTGTGCGGCACGCTTCACCGCCGCATCTGCTGCGGCACGGGCCTCGTCCGCTTCTTTGCGCAGACGATCCTGCTCTTCCCGCTTGCTGATATGCATCACCTGAAGCGGTTTTCGTGGCGGCTGCGCCGAGGCTGCAGCAGCTTTGCCACCATCAACTCGGGGATTCTGACGTTCTGTTCCGGCCATGGAACCCATTGTCCTTGGCAGGTCAGTCTGACAGCAGGAGGTTGATTCAAGATGAGCGTCGATGGTGGACAAAACTCCAGGTGGCTGGGCTGCATGACCTGGCCGGAGGCCTCTCTGGCATTGGAGCGGAGCGGTTCAACTCTTGTCTGGCCATTCGGCGCTTTCGAGCAGCATGGTCCGCAGCTCCCCCTCCTCACGGATGCGCTGTTCGCGCAACGCATCCTCGATCTCGTGCTGGAAGGGCTTACCGAAGAGATGCCGATCTGGGCTCTGCCAACTCAGGCGATCGGTCTTTCACCTGAACATCGCGGCTTTCCAGGAACACTCAGCCTCAGTGCTGAACTGCTGATTCGGCTTGTCAAGGAAGTTGGTAAGCAGCTTGCAGACCAGGGTGTGAAGCGCTTGGTGTTGTTCAACGCCCATGGCGGTCAGATCGGTCTATTACAAACCGCCGCTCGAGAACTGGCAGCTGAAACTCCCTCAATGGCCGTACTTCCCTGTTTTCTCTGGAGTGGAGTTTCAGAACTCAAGTCCCTCGTGCCTGCTGATGAGCTGGCGAATGGATTGCATGCGGGGCTGGCTGAGACCAGTCTGATGCTGGCGCTTGAGCCCTCTCTGGTCGGCGAACAGAGGCCGCTCGATGGTGACCATGCCAGCGAGAAGGCGGCAGCGACTCCTCCTGAAGGCTGGAGCCTTGAAGGTCCCGCACCCCTCGCCTGGTTCACCGCCGACCTCAGCCGCTCCGGTGTTGTCGGGGATAGTCGAGGCGCGGACACGAGGCTTGGAAGTCAGTTGGAGACTGCGCTTGTGGCTCATTGGCATCGACTCTTCACAAGCCTGATGGCCTCCAGTTGGCCACCTTGTGGAGATCAGCGACGTATCTGAACTCCATCAATCGAACATCCAATTTCGGCAACACTGGTTACACTCAACCGCGTTGAACGTTACGGAAAGATTTATGCCGACTCCCGTCAGCCCCGAGGTCGCCGTCCTTGACGAGCGGGATGCATCGGCAGAGCAATTGCCTGACTTCACCACTGAGGCTTACAAGGACGCCTACAGCCGCATCAATGCGATCGTGATTGAAGGGGAGCAGGAGGCCTACGACAACTACATGGCCCTGGGAACGTTGATCCCAGAAAACAAAGACGAACTCGCCAAACTGGCGAAGATGGAAATGAAGCACATGAAGGGCTTCACGTCATGCGGTCGAAACCTTGGTGTGACCGCAGACATGCCATTTGCCAAAGAATTCTTTGGGCCTCTTCATCAGAATTTTCAAAAAGCTCTGAAAGAAGACAAAGTCGTGACCTGTTTATTGATTCAGGCACTTCTGATTGAAGCTTTCGCTATCTCCGCGTATCACATCTACATCCCAGTTGCTGACCCCTTCGCTCGCAAGATTACTGAGGGTGTCGTCAAGGATGAATATCTCCATCTCAACTACGGGGAACTGTGGTTGAAGAACAATTTTGAGGCAAGTAAGGAAGAGCTCTTTGCTGCCAACAAGGAGAATCTTCCACTGATCCGCTCCATGCTCGACCAGGTTGCTTCTGATGCCGCCACTCTCCATATGGAGAAGGAAGATCTGATCGAGGATTTTCTGATCGGTTATCAGGAAGCTCTCAGCGAGATCGGCTTCAACATGCGTGAAATTGCTCGTATGGCAGCCGCCGCTCTCTGACCCCTGACGGACACGAGCCTTCTAAGCCCCGTTTGGAAGGTTGAAGTCCGGTTTAAGCACAGGCACGTTTTCCTTCAAGACTGCCTTCATGGGAACATGAGTGAACAGCCCTAATCAGGGTGAGATTGAGTTCAATGCGTACACGTACGACCGTCGGCAGTACATGTTTGGTCTGATCGGGCACTCCACCAGCTTTGAGGCGGCGAGGCGCAAGGCCTCAGATCTCGGATTCGATCACATCGCCGGAGGCGATCTCGATGTCTGGTGCAGTGCGCCTCCCCAGCTCGTGGAAAACGTTGAGGTCACAAGTGCCACTGGCAAGACCATCTCCGGTGCCTACATCGATTCCTGCTTTGTGCCTGAGATGCTGAGTCGCTTCAAAACGGCTAGGCGCAAAGTGCTCAACGCCATGGAGCTTGCTCAGAAAAAGGGCATCAACATCACAGCTCTCGGCGGCTTCACGTCGATCATTTTTGAGAACTTCAACCTTCTCCAGCATCAGCATGTGCGCAGCACAACCCTGGAGTGGGAGCGGTTCACCACTGGCAACACCCACACAGCCTGGGTGATAAGTCGCCAGGTTGAGAACAACGCTCCTCTTCTGGGCATCGATCTCTCCAAAGCCAAGGTTGCCGTGGTCGGTGCCACCGGAGATATCGGTAGTGCTGTCTGCCGTTGGCTGTCCAACCGCACGGGTGTTGCTGAGCTGCTGCTGGTCGCACGTCAGCAGCAGCCCCTCAAGGATCTCCAGTCGGAACTCGGTGGTGGAAGGATCCTCACCCTTGAAGAGGCACTCCCTGAGGCTGAAGTCGTGGTCTGGGTCGCGAGTATGCCGCGCACGCTTGAAATTGATTCAGCCACGCTGCGCAAACCCTGTCTGATGATCGATGGGGGCTATCCGAAGAATCTCGATGCCAAGGTCGCCTGTGAAGGCGTACATGTGCTGAAGGGAGGCATTGTTGAATTCGGCAGTGACATCGGCTGGACAATGATGGAAATCGCTGAGATGGAAAAACCTCAGCGCCAGATGTTCGCCTGCTTCGCTGAAGCGATGCTGCTTGAGTTCGAGCAGTGTCACACCAATTTCAGCTGGGGGCGTAACAACATCACTCTGGAGAAGATGGATTTCATCGGTGCCGCATCGGTCCGTCACGGTTTCTCCACCCTCAATCTCCAAGGACAGCCTCAGGCTGTTGTTGTCTGAAGTCGTTTTCTCCCTCCTCAATGGCACGCCGCCCCCTGCTTGATTTTGAGAAGCCGCTGGTGGAGCTCGAACAGCAGATCGAGCAGATCCGTCAGCTGGCAAGAGATTCAGAGGTTGATGTCAGCCAGCAACTGCTGCAGTTGGAAACGCTCGCAGCCCGACGTCGTGATGAGATTTTTCGTTCCCTGAGCCCGGCTCAGAAAATTCAGGTGGCCCGGCATCCTCATCGGCCAAGCACCCTCGATTTCATCCAGATGTTCTGTGATGACTGGGTTGAGTTGCATGGTGATCGCCGTGGCAGTGATGACCAGGCACTGATTGGTGGGATTGGACGGCTAGGGGAACGATCGGTTCTTCTGATCGGCCATCAGAAGGGACGTGACACCAAGGAAAACGTGGCGCGGAATTTTGGCATGGCCACTCCGGGTGGCTACCGCAAGGCTCTGCGCCTGATGGAGCATGCCAACCGCTTTGGACTGCCGATTTTGGCCTTCATCGACACGCCCGGGGCTTATGCCGGTCTGTTGGCGGAAGAGCAGGGGCAGGGTGAGGCCATTGCCGTGAATCTGCGCGAGATGTTCAGCCTGCGGGTTCCGATCGTTGCCACGGTGATCGGAGAGGGTGGCTCCGGTGGTGCACTCGGCATCGGAGTCGCCGACCGGTTGATCATGTTTGAGCACAGCGTTTACACCGTGGCCAGCCCTGAGGCCTGCGCTTCGATTCTTTGGCGTGATGCGGCGAAGGCTTCCGAGGCCGCGGCTGCGTTGCGGATCACCGGTAAGGATCTGCTCAGCCTTGGTGTGGTGGACGAAGTTTTGCCTGAACCTTCTGGTGGTAACAATTGGGCTCCCCTTGAAGCGGGTGAAACGCTGAGGGCAGCACTGAATCGCCATCTCGACGATCTGCTGGCTTTGTCTATCGATGACTTGAGAGATCAGCGCTATATGAAATTCAGGGCCATGGGGTGTTTTCTGGATGCAGCCTCCACGGGGGCTGATCACGTTGCTTAAAGTGAAATTGATTGCACGTTTTTCTTGCCTTCCGTTCTGATCACCGGCGCATCACGTGGAATTGGTCATGCTGCTGCCAGGGCTTTTGCAGAGGCAGGCTGGGATTTGCTTCTCGTTTCCCGAAGTGAGGCTCCGCTCCAGTCTCTTCAGTCGGAATTGGGTACATCTGGAGTGAGAGTTGTATATCAAGCGATTGATCTGGTCGACTCCGCCGCCATTGGTCCTGGTATTGAATCTCTACTGAGTCAGGGACTCCGACCTTCAGTTCTCATCAATAACGCGGGGGCCGCTTGGACCGGAGAGTTGCTTGAAATGCCCCTGGATCGGTGGAACTGGCTGATTCAACTCAACCTCACCAGCGTTTTGCAGGTCTGTTCAGCTGTTGTCCCTTCGATGCGGCCAGCGGGGGGATTGGTGATCAACGTGAGTAGCCATGCGGCCAGAAACGCTTTCCCTGGTTGGGGCGCATACTGCATTTCTAAAGCCGCTCTCGCAAGCTTCACCAGTTGTCTGGCCGAAGAAGAGCGCCAAAACGGAATCAGAGCCTGCACTCTCACCCTTGGCTCTGTGGACTCATCGTTGTGGGATTCTCCGACCGTCAGCAGCTCGTTCGATCGGCGTGCAATGATACCTCTAGATCAAGCAGCTGGAGCGCTTCTTCATCTTGCGAAACAACCGTCGACTCAGGTGATTGAGGACATGACACTCATGCCTTCCACTGGAGCCTTCTGAATTACTGACTAATTGCTACTCATCAGCATCTCCCTACGTTTGACATGACTTCAATGATCCCCGTTCAGGCCGGCGAGCTTTCTGATTCCGGCAGAAACAAATCTAAAATGTCTAAAAAATCCAAGACAGATATCAATATCCTCAACCTTGTGTCTGCCCGTATCCGCGAAAGGATCAAGAGTGACGGTGGATCCTTTCTGGCGAATGACAACATCTCTGAGTACATCAAGCCTGGAGAGCTGATGGAGCTTGGAGTCGAAGTCGCTGACAGGGTGCGTGATCTGCTTCATACACTGGTAATAGACGTGGAGAACGATCACAACACCCGCGAAACGGCTGAGCGTGTATCGCGGATGTACATCAATGAAGTTTTCAAGGGTCGTTATCACGAGCAGCCAAAGGTCACAAGTTTTCCTAATGCGAAAAAATTAGATGAGATCTATACAGTCGGACCAATGACTGTTCGGTCGGCCTGCTCTCATCATTTTGTGCCCATCATTGGAAACGTATGGATCGGAATCAAACCTGGTTCTCGTGTTATCGGACTCTCTAAATTCAGTCGTGTAGCGGACTGGGTGTTTTCAAGGCCTCACATTCAGGAAGAGGCTGTGATGATCCTCGCAGATGAAATTGAAAAACTCTGTGAGCCTCAGGGCTTGGGAATCATTGTCAAGGCTGAGCATTACTGTATGAAGCTCAGAGGCGTCAAAGAGCCGCAGTGCACCATGGTTAATTCGGTGGTCAGGGGTGACTTCCGCCATGACCCAAGCCTTAAGCAAGAGTTTTTCGAACTTGTTCGTCAGCAGCAGGCCTTCATGAGTTAGTCGTCAGACGTCATTAAGTGAGCTGAATTTTCTGCTGAGAATGATCGAGCCCAATCAGTTTCTGATTGGGCCTATCACATTGCTGCTGATTCGTTGAACCTTGCCGTCACGCCCGCGGACCACCAGCACAGCCATCAGGCTGTCTTGCCGGTCTTGAGGACCGACCTGATAGCTGTGGCGGGAGCCGGATTCCACCAGCGTCCAGTTGCCTTGTCCACTGCGGCGGTACCAGTGGACATCCAGTTCGTCCACGTCGGCTCCCTGGAGTTGCAGTTCCGCTTTCAGTAGCGCACCTTCCCTGGCTTCCCCGACCAGGACGAAGCGTTGCAGTCCTTGGATCGCCTGCTGCAGATGTCCTTCCTGCTCCAGCCCCTGGTCGATCTGCCCATCAAGCACCTGAATCTGCTGCTCAGGGCTGGCCGTCAGCCCTGGCACACATTGAAGACTGCCGTTCTCCAGCCGGCATCCAGGCAGCATGCCCTGAGCCGAGGCCCCGAAAGGGACTGCCGCCATCAGGGTGAGGCAAAGTGACGTAGCCCGGAACATGGGTGTTGATGAGAGGTGTTTCAACCTATCCCCGGTTGTCCGAATTGCCTCTGACCGCCTCAACGAGTGCTTTGACACGACGCAGATCCTTCACCCCCGGACTGTGCTCCAGGCGGCTTGAGGCATCCAGGCCAAAGGGGCTCACTTGATGCACCAGTGTTGGGACCCATTCGGCGCTGATCCCTCCAGCAAGCCACCAGGGAAGAGTGCGGCCAATCCGCGTCTCCATTCGCTCAAGCCAGGCGGGATCAAGGCGATGCCCCGTCCCTCCTAGCTGCTTCGGGCTCCAGGCATCCAGAAGCAGGGCATCCACGTCGGCGGCATAGGCGTCGATGCCGTTGAGATCCGCTTCCCTACGCAGGCGTAAGGCTTTCCACCATTTAGTGCCGGGATACAGCCGGCGCAGCTCGGCACATCGCTGCGACGATTCCTCCCCGTGCAGCTGCACCACCGAGGGCTGTCCCTCTCCCGACAGTGCCGATGCCAGCAGTTCATCGCTCGGGTCTGCCACGACCCAGACCCGCTTCAGCGCAGGATGCTCCTGGGTCAGTCTCTGAAAGATGGCCCTGCGCTGATTTGGCTCCACGAAACGCGGAGTGTCCGGCACTCCGATCACGCCGATCGCATCCACCCCCATGGCAGCGATCTCACAGGCCTGGTCGCAGTCGGTCAGGCCGCAGATCTTGAGAGACAGGCCCTGAGCGACCATCGGGGAGCAGCATTGGATCTCCTTTCTAGGATTGAGTCAACACTGCCGGCCAGCCCGCCGGAGAAGCATTTGGGTGATGGCTGGCAACTGATGCGAATCGGCGGGATCCCTCTGAGGGTCCATCCCAGTTGGTTCATTGTTCTGGTGTTGTTCACCATGGCCTTTCAGCAGCAGGTCGCCAAACTCCCAGCTGCGGCCGGTGCTGACTGGATCAGCTGGTCGATGGGGCTGCTCACTGCGCTGCTGCTGTTCGTGTCTGTGCTGCTGCATGAGCTTGGTCATTCCCTTGTGGCCCTGCGCGAGGGCGTGAAGGTGAGCAGCATCACGTTGTTCCTGATGGGCGGAGTCGCTCGGGTGGAACGGGAATGCTCCACGGCGATGGGCTCACTGAGGGTGGCTGCCGCCGGGCCAGCGGTGAGTTTGATTCTTGGAGCTGTGCTGCTGTTCAGTGTTCACTCCGCTCAACATGTCAGCCCTCTTCTGGGAAATCTTGTAGCTCAGCTCGGAGGGCTCAATCTGGTGCTGGCGCTGTTCAACCTGCTGCCGGGGTTGCCTCTGGATGGCGGCTTGATTCTCAAATCCCTTGTCTGGCAGTGGACCGGCAGTCAACGGCGAGGCATCCAGGTGGCGACCGCCAGTGGTCGTTTCCTGTCTCTTCTCGCCGTGATGATCGGGTTCTGGATTCTGCTTAGGGGAGGTGGATTCGCCGGTTTGTGGCTCGTGCTTCTCGGCTGGTTCGGAATGAGCGCGTCCCGGAGTCAGACCCAGACCTTGGCGCTGCAACAGGTGCTCAAGCGGGAAACCGTTGGACCAGCGACCTCCCGTCGATTCCGCGTGGTGGAGGCGGATCAGAGTCTGCGCAGTCTGAGCAAGCTGCGTCTGGGAGCGGTGGACAGCGGTGACCCCTGCATCGCGGACTGGGTGCTCGTCTGTCGAGGCGGTCGATGGATTGGCTTCATCACGGATCAGCCGCTCAAGGACCTGCCCGTTCAGCAATGGGATCGCCAGACCATCGCCGATCATCTTCAGCCGCTGGAGCGCTTGCCTTCGATCAAGCAGGCCGCACCGCTCTGCGAGGCGGTTCTTGCTCTGGAAGATACGGAGCAGGGGCGTCTGCTGGTGCTCGGCCCTGCGGGTTTGCCCGACGGCACCCTTGATCGCTGTGATCTGGGCGAAGCCGTTCTCAAGGGTTTATCCGTGAAACTGCCGGAGGCCATGCTCACGGCCGCTCGCCGTTCCAACACCTATCCGTTCGGAATGCCCCTGGCCCAGGTGGTGAAAAGCATGCAGGCCTCAGGTCTTCTCGATGATCAAAGCGCTGAAGCGTCCAGTCGATAACGCTCAGCCCCTTGCTGCATCAAGGTTCGTTCTTCGATGCTGAGGGGCTGATCAGCCCAGTCGTGATTCGACAGCCCCTCGCTGAAACTGGAGATCAGCGCTGTTTCGACTGCCGAGGCATCGGGCGCTGACGGCCTCCATTGCGGTGGGTCGGTTCCGAACACGGCCTGCCAGAGATCCGCCGGTGAGTTGAGAGGGATTTCACCGTGCTGGAGAAGATGGCCATGCTGCCAGAACTGGGCACTGCCAATGCGTTTGGTTCCTTGCCTATCAACAAGGTCGGCCGCCGTGGAACGGGCGAAGCAGTTCATGGTGCCGGCCTCGGCATGGGCGACGCCTGAATTGAGGCTGACGCCCAGCTTTGCGAAGCCTGCGGTGAGCCAGTGGTTCACCTGCCGGTAAGCCTCCCGCTTCTGTCGAGGTGCTTCAGGCCACACCAGTGCGTAGGTCAGCCCACCGGCGTGGAGCACAGCACTTCCACCACTGGGGCGGCGAAGCAGATCCAGCTCCCCTGTCCTGGCGAGGCTTCGCCAAGCCTCTGGAATCTCCCGTTGATGCCTGCCCAGGGAGAGGGATGGCCTGTTCCAACCGTAGAAGCGCAGCACCGGTTGCCGATGCCCCCCGGTCCAGCACTGCTGAAGCAGCAGGGCATCCAAGGCCATCTGTTCGGCGCCGTTGAGCGTGAGATGGGGCAGCAGGCGACCGTGGCGTGAGTGCACGGACCGGCAGGATGCTGGCAGCGTCATGGCGGCGATGACATTGGCGGATGTGCTGCTGGCCGTGCCATTGGGGCTCTTGGCAGGAGCTCTGGCCGGTCTGCTGGGAATCGGTGGTGGTTTGATCTTCGCGCCTCTTCTGCTCTGGATGGGCCTCAGCCCCCACCAAGCTCTGGCAACGAGCACGTTTGCCATCGTGCCGACGGCGATCGGCGGCAGTTACACCCATTGGCGCGCGCGCTCTCTTCAGCTCAAGCCAGGCCTGGCAATCGGCCTGTCGGCTTTCGCCACAGCTCTGGTATTCAGCCGTCTTGGTCGACTCGCTGCTGGCTGGCAGCTTCTCAGCCTTCAGGCATTGCTCTATCTATTGCTGGCGCTCACGATCCGAGGGGATCGCAGTGATCAGCAGCCGGCTGCTGATCAGCCTCTGCCGTTGAAAGGTCTCACGGCTGTTGGAAGTGTTGCCGGGTTGGCAGGGGGGATGCTCGGTCTTGGCGGTGGTCTTTTGATGGTTCCATTGATGGTCAGCGGCCTCTCGGTGCCCATTCGTCAGGCGATTCGGCTCAGCACCCTGGCAGTGGCCTGCTCAGCTAGCGCCGCTTCACTGCAGTTTCTGTATGAAGGTCGCGGTCAGTGGATGCTGGGTCTGGTACTCGGTGCCGTTGCGGCATTCGCAGCTCAGTGGACTGCGGCCCGATTGGATCGGGTCAATACAGGAATCCTGGCCTGGCTACTCAGACTGCTTTCGATTCTGCTGGCGTTCGACAGTGGTCGAAGGGCTGTTCAGCTGGCGTTGCAGTTGGGTTGACCGTGTGGGATCAGTTCAAAACTCTGAGTCGCTTGAGGTCGACCTCTTGCATCCAGGCTGTGAGAGCTAGCAGTGAAGAACGATCCGGCAGGCAGAGGCAGCCGCTGCCGGGATTGCAGTGGTGAATCCCCAGTCCGCTGCGGCTGGTGTCAAAACGTGGAGAGAGCGTCATCCAGATGTCGTTGCCCCAGGGTTCCGGGGCCCCCAAGGTGTAGTCACCCGGCGGTAGAGGAGCTCCGTTGCCAGGAGACCAGGCTCGGTCAAGGTTCTGGCTGTTGGGGGTTCCGCGCACCGCAGGCCAGCTGGCCAGCACCGTTTGGCCCTGGTGCAGTTCCAGCAGCCACTGGCGTTGTCCGTCTGTTCGTTGACTGTCAGTACGTTTGGCCCTGAGTTGCAGTGTCTTGTCCTGCAGGTGGGCTAGCAACGCTTGGCTCGGGCCAGCCTGGCCCGGTGGCGATGGCTTCGGAGCGGCTTGTTGAGGGGGTGTCTCTGGGTGATGACCAGGCGAAACAAGTTCCGCTTCGGATCCGCAGCTCCCCGAGCACAGGCTCAACATCAGCAGGGGCAAACCGGCCCAGTTCCGCATGGTTCGATTCATGCTGACTGATCCAGCAGTTCCCAGAAACCACCATCCAGCTCGAAACCAAGGCTGGCGGCCATCAGGCTGAGGTTGCCGCGCTGACCTCCGGACAGCTCCGAAGAGCTGCCCAGCTGGTTCAGCAGCATCAGGCGATGGGTGATCCACAATTCCAGAGCCTGAGGGTCGAAACGGATGCCTTCGCTGGGGCTGAAATCGTGGGGAACCAACATCGCCACATGTTGAGCCAGGCTTCCGCCGGTCCGATCCAGCAACAAAGGCAGCCAGGGGTAGCGAGCGTCTGCCCGCAGAGCCCACAGCCGAGGCTCAGGACATTCGCTCAGTTCTCTTGGGTCATCGACCTCACGGGGCCAGTCGTAGCTCAATTCCAGGACAGCACCGGCATCGAGCAGCTCCTGAATAGGACGATCCATCCAGGCTGAAAGAGCCTGCAGGTCCAGTGTCCTGATCGCTTTTGCGTCGATCGTCACCGGGGAATCAGGACTCAAGGTCTCCATGCTGGTGTGACAGGCCTTTGCGAATGATGGCGCCCCGAGGCCTGCTCAGGAAAGAATGCAGAGGTTTCAAGCTTCCGTCATGGTCACCACCCTTACCCAGGCCGAAATCTTCATCGCTCTTGTGGTGGCTGCTCACGCCGGTATCCTCGCGATCCGTCTTTGCGTGAGCCTCTATCGCGCCTGAGCTTCAAGGGCCTCTTGGCACAAGCGGCACGCCGCGTTAAAAGCGGACATGCAGAAAGCCGTTTCTTCAGCGCCTGATGCCGCTTCTTTGGCGGCCTTGCTTCAGCAGCAGAATGATCGGAGAGAGCTGTTGTGCAGTGCCCTGGCGCTTGCCGTTAAGGGTGGTCTCATCTTTCTGGGCGTGGTGAGTGTTGTGCGCTTGTCGATGGCCTATCAGGAGCGGCTTGACCGCCATGGAGAGCTGGCGGCTGTGGTGGATGTGGAAGCCAACAAACTGCAAGGGCTGCAACAGCGCTTTGACACCCTGTTCACACTCGGTGGGGATGAACGTCTGATGGATGAGCAGGAGCAATGGATTGCTCCCAATCGCTTACGCGTGATTTGGCGCTGACTGTTTTGCGCTGACTGTCTGTTCTCTGGGCTGACAGCTGCCCGCTGAGATTCGTGACCGGAGGCCGTTGAACGCACGGCCTGAACGGCAGACTGAGCGATCTGCACAGATCCCCCGATGCCCGTTCCAGGCACTGTTCTGATCACCGGAACCACATCCGGGGTCGGCCTGAATGCCACACGTGCTCTCGTGCAACAGGGCTGGACTGTGATCACTGCTAACCGTTCTCCTCAGCGTGCCGCCGCCGCTGCCGATGCGCTGGACCTGCCCACTGAGCGGTTGAGGCACGTGCTGATGGATCTTGGTGATCTGGAGAGTATTCGCCAGGCGGTGGAGGGACTGCCTGAGCAGATCGATGCCTTGGTCTGCAACGCTGCCGTCTACAAGCCGAAGCTGAAACAGCCAGAACGTTCACCTCAGGGTTATGAGATCTCGATGGCCACCAATCACTTCGGCCATTTCTTGCTGATTCAGTTGCTGATGCAGCGTCTCAGGGCCTCGACGCACCCCTCTCGCCGTGTGGTGATTCTTGGCACTGTCACTGCGAATTCCAAGGAGCTTGGAGGCAAAATTCCGATTCCTGCCCCTGCCGATCTCGGTGATCTCTCCGGTTTCGAGGCCGGTTTCAAAGATCCAGTTTCGATGGCCAGCGGCAAGTCATTCAAGCCCGGGAAGGCCTACAAGGACAGCAAGCTTTGCAACATGATCACCACGCAGGAACTGCACCGTCGCTTTCACAGCCAAACCGGTATCAGCTTCACTTCGCTCTACCCAGGGTGTGTTGCCGACACTCCGCTCTTCCGAAACGCCCCGAGGCTGTTCAGAAAAATCTTTCCTTGGTTTCAGAAGAACATCACCGGTGGCTATGTCTCCCAGCCACTGGCAGGTGAGCGTGTTGCCCTGGTGGTTGCTGATCCGGATTTTGCCGAATCCGGGGTGCATTGGAGCTGGGGCAACCGTCAAAAGAAAAACGGTCAGCAGTTCAGCCAGGACTTGTCCGAGAAGGTCACTGACTCCCAGACCGCCAGCAGGGTCTGGGAGCTGTCGATGGGGTTAGTCGGGCTGAGCGCCAGAACCTAAAGCTCAGTCAAATCCCAGCAGGTCGAAGATTTCGCGATCCTTCAATGAGACGGCTTCGAGGGGTTCGACCTTGTCGAGCATGTTCTGTGCAAGGTTGAGATATTCTTGACGGCAGGCTTGCACTGCCTCGTCATCGTCGTCCATCTCAAAGATGGTGCACTTCTTCAGGCGGGAGCGGCGAATGGCATCCACATCCTTGAAGTGAGCCATGGTTCGCAGACCCGTGCGCTTATTGAACTTATCGATCTGATCGGTGTCTGCCGATCGGTTGGCGACAACTCCTCCGAGCCGCACCTTGTAGTTCTTGGCTTTGGCCTGGATCGCCTGGACGATCCGATTCATTGCAAAAATCGAATCGAAATCATTGGCGGTCACGATCAGGCAGTAGTTCGCATGCTGCAGCGGCGCAGCAAATCCCCCGCAAACCACATCTCCGAGCACATCGAAAATCACCACATCGGTGTCTTCCAGCAGATGGTGCTCCTTGAGGAGCTTCACGGTCTGCCCCGTGACATAGCCACCGCAGCCAGTGCCTGCCGGGGGGCCGCCGCTCTCAACGCATTGCACGCCGTTGAATCCGGTGAACACGAAATCCTCTGGTCGGAGCTCTTCGCTGTGGAAGTCCACCTCCTCAAGGATGTCAATCACCGTCGGCACCATCTTGTGCGTGAGCGTGAAGGTGCTGTCATGTTTCGGGTCGCAGCCGATCTGCAGCACCCGTTTGCCCAGCTTTGAGAAGGCGGCTGAAAGATTCGAGGAGGTGGTGGATTTGCCGATCCCGCCCTTGCCGTAGACGGCAATCACCAGGGTCTCCTCCTGGATGTTCAGCGACGGGTCCTGAAGGACCTGCACACTGCCATCTCCGTCAGCTGGTCGCGTCAGGGTCGTGGTCATGCAGGACCTTTGCAAAAGGGATCATTCTCATTCAACAGCAACACATGCACCCCAGCTGATATTCACCAAGAAATAAAAGATCCTTCGCTTCAGAAATGCTTGACCCTTGTATTTTCTTCGGATTGATTAAAAGAAATGAGTGAATTTGCTCATGCCTTGTAGTGGGCTTTTGCGTCATAGAGCGTTTCGCTGCTGATCTCCAGTCGCCCCTCCTGGCGTGCATAGGTTTCGGTGTTTCTGCGCACCTTGCCACGCACAAAGAAGGGGATTTTTTTCAGTTCCGCCTCGCCGTCGGCAGTCCACACCGGGCCTTGCTCTTCGGAGCTCATGACCACGGGGGATGGGTTGTGGTCTTCTGCGGCTTGATCTGTCCCGCCGCGATGACCCAGGTGGCTCTGATGCCCGTCCACAAACTCAAAGTCATGGCGGAACATGCCGATCAGATGTTCCTCAAGTCCCATCATCAGCGGATGCACCCAGGCGTCGAAAATCACATTCGCGCCTTCCCATCCCATCTGAGGGCTGTTGCGAGCCGGAACGTCCTGCACGTGCATCGGTGTGCTGATCACGGCGCAAGGGATGCCCAAGCGCTTGGCGCTGTGTCGTTCCATCTGGGTTCCGAGCACCAGCTCGGGAGCGGTGTCGGCCATGGCCGCCTCGACCTCCAGATAGTCATCGCTGATCAGTGCTTCAAGGCCAAGCTCCTTGGCCGCCGCACGGACCGATCGCGCCATCTCGCGGCTGTAGGTGCCAAGACCAACCACTTTGAATCCAAGCTCCTCACTGCAGATGCGAGCTGCCGCCAGGGCGTGACTGCCGTCGCCAAAAATGAACACCCGCTTACCTGTGAGGTAGGTGGAATCCACGGATTCCGAATACCAGGGAAGCCTTGAACAGCGATACCCCTCTTCTTCAGTGGGTGGATCCATCCCCAGCAGCGTGTGCAACTCCACCAGGAAGCTGTGGGTGGCGCCAACGCCGATGGGCACCGTGCGTGTGAAGGGCATTCCGAAGCTGCGCTCAAGCCAGCTGCAGCTCGATTCTGCGATCTCCGGATAGAGGCACACATTCAGATCTGCCTGAGGGATTCGCTGGATGTCACTGACCTTCGCTCCAAGCGGAGCGACCACCCCGACATCGATGCCGTGCACGGTGAGCAGTCTCTGGATTTCGAGCACGTCATCACGGCATCGAAATCCCAGCAGGGAAGGACCGATCAGATTGACCCGAGGTCGACGGCCGACGGCCATCCAGGCCTTGGGATCATGCTGCGTCTGATCAGGCACCTGGGGCTTCAGCAGATTGCGCACAAGCTGGTAGAGCGTTTCCGCTGCTCCCCAGTTTTCTTTTTTGCTGTATGCAGGCAGTTCCAGGGTCACAACGGGCATGCTCAGTCCCATGCCCTGGGCCAGGGCACCCGGTTGATCCTGAATCAGTTCAGCGGTGCAGCTCTCACCGACCAGCAGTGCATCCGGATGGAAACGTTCTGCCGCTTCACGCACAGTGCGCTTCACCAGTTCGGCGGTGTCGCCTCCCAGGTCGCGTGCCTGAAAGGTGGTGTAAGTCACCGGTGGGCGCTGCCCGCGCCGTTCGATCATCGTGAACAGCAAGTCGGCATAGGTGTCACCTTGAGGTGCATGCAGCACGTAGTGGACGCCGCGCATCGAGGCGGCGATGCGCATGGCGCCCACATGGGGTGGTCCTTCGTAAGTCCAGAGCGTCAGTTGCATGGGAATCAGGCGTGGATGGAAGGATTCGAGGTCTGTGGATGCAGTGCTGGATGAATGAGCTGCCTCCTGCGTAATGGGCGTGAGAACAATTCGGCTAGATCTCCGGCTTGATCGATGCCGTGGATGGGGCTGAAAACGAGTTCGATCGACCATTTGGTGGTGATGCCTTCCGCTTCCAAGGGGTTGGCCAGTCCCATCCCGCACACCACAAGATCCGGTTGCTGGTCGCGAACACGGTCCAGCTGCTGCTCCACGTGCTGACCTTCCGTCACGTCGGTGCCCTCCGGCAGCAGTTCCAGTTCCGGCGCCATCTGTTCGCGGTTCAGATAAGGCGTGCCGACCTCCACCAATTCCATGCCGCACTCGCGCTGCAGAAAGCGAGCAAGGGGGATTTCAAGCTGCGATTCCGGCAGCAACACGATGCGTTTTCCAGCCAGTTCCGCCCTGTGGGGCTCAAGCGCCATGCGCGCTCTTTTTTCCAGAGGGTCCAGCACTGAAGCAACTCGATCTCCAGGAAGGTTGAAATCCCTGCAGGCTGTCTCCATCCATCGGCGGCTGCCCTCCGCTCCAAGCGGGAAGGGTGAACTCAGCACCTTGGCGCCCCGTTCTTTCAACAAGCGTGCGGTGTTGCTCAGAAAGGGCTGGGTGAGCAGCACGGTGGTGCCTGGACCCACACCCGGCAATTCCGTGGACTGTCTTGGTGGAAGAGTGCAGACAGTCTCGATTCCGAGACGGGCGAAGAGGTGAACCAGGCGGTCTTCAACCGCATCAGCCAGCGTTCCTGCGAGCAGAAGCTGGCGCTTTTCGGTGCTCGGAAGAAAGGGCACCAAGGCTGACAGCGCGCCGTCCTCTCCCTCTGTGAAGGTGGTTTCGATTCCGCTTCCGGAGTAGTTCACCACACGAACCCTGCCCTGTAGTTCCTCGTTGAGGCGTTCGGCGGCGCGGGCAAGATCGAGTTTGATCACCTCGCTCGGGCAGGACCCCACAAGGAAGAGTGTGCGGATCTCGGGGCGTCGCGCCAGCAACTCACGGGCCACACGGTCCAGTTCGTCGTGGGCATCAGCCAGGCCTGCCAGGTCTCGTTCATTGAGGATGGCCGTGCCGAATCTTGGCTCAGCAAAGATCATCACGCCCGCTGCGCTCTGGATGAGATGGGCGCAGGTGCGCGACCCCACCACCAGAAAAAAGGCATCGGGCATGCGTCGATGCAGCCAGACGATCGATGTCAGCCCACAGAACACCTCCCGGGGTCCAGATTCCTTACGAAGATTGGCGCCCATCGGGATTCCTGAGCTGTCCTTCCCTTCACCATGACTCCGGATCGGCTTAATGGTGCAAGTGTCTGAAACTCTTCGGGATCATTACGGTCGGGAATGGTGGATCTGGGTACGTTTCGACGAGCGATTCAGATCCCGTGATGTCCTCTCTGCGTGTTCTTCCTGCCGCTCTTGCGCTGAGCCTGGCGCTTGTGGCCTGCCAGTCGGCTGGGAAGAGGGCGGATAACGATGAGGTGAAGGTCGTTAATGGTGTTGAAGCCGTTTGTGCCGCTCAGGCCGACGTTGACGCCGCCGTGGGCCAGGTCAACGGTCTCACTCCTGACTCCACCGTGGCGGAGGCTCAACAGGCTGGGGACAAGCTCAAACGTGCTCTCGCTGCTCTCAGCAAAGCTGAGGGTCAGCTTGATAAGGCAGAAGTGAAGGAGTACCGAGATCAGGTGGATCTCTTCCGCAAAGCCGTTGATGAAGTCAGCAAGAACAAGGACCTGACCCTGGCAGAAGCCGCTGAGCAGCTGAAGGGCAAGGCTGCTCCTCTGCTCGCGGCGCGAGAACAACTGGCATCCATAACAGTCTGCATCGATGCTGTCGATGACAGCGCCGATGCCAAGGCGGATGAGAAGCCGACGTCCTGATCAGGAGCGTTCAGAGAAGGATTTGAGAGTCGAACTCAAAGACGGCGGCGGAAGCGATCATCAGCGAAGCTGCCGCTGCCACGCCCATCCGAGTCGTCCATTTGGCTCAGGCGCCAGACATTGCGACTGACACGCCGCGCTGTCAGGCCTCCCCTCTCAACAGATTCTGTGCCGGGTCGAGCCCCGAGCAGATAGGTGACTTCAGTCGTTGTTAAGGGAGCTCCGCTATTGACGGCTAAAGCGGTGAGTTCCAGTCTCTGGCGAAGCTTCCGAACCATGCCGGCGTGGCTGCTGTCATCAGTGTCCAACCAGGGCATCTCCGCCTGACCTTCGCCGGCAAGACGCTGCATCAGGCTGTAGCTGACCAGACCCAGGGCCTGTTCGGCGTTGAGTTCAGTGGAAAGTTGGCCAGGTTCCTCTGATTTTCGACGGGCGGAAGCCATGGCTCACAGGGAAGTTGGTCCGAAGTTATCGGCTGTGTGGGGCAGTGCAAGCACCTGCGCGCTGTTTGTCGATCGGCATCCGGTAAGATCCGCGCCATGAAACGTTTCGCCGGCTTCGACGCCAGAGAGCGGCGGGTTGGCGGGAGCGCTCTCGTCACCGGTACGGAGGTGAATCCCTCTGTCGGCGGAGCGAGCTGCGTCGTGACGACTGACTCGGAGTCTTCTCGGCTCAATCGGAAGAACAGTCTTGTGCAGTCAATCGAGCTGCGCACCCATGTGTTTATCGATTCACTGCAGCCACAGTTGGCTGCCTACATGGGAACGGTGAGTCAGGGCTTTTTGCCGATTCCAGGGGATGCCTGCCTGTGGTTGGAAGTTTCGCCAGGTATGGCTGTTCATCGAGTGACCGACATCGCTCTAAAGGCCAGCAATGTGCGACTCGGACAGATGGTGGTGGAAAGGGCCTTTGGATCGATGGCCTTGTATCACCGAGACCAGAGCACTGTGCTCCATTCCGGTGATGTTGTGCTTGAGGCCATTGGCAGCTCGGTTGACCAGCGAACTCCTGCTGAGGTGAGTTGGACCGAAGTGATTCGTGCGATCACTCCTGACCATGCTGTGCTGATCAACCGAATCAATCGCCGTGGCTCCATGATCGAGGCCGGAATGAGCATGTTCATTCTGGAGACAGAGCCCGCGGGCTATGTGCTGATTGCCGCCAATGAAGCGGAGAAGTCATCCAACATCACGCTTGTCGATGTGAAGGCTGTGGGAGCTTTCGGACGCCTGACTCTGGCGGGGCGAGAGGGTGATGTGGAGGAGGCCGCGGCTGCCGCCATGCGTGCGATTGATTTGGTCAATCGACGTTCTGCGCGGAGCTGAACGTTCAGTCCAGTTCCAGTTTTTTGCGCAGGCCAGGTGCCAGAGCGCGGGCGGCCTTGCCTCGACTCCCAAGTTTGGACAGCTGTGAGGTGTTCAGTTCTCCATAGCTGCAGCCGGCCTCACGCACCCAGAACAAGGATTCAATGCCTCCTCCTGGATAGGCCGGTGCAGACAGAAGTTCACCCCAGCAGATGCCTTCCGCTTGCTCGTCGCAGGCCCCGTCGGGTGAGCAGAGCACCATGGCACTTCTGAAGCGCGCACTTCGATAAGGCACGTCCACCATTGCCTGCATGAGCTTCGAGAGTTTTTCCTCATTGCTGGGGGCGAGTCGTGCCGTATACAGCCCAGGAGCCCCATCGAGGGCGTCGACTTCAAGTCCGGAATCATCTGCCAGAGCCCAGCAACCGGTTCTTGCCGCCGCGGCACTGGCCTTGAGCCGGGCATTCTCCAGGTAGGTCCTGCCGGTCTCTTCAACATCCAGATCGGAAGGTTGGCGCTGCACTGACACATCGATCGGGCCGAGCATCCTTTCGATCTCAGCAACTTTCTGTGGATTACCACTGGCGATGATCAGCGTGCGCAAAGCGCTGCTCCTGGAGTGGAGCACCATTGTGTGTGATCAGGTGTAAATCTTTTGAGCTTCAGTCGTCACAGGAAACCTGAAGAGGTTGAACATCCCACCCGGAAAGCCCGGATTTTCAGATTTCCGCTTGTAACGCTATGGACCTTTTTCGGTCTCGCCACCGCATGTGTTGGCCTGCTGACTTCGGAGGCCACAGTTCTTTAGATCAGTCCCTGACAGGGTGATCAGCAGGGCTTATCAGGTTCACTACGGACAGTGATCCCGAGAAAACGCATTAGCTCTTGACGGGGCGCCCATTGGCAGAGCAGTCTCATCGGCGAACATCCCCCCCCTATTCCCGGTAGGTAATGGCAAACGAAACCATGGGCATCGCTCTCGGCATGATCGAGACACGCGGCCTCGTTCCTGCGATTGAAGCGGCTGACGCCATGACCAAGGCTGCCGAAGTGCGCCTGATCGGTCGTGAGTTCGTCGGTGGCGGTTATGTCACCGTTCTGGTGCGCGGCGAAACCGGTGCTGTGAACGCTGCTGTGCGTGCTGGCGCCGATGCCTGTGAGCGCGTTGGCGACGGCCTTGTGGCTGCTCACATCATCGCTCGCCCTCACCGCGAAGTGGAGCCTGCGCTGGGCAATGGCAACTTCCTCGGTCAGAAGGACTGAGATCGTCTGAACCTCTGAAATTTTGAGGTTTCAACGACTCACCCGCCTTCAACGACTTAACGGACTTTTCTTATGAGCAAGAAGTACGACGCCGGGGTAAAGGAGTACAGAGACACTTACTGGACTCCTGATTACGTCCCCCTAGACACCGACCTGCTGGCCTGCTTCAAGTGCACCGGCCAGGAAGGTGTGCCCAAGGAAGAGGTTGCCGCTGCTGTGGCTGCGGAATCCTCCACCGGCACCTGGTCCACCGTGTGGTCCGAGCTCCTCACCGATCTCGATTTCTACAAGGGCCGCTGCTACCGCATCGAGGATGTCCCTGGAGACAAGGAATCCTTCTATGCCTTCATTGCTTACCCCCTCGATCTGTTCGAAGAGGGTTCCATCACCAACGTTTTGACCTCACTGGTCGGCAACGTTTTCGGTTTCAAGGCTCTGCGGCACCTACGTCTTGAAGATCTGCGGTTCCCGATCGCGTTCATCAAGACCTGCTACGGCCCCCCGAATGGCATCTGCGTCGAGCGCGACCGGATGAACAAGTACGGCCGTCCTCTTCTGGGTTGCACCATCAAGCCGAAACTCGGCCTGAGCGGTAAGAACTATGGCCGTGTTGTCTATGAGTGCCTGCGTGGCGGTCTGGACTTCACCAAAGACGACGAGAACATCAACTCTCAACCCTTCCAGCGTTGGCAGAACCGTTTCGAGTTCGTCGCCGATGCCATCAAGCTGTCTGAGCAGGAGACAGGCGAGCGCAAGGGGCACTACCTCAACGTGACCGCCAACACTCCCGAGGAGATGTACGAGCGCGCTGAGTTCGCCAAAGAACTCGGCATGCCGATCATCATGCACGACTTCATCACCGGTGGCTTCACCGCCAACACCGGACTGTCGAAGTGGTGCCGCAAAAACGGCATGTTGCTGCACATTCACCGTGCAATGCACGCGGTGATCGACCGTCATCCCAAGCACGGCATCCACTTCCGCGTTCTCGCCAAGTGCCTGCGTCTGTCCGGTGGTGACCAGCTTCACACCGGCACCGTGGTCGGCAAGCTCGAAGGTGATCGTCAGACCACCCTCGGATATATCGATCAGCTGCGCGAATCATTCGTGCCTGAAGACCGCAGCCGCGGCAACTTCTTCGATCAGGACTGGGGTTCCATGCCTGGCGTGTTTGCAGTTGCTTCCGGCGGTATCCACGTGTGGCACATGCCTGCACTGGTGGCGATCTTCGGTGACGACTCCGTTCTGCAGTTCGGTGGTGGTACCCACGGTCACCCCTGGGGTTCTGCTGCAGGTGCTGCGGCCAACCGTGTGGCCCTCGAGGCCTGCGTCAAGGCACGCAATGCCGGTCGCGAGATCGAGAAAGAAAGCCGCGACATCCTTATGGAAGCCGGCAAGCACAGCCCTGAGCTGGCGATCGCCCTCGAGACCTGGAAGGAGATCAAGTTCGAGTTCGACACCGTCGATAAGCTCGACGTTCAGAACTGATCGCAACCACGGCCGGTTGATTGAACCGGCCACCTTTTTTACTTACACCAAGGATCCCCATGCCTTTCCAGAGCACCGTGGGTGACTACAAAACAGTCGCCACCCTGGAGACCTTCGGCTTTCTTCCGCCGATGACCCAGGACGAGATCTACGACCAGATCGCCTACATCATTGCCCAGGGTTGGAGCCCGCTCATCGAGCACGTCCATCCCAGTAACTCCATGGCCACCTATTGGTCTTATTGGAAGTTGCCCTTCTTTGGTGAGAAGGACCTCAATGTTGTTGTGAGTGAGCTCGAGGGGTGCCATCGCGCCTACCCCGACCATCACGTGCGCATCGTCGGTTACGACGCCTACACCCAAAGCCAGGGTGCCTGCTTCGTGGTTTTCGAAGGACGCTGATCCTTCGAACCTTTGGTTCCGAGCCCTGATCTGAGTTCAGGGCTCCAGATTTTTTTCGGGAGCATCAGCTCCTAGCTCTTCGACGACTTCACCGGGCGGACATGGCAAGACTTTCCAGTCGAGAACTCGCACTTGAGCGCCGCAAAGCGCTGACCACCTCCGGTAAGAAGGCGTCTGCCGCTGCCGGTGGCAACAACCGCGTGCGCACTGCGACCGATTCTCGTCCCACCCGTACGGAAGTCACTGCAGTGAACGAACCGGCAGTGACCGCTCCTGTCACGGAAGCTCCACAACGTGCGGCCTCTCTCACTCGGACGCCCGCACACTCCCACAGTTCAAACGCGAAGGCGCTGCGCAATCCCAGCCGCGATCTGGTGCTGTCCCGTCGTGAAGCCCTGTCTCGCCGCGGCAAGACCGCAGCATCCAGCCGCGACCGTAACCGCGCAGATGCGGCCCGTGAAGCTCCGGCCGCTGCACCGGTTGTTGCTGCTGAAAAAGTTGACCGTCCAGCCGTCACCGTTGAGTTGACCTCGCGCTCCGGTGATCGCCGTTCCGGTCTTGAGCGCCGCTCGGTCACCCCCAAGAGGCGTTCCATCGAAAATCCCAGCCGTGCATTGGTGCTGGCGCGTCGTGATGCCATGTCAAAACATGGCAAAACCGCAGGTAAGCAGCCCACCAGCGCAGCAGCTGTGGCCCGTCAGGCCAATCCTGATCTCTCTAGCCGGGAGATTGCTCAACAGGTGCGCGAGCTGCGGGCCAAAGCCGGTGCGATCAGCAAGCAGAACGCTGGCGTTACCCGTCCTACCGGCCCCAATCGCCACGGTGCCAAGCAGGCTGCCGCCGCTGATGCTCACTGGAAAGTGGGAGAAAGCACCACGCCATCCGGACAGACTGTGACCGGGACCCAGGCCAACCGTTCGCGGAAGACCACCGGCAATGAGGCCAGCACCTGTCGCTCCATCACCGGCACGGAGTATTTGGGCGCCGAGGTCTTCCAGACCTTCTGTCAGCAGGCCCCCGAACCCACAACTCCTGCCAAGGTGAGAGTCACGGCCACCAGTCACGGCAATCGTGTGACCGGTAATGAAGTCGGTCGATCGGGCAAGGTCACCGGCGATGAGCCGGGCACTTGCAAAAGCGTGACAGGCACGGAATACATTTCTGCCAACCAGTCCGCTGCCTACTGCGGTGGGTCCAACCCATCCCCTCGCAAGGTCGGTCACAGTCTCACCCTGGAGGGCCGTCCGGTGAGTGGTGTGATGGTGGGCCGTTCCGCCAGCGTCACCGGCGATGAAGCCGGAGCCAACCGCAGCCTCACCGGAGATCAGTACCTCGGGTCAGATCCCCTTCCCGATGGTCGCCCAGCCGCCAAGGTCGGTCTGTCCGCCACTCTTTCAGGAACGGGAGTGACCGGCACTTTGGTTGGTCGTTCCTCCCAGGTGACTGGTAATGAGTTTGGATCCTGTCACCGCGTGACCGGTGATCAGTACATCAGCTCTGAGCAGGTGAATAGCTTCTGCGGATCAAAACCTGACCCCGAGGCCGCCAAGGTCGGTTTCAGCATTACCAACCGTAATCAGGTTGTGAGCGGGACCCGCACGGGCCGTTCCGAGCGTGTGACCGGTGATGAGCCCGGCAGCTGTCAGGCCGTGACCGGAACTCCCTACGCCGGTCTTGAGCAAGCAGGCCAGCATTGCGGAACTTCCGCAGTCCAGGCGATCAGAGAACGCACACCTGTCCGTCTTGGAACACCCTCAGCCGCCATGACCGGCATCCAGCCCGGAGTGGGTGGAGTGATGACCGGTGATCAGCGTGGCGCCTGTGAAGCGGTGACCGGTACTCCCTACGTGGGAGCAGATCAACTTGCCGCAGCCTGTGGTGCAGAGGCTCCGGCCGGCACCGACACCCACGGTCAATCGCCTGAAGGTGCTGCCTGGACCCGTTTCAGCGTGACCTCACCAGCTCGTGCCGCTCAACTGCAGCGTGATGCTCAGGGTTCCGTCACCGGAACGTCCTACGAGCAAGGCAATCGCATCACCGGCCCTTTTGATATGGCCGGCGGCAAGGTCACCGGTACCGAGCAGTTCCGCTTTGACAACCGCGACTTTCAGCGCCGGCACTTCCAGCCCACTGTGGCCGTTGTCAGTGAACCTGCTGATGAGCCAACCTCCCGGGTGACGGGTGAGGGCTCCTCCACCAAGGTCACTGGAGATGACTGGGACCGTGGCGAGCATGTCACCGGTACCGAAGGTGCTTCAGCCCGCCGGCGCAACCCCAGCCGTCCTGGTCCCATGGGTGCCATGGCTCCCTTCGAGCGCAAGCGAAATGAGCAAGCCGAGTGGCCTGTCTGCCGTGTGACCGGATCCCACGGCAATACCGACAAAGGCTCTCTGATCACCGTCTCTGGCGGCGCAAGGGGCTGATTCGCAAATGGTTCGCTCCATGCCTTTCCGTGGCGGGCGACCTCTTGCGCCCACTGCTCCCACCCGGCGCCAGCTCCAGGCCTCACTGGCTCAAGACACTGCCAAGGATGAATCCTTCTCACCTGGGGAGGTCAGTTCGCCCTCCGGCAGCACAGCACGACAGTCGGCTTTTCTGCGCCGCCAGGCCCTGACCACATCCGGAAAGGCTGCTTTGCTGAATGGAGGTTCCGTCTCAGGCGGACGTATCCGTTCCCAGGCTGACCGCCGTCGTCCCACTCCCCAGAAGCCCGGCTGGGTGAAGCGTGGAGAATCTCGAACTTCGGTTGCCGTCAACCTCAGCAGAACATCGCTTCCCTGGTCGGTGGAATCCCATCCGCTGACCGACCAGTCGGCCAATGAACGCCTCAAGGCTTACGAACTGGAGGTGAAGGGTCGCTTCGATCGGATTGTGCCTCTGCTGAAGCAGGTCTCTGCTCTTCAGCACGAACCAGACTTCCTGGCGCAGGCTCAGCGGCTGGCTCGCGCCGAACTGGGTTTCGATCTTCCGGATCACATCCTTGAGAAGTCGTGGGTGAGACCTCTCGACATGCGCGCATTGTTTGCATGGTGCGTCTTCCAGTCCCACCAGCTGTTCAGTGAACGTTTTTTCCAGGACGATCCCCTGGAAGCCGCTTCAGGCAGTCGGGCTTCGGAAGAATTCAATGCCTTCCTTCTCGACTGCGGTTTTCATCTGCTGGACGTCACACCCTGCGCTGATGGTCGCCTGGCTCACACGATCGCCTATGCGCTGAGGATCCCTTTCAGTGCTGTGCGCCGGCGCTCTCATGCTGGAGCCATGTTCGATGTTGAGAACACGGTCAATCGCTGGATCAAGACCGAACATCGTCGTTTCCGTGAGCAGGTTCCGAATGAGGCGCATGCGCCAACCCGGTATCTGAAGGTGGTGGCTTATCACTTCAGCTCCCTCGATCCAACGCATCAGGGTTGTGCAGCCCATGGCAGCGACGATGCTCTGGCCGCATCCTCAGGACTTCAGCGTCTGCATGACTTCCGTGAAGCCGTTGAAAACAGCTTCTGCTGTGGTGCTTCTGTTGATCTGCTTCTGATCGGTCTGGACACCGATACCGATGCCATTCGCGTTCATGTTCCTGATCAGGACGGTGAGATCCGATTGGATCAGTGGCTCTGTGGCAGATCGCTTTACGAAAGCACCGCTCCGCTCACTGTGCAGCAGGCCAGGGATGCTGTCCAGGCCGCTGTTCAGACCCATGTGTCATCCGCTCCCGATGAAGGCATGGTTCGGTTTATTACTCGATTGCTTGTCAGCAACATCTCCCAGCAGGACTACGTTCGATCGCTGCATCACGGCGCTTATCCCGACGCCGGCCATGCAGAGCGCTTCATCGGTGTTGGCATCGGCTTTAAGGAGGTGCATCTGCGCAACCTCACCTATTTCGCTCACCTCGACACCGTTGAACAAGGTGCTCCTGATCTTGATGTCGGTGTGAAAATCTTCAAGGGACTCAATGTCGCCCGCGATCTGCCGATTCCGGTCGTGGTGCGTTTCGATTATTCGGGCAAGGTGCCCGGTGCGCGGGAGCGTGCCATCGCCGATTGCCAGCGCATTCAGAAGGCCATCGATGAGCGTTATTCAGCGCTCGTCAGCGAAGGTCTGCTCCACACGCTTCTCACGATCCGCGACCGTGACCAGCCGCTCCCGGCGGTGGCGGTAGGTTCCACACTCGATCCCGTCCAGCAGGAGGCACACTGACCATGCTGATTGTCAAGGTCCTGAAGCCGCTCGTTTCAACCAACCGGATTCCGGATTTCGAGCACAAGCATCTCCAGGTGGTTCTGGACGGCAGCACGAAGAAAGTGGCTGTCGATGCAGTCGGGGCCAAGCCCGGCGACTGGGTGATCTGCGTCAGCAGTTCCGCCGCCCGAGAAGCTGCCGGCAGTAAGTCATACCCCAGTGATCTCACCATCGTGGGCATCATTGACCACTGGGAGCCCGATCTACCCAAACCGTCGTCGGCACCCCCTTCAGCTCCTGCAGCCTCCAAGCCATCCCCCTCCACCAAGCCAGGAGAGCAGGTCTGATGGAGATCATGCAGGTGATGGGGACACTGGTCTGCTCTTACCGCCTGGCGGGGTTGGATCACATGCACCTGCGCATTCTCAAGAACAACAAGGGCAAGCAGATGGTTGCTGTTGACCCGGTCGGAGCTCGAAAGGGCAACTGGGTTTTCACCGCCAGTGGTTCTGCAGCCCGTTTTGCATGCCCCAACAGCTCCGTGCTCACGGATCTGACGATCGGTGGAATCATCGACCACTGGATGCCGGATGGATAACTGATCGCGTCTCGTCCCTCCATTCCATCCGTCTGAAATCTTCCCCATGGCATCCCCAGCTCCCCGTCGTCGCTCTTCCGCAGCCGCTGCTGCAGCTTCGACCACATCAACGACGGCCAAGGCCTCAGGTCAAGCCTCAGCTGGGGCCTCAACCAGTTCTGCATCCAAAGCGGTTTCTTCGACGGCTGATCCTGCAGCCTCTAAAGCCACTGTGGATGTGACTCCGGTTGCAAGCAGCCGCTCTACAACCACCCGTCGCAGCACCACTGCAAGGTCTGGCTCCAGCCGTGCCGTGGCGGCACGGAGTGGCAGCACCCGTCGCGCCTCATCGTCCTCAGGCTCATCAGGCTCAGGTCGCGCCGCCAAGTCCGTCGCAGCTGCTCCTGAGCCGTCTGTGCAGGGAGTCGCCCTCGGCATGATTGAAACCCGCGGCATGGTGCCAGCCATCGAGGCTGCCGACGCCATGACAAAGGCTGCCGAAGTGCAGCTGATCAGCCGCGAATATGTCGGTGGTGGCTACGTCACTGTGATGGTGCGCGGTGAGACCGGTGCCGTGAACGCCGCGGTGCGTGCAGGCGCTGACGCCTGTGAGCGTGTCGGCGACGGCCTCGTGGCGGCCCACATCATTGCCCGTCCCCATCAGGAAGTGGAGCCTGCACTTGTGCCGACCAATGTGCGAAGGCGTAGTTGATCAATAACGTCTCTCTGCATCATTTCGGACTAGATTCCCCGGCCAGCACGCACCACAACGGCCCTTCAGGTCTCGTTGCTTTTGACTCCAGCTCTTTCGCTGCCACTTCAGACCGCCTGGTTGATTCCTCTCTATGGATTCGCCGGAATGCTCGTGTCCCTTCCCTGGGCCTTCGGATGGTTCCGTAGAGATGCCCATCGACCTCCGGCGTATCTCAACATCCTGCTGACCCTGCTGGCCGTGGTTCACGGCAGTCTTGTGCTCAGGGAGGTCATGGCCAATGGTCCTGCCTTGATCGGCATGCCCTGGCTGACTGTGGGTGATCTCAATCTTGAGATCAGCTTCAGCCTTTCGCTCACCAATGTTTCCGCTCTTGAGCTGATCACTGGTCTGAGCCTTCTCTCCCAGATCTATTCGCTGGGGTACCTCGATAAGGAATGGGCGCTGGCTCGCTTCTTTGCCCTGCTCGGTTTCTTCGAGGGCGCCATGTCGGGAGTTGTGCTGAGCGATTCGTTGTTTCAGAGCTATTTCCTGCTGGAGATGCTCACCCTGTCCACCTATCTGCTGGTGGGCTTCTGGTATGCCCAGCCCTTGGTGGTCACTGCAGCCCGCGACGCGTTTCTGACCAAACGCGTTGGTGACGTGATGCTGTTGATGAGTGTGGTGGCCCTCACCGCCTGGTCGGGCGTTACGAGTTTCGATGATCTGTACAGCTGGTCGGCCCAAGACACCCTGACGCCATTGGCTGCAACACTCCTCGGTCTTGGACTGGTGGCAGGACCAACCGGAAAGTGCGCCCAGTTCCCCATGCACCTCTGGCTTGATGAGGCTATGGAGGGTCCGAACCCTGCCTCGATTCTGCGCAATTCCGTTGTGGTGACTTGTGGTGCGATCGTGCTGCTCAAGGTCATGCCTCTGCTGCAGCACGCGCCGGTGACTCTCGTTGTGCTTCAGGTGATCGGCACGATCAGCGCCATTGGCGGTTCCCTGGTTTCGATTGCCCAGGTTGATATCAAGCGCACGCTGTCGTACTCCACGACGGCCTATCTCGGTCTGGTGTTCATCGCTATTTCCTTGCAGGTGCCCGTGCTGGCATTGCTGCTGCTCTATGCCCACGCCGTGTCGAAGGCTCTCCTGTCGATGAGTGTCGGTGGGGTGATCGCCTCGACCAACTGTCAGGACATCACCGAGCTCGGCGGTTTGGGAAGTCGTATGCCCGCCACCACAGGCGCCTTTCTGGTTGGTGGGGCTGGGCTAGTCGGATTGCTTCCACTCGGTGGATTCCTCTGCCTGGCCCAAGCTGTGGAGTTGGTCGGTGCCAGAGCTGTGGTGTTCGTGCCGGTGTTCCTGATCACTAATGCCCTGACAGCGTTGAATCTCACCCGGGTGTTCCGCCTGGTGTTCCTTGGTCCATCACTTGCTAAGACGCGTCGAGCCGCTGAGATCAACTGGCAGATGGCTTTGCCGATGGTGGCTCTCACCGTGATCGTGGTGCTGACGCCGTTCCTGCTGATCCGTCTGGAATCCCTCGATGGTCTGCTGGCCTTTCCCTTCTGGGCCGCTGCTCTTGTGGTGTCGAGTGGTGCTGCCGGTTTGCTTGCCGGGGCTCTCGTTCCTCTCAACAAATCCTGGTCACGATCTCTCAATCCGATTCTTCGTTGGTTTCAGGATCTGCTCGCCTACGACTTTTACACCGAGCGTTTTTACCGAGTCACCATCGTCAATGTGGTGGCCACCTTCTCGCAGCTCGCCGGCTGGTTTGACCGCAATGTCGTCGATGGCGTGCTGCATGGTCTGGCACGCTTTTCCCTGTCGAGTGCTGAAGGTCTGAAGCTGAGTATCAGCGGTCAGACCCAGTCGTATGTGCTCACCGTGATCGGTGCCATCGTGCTGCTGCTCATGTCTCTGAGCTGGGTTCTGCAGTGAGTTCATCATGCTGACGATTCTTCTTCTGATCCCCTTCCTCGGCGCATTGTTGATCTGTGTTCTGCCGGGTGTAGACAGCTCCGACAATTCCGCGAGTGTCGGTCGCAGTCGGACCTTCACCCTCGTCACTCTCGCGGTCCAGTGCCTACTCAGTTTTGGTCTGCTGATCCCCTTTTCGGCTGTCGAGCCCGGCCAGCAGCTGGTCGAGATCCTTCCCTGGCTTCCGCAGATGGGCCTTGAATTCAGCCTCGGAGTTGATGGTCTGTCGCTTCCGCTTGTGCTGATGAATGGGGTGCTCTGCCTCGTGGCAGCCGCTGCCTCGCGCTCAGTTGAGAACCGTCCCCGCGTGTATTTCGCCCTTCTGCTGGTGATCAGTGGAGCTGTGAATGGAGCCTTCCTTGCTCAGAACCTTCTGCTCTTCTTCCTGTTCTATGAGCTGGAACTGATTCCTCTCTGGCTGCTCATTGCCATCTGGGGTGGCGCCAATAGGGCCTATGCCTCCACCAAGTTCTTGATCGTCACCGCCGTGTCAGGCGTTCTGATCCTGGCGGCCTTCCTGGGGATCGCCTTAGTCACAGGGAGCGTTGATTTCGGAATTCGGCCGATCCTCACGACTCAGATGGGATTGACCAGCCAGCTGGTCCTGATGACCTGTCTGCTGATCGGCTTCGGGATCAAGATTCCTCTTTTCCCGTTCCACACGTGGCTTCCGGATGCGCATACCGAGGCGTCCACGCCAGTTTCAGTGCTGCTGGCCGGGGTCTTGCTCAAGCTGGGCACGTATGGCCTTCTTCGTTTCTGCCTCGGCCTTTTCCCGGAGGCCTGGTCCGTGGCCGCTCCATGGCTGGCTGGCTGGGCTGCCGTTTCAGTGCTGTATGGATCGCTGGCAGCCATCGCCCAGACCGATATGAAGCGGATGGTGGCCTACAGCTCCGTGGGCCATATGGGCTATGTGCTGCTCGCCGCCGCTGCGGCCACCCCCCTCGCGCTGATTGGTGCTCTGTTTCAGATGGTCAGTCATGGTCTGATCTCCGCGGTTCTCTTCCTTGCGGTGGGTGTCGTCTATGAGCGCACCGGCACCCGTGATCTGAATGTGCTGAGGGGGCTGCTGAATCCTCAGCGTGGTCTGCCACTCACCGGCACTCTGATGATCATCGGTGTCATGGCCAGTGCAGGCATCCCCGGCATGGCCGGCTTCATTTCCGAGTTCCTGGTGTTCAAGGGCAGTTTCGAGATGTTCCCTGTGGCCACCCTTTTGTCGATGGTGGGTTCAGGTCTGACGGCCGTTTATTTCCTGCTGCTAGTCAACCGAGCTTTCTTCGGTCGTCTTGCCGTGGCTCCCGGCGCCAATCAGAATCCAAAAATTCTCAATCAGGTTCCCTTCGCTCAGCAGATCCCTGCTCTTTCGATGTCTTTGCTGATCCTTCTGCTTGGTGTCGTTCCCAATCTGCTCGTGGGCCTGAGCCAGCCAGCCACCGCCCAGCTCAGTGAACTCGCCACACTGGTGCAGCCTGGAGGGCTCTAATGACCACCACTGCCCGGCCACAAGCCACCGAACCCACGCTCCCCGATCAGGAGGAACTGATCAGGCGCTTGCTCTCGGATACACCGCTGCTTGCTGACACCCCTGATCATCTGCTGCAGGTGGTCAACGTGCTTGAGAGCTATGGCCTCGTGCTTGATGCCTACAGCTGCAACCTTGTTCATCAGGGGAAGACTCAGCTTCTCAACCCGTTTCCGGTGTTCCGCTTCTTTCACGAAGGGTTTACTCCCAAGCGCCTCTGGGAGCACCTGATGGGTGACCGCATCAATTTCGAATATGCCGAGTACTGCCAAAAGGCGATGTTCTGGCATGGCACCGGTGGGATGGATGCCTATTTCGATTCAGAGCCGTTTCAGGATGTATGCCGCCGCGTGATTGCCTTGCGCTCCAAGCGGGATCCGCTTCTGCGTTTGGTGAACACTCTTTATCCGGGATTTGCACCGGAGGCGATCCGGTCGATGACGACGATCTACGCTCTCGGCCTTTTTTGGCGGGTGATGAGTGACATCTTCATCGATCTGGCACGCCGCTATCGCATCGGGGAAGTGGCCTGTGTGCTGGATGTGGTTCACCACATCCGCGATGGTCTGGTGACGGCCGCAGGTAATCCCATCACCTACGAGGTCATGGTGGGTGGAGAGTCCGTCTGGGTTCTCCCCCCGGAAGCAGGTCTCACCTTCCTTGTGGATGTCGCCGTCCCATATGTGGAGGCGGTGTTCTTTCGAGGGATGCCATTTCTGGGAACTGTGTCCTACAACGCCCAGGCCCGTCAGATCGCGGCCGACCAGAGCCTGTTCAAATACGGAGCTCTGTACGCCGATCCTTTGCCGAGTATGGGAGCTGGAATTCCTCCCAGCCTATGCATGTCGGACATGTACAGGAACCTTCCCGAGGAGCTCAGCCGCTGGTACGACCATCACGGCCGTGCACAGTCGGATGCCCATGTTCAGATCTGCATCAGCTTCCAGAAGTCCATGTTCTGTGTCACTAACGCAGCGATCGCCGGGACGATGCCTAATCCTCTTGATGCCCAGGACCCCGAGCAGCAGGCGGCCAACTATGCCTACGCGTTTGCTTGGTCAGAACGCCTGATGGGCTGCCAGAGGGGCGCTCTCCTTTAAGTTTCGGAGAGGCCTCGAGGTTGTCGATGGAAGCTTGGAATGAACGCAAGCGACCGGTCTGTCTGGAGAAGCGATTCGAGTTCGGTAGCTACAGCTCCACCCGTGTTTTTCTTGATCGGCTCGGTGAGTTCAGTGAAGTGAGCAAGCGCTATCCCGATATCAGCTTTGGGAAAACCTATGTGAACATCACTTTGCGCCCCGATGAGGATGCGGAGGATGCGACCCTCACCGATTCAGATCACGCCTTCGCCGCGGCGATTGATGGACTCATCGATTGATCTTGAGGCCAGCTTTATTGCTTCGGGAGTCGGAGAGGTTCTCGAGCACTTAGACACCGAGCTGATCGGTCTGTGGCCAGTCAAAACCAGAATTCGTGAGATCGCCGCTTTGCTGTTGGTCGATCAGGCTCGCCAGTCCCTGGATCTGCTCAGCAAAGCTCCCAGTCTGCACATGTCGTTCACCGGTCAACCAGGAACCGGAAAAACAACTGTTGCGCAGAAGATGTCGCAGATTCTTCATCGCCTGGGTTACTTGCGCAAAGGCCATGTGATCACCGTCACCAGGGATGACCTTGTTGGTCAATATGTGGGGCATACGGCCCCGAAAACCAAAGAAATGATCAAACGCGCCCAGGGAGGCGTTTTGTTCATTGACGAGGCTTATTACCTCTACAAACCAGGAAATGAGCGGGATTATGGAGCTGAAGCGATTGAGATCCTCTTGCAGGAGATGGAGAGCCAGCGGAATGATCTTGTGGTGATCTTTGCCGGTTACAAAGACCGGATGACAGCGTTTTATCAATCCAATCCAGGACTTTCTTCAAGGGTTGCTCACCACATCGACTTCCCTGATTACAGCCAGAGTGAATTGATGGCGATTGCTCAACTGTTGCTGGAACAACAGCAGTATCAATTCAGCGACGCAGCGGTTGAAGCTTTTGAGAGCTACATCAGCCGGCGGCGTCAATTGCCTTTCTTCGCCAATGCACGTTCAATCCGCAATGCCCTCGATCGTCTGCGACTGCGGCATGCCAACCGCTTGTTCTCACACCGCGGTCAACCTCTCAGTCGTGAAGCTTTGATCACGATCGAAGCAGCGGATGTGTTCGCTAGTCGTGTGTTTCAGGGGGAAGTGGAGGGAGCCGATCCTTCCCAGCCACTGACCAATGGAGCCGAATGAGCTTTCTTCACCTCGGGGTGGGCTGCTCTAGATCTCTTTTGATCAGTGCCATCAGGTAGGAGGGGGCCTTGTAACGCCCTGGCAGGCAGCGGTTAAGGGTTTCCAGATGGCCCCAGCACACGGTTTTTTCGATGTCCTTGACTTCTCGACCTTCCTTGAGCAGCCGTCGTAACGCCTTGCAGTACAAGGGATAGCCCGCTTCCAGTTCGCCGATGGTCAGCTTGGCCTGGGCCATGAAGGTCGCTCGGTTCTTCTCTTAACTTATGAAACCGTCGGATCGCTTTCTCCAAGCCAGGCGATGCAGTCGATCTCCACTTTTGAGCCCTTGGGCAGTGCTGCGACCTGAACGCATGCTCTGGCAGGGCTGACACCGCTTCCGAACAGTTCGGCATAGATCGCATTGACCGCCTGAAAATCGGCGAGATCGACCAGGTACACAGTTGTACGCACGACCTTGGCGGCCTCAGTTCCCGCAGCGCTCAAAACGGCCTTCAGATTGCGCAGCACTTGCCTGGTCTCCGCTTCAATATCGCCGCCACCCACCATCTCTCCGGTTGCTGGGTCTAGAGGGATCTGGCCCGAGCAATAGAGCCATCCGCCAGCCTGCACGGCCTGGTTGTATGGCCCTACCGGAGCCGGCGCGTCAGGTGTGGTGACAGCTTGATGGGTGGTGGTTGACATCAAGAGGGATCACAATGGGACTACATTTTCACGCTTCGTGTCGATGGAGTCCCTTCCGGTCGAGATCAATGGTCTCTGGCACAGCTATGACGCTTCCGGAGCGGAGTGGACTCTTCAGGGCATCAATCTCAGCCTGCAGGGCGGTGAACTTGTGGGGTTGTTGGGCCCCTCCGGCTGCGGCAAGACCACTCTTCTGAGATTGATCGCCGGTTTTGAAAGACCAATCCGCGGCAGCATTCGCCTTCATGGCCGCGAGGTGGTCAGCCCTCAGCGCTCGCTGGCCGCCGAACGCCGTGGAGTGGGCATGGTGTTTCAGGACTATGCCCTGTTCCCTCATCTGAATGCCTGGGCCAACACCTGTTTCGGTCTTCGCCGCGGGCAGGACACAGGTCGGGCGTCCTGGCTTCTGGAGCTGTTGGGGCTGGAACGGTTGAAAGAGCGTTATCCCCATGAGCTTTCCGGCGGTCAGCGTCAACGTCTGGCTTTAGCGAGAGCTCTGGCACCGGCGCCATCGGTGGTGCTGCTCGATGAACCCTTCTCCAACCTGGACGTGGAGGTTCGGCTGCGCCTGCGCAGTGAACTGCCATCCGTTCTCAGTGCCTGCAACGCCAGCGGTGTGTTGGTCACCCATGACCCGGAGGAGGCCCTTGCAATTTGCAGTCGGGTGGCTGTGCTGCGCGACGGACTTCTGCATCAGTGCGCCAGCCCGAAGCAGCTGGTGGAGTCACCGGCAACTCCCTTCGTGGGCAGCTTTGTGCTTCAGCGCAATGTTCTGCCGGTTTGGAACGATGCCGCCGGCGGTTGTCTGCGCTGCCCTCTGGGTGACCTGGAGAGACCTGGCGATCTTCAGGCCGATGCCCTGCCGGAGGAGGCAACGGTTCTGGTTGCTCCCGAAGCCATCGCGCTGCTGGAGGATGCCAATGGTGAGGATCAGGTGGTGGGGCGCGAGTTCCTTGGCCACAGCTGGATGTACAGGGTGAAGAGCGGTGACCGGCAGCTGCGGCTGCTGAGACCGCTTTCCGAGGACTATGAACGCGGCCAGAGCTGTCGTCTGCGTCTTCAGCCCGGTTCATCGGTCTTGCTGCATCCTCAGCGACGTGCTCTGCTCACCAAAGCCTGCTGAGCCTTTCTCAGCCGCTCCAGCTGTCCTTGTGCAACCTGAGTTCACGCAGTTCTCGCACTGAACACGCTCGCAGAAACAGGTTGGTGCGCCGCTCCTCACCCATGGTGCTGGGCAGGGACAAACTTCCACGGCTGCGCAGGTCTTGGACCGTGCTTAGGCGTGCGGCGATGGCCTGATCATCCGGTCTGAGGGCGTGGGCCCAGCGCAGGTTGCCTTCGGTGTACTCGTGAGCGCAATGCACGATGGTGTCGTCCGGAAGATCCTGCAGGCGTTTGAGGGCTAGGTGCATGTCCTCGGCTGATCCTTCGAACAGACGACCGCAGCCTGCCCCGAACAGGGTGTCGCCACAGAACAGCACTGGCGTCGGAAGCTCCGGGGAGCACCCCTCGGGCAGGGCATAAGCCAGATGCGCCCGGGTATGGGCTCGCACATCGATCACCGAGACGGGGCGTCCCAGCAGCTCGAGCTGTGTGCCGGGCTCGACCGACACCGTCTGGAAAGGAATCCGCTCCTGATCGGCTGCTGCTGCGATCACCGCAGCTGAAGGCCATTGCCGCAACAGATCGGGTGTACCGCCGATGTGGTCGGCATGGTGATGGGTCTGCAGGACGGCGGTGAGCTCCAGCGTGCGATCCACCAGCCATTGCCTCACGGGTTCGGCAACGGCGGGATCGACGACGACCGCCTCGCGTCCCCTTGTCCAGATCCAGACGACGTTGTCCTGCAGGACCGGCAGTGGCTTGATTCCGTCGCTCTGACAGGGGTGGCCCATCGTTAAAGTTTTGGGCGATGCAATCTTCCATGATCACCGTTGCACTGGCCAAAGGCGCGCTGCTGCGGGAGTCCGTGGAACGTTTCCAGTTTGCCGGTCTTGATTTTTCGGCAGTGTTGGATCCCGACAACCGCCAGCTGATGGTGCCTTCGGTCTGTGGCCGGGCCCGAGCTCTGCTGGTCCGCAACGGTGATGTGCCGGTTTACGTGGCTTACGGGCAAGCCCAGCTCGGTGTGGTCGGTTACGACGTGCTGCGCGAGCACCAGATGCCTGTGGCGCATCTGGTCGACCTCGGTTTCGGCGGCTGTCGCATGTCCGTTGCCGTCAAGTCCAGCAGTGGGTATCAGAGGCCCACCGACTTGCCGCCGCATTGCCGTGTGGCCAGCAAATTCACCCGTTGTGCTCGACAGTATTTCGATTCAATCGATCTCCCGGTTGAGCTGGTGCACCTCACCGGATCCGTGGAGCTTGGTCCGATCACAGGAATTGCCGAAGCGATTGTCGACCTGGTCGCCACAGGACGAACTCTCAGGGACAACGGTCTGGTGGCGATTGAAGACCTCTTCCACACCACGGCTCGACTCGTGGGCCATCCGCTGTCGTTGCGTTTGGATCAGGGAGAGCTGCAACAAGTCATCGAGGCAATGGATGCTCCCATGAGGGAGATGGTGAGCACGACCTGATGGCCGGTTCCGATCTGCAGCGCATCAGTCGGCTGGGGCGCTACCTCGGGCGCGACCGTCGTCGTCTGCTGCTCACCCTGATTCTGCTGATTCCGGTGGCGCTCGCTGGCGCGATCCAGCCGCTGCTGGTTGGTCAGGCCATCTCGATTCTGCGCACCGTCTCAGGTGCCACCAATGAAGCGGTCGCGCCGATCCTGCAGCCCCTCGACAGCACCTTGGCCCTGCGTCTGATCATTGGTGCTCTGCTGATTTCTGTGCTGGTGCGTCTGGCTCTACAGGGCGTGCAGAGCTTCAACATCCAATCGGTGGGCCAGCGACTTACGGCCAGAATTCGCCGTGATCTCTTCGCCCATGCGATGGATCTTTCCCTGCGGTTCCATGACCGCATGCCTGTGGGTAAGTTGCTCACGCGCCTCACCAGCGATGTCGATGCACTGGCTGAGGTGTTTGGCAGCGGGGCTGTTGGAGTTCTTGGCGATCTGGTCACGCTCACCGTGATCGCGGTGTCGATGTTGCTGATCGAATGGCGACTCGGGCTGCTTTTGCTCGTCTCCCAGGTCCCCGTAACCCTGGTTGTGCTCTGGTTGCAGGGGCGCTACCGCAAAGCCAACTATCGGGTGCGTGAGGAGCTATCGCAGTTGAATGCAGATTTTCAGGAAAATCTGCAGGGTCTGGACGTGGTCCAGATGTTTCGCCGTGAGGCCTTCAACGGTGACCGTTTCCAACGCACCGGCCTGGCCTATCGCGAGGCGGTGAATGGCACGATTTTGTTTGACAGCAGCATCTCCGCATTCCTTGAGTGGGTTTCCCTCGGTGCGGTGGCGATTGTGCTGGCTCTGGGGGGTTGGATGGTCACCTCCGGGGCGATGGGGCTTGGCATCCTCACAACGTTCATCCTCTATTCGCAGCGTCTGTTTGATCCACTGAGGCAGATGGCCGAGCGCTTTACCCAGATTCAGGGTGGCTTGACCGCTGTTGAGCGCATCGGAGAACTGCTCGAAGAGCCACTGGAAATTCGAGATCACACCCTGGCGGGCCCTGGCAACTCCAAGGCATCGCCTGTTGAAACCTTGCCTGCTCTACTGCAGGTGATGCCGTCGGCCTCCGGAGAAGTGGTGTTTGAAGGTGTTCACTTCGCTTATCGACCTGATGAGCCGATTCTTCAGGATCTGAGCTTCAGGCTTGCGCCCGGTGAGCATGTGGCGTTGGTGGGCCCTACCGGTTCCGGTAAGACCACCGTGATCCGTTTGCTCTGCAGGCTTTATGAGCCTCAGCAGGGCCGCATCCTTCTCGATGGACGCGACATCCGCAGCCTTTCTCTGCCGGATCTCCGTCGCCAGCTGGGGGTGGTTCTGCAGGACACCTTTCTGTTCAGTGGCAGCGTTGGCGACAATCTCCGACTCGACCGGGAGATCGAAGACAAACAGCTCAAGGAGGTTTGCAGAGATCTCGGCCTCAGCTCACTGCTGGGCAGGCTTCCTCAGGGGCTGGACACGGAGCTGCGCGAGCGCGGGGGCAACCTCAGCTCTGGAGAACGTCAACTGCTTGCTGTGGCTCGGGTGGCGATTCGCAATCCCAATGTCCTCGTGATGGACGAGGCCACCGCCTTCATGGATCCTTCCACGGAAGCCACTCTGCAAAGGGATCTCGATCGCTTGCTGGAACGCCGAACCGCCGTTGTGATTGCTCACCGTCTGGCCACCGTTGAGGCCGCCGATCGGATCCTCGTTCTGCGTCGTGGCCGTTTGATCGAGCAGGGAACCCATCTGCAGTTGCGCGCTCAGGGCGGTCTCTATGCCGAACTCGCCGAGCTTCAGGAACGGGGTCTTGCCAGGCTCTGAGCCTCAATCCAGCTGGACAGGATGTCGCTCAGCATCTCTGGCTTCTCTCGCATTGGCAGGTGGCCACAGCCACCGATCTGGCGATAGTCATGCCCGGGGCTGTAAGCCGCCAGATGGCGCACATAGCCAGGTTCCATCACCTGATCGTTGTCGCCACTGATCCAGAGGCTGTCGACAGCCAGATCCGACACCAATCCAGGCAGATCTCGAACCGCGCCCCTGCTGGTGCTGTTCACCAGTAGTCCGCGGGCAGCCCGCCGCTCGGCCTTGAACGGCCCTAGGGCTCCAAGGGGTGCCGGTAGCTGAGCCAGTGCATCGGGACGCAGCTCCAGAATCAACTTCCCGAAGCCGCGCAGTCGACGAAAGGGCCGTGGCTGATAGATCCCTCCCCCTGCTGCCAGCAGAACAACGCCCAATAAACCGGCCTGTTTCTGTTGTCGCAGATGTGCTTCGGCATGCAGCACCACGCTGCCGCCGAGAGAGTGGCCCAACAGCACGAAGGGTCGTCCCTCAGCTCTGTGAATGGCGTCGTCCGCCAGCCAGCGGCCGTAGGCCGACAGGTTGGGGAGCAGTCCTGAGGGGCGCTCGGCATCCCCGAAGCCAGGCAGATCAGGGCACCAGAGCTCAATCTCTGGATGGCGTTCTTTCCAGCATGCGGCAAAAGGCGACCAGACCTGCTTGCTCAAAAGCCAGCCATGAACAGCAATCAGCAGTTGACTTGCAGGCATCTGTGCAGAACTTGCCCATCCACCTTGCCGCCTTCCGCACCTTCCGTGCGCCAGGATCGTGATAATGCAGCATCGTCAGTGATCGACGACCCTTCCCTTACGCCAGAGACACTACAAGTGATGTACGGCGATCAGGCGAAGCTGTGTGCGACGCCTGCCAGCCAGCTCACTCTGGTGTTCAGCCAGCACCGACCCTTTGATTTGGTGGAGTTGGAGCAGCTTCTGGAAGCGGTGGGCTGGAGCCGGCGACCGGTACGAAGGGTTCGCAAGGCTCTCGACAACAGCCTGATCCGGGTTGGTCTCTGGCGCCACGATGCCCGGATCCCACGCTTGGTGGGCTTTGCGCGCTGCACAGGCGACGGGGTGCTCGAAGCCACCATCTGGGATGTTGCTGTTCACCCCCTGTACCAGGGCTCCGGTCTCGGCAGTCAGCTGATGGATTACATCCTCGATGCTTTGCGTGCCCTCGGGACTGAACGCGCCACATTGTTTGCCGACCCAGGGGTCCTGCCTTTCTATAAACGTTTGGGCTGGGACCTTGAGCCCAATGGTCATCGCTGCGGTTTCTGGTATGCAAACTGAGTGCCGTAGTAAGCCTCGGCAAGCCGTTCCGCGGACTCGCCCTGCTTCCAGCGCCGACGCAGCCGTGCATTACGCCAGCTGCGCTGCAGCACTCCGTCGCGTTGCCAACGTCGGCCATCGGTGGTCAGTGGTAGTCCTATCCGCTTGAGATCAGCGATGCGGCTCAGGCGCTCCACCAGATCCAGATCCTCCATCAGCGGCAGCTCGGCAAAGCCGCCGCAACGGTCATAAAGCTTGCGATGCAGCAGCAGCCCCTGATCACCGTAGGGACGCTGAAGCCAGCGACTGCGCAGGGCCACAGCCTGCTCCAGCAGACGTCGCGACGCTGTGGAGGGAGCAATTCGAAAATCGAAATACCAGGCGTTAGCTGCTGCGGCAGAGGTTTGCAGTAGCGGGCTGACCCACCTGAACCATTGATTGGGCAAACGACTGTCTGCATGCAAGAACAGCAACCAGTCGCCATGGACCTGGGTCGCTGCTGCGCGCAGTTGGCGGCCACGGCCAGCGGGATGAACCTTGATCAGATCAGCACCTGCCAAGCCTGCGATCTCCGGCGTGGCATCGATGCTCCCCCCATCCGCCAGCAGAATCTCCAGCTCGCTCCCACCGCACTGCAAGTCCGCCAGCAGCAACGGCAGCCGTTCTGCCTCATTGAGGCAGGGGATGACCACGCTCAGAGCAGCTGGTCTGTTCATGCCAGCCAGCCCTCAAGATCCTCGAGCTGGTCAATGTCATTGCGGATGTCGAGCTGTGCCGGCTTCAGACCGCGTTGGCAGGCTCGCTGCCAAGTGAGTCCGAAGACCTGGTCGCTACCCCACGGGATCGAATGAAAGGGCCAGCGGGGTACCCCGGTTGCCGTTGGCGCCAGGCCGAACAGCCAGTAGCCACCATCCCGTGATGGACCGATCACCAGTGGTGCCTGGCGTAGAAGCTCGATAGCTCTGATCAGATCTCTTGCAGCCAGATCAGGAAGATCCGTGCCGATCAGGATCACCGGAGCCGCGTGGTCAGTGGAACGTGCTCGCAGTACCTCCCTGCGCATGCGGTTGCCAAGATCTCCTCGGCCCTGTGCGCTGATGCTGGCCTCAGGAATCGAGGCGAGCCAGCGGCGGCAGGCTCCTGGGCCGGCGCCGCTGATGGCGATGTGCAATCTCAGCGCTCCATTCCTGGCGAGTGCTTGGGCCACAGCCAGTGTGTGAGCGATCAGCCGCGCCTGGATTGCTGCCGCCTGCGAAGACCCTAGAGTGCGTGCGAGGCGACGTTTGCAGCGCCCGCTGGCAGGCCAGCGGGTCATCACCACCAGGATGGGCTCGGTCATCGGATCAGACCACCAGGCATTACTGCTGCCGAGGGAGTTCCTCAGGTTTCACCATCAGCTCAAGGCTTTCGCCATCGCGTCCAATAATGATGGGCATGGCCTGGCCGACACGGCCCCGGTCGACTGCCAGCTGCACCTGGGATGGGTCCTGCACTTTGGTGCCGTTCACTTCACGGATCAGGTCGCAGGGGCGGATTCCGCCTGTTGCAGCAGGGCTGTCCTCCACCACTTCGATCACCACCACGCCGTTCAATTCAGGCACTGTGCACAGATTGCTGTTGGCCGCGGCATTGATCTCCTTGGCGAGCTGGGGCGTCAGGCTCTGGAGCCGGACGCCAATGAAGGGATGAGACGCCCGGCCAGTACTGATGATCTGCTGCGCGATTCGCTTGGCCAGATTGATCGGGATGGCAAAACTCAGGCCGGCTCCGGGGGCCTTCTTGATGGCAGTGTTGATGCCGATCACCTGGCCAGCGGCGTTGATCAGCGGCCCGCCGCTGTTCCCCGGATTAACGGCAGCATCGGTCTGGATATAGGGCACTCTCTGTCCCTCTCCGATGGCATTGGTGCGATCCACGGCGCTGATGATCCCAGCCGTCACCGTGTTGTTGAGGCCAAGGGGATTGCCGATGGCGATGGCCCATTCCCCCGGCTTGAGATTGTTGGAATTGCCAAGGGGGGCGACCGGCAGTTTGTCGGCAACCACCCGCACCACGGCGATGTCCGTGAGTGGGTCGCTGCCGAGAACGCGACCGCTGAAACTGCGACCGTCGGGAAGTGTCACCGACACCTGGTCCGCTCCTTCCACAACGTGTGCATTCGTGAAGATCAGGCCATCGGAACGCGTGATGAATCCGGATCCCTGGCCCGCCTGTTGCTGGATCGGCGATCTGCCGCCAAAAAGGTTGCCAAGAGGGTTCACGACACGTTTCACCGTATCGATCCGCACCACTGACGGACCGACCCGATCCACCGCTTCAACAATGATGTTTTTCCCTGGTTGAAGGGGGGCTGAGCGAGGTCCATCGCTGACCTCCGGTAAGGGGTCGCTGGCAGGGGCCTGATCCAGTCCGATGCGCTGCTTCCAGGCGGTTCCGCAGCCGCTGAGACTGGAGCCGATGAGGCCGACGCCGATGAGCGTGAGTGCGCGCTGCAGTTGACGCTGGATGGCGGAGGCCATGAAGATCTGTGATGTCGTCAGCACCTCATTAAAGACGGACCGATCGGCCTGGGGTGCGTAGATTCAGCCCTGTGATTCGGAGGGTGCAGTGCTGACGGGCAGTGAGCTTTGGAGCAAGGTTCAGACGGCCCTTCAGAGCAACCTCAGCAAGCCGACCTTTGAGACCTGGATCCGCCCTGCTCAGTGCAGCGGATTCAGGGAAGGTACTCTGACATTG
Organism: Synechococcus sp. AG-673-F03; assembly: GCA_003211205.1. GTDB lineage: Bacteria > Cyanobacteriota > Cyanobacteriia > PCC-6307 > Cyanobiaceae > Synechococcus_C. Next base: position 51,210 of record QCTJ01000006.1, read on the forward strand.
CTGGCGCCCAACAGCTTTGCCAGCAACTGGTTGCGCAAGAACTACGCCAGCACCATTGCCGACGTAGCTGGTGAAATCATTGGTCAGCCTGTGACAGTTGCGGTTCTGGCGCGTGATGCCGAGGACCTTCAGGCAGGTTCAGCACCTGCAGCTGTCATGGCGGCAGCTTCATCAGCAGCGGTGCCGGCTTCGTTGGCACTGCCAACCCCAGCGAGGAAGGCGCCCCGTCGTCTGCCGGGGCTGAACATGCGATACGTGTTCAACCGATTTGTCGTGGGGCCCAACAGCCGCATGGCCCATGCCGCTGCCCTCGCTGTCGCTGAGGCCCCGGGTCGCGAATTCAATCCGCTGTTCCTCTGTGGAGGTGTCGGCCTCGGCAAGACCCACCTCATGCAGGCCATCGGCCATTACCGCCTCGAGATCGATCCTGAGGCCAAGGTGTTCTATGTCTCCACCGAGACCTTCACCAACGACCTGATCGGGGCGATCCGCAAAGACGGCATGCAGGCCTTTCGCGATCGTTACCGGGCCGCTGATCTCATCCTTGTTGACGATATTCAGTTCATCGAGGGAAAGGAATACACGCAGGAAGAGTTCTTTCATACCTTCAACGCGCTGCATGAGGCAGGTCGACAGATCGTGATCGCGAGTGATCGTCCCCCTAGCCAGATCCCTCGACTGCAGGAACGTCTGATCTCGCGCTTCTCCATGGGTTTGATCGCTGATATTCAGGCCCCGGACCTTGAGACGCGTATGGCGATTCTTCAGAAAAAGGCCGAACAGGAACGTGTTGCCTTGCCGAGAGATCTGATTCAGTACATCTCTGGCCGTTTCACCTCCAACATCCGTGAGTTAGAGGGAGCGCTGACGAGGGCGGTCGCCTTTTCCTCGATCACAGGGATGCCGATGACCGTTGAATCGGTTGCTCCCATGCTGGATCCCAGCGGCCAGGGTGTTGACGTCACACCACAGCAGGTGATCGACAAGGTGTCAGAGGTCTTCGGGGTGACTGCGGATGATATGCGCAGCAGCAGTCGTCGCCGGGCCGTCAGTCAGGCCCGGCAGGTGGGCATGTTCCTGATGCGTCAGGGCACCGGCCTCAGCCTGCCGCGCATCGGTGAAACCTTCGGCGGTAAGGATCACACCACGGTGATGTACGCCATTGAGCAGGTGGAAAAAAAGCTCGGCACTGATCCACAGCTGGCCAGTCAGGTGCAGAGGGTGCGTGATCTGCTTCAGATCGATTCACGCCGCAAGCGCTAACTGTTGCTTGAGGGAACGGCTGCATGCGAGAACATGTCGATCGCATCGGCTGAAATCATTCCTGCCTGAACGACGATCGTGACGCTTCCTCCCTTGGTCACCACTGATGGGGACCTCACGTCGACCGTTTGTTCGTCATTGCTGATTGGTTCAGTTTCCTCCGGTCCAGCCGGCCAGATGAGCTGCAGCTCGGGAATGAACCAGTCGCCGGGATGCTGGCAGAGCAGGGTCCAGCTGGGAGGAACTGAACGGCGGCAGAGGGCGGGTTCGCAGCCAAGCCCCCCAGCGGAACTCATGATAAGGGGTTAAGCGCTGTGGTTCGATCAGGCCTTCCTTCTTGAGTTTCCAGACGAGGCTGCGGTAGGGGTCGTCGTCAAGGCCCAGCAGTGACTGGGGCAGCTTCGAGGGTTCCCAGGGACCGTTGCCGCGTCCGTCATGGAGATAGAGCCAGCCCCGATCCTGCAGGGCCAGTAGGGCTGCATCGCGGCTGTCGCTCTCAAGCTCAGCGATCACGTAGCCATAGGTGGTGACGGTGGGATCCATCTCCAGCAGTGCCCTCAGGCGATGGTGTCGATCCACCATCCAGAGCTGCCTAAGGCGGTTGCGCACCAGGGGCACTGGCTTGCCGCGCAGATATTCGAGACGTTCTGTCCGGCTTTCCTGGCTGAAGTCCCTCTGACGGCTGCGAACTTCTGCCAGCCCAACGCACATTTGCGTGGGCTGGAGATCACTCACCCTGACTTCGATCAGGCTGTGGTCATCGTCATGATTAGGAATCCGGTCGTAGCGAGGCAAATGCACACCGGACTCCTGGTCTCGATTGACTCAACCCTATGCGGATCTCAGCGATTGTTTGGTTTGCTGATCTGAATCGCACCCTGTGAAGAGCTGGAAACCAAACCCATCAGAATGGTTGGTAGTTGAACGTCAGCTGCGGTGAACCAGTCGTTTGATCTTGTGGTGCTCGGTGCTGGTTCCGGTGGTTTGGCGGCTGCCAAGCGGGCGGCACGTCATGGTGCTCGCGTGGCCATCGTGGAGGGTGACCGCGTTGGTGGCACCTGTGTGATCAGAGGCTGTGTCCCCAAGAAATTGCTGGTGTATGGATCCCAGATGGCGGAGCAGATGGAGGAGGCCTCCAGTTATGGCGTCCATCCTTCTGAGGTCCGGATTGATTCAGCACAGTTGCTGGCCAATGTGCGTGCTGAGGTGGATCGCCTCAATGCCATGCACATTGAATTTCTGGCGAAGGCCGGTGTCACCCTGATCCAGGGCTGGGGCCGGTTCGAGGACGACCATCACATCCTTGTCTCGACTGATCCCGGTGGTGACCCGCAGCACCGCCTGCAGGCTGAGATGGTGCTTATCGGTGTCGGCGGCCGCCCTCAGCGACCTGATATTCAAGGTGTCGAGCTGGGCTGGGTCAGCGACGACATGTTTCTGTTGGAACGTTTCCCTGAGCGGATGGTTGTGGTGGGTGCTGGCTTCATCGCCTGCGAATTCGCAGGCATCCTCAGCGGTCTTGGTGTTGAAGTCACCCAGCTTGTACGGCGAGAGCATCTGCTGCGGGGCTTCGACGCCGAACTGGCTGGAGTGGTTCAAGAAGGTATGGCGGAGAAGGGAGTGAATCTTCAGTTCACAACAAGTCCTGAAAGTATTGAGGGAACGCCGGGAGATCTCGTGGTGCTCACGGATCGTGGAGATCGCATCGCCTGTGGCGGGGTGTTGCTTGCCACAGGACGCCGGCCTTTGCTGAAGGGACTCAATCTTGATGCAGCGGGCGTATCGATTCAGGGGCATCGCATTCCCGTCGATGCTGATCAGCGCACCAACGTCTCCCATGTGTTCGCCGTCGGTGATGTGACTGATCGCATCTGCCTCACTCCAGTGGCGATTGATGAGGGTCGCGCCTTCGCTGACAGCATGTTTGGAGACCGACCGCGTCAGGTGGACCGTGAGCTGGTGGCTAGTGCCGTTTTCAGTCAGCCTGAGCTGGCAACGGTGGGATTGTCGGAAGAAAATGCCATCGCTCAGTACGGCGCCGATGGCGTCGTGATTCACAGAGCCCGGTTCCGTTCCATGGCGCAGGCACTGCCGAAGCGCGGCCCCCGCTGCCTACTCAAGCTCGTGCTTGAAGCGGAAACCGAGCGCGTGCTGGGCTGCCATATGGTTGGTGAGCATGCCGCTGAGATCATTCAGATGGCAGCGATCGCCGTTGGGATGGGAGCAACTAAGTCCAACTTTGATCGCACCATGGCTCTGCATCCCACGGTGTCGGAAGAGTTCGTGACTATGGGCTAATCACTTCAGAACTGCTCCTGGATGAGCTGATCGGCTCATGATCGGAGTCGTCTCTTGATCAGCCCTGAAGTCTCTGGTGGAGCGTGTCTGCTATGCGCAGCGCCAGGGCGATGGTGGTGAGCCCCGGCCCGACACTTGGGCAGCTCGGGAAAACACTGCTGTCGGCGATGTAGACGTTGTCGAGCTCATGGCACTTTCCGGTTGCGTCAACAACGGATACGGCGGGATCCTCACCCATGCGGCAGGTGCCGCAGGCAAAGCCCACAACGCTGAGAGGTGCTTCACCGCGGGGATGAACGGGCTCTGACGTGACCACCTTGGTGTAGGGATCAGCCTCCACTGATTTGAGTGTGTCGATCCACCTGTACACCAGTCGGTCATGGGCTTCACGGTTGTTATGGAGGTAATTGATGCGGATCTGCTCCTTGTTCAGCCAGACCCTGTTCTCCTGATCTGGAAGCACTTCGGTCATGGCCCACCAGGCCACCGTCCGGGAGGCGAGACGTTTGATCCCAAAGCTCGGAATCAGTTTGCTGATCAGCGACAGGACAGGTGGTGATTCGGCAAAAAGTGCGTCCTGAAGCACTCCTCCAGCCGCCTGAATATGTCCCAGCGGGAAGCTCACATTCTTGTCTCCCCAGTAGTAGTCGTTGACTCCATACGACCGTGCATAACGACCGCTGTTGGGCGCCGCGGAACGCTGCAGGATGGAGGTGATCTGCACGTTCATCAGATTCCTGCCCACCTGGTCAGACCTGTTGCCGAGGCCGCCGGGGTTGCGTTCACTTCTGGATCTCAGCAGGATCGCCGGTGTGTTGATTGCGCCGGCCGCAAGCACAACCAGGTCGGAGGAAAACAGCCAGATCTCTCCCTCCAGATCCGCCTCCACTCTCTTCACTTCCCGTCCGCTGGGATTCACATGCAGCCTGAGAACCTTGGCTTTGTGGCGAATGTGCACATTGCCGTTGTCGGCATGTGCCAGTCCGCAGAGCTCGGCATCGCCAACGGGATCCCGTTCATCGTCTGACCAGCTGAGAGGCAGGTCATAGGGTTGACATCCCTGGCGCAGTAGACCTTCCCGCAGCTCCTCCAGGAACGGCAACACCGCGCGAGGTGAATGCTCAAACCCCTTGCTTCGTGATGGTTCCGTGGGATCGACGCCAGCTTTGCCGTGGACCCGATACAGCGTTTCAGCCTGGTCGTAGTAAGGAGCCAGGTGGTTGTAATCGAATGGCCATGCCGGCGAAACCCCTTCCTGCAGGGGCAGGTCGGTGAAATCCTTTTCGCGCATGCGCTCGAGCACGGCTCCCCAGATTTTGGTGTTTCCCCCTACGGCATAAAACGTCTGGGGTGAAAAGGGATCCCCATCCGGTCCGAACCACTGTTCATCCTTGATCCGCGGTCGGGTTTGCCAACCCTCTTCCACCGCTTCGCCTCTCTCGAGCACGAGCACACTGCGGCCCTCTCGGCTGAGGGATCCCGCCAGGGTTGCTCCTCCGGCACCACTGCCGATGATGATGATGTCGTAATGGCGGTCGTCGATGATCATGGCGATGCTGTCACTTTGACGGCCGGAAGAATCGGCTTGTTCAGGTCGTGCGTTGCCATACGTAAATCAACAGGAAAAGAATGATCCAGATGACATCCACGAAGTGCCAGAACAGGCTCACTGAAGTGACCCCCATATCACCTTTCACGTAGTTATTCGGGATAAAAGAGCGGAACAACATCAATCCCATCAGCAAAATCCCAGTGATCACGTGAAGACCGTGGAAGCCGGTCAGCAGGTAGAAGGTTCCGCCGAAAACACCGCTGCTGAGAGTGAATGTAAGTTCCGACCATTCAACATATTGTCCATACACGAAATAGCTGCCCATGGCCATCGTGAGCAGCCACATCGCCCTGAATCCCCAGAGGTTTTTCTTGTGGAGATAAACCTCCGCAAAATAAGCAACAAAGCTTGAACTCACCAGAATGATCGAATTGATCAGAGGCATTTTTGTTTCAAGCCCTTCAACCCCATCGGGCAACCATTCAGGGCTTGTGATCTTCAGCACGGCATAACCTGCGAAGAATGCAATGAAGATAATGCTTTCTGAACAAAGAAAGATGATGAATCCAGTGAGGTTATGGCCATCGTGCTGGACATGCCCCGGGGTGTGATTGAGAGGGAGATCCGGATTGACACCTGTCATCAGGTCATGCCTCCAGCGAGCGGCGGATGTAGAACTCCTCATCCTCGACAAGGGGATGCCCCATGCCGTAGCCGTAGGGCTCACTGATCACCGTTGGGATGTCGTCCTCGAAATTCTCGGCAGGTGGAGGTGAGGGAAGCAGCCATTCCAGACCGATGGCTCTCCAGGGGTTGGGGGTTGCCCTGGGTCCCCTTGCCCAGGAGCTGACGATGTTGAGGATGAAGGGAATGGAGGCCACACCAAGCATGAAGGCCCCGATGCTGGCGATCACATTCCAGAGAGCGAATTCGGGGTCATAGGAGGCAACGCGTCGCGGCATGCCGTAGAGGCCTGCCCAGTGCAACGGAAGCCAGTTGAGTGTGGCACCGATGAAGGTGAGCGTGAAATGAATTTTTCCCAGGCCTTCGTAATACATGCGACCGGTGAACTTGGGGAACCAGTGATAGATGCCTGCGAAAACGCCGAATCCAATGGTGTTGAAGATGATGTAGTGGAAATGGGCGACAACGAAGTAGGTGTTCCCCAAGTGGATATCGATCGGCACTGTTCCCAGCATCACCCCGGTGATGCCTCCGAAGATGAAGTTCACAAGGCCTCCGAGCACGAACAGCATTGACGTGGTCAGTCGGATTTTTCCTCCCCACAAGGTTCCCAGCCAGGCGAACACTTTCACGCCGGTGGGTACGGCGATCAGCATGGTGGTGACCATGAAAAGATTGCGCATCCACTGCGGGGTTCCGGTGTAGAACATGTGGTGCACCCAGACAATCAGCCCCAGGAAGGTGATGATGAATGAAGCGAGTGCCACGAATTTGTAGCCGAACAGAGGTTTGCGCGAATAAACCGTGATTAGTTCCGAGAAGATGCCGAACACCGGAAGCACCATCACGTACACCGCCGGGTGAGAGTAAAACCAGAAAAAGTGCTGGTAAAGCACTGGATCTCCACCGCCTTCAGGTCTGAAGAAACTGGTGCCGAAGCTGAGATCGAACAGGAGCATGATCGCTCCACCGGTGAGTGCCGGGAGACCGATCAGCTGAAGAGTCTGCGCGGCCCATGCGGTCCACACAAACACCGGCATGCGGAAATACCCCATGCCCGGGGCCCGCATGCCGATGATCGTGGTGACGAAATTGACGGCCCCCATGATTGAGGAAACGCCTGAAATGGCTACGGCAAGAATCCAGAGAAATTCACCATTGATGAAATGTCCCAGAGGGTTCTGAATGCTCATCGGTGGATAGGACCACCAGCCCGATGAGGCAGGGCCGCCTGGCACGAAGAAACTGCTGAGCAGCACGACAGCAAACACCGGCACCAACCAGAAGGCCAAGGCGTTCAACTTGGGGAAGGCCATGTCCGGAGCCCCGATCATCGTGGGGATCAGCAGATTGTTGAAGCCGTTCAGGACCGGGAACAGAAACAGGAACAGCATCACCGTTCCATGCATCGTGTAAAGACCGTTGTAGACGCTGGGGTCCACAAGATCCGCCGGTGGAGTGATCAATTCCCCTCGCATCACCATGGCCAGCAACCCACCCAGGAGAAGGAAGAGAAGGGAGAGACCGAAGTACTGAATGCCGATCACCTTTGCATCGGTGTTGAAGCTGAAGAAGCGCTTCCAGTTGTCGGGTGCACCTGGAACGGGGTGGGGTGCCTTCAGCACCCTTGGGTCGTAATCGGTGATCGTCATCGTTTCAGGAGTCGTGGGGCGCTTCGGGATTACCGGGGTCGTTGACCATGGGGGGAGCTGCGGGGGCAACCGTTGCCCAGCCGCGATTGCCCTCCTTGAGGCGTTTTTCGTAGAGAGGGGTGCCCGGGCTCAGTCCCTGAACCATCGGGAGCTTGGCGGTGCTTGTTAGCCATGCGTCGTAGTTCCTCTCGGATTCGACAATCACATTCGTCTGGTTCTGGGAGAAGTAAGCGCCGCTGAACATGGCATCGCGCAGCCTGAAACGTCCTTCTCTTGTGGGTGTAAGGCTGTAGGAGATCACGCTCCCTGGAATGATGTCCTGCTTCAGGCGGAATGCAGGGATGTAGAAGCTGTGGATGACATCATTCGAACTCAGAAGGAAATTGGCCCTCAGATTCACAGGAAGATGCAGTTCGGAACTGCGAACTCCATTGGGATAAATGAACTCCCAGGACCATTGTCTTGAGATCACTTCGACTGGGCCGACCTCGCGAGTTGCATCCGGGGTGGCAACTGCTTCAGGTGCCTGATTGACGGCAACGTCATATTTCTGCTTTGGACCAAGTGTGGCCAGCGTTTCATTCACATGGATGGAATAAGACGCAAGAGCCATGACAATGACGAAGGGAATCACGGTCCATATGATTTCTAGCTTCGTGTTGCCCTGAATTGGCAGACCATCACTTTCGTCATATTTTTCGGCCCGGCTGAACAGGATCGACCAGATGATGAAGCCCACGCAGCCGATGAAGATGAAAGCCCCGATGCCCACCTCCAGGCTGAACAGATCATCCACGTAGGGAGCGGCCGTGGATGCCGGAACTGGCAGCCATCCGTAGGCCCAGCGGGAGATCTGATAACTCGCTGCGACATCAATCAGCGTGCAGACCAGGACCACGGCGAGGAGCCTGAGCGGCGGGCCCTTCCTCGGACTCCGGCGAGTGGATGTCATGGCAGAGCCTCCTTGAGATCGACTCCTGCAGCTAGCAGCTGGTCCGCTGTGATGTGGACCCCGAATTCACTGGCGAGCCATGCCCCGAGGCTTCCATGAACGCCCATCACAAGCAGGATCGTGGCTCCGCAGAAGAGATACAGCCAGGTCACCTGACGCCCCAGGTCCTTCCGCCAGACGAAGCGCTGGTAGCCACGCCAGATGGTCATCACCACGATGATCAGCAGCAGGGCCACGCCTCCGATGGCATGCCAGAGCATGGTGTTGATGGCGTTCTGCCCGATCACGGTGCGAATGTCCCCCGGAAGAGGCACTGCCAGAAGCATTTCGTAGAAGCCCGCAGCCACCGTGAAAAAGGTGATCCCGCTGCAGGCCAGCACGTTGTACCAGCCCACGTCGTGAAACCCCGTTCGGGTCACCGGCAGGGCCAGAAAGCGGAACACCCGCTTCTCCAACGGGTAAAAGGCACCGGCGAAATCGAAGGCGATGCCGATCGCGAACAAGCCGATCGTGAAATGCACGAGATTCGGATGGATCGGGATTGAGTAAGGCAGATCATTGGCTCCCAGCTGATCGGCAATCCCATTGATCGGAGAGGGAATCGCCATCAACAGGCCAAGAATCGCGGAGCTCATGACACCGCCCCGCTGCGGATGGCATCAACAACGGGGACGGTGTGCAGCCCGTAGATCCAGACGAGCATGTCGCCCAGATACACTTGACAGAACACCAGCGTGGCGAGCACGCCGTCAAGAACGAGGAATCCTGCGGGCAGACGGGTGGGGTCCTTCTGACGCACCACATAGCGCCATCCTGTGAACAGGCCGAGCACACCCGCCAGGGACCAGCCGATGGTGCTGTGGTAGTTGAGGATGTCGCGAGCTGCTCCGTAGGGACTGGCCAGGCCGGCTTCGATCTGACCGAAAATGATGGCGACAAAGATTGCAATCGTCGCCACCAGAAGATTCCAGAAGCTCACCTCGAAGAGATTTCGTCTTCGTGTGATCACACCCAGCAAATCGAACACAACAGTGATCAGCGCCATCGCGATCACGAAGTGCACGACGATTGGATGGATGACATCCAGCCAGGGCAGATTTTTATCGTTGAGAGGTGGAAGCAGCTCGAGCATCGGCAAGCCGAGCAACGTTCTTCAAGGATGGACAGCATTCAGAGAGCAGTCAGCCCTTCATGAACGAATTCTCCTGATGCTGTGACATGTCGCTTGAAGCGAGACCTTTCAGCTCAGCTCAGCTCATTGGGCTCTTTGAGTCGCTTGCGTTGGAGCTGTCGCCAGTACAACCCCGCCTGAACAACAATCACGACAATGACTGCAGGAACCACAAGGCAAAGCATCACCAGTCGGAATTCGTCCTGCCAGGTGGGCAGCGTGCGAGGCAGCACCTGATCCACCACGTAGAACACGTAGAGGCCCAGCAGGATTCCCCCTTCCAGTCGGGTGATCTGGCCTTTGGTCCAGAAGATGGGCATGCATGCCAGTGCGGTCAGCACCATCACCGGCATGTCGCGCTGAATCAGCAAGGGACTCACCTGCAAACCGCCGGCCCCAGCCGCTGCCATGGAACTAGCGCCCAGTACGAGTAGCTGGTTGAGCAGGTTGCTGCCCACAACATTACCGATTGCCAGATCGGTTCGGCCCTTGATGGCAGCCACCAGTGAGGTGATCAATTCGGGCATTGAGGTGCCGGCGGACACGATCGTGAGTCCAATCACCGCTTCACTGACGCCCAGATAAGCAGCGGCACCGCTGGCACCGCTGACGAGAACCCGCGAACCCACACCCAGCAGCAGAATTCCCAGCAACAGTGACAACAACGCTTTGAGGATGCCGCGCTTGCCCTGGTCGGGATTCACATCGGGTTCGGCTCCTTCAACACCTGCTGGCTCCTCTCGTGCAGTGCGGATTTCCCAGATTGAGTTGATCACCAGGGCTAGCAGTAGTGCCACGCCCGACTGCCAGGTGACCCTCCCAGCTGAGGCCATGCCCCAGACCGCTGCGGACACCGCGATCATCACCGGCACATCCCTGCGAACGAGACGGCTTTCGACACGCAGTGGCATCACCACAGCACTGCTGCCCAGCACCACCATCACATTGAAGATGTTGCTGCCCACCACGTTGCTCACGGCCAGCGAATCCAATCCACGCAAAACGGAATTGATACTCACGAACAGCTCAGGAGCACTGGTCCCGATCGACACGACAGTGAGTCCGATCACCAGTTGAGGGATTCCAAAAATCAACGAGAGCGTCACCGCTCCCTGGACGAAGACTTCTCCCCCTGCAAACAACAGGCCGATCCCGATGAGAACCTCCAGGGCGGATGTTAGAAAATCGGGCATCGTGCGTCGCAGCCTGCTCTCATTGTGCGATGCCACCCAGTTCTCGTAAGGGAACGTGCCTGCACGGATTCAGTCCATTGCGCTGACAGGGAATTAGCATTCCGCCACATTCGAAACGGTCTGGCGTGCTTCTGAATCACATCAGTACACGCAACGTTCGCGGGGATGTTTTCGGTGGTGTGACGGCAGCCGTCGTGGCGTTGCCGATGGCCCTCGCCTTTGGTGTGGCCTCCGGCGCTGGAGCCGCTGCCGGACTTTGGGGAGCGGTGATCATCGGCCTGGTGGCATCGCTCTTCGGTGGCACTCCCACACTGATTTCCGAGCCGACAGGTCCCATGACGGTGGTGTTCACCGCCGTCATTCTCAGTTTTACAAGCCAGATCCCCGACAAAGGGACTGCTCTGGCGATGGCCTTCACGGTGGTGGTGCTGGCTGGCGTATTCCAGATCCTGTTTGGTTTCTTCCGTCTGGGCCGCTACATCACGATGATGCCCTACACGGTGATCTCTGGCTTTATGTCCGGGATTGGTGTGATCCTGGTGATCCTGCAGCTGGCTCCCTTCCTGGGTCAGAGCAGTCCTCCCGGTGGTGTGATCGGGACTCTGAGTTCTTTCCCCGCACTGTTGTCGGGTGTTCAGCCTCTTGAGCTTGGACTGGCTGTGATCACCCTGTTAATCCTGTGGTTTACACCCGAGCAGTTCAAGCGCTTCTGCCCTCCACAGCTGCTGGCTCTTGTGATTGGGACCCTGTTGTCTCTCACTCTCTTCGGTGACGTTGAACTGCGCAGAATTCCTGAATTCACAGCTGAATTTCCCCGTTTCATTCCACCGACTTTTTCGGGTGATCAGATCCGATTGATGGTGGTCAACGGTGCCGTGCTCGGCATGCTGGGATGCATCGATGCCCTGCTCACCTCGGTGGTGGCTGACAGCCTGACCCGCACGGAGCACGATTCCAACAAGGAGCTCATCGGTCAGGGCCTTGGCAACGTGATGTCGGGTTTATTTGGAGGGCTGCCTGGTGCCGGAGCCACTATGGGCACCGTGGTCAATATTCAGGCGGGTGGTCGCTCCGCCCTGTCCGGCATCGTCCGGGCCCTGATTCTGATGCTGGTGATTCTGCTGGCAGCTCCGCTGGCCTCTCAGATTCCGCTGGCGGTATTGGCAGGTATTGCTTTGAAGGTGGGCTTCGACATCATCGATTGGAGCTTCCTTCAGCGCGCTCACCACCTTTCGATCAAGGCCGCATGCATCACCTATGGAGTGATCGCACTCACCGTGCTGGTTGACCTGATCTGGGCCGTGTTCATCGGTGTGTTCGTGGCCAATGTGCTCACCATTGAACGGATGACGGCCCTGCAGGCACGAGGTGTGAAAACCATCAGCACCACCGACGATGACGTTGAACTTCCTGAGGATCAACAAGCACTGCTGGATCAGGCGGCAGGACGACTGTTGCTGTTCCAGCTCACCGGTCCAATGATCTTCGGTGTGGCCAAGACCATCAGCCGTGAACACAACGCCATCGAAGACTGTGAAGCCGTTCTGTTCGACCTGACGGAGGTCTCCCATCTCGGAGTGACTGCATCACTAGCCCTTGAAAACGCCATCAAGGAAGCTGTTGAAGTGGGCCGGTCTGTTTATCTGGTTGTGATGAACGGCTCCACACGCAATCGTCTCGAGAAGCTGAAGCTGCTTGAGCTTTTGCCTGAGACTCATGTGAGCGAAGATCGGGAAGAGATTCTGCGTCGTGCGGTGGGGGAGCTCCCCGTCCTTCAGGAGGTCTGACTTGGCGGAGGTTCCAACGTCCCTGGTGCTTCGCCGTCCGGATGACTGGCATGTGCACCTCAGGGATGGAGCCATGCTGCGGGCTGTGCTGCCTGCCACAGCCAGAACCTTTGCCCGGGCCATCGTGATGCCCAACCTGCGCCCACCGGTGACGTCGGTGGATGCAGCGGAGGCCTATCGCAGCAGGATTCTTGAGTCTCTGCCTGAGGGGATCAGCTTCGAGCCGCTGATGACGGCTTATCTCACAGACGATCTCGATCCCGATGAGCTGGCGAGGGGATTCGCTCAGGATGTGTTCCGAGCGGCCAAGCTGTATCCCGCGAATGCAACCACCAATTCAGCAGCCGGTGTCAGTGATCTGTCCAGGATCTCATCGGTGTTGACCTGCATGGAGGCCATCGACATGCCCCTGCTGATTCACGGTGAGGTCACTGACCCTGATGTTGATGTCTTCGACCGTGAAGCCCTGTTCGTCGAACGGCATCTGAAACCGTTGCGCCAGCGCCATCCTCGGTTGCGGATTGTGCTTGAGCACATCACTACTGAGGAATCGGCGATCTACATCCGAGAGGCTTATCAGAGTGGTGATGACCGCATCGCCGCCACAATCACTCCGCATCATCTGCATCTCAACCGCAACGCCATGTTCATGGGTGGGCTACGCAGTGACTTTTATTGTCTTCCGGTCGTGAAGAGGGAATGCCATCGAAGGGCGTTGGTGAAGGCTGCAACGAGTGGTCTGCCCTGCTTCTTCCTCGGCACGGATTCCGCCCCCCATCCCCGCTCCGGCAAGGAGTCATCCTGTGGTTGTGCAGGCATCTTCAATGCCCTTCATGCATTGGAGAGCTATGCCGTGATTTTCGAGCAGGAGAATGCTTTGGGTCGACTCGAAGGCTTTGCCAGTGAACATGGGCCCAACTTTTACAGACTCCCCTTAAACGAAGACACTGTCACCCTGGTTCGACGTAATCATCAGGTTCCTCTCAAGCTGAGTGAGCCTCCTTCACCGTCAACAGGTGAAGAGGCACTTCCGGAGACTGAATGGCCTGTCTTATTCCATGGAGGAGAGATTCTCCCCTGGAGCCTTGAATTCGGTTGTTGAGTTTGGATCAGCTCAACGCATGAGTCCTGCAGGTTCCTAGTCCCGCTGAGCGTTGGAGATCACCGACGTCGCCATGACCCAAACAACCTCATATTCCAGAAGCTGATGAGGGGATCTGGAATACCCATGATGCAATGGCCTTCATCAATTCTTGTGGTGGGACAAGGGCGGTGGTGGGGGCGGGGGGACTTGAACCCCCACAGGATTTTCATCCCAAACGATTTTAAGTCGCGTGCGTCTACCGATTCCGCCACGCCCCCACGAGCCACCGGCACCGTGATTGCATTCTAGATTCCCTCCAGATGCCCCATTCTGCAGACCATGGAGACTCTCCTCAACGCGGTTTCCCTGGACACCTTGCTCGTGATCGGTGCCTATGTGGTTCTGGGTGGTGCCTACTTGGTGGTCGTCCCCCTCCTTCTTTATGCCTGGATGACACGTCGCTGGACCGTGATGGGTAAATACGAGCGTTTGGGGATCTATTCCCTGGTGTTCCTGTTTTTCCCCGGATTGATTGTGTTTGCTCCATTCCTCAATCTCCGCTTCAGCGGCCAGGGTGAGGTCTGAGCATTGACGCGTGCCGGTGTCCTGAAACTTGGCCTTGGCCTTCTCCTGGCTGGTGGTTTGGGCTACTGGTTGTTTGAAGCTCTTGGATTTGAGGGGTTTTCTGCCGGCATTGCCGCTGAGGCTCTTCTGGTTGTGGTTGTGGTGATCTGGACCAGCTCCTATCTGTTCAGAGTGGTGACGGGTCGGATGACTTATATGCAGCAACGCCGTCGCTATCGCAGCGGTTATGACCAGCTCACCGCTCAACAGCTTCAGGAGCGGTTTGATGCCATGACTCCAGAGCAGCAGCAGGTACTGATGGCCTCCATTGCTGAAGAGGAGACCACTCAGGCCTCTGAGTAGTTTCAGTCGACCTTTAGGCTCGCCGCATCACAGTTTCAGAATCCGTGGCAGAGCTGTCCTCTCGCATTGCAGAGGTCTTCGTGAAGACCGCCCGTGAGCAGCGTCTGGCACTGATGCCTTTTGTGATGGCTGGTGATCCTGATATGAAGAGCACAGCTGAAGTGTTGCTCAGTCTTCAGAACCATGGGGCTGATGTGGTGGAGCTTGGCATTCCCTACAGCGATCCTCTGGCGGATGGACCTGTGATCCAGGCTGCAGCTCACCGAGCTCTTGAACAAAACACAACTCCGGCAAAAGTGCTGGAGATGTTGAGTGGATTACGTGAACAACTCACCATGCCGGTTGTGCTGTTCACCTACAGCAACCCACTGCTGAATCTGGGCGCGGAACGCTTCTTTTCTGAAGCTGCCGCAGCTGGTGTTTCTGGGTTGGTTGTGCCTGATCTACCCCTTGAGGAAGCGGAACGTTTGTCTCCACTTGCAGCACAACATGGCCTTGATCTTATTTTGCTTGTGGCTCCCACGACACCTGAACAGCGGATGGAGCGCATTGCTGCTTCCAGCCGTGGGTTCACCTATTTGGTTTCTGTGACGGGTGTCACCGGAGAACGCTCAAGTCTTCAAGAACGTGTCGGCCAGTTAGTTACTTCTCTGAAGCGATGTGAAGCCGGTCCTGTTGCTGTGGGATTTGGAATCTCCGGTCCTGAGCAGGTTCGTCAGGTGAGGGCATGGGGCGCCGATGGAGCCATTGTTGGCAGTGCGTTAGTCAAAAGAATCGCCGCTGCACAACAAGGTTGCGCAGCGGCGGAAGCAGGAGAATTTTGCCGTGAACTGCGAGCAGCAGCCGGCTGAAAATCACTCTTCGTCTTCGTCCGTGCCACCAACGGGAACGAGGCGGATCTGTTTGCGACCCAGCTTGATCTCGAACTCATCACCAGGCTTGAGATCAAGCATGGCGGTGTAAGCCTTGCCGATCAACAAGTTGCCATTCCCTTGGACAGTTGCAACGTAGGAAAGCTTACGACCACCTTTGCCAATACCAGCGGAACCACCGCCAAGTTCAATGCCCTTGGCATTGAGAAGAGCTTCATAGAAGGCTGTGAAGTTAACGCGATCAGAACCATCCTTCTTTTTTGAGACATACCCACAGGCAGTGGCCAGGTCTGTCTTGGAGACGTCACCTAAATCCTTGACCTTCGTAAGGAGTTCAGCACCAGTGAGCATCATCATAAAAACAATCTACCTTCTGAACATAGCGCTTAATGTGCAGCATGCGTCAACCATTCAGCGCAGATTTTTTTAACCGGAGGTGAAACTATGGCCCGCTTCGTTCTCTGGGGGACTTATTGCGACAACGCATTGGAAAAAAGAGCTCCGTTTCGCGATGAGCATCTCGATCGGCTTAGAGCCCTCAAGGAAAGTGGGACATTGATCACTCTCGGACCGACTGTTGGCAGTACACACGTTTTTGCAGTCTTTGAGTCCGGCAGTGAATCAACTGTGCGAGCTCTGCTTGAAGCAGATGTCTATTGGCGAGAAGGAATCTGGACTCATCTGGATGTTTATCCCTGGATCCAGGCATTCTGAGCCTGCTGCCAGATCCAGTCGGCAACCACGACGTCATTCCCTTCTCCGAGAACATCGGCATAACCGCTCATTTGGCCAACCCCTTCACGGGCAATCTGTGCAATCGCTTGAGCATTGTTGAGCTCTCGTTTTTCGAGAGCCTTGAGCTTTAGTGTTCGTCCTCGACGAATGATGTTGCCACCGTTGGGATGACATCCAGCGCAATGCAGATCAAATAGTTGCGCTCCTGATCCACTCAGGCCCCAGGCGCTTGAACTCTGCCAAAGCAGTGTGATCATCATCAGGGCCCCTGCCAGCAGAGTTCTCATCGTCAATCAGCCGGTGATTTCAGTCTGCCTTGGTGCAAGTGACTGGCTGGATCTGAATCTGCGGGTTGTCAGGATCACAACAGTTGTTCCTGATCTGATGGCGGAAGAGGATCTGCAGCGTTTTCTATTGAAGGTTCAACAGCTCAATGCATTAGTCAGCAGTCTTGATGCTGATCCGGAACGTCGTCGTCAGTTGGCAGCATGCTCTGATCACAATGCGGTGGTTCAGCTGGCCCGGTCATGGGGCTACAGCATCGGCCGACGCTGGGGAGAGCCGAATGTTGAGTCGCCACTTCGATCCAATCTGCTGATGGAGGCGCCCTCAGCTTCAGCTCAGGAGACCGAAGAGGAGTTGTGTTCAGGCCGGGATTGGAGGCTGATGAGGATCAGCTCCAATGGATCGCGCAGTCCGGATGGTTTCTGGTACCAACAGCAAGAGCATGAGTGGCTCACCCTGTTGAAAGGGAGCGCTCGCCTGCGTCTTGAAGATCCAGAGGAATGGATTGAACTCAGCGTTGGGGATCAGCTGATGCTTCCAGCCGGTCGGCGTCATCGGCTTGAGAGGACGGATTCTGATCCTGGAACGGTATGGCT
This sequence comes from Synechococcus sp. AG-673-F03, assembly GCA_003211205.1. GTDB lineage: Bacteria > Cyanobacteriota > Cyanobacteriia > PCC-6307 > Cyanobiaceae > Synechococcus_C. The sequence continues at coordinate 68,261 of QCTJ01000006.1, forward strand.
TGCTCTCTACTGGAATGAGAGTCCGGGCGAGCATCAGGTTCATTCGATCGTTTGACGAGCCAGTAAGCCCCCGCCAACGCGATCGCGGAAACGCCAAGGCCGATCAACAGCTGAGGTTTATCTTCCGCGCCTTTGGGCAGCACAATGACTTTTCTGGCTACAGCTGTGAGTGCGGTGACCAGCACCAGTTCGACCTGCACGACATGGCGACGCAGGTAACTGGTGATGTTCTGCAGCACTTCAAGGGCGATGAGTACGGTCAGCAGATCGCCCAGGATGCGAATCAGACCATCACCGAGCCAGTAAGAATCCTGTTCATTGGTAATTAGCGACAACGCAACCCGGATCGTGAGCTGCACGATCGAAGCCGCGATCACAACAGCAGTGATTGCGGTGAGCAGGATGGCGACCTGCTTTTCACCCGCATCAACCCATTGCAGGAAACTTCGGTGTTTGCGACGGGATTGAATCACTGTGCTCAGTTGCTGCTGAACGGATTGAAGTAAGGCTTGGCGGGTGTGTCGCCAGGGGGATTCTCAATCTTGGTGTTGCAGGTGATGGATCCATCCGCTCCTTCGACGCAGTCGGTGGGAACCACGGTGCTCTGTTCACCGGTGCGGCTGTTGGGGCCCAGTAACCAGACCTCTGATTGAGCCATCGCGGCCAGAGGAATCGTCACGCTGACAGCAGCGAGGAGGCTGGCGCCGAGCAGTCGTTGCGGGACGGAGGCCATGGAAAATCAAATCGATATCCCCATGTTGCCTGTGATCGTGTTCAGCCGGTGCAGTCGTCTCTAATTTCTCTCAGCAGCAGATCCAACTGACCGAAGGGATCGGCATTGTTCTGAGCGGCGCTGGATCCCGAACCCTCATGTGCAGGTGCTCCTGGATCAGCGGCCCACTCAGCTTCGATCGAGCAGAGCCGGGCTGCTAGTCGAGGCATGCCTCCAAGGACATGCTCTCTTTGCAGCACTTCCATCAGGGCTGGCATCCGGGTGGATGTCGCTCTGAGGCTGCGGCGGAGGTCCGACTGGGTGCGCCCTTGCTGCTTGAGCCAGTCCTTCAGCAATGCTGCAAGGTCGTCCTCTAAGTCACGTGACCAGCGGCTCATGGGCGGTGGATCGGGAACCATTGATCAAGTTTGCGTTGCGCCCGTTGCCTGATCTCGGGAGTGATGTGATTCCGGCACAGACCCATGACTGCGGTGATGGCCACCAGGTCATCACTAAAACCAGCCACCGGCAACAGATCCGGGATGAGGTCTGTGGGGACGAGAAGGTAAGTGAGCGCTGCCAGCAGGGTGAACCTGGCTTGAGGAGGCGTAGCCGAATCAAGCATTATTTCTAGCGCTTCAAGGGCTGGGCGAGCAATCGATCGTCCAGCTCGCTTAAGCAGTTGCCGAAAGGCAGACTCATCGATGACTTCACTGTCGAGCACTTCGGCATCCACTACCTCACCGTTGAACCTGGCGTTGAACTCCTTGGTGCCTGAAGGGGAGCTCGATGTCATGGCGATGGCGGTTACGCGGTCAGCCTTAAGAATCTCACCCCTCTAGGCGAATCTGCCATGAGGTGAGCCGAATCTCCGGGGGGTGGGTTCCCGTTCAGACGCTCATCTCGACAAGGCCGTGTTGGATGCCGGTTTTGCGCAGTTTGCGCAGGGCGCGTTGCACCACTTGGCGGCAGTACTCACGGCTGCAGTTCATATGCCGGGCTACCTCAGCCAATGTGCGCCATTCATGGCTGCCATCGAGGCCGAATCTCAGCATCACGACCGTCCGTTCTTTGGGCGTGAGATTGGATTTGTCCAACAGCTTCCAGGCCGAAGCTGTCCTTTCAGCGATTTCCGCCCGTTCCATCGGTGGAATTTCATCGCTAGGGAGAACGTCAACCAGCTCTGAAGGATCAGATTTTGACTTCACGACCCCCTGAAGGCTGACCGTCACACTGCGTAATTCACAACCCAGCAAATCTTCCACCTCGCTGAGGGAAATTTGCATCGACTCTGCAAGTTGTTCTGATGTTGGAGGCAAGCCATTGCTCTGCATCAGTCGAGCCTTGGCAGCACGCAGTTTGGTGAGTTTTTCATTCACATTCACTGGAATACGAATGGTGCGGCTCTGCGTTGAAAGAGCGCGGTTCAAGCCCTGACGAATCCACCAGTAGGCGTAGGTGGAGAAACGGTGACCACGAGTTGGGTCGTATTTTTCGACGGCGCGTGTGAGTCCAAGGGTGCCTTCCTGAATCAGATCCAGAAGGTCAAGTCCCTTGCCCTGGTATCGCTTCGCAAGATTCACGACCAGCCTGAGGTTGGACGTGATCATCTGATTCTTGGCTCTTTCTCCCCGTTTAATCGTGCGCTTCTCTTCGTCGTTGTAAACACATGCGTTTCCACTTCCGCCGGCAAGCTGACAGCGCTCGTTCAGCGCCACCATCGCCTGAACTTTGCGACCCATGGTTAGCTCCTGTTCAGGAGTCAGTAGTTGATGTCTGCCGATTTCGCCTAAAAATGCACTCAGTGAACTCACCATCACATGGTTGCCAAGGTTTATTGAACCTAGGGCGAAAGGCTTTTTATTTGGCGCGTGTAATGAAGACTGCGGAATTCATATTTCAGACGTAATTCTGAATTTGTACCGAATTCAAGTTTTGTTCACAGTGTGATTCGTTTCGCTTCACATTTGCCTTGAATTGGTTGTGCAGACCTACTTCGTGAAAGCGACGCAGGCTTCCTCTCAGCCGCTACTGTCGCCAGCAACAAATGATTCGAGCTCATGTTGCTGGCCTCTGCGCTGACTCCGGAGATTGCCAAGAGTGCTGGTGTGGCCTATGTCCACTACCTGAGCTTCATGCTCTGCTTCGCGGCCTTGGTGGTGGAGCGCAGGCTGATTCGTCCTGACCCGGATCGTAGGACCGCAACGGCCATGGTGATCACCGACATCATTTATGGAATTGCAGCACTCGCTTTGCTGGTGACTGGAATTCTGCGGGTGCTTTATTTCGGGCAGGGCAGCGAGTTTTACACCGAAAACCCGTTGTTTTGGTGGAAAGTCGGTTTGTATCTGAGTGTTGGAGGGCTGTCGCTCTATCCAACAGTCACTTATGTCCTTTGGGCGATTCCGCTGCGCAAGGGCGAGTTGCCGAAGGTCGGTCAGGCGCTGGCAACCCGTCTTGGCTGGATCATCAATGTGGAGCTGGTGGGATTTGCCATGGTTCCGATGCTCGCCACACTGATGGCCAGGGGTGTTGGTCTTCCCGCTGCTTGAGTAACGAGTTCGATGCTTGATGCCCCCTGTCCACCGGTTCAGCAGGTTCGCAAGCTGGAGGGGCAGCCCTTCACTGCCGCGGCTGCCGAAACAGCACCTGGATACGGGGCGCGTTTGGCGACCACGGCTTTCGGGATTCCATCTCTGCCTCGCTGGTGTGTCTGGGTCGAGCCTGCAGCTGGTGATGTAGCGGATCGATGGGAGCGACGCTGGCTGAATGCCATTGATGCCGCTTTGGATCAATGGATGCCTCTGTTGCCGATCACGCTTGTCAGTGACCGCAACCGTGCTCATGTTCGGGTGGAACGCCGTCGGCCACCGCGGCGCAAGCTGGCGGGGGGCTGGAGAGCCAGCAATGGTCGTGCTGTGCTCCAACTGCTGGAAGTGCGTCGCGCAGACATCTGGCGACTGGAGCCAGGAGTGACCGTGCTGGTCTCACCGGAGCTGAGGGCGCAGTCCCTGCAGGCCACCGCGTTGCATGAGTTGGGCCATGCCTTCGGTCTCTGGGGCCACAGCGTTGATCCAGCTGATGCCCTTGCTCCGGTGCAAGGAGCCTCGCCTGTGCTCGCTCCATCCGCAGGGGATCGAAGCACGCTGAACTGGTTGCGTGATCAGCCCACCCGTTTCGGTGAGCCCTTCAATCCTGCCGATGCCGCAGACCAGTGACGATGCTTTTGATGCATGCTTCAAGCTTCTGACAGGCCGCTCAAAACTCGGCATGCTGCCTGCAGTGAACGATTGCTGGACTTGAGGATTGCGACCTTGCTGCGCTCACGCAGCCTGATGCGTTCACTGCTCATGAGCGTTGTGCTCGTTTCGGTTGCCGGATGTGGTTCCTCGGGTCCTCTTTCCAGGGACGGACGGACCTCCAAAGACAGCATCCGCATCCAGTTGGATGCTGCCGATCCCTCCGCCAGCACGGGAGAGCTCAATCAGGGACGTGAACCGCGTCGCTTCAAGGTTGGCTACGGCCGCAACGGCATCGCCTGCCCTGGAACAACCTTTGAAGAGGGCTGGACTCCGCTGGGCACCTTCCGCGTGAACGCAATCCTCAGTAAGGAACGCTTTGTAATGGATCCCGCTTTGGTGAAGGAGTCCGGAAAGACTGAGACCTATCTGCGCGAGAACCTCTTTCGCAACATGAGTTCCATCGATTTCAAGGGTGATGGTGAAACGGGGGAGTACGGCGATGGATACATCAGCCTGGCGCCTGTGCCTGTCACGCCACAGCCATTCCGTTTCAACACTTACGACGGCAAATTCCGCTGGTACAGCTTCGCCATTCACGGCACCAACGATCCCAGCCGGGTGGGGCAGTCGATCACCGGTGGCTGCATCAATGTGGATCAGAAGGTGATGACGGATCTGCTCCAAACGGTGCAACTTGGAGATGAAGTGGTGATCAGTTCTGACTCTCCCTGCACACCTTGATCACGCACGCCATGATCAAGGTCTGCGCGGGTCTCCACGCCGGGCCGCGAGGACGGCCTGCACTTGGCGCCAGCTCACACCGTGATGGGCTAGGGCCACCTGCAGATGGAAGAGGATGTCGGCCGCTTCTCCAGCGATCTCGTCGGCATTGTCGTCCTTGCAAGCCATGACAAACTCCGCACTCTCCTCCCCGATTTTTTTGAGGATGCTGTTGTCACCTCCCTCCAGCAGTTTGTTGGTGTAGCTGCCTTCCTCCGGTTGATCTCGGCGGCCTTCGATCACGCGCATCAGCTCTGTGCAGGCGTCCGCCGGGGGGGCAAGCGACTCCGGCCCCCCCGGGGCGCGTTGATCACTGTCTTCGTAGAAGCAGCTGCGAGCGCCGGTGTGGCAGGCCACATTGCCGGTCTGCTCAATCGTGATCAGAATGACATCCGCATCGCAGTCGTAGCGGATGCTTTTCACTTTCTGAGTGTGGCCACTGGTGTCGCCCTTGTGCCAAAGCTCTTTGCGCGAACGGCTCCAGTAATGGACCTCACCGCTGCTCAGGGTGAGGTCGATGGAGTGCCTGTTCATCCAGGCCACCATCAGCACGGCACCATCCAGCCAGTCCTGGGCGATTGCAGGGATCAGGCCCGCATCATTGAAACGGAGCTGATCAATGAAGGCTGATGTGAGGGGCTGCATCGGGCTGCGCTTGCTGCAGATGTAGACAGGAAGGATCCTGCCGCAGTGCCGTCCCTCTTCTCCGCCCGATGCCTCTGCCCTCCGCTGGTTACACCTGCAGCAAGCATTTCGAGGGGTACCCCTGTTGCCATCGGCAGTGGCAGCACCCCGGGCATTGCCGGTTTGTCCACGGCTACAGCCGCAGCTTCACCGTGTGGTTCGCCGCGACCCACCTCGACCCATGTGGGTTTGTGGTGGATTTCTCCAGTCTCAGGCCCCTGGAGAAGCAGCTCAGGCACCAGTTCGATCACACCTTTTTGGTGAATGCTGATGATCCGTTGATGCAGCAATGGCAGAGCCTGCATGAGCAGGGTGCTCTGGATCTGCGGGTGATGGACAACGTTGGGATGGAAGCCACTGCGCGGTTGGTGTGGGGCTGGGCCAACACCCTGTTGCAAGAACGTGATGCCGGCCGCAGCTGCTGCTGGAAAGTGGAGGCGCGTGAGAACCAGGCCAATTGCGCTTGTTACGAGGCTCTGCCCGATTGGTTCGGCACTGCGAACCAATCGGATCAGTGATCAGCTCAGCACCAGTTTCCGCTGCTCTTCGCTGCCGCCGGTCGGCTGCACATCCACAGTGACGTCATCTCCGTCGCCGTAACGTCCGGCCAGGATGGCTTTGGCAATCGGTGTTTCCAGTTCACGCTGGATGGCACGCTTGAGCGGACGGGCGCCGTACACCGGGTCATAGCCGGCATCGGCAAGCCAATCGGTGGCGTTGTCGCTGATGCTCAGATCGAGCTTGCGCTCCATGAGACGTTGACGCAGGCAGTTCACCTGCAGACTCACGATCTGGCGTAGTTCGTCTCTGCGCAGGCTGTGGAAGATGATCTGATCATCGAGCCGATTGAGGAATTCAGGACGGAAATGACCGCGAAGGGCGTCATTCACCCGCCGTTCCATTTCGTCGTGCTGCCCGTCATCACCGCCCAGATCCAGGATCGACTGGCTGCCGATGTTGCTGGTGAGGATCAGCACGGCATTGGTGAAATCCACGGTTCGGCCCTGACCGTCGGTGACGCGACCGTCATCCAGGATCTGCAGCATCACGTTGAACACATCGGGGTGCGCTTTTTCCACTTCGTCGAAGAGGATCACGGCGTAAGGGCGACGGCGCACAGCTTCAGTGAGCTGTCCTCCTGCCTCATAGCCGACGTATCCAGGAGGAGCACCGATCAGACGACTGACCGAGTGCTTCTCCATGTATTCACTCATGTCGATGCGAACCATCGCGTCTTCACTGTCAAACAGCTGTGCTGCCAGGGCCTTAGACAATTCGGTTTTGCCGACACCGGTGGGACCGAGGAACAGGAAACTGGCGATCGGTCTGTGGGGATCACTGAGCCCGGCACGTGAACGTTGAATCGCATCGGCGACCGCGGTGACGGCCTGCTGCTGACCCACCACTCGCTCGTGTAGCTGGTTCTCGAGCCCGAGCAGCTTGGCCATCTCCGATTGCACAAGCTTGGCCACAGGAATACCGGTCCATTTGGCGATCACCTCGGCGATGTCGTCTTCGGTGACCTCCTCACGCAACAGCGACTTCTCCTGACTGTTGTCGTTGTCCTCGCTCAGTGCGGCCTCTTTCTCAGCCAGCTGCTTCTGGAGTGTGGCCAGTGTTCCGTATTCCAGCTCAGCTGCCTTGTTGAGGTCATAACTGCGCTTGGCCTGGTCCACTTGCAGCTGCACACGCTCAATCTCCTCCTTGAGGTTGGAGAGCTCATCAATCGCTCCCTTCTCCTGCTGCCACTGAGCATTGAGAGTGCTTTGCTGCTCTGAGAGTTCCGCGAGTTCCCGCTCGAGCTTCTCCAGCCGCTCCTGGCTGGCGGCATCGGATTCTCGGCCGAGCGAGAGTTTCTCCATCTCAAGTTGAAGAATCTTGCGATCGATTTCATCGATCTCCTCCGGTTTGGAGGTGATCTCCATCTTCAGTCGCGCGGCGGATTCATCCACCAGGTCGATGGCCTTGTCTGGCAGAAAGCGGTCGGCGATGTAGCGGCTGCTGAGCACGGCGGCAGCCACCAGTGCACTGTCGGCAATGCGAACACCGTGGTGCACTTCATAGCGTTCCTTCAGTCCGCGCAGGATCGAGATCGTGTCCTCCACCGTGGGTTGGTCTACGAGTACCTGCTGGAAGCGACGCTCAAGAGCCGGATCTTTTTCAATGTGCTGACGATGTTCGTCGAGTGTTGTGGCGCCAATGCAGCGCAGCTCACCTCGGGCCAGCATTGGTTTGAGCAAGTTGCTGGCATCCATGGCGCCACCTGTGGCGCCGGCCCCAACCACCGTATGGATCTCATCGATAAACAGAACGATCTGTCCTTCGGAGTCGGTGACCTCCTTCAGAACCGCTTTGAGCCGCTCTTCGAATTCGCCGCGATATTTGGCCCCGGCGATCAAGGCTCCCATGTCGAGGCCGATGAGTTGTCGGTTCTGCAGCGCCTGAGGAACATCGCCGTTGACGATGCGCTGTGCCAGGCCTTCGACAATGGCGGTCTTGCCGACGCCTGGTTCGCCGATCAGCACGGGGTTGTTCTTGGTTCTGCGGCTGAGGATCTGAATGGTGCGGCGGATCTCCTCGTCGCGGCCGATCACAGGATCAAGCTTGCCGTCGCGGGCTGCCGCCGTGAGATCACGTCCGTATTTCTCCAGTGATTCGTAGGTTGATTCAGGGTTTTGGTCGGTCACGGTCTGGCTGCCGCGCACGGCATCAATGGCGGTTTTCAGGGCTTTGGCGTCGGCACCCACCTGACTGAGCAGGCGTTGTCCGCAGCGAGAATCCTCTGCTAATGCGAGCAGCAGGTGTTCGATGGAGATATAGCTGTCTCCGTACCCCTGCTTGAGAGATTCGGAACGATCCATCAGGGCGTTAAGCCCTTTGCCCAGGTAAACGGATTCCGGAGGAGACTGCAGCGCCGGTTGCTGACTGAGATGGGCTTCCAGGTTGCTATTTAGAGCGGATGGCGTCACACCGGCTTTTTCGAGAATGCGACTGGCCAGTCCGTCCTGTTCGAGGAGTGCCAGCATCAGATGCTCGGTCTCCAATTGCTGATGGCGTCGCTTCTGGGCCAGGTTCTGGGCCGAGAGGATCGCGGCCCAGGCCTTTTCAGTGAATTGTTCGGCCGTGGGTTGCATGAGTCCGTTAGTACTGCTGTCACCGTATGGGTCTTATCCCTGCTCGAGCCAGGGGGAACCGATCCACTTGGTTCGGTCTGCACGCCAGCATGCGGTCAACCGGTTCGGATCGGTAGGGTCCACCGAATCATGCAGCCATCAAGGTGGGCGGAACCCCTGTGAACCCGACTCTGGTCACAACATTGGTGGCCAGAGTGCGAGAGCGCTATGGACCGTCACCCTCGGACCTGGAGAGGATGTGCTGGACCGTGGTTCATGAACATCATCACGGCACGATGCCGTCTGAGTACGACATCCGCGAGGTTGATGAGGATCTCTATCTGGCGGTGCTGACGGCGGTCCGTCAGCCTGAATAAGCAGCACTTGATTTGGATTTTCTTTTTTCAGTCTTTTAAGTTGATGTTGTAGAGATGCAACTTGATTGGTTTTTGGAATCTCAGGGCCACTGTGTTCTTGGCCTGAATCTTGAAAGAGAACTCGTCAGCCTCCTTCAAGGCCTCAGAGTGGTGATCTTTTGCGGTTGATCGAGTGCCATCACTTTGATGGATCCGCCAGACAGCGGCAGGTCTGAAAAACGCATCTGCCTGACATCGGGATTCTCAAAAGTTTTGATGGAATAGGTTCCATTCTTCGGGTCTGAGACGACTGACCGCTCCGTCATTTCATAAGTGGCTTTCGAGCCACTTCCTCCGAATCCGCCTCCAGCTGGAATGCCTTGGCTTCCCGGAGGCAAATCTGAGCTCAGATTTGTGGGTGCATTTCTGCTGAAGATCAATGCTCCGATGAACTTTGATGTGGAGAGGAAATCGCCTGGCAGACCCTGCAATCCCGCACCTGCGCTGACAGGAGGCAGTGCCAGCCCGTTCACTGTGATCTCTGCCGGAGGCATGGCGTTGAGGTTGCCATAGTTACCCGCGGCAATCAGTTGATAAGGAAGCGGTGGGGAGTTGGTGTAAACAGTGGTCGGGTTATCGAGCATGTTCAGCTCCCCTTTGATGTATTCCACAGAAAGGCTGTTTCCATCGCGATCGTGCAGGATCATGTGAATGGGAACAGTTCCTCCAAAGGCCTGCAGCACTGATCCATTCACCTGAACACTTGGAAGCGACTGTTTGACTTCGACAATGGATTCAAAATTGCTCAGTACATAAGCGAGCAATTGCCAGCTGGCAACCGAGCGATCGCTTTGATTGGCTGGAACGTCCTGAAACTTTGCGTAGCCCTCGAAATACAGCAATCCTCCTGCCATTCCCTTTTTATTCATGCCATCGACGAGTGCGTTGTTGACTCCTACGGCGTTCAGACCAATCACCGCGTAACGGCTTGTCCAGCTCAGACCGCTCCCCTCCTGGCCTGATGGCCCGGCTCCTTTGATCAGGGTGCCGCGTTGGATCAGGACTGCCTCGCTGTTCAGTGGTCTGGCGAACTCCATGGTTCGGCCGTAAACCTTTCCACCATCATTGCCTCTCAAGCTGAAACTGGTGCAGGCGGAGGCTGTACCAATGCTGGCGCTGGCGATCCCGAGACCAATCCCCATGGCCAGGGCTCGTTGCATCGTTGAAGCTATAGGGTTTCTGTAGCTCCTCCTCAAAGGGTGTGAAGAGGGCCTATTCAGTGGCTCCTCCTCCAGGTTTTCTTTGCTCTTCACACCAGGTCGGTCGTCACGATTCTCTGTGTTTCGCGCAGTTGCATCGCGACCAAGGTCTGGGCCATGGTTAAGCAAATCTGAAGGAGTGGGTTGTGAAGGCTGCCCCGTCCTGTCCCCTGCATCTGGGGATTCTCGATTCACCCGACTACTGGACCGACAACGCTCTGGTTGAGTCCGTATCGCCAACCACCGCTTCGCAGTGGAGGCAATGGATTGAACAGTCAGAGTCCGATCGCAGACTCAGGAACCCTGACCGGCAGGCGGGTATTCGTGGCTGAATCGTCCTCCGGTCGGCAGGATGAAGACATGAAGAAACGGTCATGGCTGACTCGGATCAGTGCACACCTTCTGGGTGTGGTGGATGAGTACTGGGCGATGCGCGAACCCGCCCAGTATCACCGGCAGCTTCCCTGTTGTGATCTGAAAGGTGAAATGGATGCGACCCGATCGACGAGCCAGCGTTGAAACAGTTGAAACGGCAGCACTGGTTGCAGCGCGCTCTGAGACAGCATTCCCGCTTCAATGACGATATGGCTGCCACTCCGTTGGACTGTGGCTAGGGGTTGGAGATGACCTAGTTGATGGTGAGCTGCATGTCCGTGATCAATATCTCCGGCGACAAGACCCCCAAGCTGGATCGTGTGTCTGAGTACTGGCCGCGCACGATCCAGCAGTACTGGCGTGATCACGAGAACCGTCAGAAGTCGCTGCAGGCCAAGCTCTTGTCTGAAACGATTCGTCTGCAGAGTGCTTCAAGGCCTCGTAAGCAGCTCTTCGCGAAGCGACAGAGTTTTGTTGCTCCGTGTCACACCCTTCGGTCGTAAGGCCTGTTTCAGCGACAGGCCGCAAGATTGACTTTTGCTGCCTCCAGGGCTTCTTCACAGGCGGCACGATCCTCCTTATCGATGTCCCCCTGACTGCCATTCAGGCGGGCTTCAAGAAACGCGATCTCTTCGATCCAGTGGTGGCGGTCGTTGGGTTCAAGGCTCATGGCTGACGGAGAGTCGTTGCGACTGTCGCATTTACCATCCCAGCATTGAGGAGGTGCTGATGTCTGTTGTGGTGCCGGAGGATTTCGATTATTCGGCTTCGATTTCGTTTCTTGAGATCAGGGATCAGCTGCCCTTGATCGATCCTGAAAGCCTGTCCCGGCAGGATGTGCTGGCGATTCTTCTCCATCTTTTTGATCAGAAACCCGGTTTTGTCGACCGCGGTCACGATGTCAATAACACCGAAACGGCCTGGGTGAATGCCTTTCTCTTCAGGCTCAGGCCAGGTCGTGATGATCAGGGGTTGGAAGGATATGTGGTCGAATGCATCGGGTCTAGCGTGGATCGCATGGCCCAGCTGTTCTGATCTCATTCATTGACGATCGTTGTCCAGGCCAGTTCAGTTACGTCTGTCGCGGCCGAGCAAGCAGGTCACATTGATTCAACCCCTGAGCATTGGGGTCGGCTTGCTGGAGCCGGTGCAGGATGTTGCGCAGATCGGCTCCAGCCAGTTCTCCGTTGGTTTCCCACTTGAGGCTGGTCCCGCGACGGTTGTGAACGGTGTCGTTCATGAGCATTCTCGAGCGAATGCACTTTCGTTGATCAGCAGGGTTCCGGAAAGCTGCTCACTAAAATCCTTAAAGGAAGTTAAAAGTGTGTCGGTTGTTACCATTCCGGCGCAGCTTGTGCTCAGCCGAAGCCTTTGGCTTGCGCCTGATGGGTGAGGGCGCGTTGCTGGCGGCTGAACAGTGCTTCGCGTTCAATCGCTTCTCCAACATGGGGGGCGATTTCGACGCCACTGGTCTGCATGGCCTGCTGCTGCTCCTGTTCTTCGCTCGACCCCGTCTCGGTCTGCAGGTAGGCATTCACGCAAGCCTGGGCAGTTTCCGTGGGCGCGTAATACAGCGTCCCAGGCCCCCTGCGTCGGCGAGTCAGCTGTCTCGCCAGGCGACGCTGCTGCATGCCTGCCCAGAGTTGTCCTGGGTTGCGGACCATATAGCTGTTGAGACTTGGCGCCTCGGTGTCTTCGCTGAGCGCCATCGAGGTTCCATCAACGAAGTCGCTCAGCAGGGTGACGACTGGCATGGCCCGGGCCACAAAGGCTCAGTCTGTGCTGCCGTGGGTTCTGATTCCCAGAGCGCTGCGGTTGAACCAGCTCTCCATGGCTGAGGTCTGACCGTCTTCGATCAGATCGGCACGATTCAAAGCGAAGTCGAGATTTCTTGCCAAAGCAACAATGTCAGCATCATTGGAGCAGCCATGCAGTTGTCGTCTCAGCGATGCACTGTGTTCGAGCGCATGAACAAAGGCACTTAATGCTTCTCTGCTCATCGTGACCACCCCTTCTCGGCCTGTTTTTCGACGAAAGCAGCCACATCATCGATTTCTGTGAGACTCAGCTTGCCTTCGTAGGAAGGCATTGCATTTTTACCGTTCTCGATTTGGTGCTCGATGGCTTCAATCGGATGCTGGCTGTAGGAGTCGAGGTAGGCCTGCAAGTCCGCCTGGCTCAGGGTGCGAGTGGCCCTGATCACATTGCCGCCACCCATATGGCAGGCAGCACAGTTGCTGGAGAACAGCTGGGCTCCATGAGACAGGTCCGGATCAGTCATGGCTTTGACCGGTAGAGCCGCTCCGAGAGTGAGGCAGAGGCTGAGGATCAGTGCCAGAGCAGAGGCAGGGTTTGTCATCCCTTGGCGTTCATCTCTAGGCCAAACTTATCCATCATCAACAGCATGAAAAGACCCCAGGTTGAACGTTGACAATCTGGGGTCTGATTATGTTGAAACCTGAAAAATCAGGTGTTGTCTGAGCGAATCACTCGACGATCACTTGGCCAACCATGCCAGCGCCGCGGTGGGGCTCGCAATAGAAGTCGAAAGTACCGGCTTCACTGAAAGTTTCTTCCCAGGATTCGCCGGGGGAGAAAGCCAGGTCGGCGTGGCTGTATTCGTCATGACCATCGAAGACGGCGTTGTGAGGGGCCATCTTGTTGTTGACGAACTTGACGGTGTCACCAGCTTTGATAGTGACGGAGCTGGGCTCGAAAGCCAGCATTCCGGAGTCTGCGCCAAGCTTCACCTCAACGGTGGCGGCACTTGCGGAAGCAACACCCACGGTGCAGGCCAGCACAAAAGCGAGGGCGGTGTAGAAGATCGATTTAAGGCTCTTCAGCATGACGACTGTTGAAGTTGCCTAATTATAGGCGTATCTCAGGGTGATCCCCGATTCGGTAAACCTGAATCCAGCAAGATCGATTCCAGATTTGCGGCATGGCTTTTGTCGCCGAAGCGCTCTGGCTGGGTCACTGGTTGGTGAATGAAATGGCGCTGACGAATGGAAAAGCGATCCCAGGCATTCACCTCGATCGGCAGCACCCTGATCAGTGTCTCGATCAACCAAGGCCAGAGCGGGATGCCAGGAGTTCGTCGAATTCCCCGCCAGCGGCAGAGGATTGCCACTGCTTCATTCACGCTGATGGCTTTCTGTCCCATCACAATTCTGCGCACAGCTCCCTGGCCGGGCTCCGGGTTGCGTTGATGGGGATGGGTGGCGAGATGGCCGCAAATTGCAGCGATGTCTGCTGCATGGATGAAGTGGAAACTGGCATCGGCCCGAAGGAATCGAGCCAGCCAGAGCCATTTGCTGGCCTCTACGAGGCCTTCGGTGAGGTAGCTGGTGGGGAAAGGACTGCTGCCGTCTACTCGGCCTCCGAACACCAGGGTGGGGAAGACGGCAACGATTTTCTCGGCGAGAGGATGCTCCTCCAAATCTTTCAGGCACTGAGCCTTCGTCTGGATGTATTCAGTGCCGTAGGCCAGTGCTTCGGTGAGGGGCTGCAGATGTCGATCCAGGATGCTGGCTGTTGAGAAATAGGTGATTTGCTCGATCGAGGATGGATTGAGCAGTGACAGCATTCGCTTCACAGCCACAACATTCACCTGCTGAGCCCGTTCTGGATCACCCCAGGCAGTGGCTGTGTGGATCACGCGATGCACACTGGCCAGCTCAGATGCGAATCGATCGGCTTCGCGAAGGTCACCCACCAGCAGTTGGATCCGCGGATGATCCGAGGAAACCGCAGTGAGTTTGCTGGGATCACGCAGCCAGAGCAGCAGCTCCGCGTCGCTGTTCTCCAGCAGCCATGAGGTGGTGTATTGCCCGACGCAGCCGCTGGCACCCGTGATCAGGATGCGCGACGGAGTGGTGGTCTGACTCAAGCGAGAGCCCCGACTCGATCCATCACGCTCTTGCCTGCGGTGAAGAAGGCAGCTCCATTCTCCTCAGGTGTCCCGGGAAGGATTCCGTGGCCGAGGTTGAGGATGTGGCGGCGGCCTTTGGCCTTGCGAACGCAGTCGTCGATTCGGGCTTCGATGGCCTGCGGGGTTCCGAACAGCAGGCCGGGATCAACATTGCCTTGTACACCGATGTGTTCAGGCAGTCGTGCACAGGCCTCTGCCATGTCCACGGTCCAGTCGAGGGAGATAATGTCCACACCGGTCTGGGCCATCCGTTCGATCACGCCGGCGCTGCCGGAGATGTAGAGGATGAACGGGGTATCGGGATGGGTCTGCTTGACCAGGTCGACCACCTTTTTCTGGTAGGGAGCGGCGAAGACGTCGTAGTCGGCTGGGCTGAGTTGCCCTGCCCAGGAGTCGAACATCTGCACCACCTGTGCCCCGGAATCGATCTGATAGCGCAGGTAGTTGGCAATGGACTCGGCGAAATGATCGAGCAGTTTGTGCAGCAATTCGGGCTCACGGAAGGCCATGGCCTTGATCACCGCATAATTCTTGCTGCTTTTACCTTCCACGACGTAGGCAGCCAGCGTCCAGGGAGCACCAACGAAACCCAGCACAGCCGCCTCATTGCCGACGCTCTTACGTAAACGACCCAGCACCTCGCCCACAAAGGGCATGGATTCGCTGGGAATCAAGGGTCGCAGAGCGTTGACCTGGTTGAGATTGCGAATCGGATCACCGATCTGAGGTCCTTTGCTCTCGATGATGTCGAAGTCGATTCCCATGCCAGGAAGAGGCGTGAGGATGTCGGAGAACAA